>NZ_JCAFRP010000029.1:0-4610 GCF_059368315.1 Stenotrophomonas sp. YJH_SMC_119 | reverse complement strand
GATGATCTCGGCGATCTTCTTCGACGAGGCTTCGATGGCCGACATGGTGGTGACCACCTGGCCGACCACCTCGCCGCCCTGCGAAGCGACACCGTGCGCGCCGATGGCGAGCTGGTTGGCCTGGCGGGCGTGCTCGGCGTTCTGGCGCACGGTGGAGGTCAGTTCCTCCATCGAGGCAGCGGTTTCTTCCAGGTTGGCGGCCTGCTGCTCGGTACGGCGCGACAGGTCACTGTTGCCCGAGGCGATCTCGCCGGCGGCCGAGCTGATCGCGCGGCTGGACTGCTTGATGCGGGTGACGATTTCACTCAGCTGCGCGGCGGTGGCGTTGGCGTCGTCGCGCATGCGGGCGAACACGCCCTGGTAGTCGCCGTGCATGCGCACGGTCAGGTCACCCTGCGACAGCGCGGCAAGCAGGCCGGAGATCTGTTCGATGCTGCCGGCATTGGCGTCCAGCAGGCCGTTGATCTGCTGGGCCAGCTGCAGGAAGAAGCCTTCCTTGTCGCTGGCGTCGATGCGGCCGGACAGGTCGCCGGCGGCGGCCTGGGCGATCACGCGCGCCACTTCGGCTTCGACCAGTGCTTCCTGGGTGCGGTCGCGCCATTCCACCACGTAGCCGACGGTGTCGCCGCCTTCGTTGCGGATGGTCGACACCACCTGCGCGAACTGGGCATCGCCGTACTGCATCGGGCGACGGGCGACGCCGTGGGCCTTCAGGTTGCCCAACAGCGTCTGGTCCATCTCGCCGCGGTGTTCCAGCACGGTGACCGGCTTGCCGATCAACGAGGCCTGGGCGTCGAAGTCCGGCAGGTCGCGGCGTACTTCATCCTGGTACTGGCTGAGGGTCTGCTGCAGGGCGCGGTTGCTGTAGACGATGGTGTTGCTGGTATCGGTCAGGTAGACACCGGTCGAGCTGTAGTCCAGCGCGGTGCGGATGCGCAGGTTCTCGCGGGCAACGGCCTGGTCGGTTTCGATGCGTTCGCGCAGGTCGCGCTGCATGCGCTGCATGGCCTGCATCAGCTCGCCCACTTCGTCCTGGCGGCTGACGTCGATGTGGCCATCAAGCTTGCCGCCGGCCACGTCGTTGGCAACCGACACGGCGCCACGCACGCTGCCGACGAGGGCGCGCGCGAACAGCCAGACCAGCACCAGGCCGAGCGCGGCGCCGCCCAGCAGGGCGATCACGGTCAGCACGGCGGAGGCGGAATAGGTGGACGCGGCCTCTTCGCGCGAGGCGCGGGCGAGGCGGTTGTCTTCGGCGATCAGCGCTTCCAGCGCGGATGCAGCCTTGCGGTGCTTGGTGCGGGTCTCGCCCACGAAGGTATCGATGGCATCGTCCGGCAGGTCCAGCTCCAGCATCTCGGTGACGCTGTCGTAGGAGGCCAGGGCGTCCTTCCATTCCTTGGCGAAGGTATCGAACAGCTTCTTCTGCTGCGCGTTGTCGACAAGCTTCGGGTATTCCTTGATCGACGTGTCCATGCTGGTGCGCAGGTCGACGGCCTGCTTGCGCGCGTCGGACTTGACGTCATCGCTGGCGCGGATCAGCTGCTGGTAGGCGGCATTGCGGTACTCGCCCAGCATGCCGCGCATCTCGCCGGCCATGCGGATGCTTTCCATGCGCGAACCCGCCAACTCGGTGGTGACGTTGTTCAGCGAATGCAGTCCGCGATAGGCGACGATGCCCTGCAGCAGCATCACCAGCAGGAGGACGCCGAAGGTCAACAGCAGCTTCGGCATCAGTTTCAGGTTGTTGATCCACGGCATGGGCGTTGCGATCTCCTAAGGCAGACGCGTCCGGGCGTCGGGCCCGGTTGCAGCAGAAACCACGCCGGCACAAGCTCCGGCGTGGTTCGACGGACAGCGGATTACTTGATGTTGGCCAGCTTCAGGCCGGCCGGCGAGCTGACTTCGATTTCCGCGCGCGAGGCGTCGCGCTGGATCTTGCCGATCACGCACACGGTCTTGCCTTCCAGGGTCTCCAGCGGGAAGGAGAACTTGCCGCGGTTCTCGCCGGCGATGCGGGCCGAGAAGGTGTGGCGCGGGAAGGCACCGCCCATGTACAGGAAGGTCGGCTGGCCTTCGGAACCTTCTGCGTAGCGGGCCTTTTCGACCTTGCCACAGACCATGCCGTCCTTGCCGACCGAACGCGGGGCCAGTTCCGGCGGGATCATGTCGGCCGCCTGGGCGAACGCGGAGGAAGCGGTGGTGGCCAGGACAGCGGCCGAAACGAACGCAAGCAGGGACTTCATCGAGGTGTATCTCCGGGGATGGTGATGGTCGTTCCGGTTCCGCGCGCTCCTGCGCGACCGGCTTCTGTCCCCCTATCGGCACTGCTGGGGGGAACTGAAGGGTTTTGTGACCAGAACGTGAAGCAGGTCCGATGGATCAGGCGGCAGCGTCTTCGGCGAGGGAGGCCTGGCCCATGTCGGCGCTGTCGAGCAGGGTCTCGATGTCCAGCAGGATCAGCATGCGGTCGTCGTGGGTGCCGATGCCGGAGATGAAGCGGGTGTCGACTGCAGCGCCGAACTCCGGGGTCGGGCGGATCTGCTCGGCCGACAGCGGGATCACGTCCGACACGCTGTCGACCACGATGCCGACCACGCGGTCTTCGACGTTGAGCACGATCATCACGGTGAAGGCGTCGTAGCGGGCGTTGTCCAGGCGCAGCTTCAAGCGCAGGTCGATGACCGGCACGATGGTGCCGCGCAGGTTGATCACACCCTTGATGTAATCCGGGGCGTCCGGCACGCGGGTGACCGCATCGTAGCCACGGATCTCCTGCACCTTGAGGATGTCCACGCCGTAGTGCTCGGCGCCGAGGGTGAAGCTGAGGAATTCGCCACCGGCGCTGGCGGCGGAGCTGGTCTTGTCGTTCATCGAGGGGTCCTGGTTCTGCCGGAAGTCCCGGTGTCAGGCTCGATATCGGCCCCGCGTGGGGGGACTTTAGGTGCCGGGGGAGAGGCATCCACGCATGGCGTGGATCTACCGCGGCGCGGCCGGCACGCGCATATGGCGTGGATCCGCCGAAGATCGGTAGTGCCGGCCGCTGGCCGGCGACGGCATCATGCGGGTTGCCGGCCGCCGGCCGGCACGAACGGTCGAACGGGCCTCAGAGCTCGCCGTTGCGGCGCGCCTTGCGCTGGCGGTCGATGCGGAAGATGTAGCGCTGGATGGCGCTGTCGCCGCCGCGCGGCAGGCTGTCAAAGCGCATTCCCACGCGCTTGACCTCGATGCCATTGGGCTGTCGCTGTGGCAGCAGGTTGCAGACCACCAGTTCGATGTCCAGGTCGGGGCCATCGGGCAGCGACAGCTGCGCCGGGTAGCGCTTCTGCAGGCCGAATACGGCGCAGTCGTTGGGAACCACTACGGCCAGGCCGCCACCGCTGATGTCCACCACCCGCATCGACAGCGCTTCGGCACGTGCTTCGCCGGGTGGCAGCAGCAGATGCGGCGAGTCGGTGACCGGGGTATCCAGCCGGTACAGCTCACGGCGCTGCAGATGCACCAGTTCGTCCGGCAGCGGGGCGCGGAAGGCGACGTGGCCGTCGTTGTCCACGCGCTGCAGTTCGTGCAGGCGGAACCGCACAAGGACACGTTCAAGCTGGGCGAAGCAGAGCAGGTGGTCGGCCTGCTCGGCGGCACGGTTCGACGCCTCCTGCGGGCTGCCGTCGAGCAGCAGGTAGTCTTCGTCCTCGTCGAGATCAAGCAGGGCGGTCGGGAAGGAACGATCCCGGCCGTCGATATGCGCGTTGATCAGTGATCGCTGGTCGATCAGCGAGCGCAGCAGCTGCCGCAGCTGGCGGGGGTTGCGGACCAGGAAGCGTTCGTCCGCGGCGTCGGCCGCGTGGACATCATGCAGTTCAGTGTCGTGGCCGTCGGACATGGAGTCTGTGATCAGGGGCGGGCGCCAGCACGCGTTGTTGCAGGCTCGATGGGGATATCGGCCTCTTCATTGGATTATGAAGTGGGATTTGCATCACTTTCCATGCATAAGGGGCCAGATCCCTTTCCCGTGGGAAAGGGATCTGGCCCCGTGGCCCGCCATGCTGGTGCATCCACCCCATGGGCGGATGCTTTCTGCGTGGGGTCAGAACTCCTGCCAATCACCCTCGGCAGCCAGCGCCGGCTGGGCGGCCGACGCCCGCAGCGGCCGTGTCGGTGCTGCCTTGGTGACGGGCAGGGCGGCCGCGACCTGACGTGGCTGCGGTGCATTTGCCAAGCGTGCCGGCGCAGCGGCGACGCCCTGCGATGCCAGCCGGAAGCGCGCCACGGCTTCGCCCAGCTGCACGGCCTGGTCTTCCATGGCGCGCGCCGCAGCAGTCGCTTCCTCCACCAGCGCGGCATTCTGCTGCGTGGTTTCGTCCATCTGCACCACGGTCTGGTTGACCTGCTCGATTCCGGCCGACTGTTCCTGCGAAGCGGCGGAGATCTCGGCCATGATGTCGGTCACGCGCTGCACCGAGGCGACGATCTCGCCCATGGTGCTGCCGGCCTGGTGCACCAGGCTGGAGCCTTCGGCGACCTTGCCGACCGAATCATCGATCAGGCCCTTGATCTCCTTGGCCGCCGCAGCCGAACGCTGGGCGAGGGTACGCACTTCGCTGGCGACCACG
>NZ_JCAFRP010000028.1:0-8807 GCF_059368315.1 Stenotrophomonas sp. YJH_SMC_119 | reverse complement strand
GCTCGGTCGCCGCTTGCTCGTGTGCGCAGTCCTGCGCACACGGCAAGACCGGGGTTGGGCGTCCTGCCCAACCCGCCCGAGGCATGCCTCGGGCCCATGCGGCTCACGCCCCCGCAACCGGACCCACCCCGCCTTCGACAGATTCCGCGATCTGCCGGAACGGCATATTGTTCTGGTCGGTGTCGACCTTGGTCGACTGCTCTGGTAGGTGTTGACCTTGGTCGACGCGGTAGATCCACGCCATGCGTGGATGGTTCATTCGATATCTGACAGAAAAATCGTGTCGACCAAGGTCGACACCTACCAACAGCTGCGCGGAACAACGGCCACCGCTACCAACAGCCGAGTGAACCTGTCGAAGGTGGGGCGGTGTCGAAGTGCGGGGTGTCAGCCGCATGGATGCGGCTGCCAAGCCTACACGGACGTACTTGCGGCGGCCCCGCACTTCGACACCGTCCCGCCAACCCACGTATAGCCCGCTTTTGACGTTGACGTTGATTCTGCGGGTGCAGGGCTGCAAGCCCTGCCGACCCCCTAGAACGGAGCCGCGGACTCGAACGCGAGCACCTCGCCCGTCAGCGGATGCGTGAACCGCAGGCTGCGTGCATGCAGATGCACGCGGTGCGCCGGTGCTGCGTCATACAGCACGTCGCCAACAATCGGATGGCCAATACTGGCCATGTGCAACCGCAACTGATGGCTGCGGCCGGTGATCGGTTCCAACGCCACGCGCGTGCGCCGCGCTTCTACATCACGCGCCAGTACGCGCCAGCGCGTCAACGCCGGCTTGCCGCGTTCGTGATCGACCATCTGCTTCGGCCGGTTCGGCCAGTCAACGATCAACGGCAGGTCCACTTCACCGGAATCACCCTCTAGCAGCCCCTGCACCACCGCTTCATACCGCTTGCCAACCTGGCGCTGCTCGAACTGCATCGACAACGCCGCCTGCATGTCCTTGCCACGCGCATGCAGCAGCAGGCCGGAGGTCACCTGGTCCAGCCGGTGCACGGTCAACGCATCCGGATACAGCGCCTGCAGGCGCGCGACCACGCAGTCCTGGTTCTCGGCGCTGCGGCCGGGTACGGACAACAGGCCAGCCGGCTTCTCGGCCACCAGCAGTGCGTCATCGATGTAGTGCAGGTGGATCATGCGGTTCCAGGAATTCCAAATGAAAACGGGGAAGCCGAAGCCTCCCCGTTTTCTGCGTACCAACCAACGGTCGGTACCTACCTTGATGGAAGACGTACCGGCCGGAGCCGGTACCGCCTGCATCAGCCCAGCAGGTGGGCGACGCCGGCGCGCTCTTCTTCCAGCTCGGCCAGGGTCTTGTCGATGTACTTCTGGCTGAAGTCGTCGATCGGCAGGTCCTTGACCAGGGTGTACTTGCCGTTCTCGGTGGTCACCGCGAAGCCGAAGATCACGCCTTCCGGAATGCCGTAGGAACCGTCGGACGGCACGCCCATGGTGACCCACTTGCCGTTGCTGCCCAGCACCCAGTCACGCACGTGGTCGATCGCTGCGTTGGCGGCCGAAGCAGCCGAGGACGAGCCACGGGCTTCGATGATCGCCGCGCCGCGCTTGCCGACGGTCGGGATGAAGGTGTTGGCGTTCCACTCCTGGTCGTTGATCGCATCGGCGATCGACGCACCATCGGCGGTGGCGAAACGGTAGTCCGGGTACATGGTCGGGCTGTGGTTGCCCCACACCACCAGCTTCTCCATGCCACCGACCGGCTTGCCGAGCTTGGTCGACAGCTGGCTCAGCGCGCGGTTGTGGTCCAGGCGCAGCATGGCGGTGAAGTTTTCCGGCTTCAGGTCCGGGGCCGACTTCATCGCGATGTAGGCGTTGGTGTTGGCCGGGTTGCCGACCACCAGCACCTTCACGTCACGGCTGGCGACCTTGTTCAGCGCTGCACCCTGGGCGGTGAAGATCTTGGCGTTCTCCAGCAGCAGGTCCTTGCGCTCCATGCCCGGGCCGCGCGGACGTGCGCCGACCAGCAGGGCGATGTCGGCGTCCTTGAACGCGACTTCGGCGTCATCGGTGCCGACCATGCCGGCCAGCAGCGGGAAGGCACAGTCTTCCAGCTCCATCATCACGCCCTTCAGGGCGGCCTGGGCCTTGTCCACCGGCAGTTCCAGCAGCTGCAGGATGACCGGCTGGTCCTTGCCCAGCATTTCGCCGGAGGCGATGCGGAACAGCAGGGCATAACCGATCTGGCCGGCGGCGCCGGTCACGGCAACACGAACGGGTGCTTTCATGGGGGTTTCCTCTTGCTTGCAAGCGTTTGATGGGACGCCGCGGGCAGAGCCACGCAGGCCAGGCGGGCGGCGGGGAACAGGGAAACGGCCACCCATGGGTGGCCGTTTCGAAGGGGGATCAGGCGGCGAGGTGCTTGTTCCACTCCGCGACGCGGTCGGCCTGGGCGGCCAGCACGGCGTCGACGTCGCCTTCCAGGGCGATCGAATGGATCACGTCGCCCTGCTTGACCGAATCAACGATGGCCTGGCCTTCCAGGACCTTGCCGAAGACGGTGTGGCGGCCGTCCAGCCAGTCGGTCTTGATGTGGGTGATGAAGAACTGGCTGCCGTTGGTGTTCGGGCCGGCGTTGGCCATCGACAGCGAGCCGACCTCGTGCTTCACGCCGTTCTTCTCGTCTTCGAACTTGTAGCCCGGGCCGCCGGTGCCACGACCCTGCGGGCAGCCGCCCTGGATCATGAAGTCGGCGATCACGCGGTGGAAGATCAGGCCGTCATAGAAGCCGTGCTTGACCAGGTTCACGAAGTTGGCCACGGTCAGCGGCGCCTTGTCGGCGAACAGCTCGACCTTGATCGGGCCCTGGGTGGTGTCGAAAGTGGCGATGAGGGACATGAAGATCCTTGATGCAGAGGGGAACGCGTCTAGCCACCTAGTTTACACCTGCCTCGTGGCGGCGGCGGCTTCGACCATCGGTGAAGAACCCGGCTTCAGCCCGTGGACGGGAAGCCGCGTCTCCGGGCGCTGGCGGCCCCGGCCGACGCGGCGGACAGCCACCTGAATGGGCCCCGCGACGGGCGTGAAATCCACCTTTTCGCGAATCGTCAAGTTCGACGTATAATGTTGGACTTCTTTTTCCAAATCCGGCGCCGACTGGCCCCCTTTCGTATGTCCATCGAAAATCTTCGCAACATCGCCATCGTCGCCCACGTCGACCATGGCAAGACCACCCTGGTCGACCAGCTGCTGAAGCAGTCCGGCACCCTGTCCGAGCGCACCGTCCTCGCCGAGCGCGTGATGGACAGCAACGACCAGGAAAAGGAACGCGGCATCACCATCCTGGCCAAGAACACTGCCATCACCTGGGAAGACAAGAAGACCGGCATCAAGAACCGGATCAACATCGTCGACACCCCCGGCCACGCCGACTTCGGTGGTGAGGTCGAGCGCGTGCTGTCGATGGTCGATACCGTGCTGATCCTGGTCGACGCGATGGACGGCCCGATGCCGCAGACCCGCTTCGTGACCCAGAAGGCCTTCGCGATGGGCTTCAAGCCGATCGTCGTGGTCAACAAGGTCGACCGTCCGGGCGCCCGTCCGGAATGGGTGATCGACCAGGTCTTCGACCTGTTCGACAAGCTCGGCGCCACCAACGAGCAGCTGGACTTCCCGATCGTCTACGCCTCGGGCCTGAACGGCTATGCCGGCCTGGAAGACACCGTGCGCGACGGCGACATGACCCCGCTGTACGAAGCGATCATGCAGCACGCGCCGAAGCCGGAAGTGGATCCGGAAGGCCCGTTCCAGATGCGCATCAGCCAGCTGGACTACAACAACTTCGTGGGCGTGATCGGCATCGGCCGCATCCAGCGCGGCACCCTGAAGAAGAACATGCAGGTCGCGGTCATCGACCGTGAAGGCAAGAAGCGCAACGGCAAGGTGCTGCAGGTGCTGGGCTTCATGGGCCTGGAGCGCATCGAGCAGGATTCGGCCGAGGCCGGCGACATCGTGGCCATCTCCGGCATCCAGGAGCTGACCATCTCCGACACCATCTGCGCACCGGACTTCCCGGAAGCGCTGCCGGCGCTGACCGTCGACGAGCCGACCATCTCGATGACCTTCCAGGTCAACAACTCGCCGTTCGCCGGCAACAAGGACCTGTCCGGTGGCAAGTTCCTGACCAGCCGCCAGATCAAGGACCGCCTGGACCGTGAAAAGGTCCACAACGTGGCCCTGAAGGTCGAGCAGCTGGAAGACGCCGACAAGTTCCTGGTCTCCGGCCGTGGCGAACTGCACCTGTCGGTGCTGATCGAGAACATGCGCCGCGAAGGCTACGAGCTGGCCGTGTCGCGCCCGGAAGTGATCATCAAGGAAATCGACGGCCAGCTGATGGAGCCGATCGAGCAGCTGGTGGTGGACATCGAAGAAATCCACCAGGGCGGCGTGATGGAAAAGCTGGGCACCCGCAAGGGCCAGCTGAAGAACATGGAATCGGACGGCAAGGGCCGCGTGCGCCTGGAGTACCAGATCCCGGCCCGTGGCCTGATCGGCTTCCAGAACGAGTTCAAGACCCTGACCCAGGGTTCGGGCCTGCTGTTCCACGTGTTCGACCACTACGGTCCGAAGGAACAGGGCGCGATTGCCAAGCGCATCAACGGCGTGATGATCGCCAATGCACCGGGCACCACGCCGGCCTACTCGCTGGGCCCGCTGCAGGAGCGCGGCAAGCTGTTCGCTGCTGAAGGCGACAACGTGTATGAAGGTCAGCTGGTCGGCATCCATTCCAAGGACAACGACCTGACCGTCAACGCGATCAAGACCAAGCCGCTGACCAACATGCGCGCTTCGGGCAAGGACGATGCGATCCAGCTGACCCCGGCGATCAAGTACTCGCTGGAACAGGCCCTGGACTTCATCGAAGACGACGAGCTGGTCGAGATCACCCCGAAGGAGATCCGCCTGCGCAAGAAGTTCCTGACCGAGAGCGATCGCAAGAAGGCTTCGCGCGGCGGCTGAGTCAGCACCCCGTGAACCAGAGCGGCTACAACCCGGATCCACACCGGCATCCGGGTCTGCACGTCATCGCCCTGCTCGAAGCGAGCAAGGCGATGCTGGCGCTGTTGGCCGCCACCGGGCTGGAAGTGCTCGGACCGCAGCCGCTGCGGCACGGCATCATGGCCCTGATCCGGCGTTTCAGCCTGGATCCGGACCATGGCACCCTGCCCTCGCTGCTGCACATGATCAGTCCCGACGCGGTCCACCTGGCCGCGGCGGGAATGATCGGCTACGGCCTGCTGCACCTGGTCGAAGCCTGGGGCCTGTGGCGGGCCAAGGCCTGGGCGTCCTGGCTGGGCTGCCTGACCGCCGCCCTGTACCTGCCTTTCGACATCTTCGCGATCATCCGCCATCCCGGTTGGCCGTCATGGACGATCCTGGCGATCAACCTGATCGTGGTCTACGTCCTCGCCCGCGACCTGCGCAAGCGCCACCGCTGAGCACCGGCTACACTGGGGATTGGAGCCGACCAAGCCGCCCCATGCGCCCGTCCTTGCCGCCTCTGCTGACCTGCCTGCTCGCCGCGCTGCCGGCGCTGCTTTCGGCTGGCTGCAGCCCGGCCACGCCCAGCGCGCATGCGGCCGAACCTGCGAGCCGCAACGTGCCGTTCCCGTACGCCGAAACCGATGTCGCCGACCTGCAGGCGCGGATGACTGCCGGAGATCTGGACAGCACCACCCTGACCCAGGCCTACCTGCAGCGTATCGCCGCCCTGGACCGCACCGGGCCCCGCCTGCGCGCGGTGATCGAGCTCAACCCCGACGCGCTGAAGGAAGCCGCCGCACGCGACCGCGAGCGCCGCGAAGGGCGCCTGCGTGGGCCGCTGCATGGCATCCCCCTGCTGCTGAAGGACAACATCAACGCCGCACCGATGGTCACCAGTGCCGGCTCGCTGGCCCTGCAGGGCTTCCGTCCGGACGATGCCTACCTGGTACGCCGGCTGCGCGAGGCTGGCGCCGTAGTGCTGGGCAAGACCAACCTCAGCGAGTGGGCCAACTTCCGCGGCAATGACTCCATCTCCGGCTGGAGCGCGCGCGGCGGCCAGACCCGCAACCCCTACCGCATCAGCCATTCACCGTGCGGCTCCAGCAGCGGCAGCGCGGTGGCCGTGGCCGCCAACCTGGCCAGCGTGGCGATCGGCACCGAAACCGACGGCAGCATCGTCTGCCCGGCCGCGATCAACGGCGTGGTCGGTCTGAAGCCGACGGTCGGGCTGGTCAGTCGCGATGGCATCGTGCCGATCTCCTTCAGCCAGGACACCGCCGGCCCGATGACCCGCAGCGTCGCCGATGCTGCCGCCGTGCTGACTGCGATCGCCGGCCGCGATGACGCCGATCCCGCCACCGCGACCATGCCCGGCCGTGCGGTCTACGACTACACCGCGCGCCTGGACCCGCAGGGTCTGCGCGGCAAACGCATCGGTCTGCTGCAGACGCCGCTGCTGAAGTACCGCGGCATGCCGCCGCTGATCGATCAGGCAGCGACCGAGCTGCGTCGCGCCGGCGCCGTGGTGGTGCCGGTGGAGCTGCCCAACCAGGGCGCGTGGGCCGAGGCTGAGCGCACGCTGCTGCTGTACGAATTCAAGGCCGGGCTGGAGCGCTACTTCAGCACCCACCGCGCGCCACTGCGCAGCCTGGCCGAACTGATCGCCTTCAACCAGGCCCACAGCAAGCAGGAACTGGGCCTGTTCGGCCAGGAGCTGCTGGTGGAGGCCGATGCCACCACCGGCCTGGCAGACCCTGCCTACATCCGCGCGCGCAGTGATGCGCGCCGGTTGGCCGGCCCGGAAGGCATCGATGCAGCCCTCGCCGCCCATCAGCTCGATGCGCTGGTGGCGCCGACCACCGGTGTGGCATGGCCGATCCGCAGCGAAGGCGACGACTTCCCCGGCGAGAGCTACAGCGCCGCTGCCGTGGCCGGTTACCCCAGCCTGACCGTGCCGATGGGCCAGATCAACGGCCTTCCCGTCGGCCTGCTGTTCATGGGCACCGCCTGGAGCGAGCCGAAGCTGATCGAAATGGCCTACGCCTACGAGCAGCGCACCCGTGCGCGGCGGCCGCCACACTTTGATACCGATGCGCTGATCGACGCCGGCGAGCCCTGAGCTCCGGTGACGCCGCGACATCTTGCTTCCGGTAGTGCCGGCCGCTGGCCGGCAGCTCGATCGCTCCGGCGTTGCCGGCCAGCGGCCGGCACTACCGATCCTGTGGCTCCACCGGCACGATCGCCGCCTCACCATCTTCAGCACCTGGCGAACGCACATCCGAGGTGCGTGCACGTGGACCACGCGGCATATCCAGCTCGTCTTCGTGTTGCAGCCGCGCACGCACCTGCGGCAACGACTGCGGATGCTCACGTGCGAGGAAATCGAGCATGCGTTCGCGCACCAGGCAGCGAAGATCAAAGGCATCACCGGAACTGCGCGCGCTGACCAGCAGGCGCACCTGGATCGCGCGCTCGTTGGTTTCGGTCACCTGGGTCACGCAGACGCGCCCATCCCATAGCGCCTGGCCATGGCAGATGCGCTCCAGCTCGGCACGGATCGCCGCGATCGGTGCCCGATAGTCCAGCCACAGAAACGCAGTGCCGAGCAGATCGGCACTGCGCCGCGTCCAGTTCTGGAACGGGTTTTCGATGAACCAGGTCAGCGGCACCACCATCCGCCGCTCATCCCAGATCCGCACGACCACATAGCTGCTGCCGATCTCCTCGATGCGGCCCCACTCGCCCTCGACGATCACCACGTCATCCAGCCGGATCGGCTGCGTCAGTGCGATCTGCAGGCCGGCGATGAGGTTGCCGAACACCGGCTTGGCGGCGATGCCCGCCACCAGCCCGATCAGGCCCGCCGACGCCAGCAGCGCCGTGCCGATCTTCTGCACCATCGGGAAGGTCAACAGCACCAGCGACGCACCGAGCACGATGATGCCGCCCATCAACACCCTGCTGAGCACGCGCGTCTGGGTCTGGATGCGGCGTGCCTCCAGGTTGTCGGAGACATCGATGGGATGGCTGCGCAGGATCGCGCGCTCGCCCGCCGCCACCGCGCGTACCAGCAGCCAGACGAAGCAGGCCATCAATGCAATGTGCAGTCCGTGCTGCAGATGGCCCAGCAACGGATCCTGCAGCGGCGTCGCCTGCAAGGCGGGAATCAGCAGTAGCAGCGGCCACGCGGTGGCCAGCGGCAACCCGAGTACTCGACCGATACGCGCACGTCGGCGATCACGCCCTTTCAGCCGGTGATAGATCCACAGGATCAGCCACGCGCCTATGCCGCCCACCACTACGGCCAATCCCAACGGCCATGCGTAGGCCTGTGCGCTCTGCCAGTGCACCGTTGCCACCTCCAGTCGAACAACCAGGTGGACAGCCTCGCGCATGGCGCATGAGCGTCACGTCAGTCGTTTGTAAGGAGGGTGTTGGTCGGCAGGGCTTGCAGCCCTGCACCTGCTACGTGCCGGAGCAACAGCCGAAGCAGAAGCAGAAGCAGAAGCGGATTTCCTGTGGGATGGCGGGGTGGGTCCGGTTGCGGGCGGCGCTGCAAGTCCCCCTCCGGGGCCCGGCCCAGCCGCCGGCGGCTGTGCGTTCGGGCGCTTGCGAAGCAGTGCTTCGCAAGCAAAGCGCCCTCACCCATGTAAGCTCGGTCGCCGCTTGCTCGTGTGCGCAGTCCTGCGCACACGGCAAGACCGGGGTTGGGCGTCCTGCCCAACCCGCCCGAGGCATGCCTCGGGCCCATGCGGCTCACGCCCCCGCAACCGGACCCACCCCGCCTTCGACAG
>NZ_JCAFRP010000027.1:0-9961 GCF_059368315.1 Stenotrophomonas sp. YJH_SMC_119 | reverse complement strand
AGTTGCTTGATCAAACGTCTGCAAGATGGACAATCATCCTTCCTGCAGGCGCCTTCACAAGATACCTGCGCATACTTTCAAAGATCCGGGGAAGTGGCCTCAGCGCCGTTCCCGTGTGCTGCGAAGTTTCCTTCGTAGCGAAGCCGCCCATTATAGCCGGCTTTTCCGCTTCGTCAACACCTTTTTTCAAGGCCGTCTCACCGGGGTGGACGTTGTTGCCGATGCTGCTTCGGCGTTGGACCCGAAGGCCTTTCGTCGTTGCGAGCCGCCTATTATGCCGGACTTTTCGAGTCCGTCAACACCTTCGTTCGATCATCTCGTTCGTCGGTGGTGGCGTTGCTGTTTGCGTGCCGTTTCCGAAGAAGCGGTGCGCTGCAGCAAGGGAGCGAATTCTAGAGATCCTGCAGATTTCGTCAAGCATTTTTTTGCAGGGTGATGACAGAACCAAGGCAACGTCACGCATGGCATACGCTCGAAGATCACTGTGGCGTTGACCGCGCGTTGCGCGGTCAACGCCACAAGGGCTATCAATGCACGGATGCACAGTGGAGAGACGGCAATGAACATGCAGGTGCGGCAAGCGTGGTGGCGCGACCTTTCAGTACCGGCCCTCGTTGCCGGCTTCATTACTGTGCTGGTCGGCTTCGCCAGTTCGGCCGTCATCGTGTTCCAGGCTGCACAAGCTGTCGGTGCCAATCAGGCGCAGATCGCTTCATGGATGTGGGCACTGGGACTGGGCATGGGTGTCACCTGCATCGGGCTGTCACTGCGCTATCGGGTACCGGTGGTGACCGCATGGTCGACACCGGGCGCGGCGATGCTGGTGGTCGGTGCCGGCGGCGCATCTCTTTCCGAGGCCACCGGTGCATTCCTGCTCGCTGCGGTTCTGGGCATGCTGGCTGGCTTCTCCGGCATCTTCGCCCGGTTGATGCAACGGGTGCCGATGGCGCTGGCCGCCGGCATGCTGGCCGGGGTGCTGCTGCGCTTCGGTCTGGACGTGTTCGTGGCCATGAACACCCAGCTGGTACTGGCGCTGGCCATGTTCGCCACGTGGCTGGCCGGACGCCGCCTGTTCCCGCGCTATGCGGTCATCGCCACCCTGCTGGTCGGCATCGCGGTTGCGGCCAGCCGTGGCCTGCTGCACGCACAGCAGATGCAGCTGCAACTGGCGGTACCGCAATGGGTGACCCCATCCCTGTCTTGGACCGCGGTGGCCGGCATCGCCCTGCCCCTGTTCGTGGTCACCATGGCCTCGCAGAACATTCCGGGCGTGGCGGTGATGCGGGCATCCGGCTACGACGCCCCGGTGTCGCCGCTGATCGGCTGGATCGGTGTGGTCAATACACTACTGGCGCCGTTCGGTGCGTACGCGCTGAACCTGGCGGCAATCACCGCCGCGATCTGCATGGGCCGTGATGCACATGAGGACCCGGCACGACGCTATACCGCCGCCATGGCGGCAGGTGCCTTCTACATCGTCATCGGACTGTTCGGTGCCACCGTGGCCGCACTGTTCGCTGCCTTCCCCAAGGAGCTGGTGGCCTGCGTGGCCGGTATCGCGCTGTTCGGCACCATCGCCAACAGCCTGGCCAGTGCGCTGGCGGTAGAGCGGGACCGCGAGGCGGCACTGGTCACCTTCCTGGTCACCGCCTCGGGCGCCTCACTGGCCGGCATCGGCTCGGCGTTCTGGGGCCTGGTGGCCGGTGCGCTGTGCCTGCTGGTGCTGCGGCCCCGTCAGGACCGCTGACCCACCCTACCCGGCCAATGCGGCGCCGACGATGCTCAGCGCCACCGCGATGACGATGGCGATCAGTGTGGCGACCACGCTGGTGCCGCCACGCGCGGTCAGCTCGCTGCGCAGCCGTGCATCATCGTCGCCGGTGACGGCACGGGCCTGGGCGATCAGGCGCTGGCAGTGCGCCAGGTACCAGCTGTTGCCAAAGATGCCTGTGGTGATGCTCAGCGCGAAGGTGATGACCAGCGACAGGCCATCCGGCACATCCAGCAAGGTCTCCACCACGCTGATCAGCAGCAGCAGGCCAGCCCACATCGCCGCCAGGCGGTACATCCTGCGGTACATCATCCAGATCAGGCCGAGCAGGAAGGCCGGCCAATGCCAGGTGCCACTGCCCGTGGCAATGCCCTGATCCAGCCGCCAGCGCTGGCGATAGATCGGGAAGTTGCCGCCGACCACGCTGGCGTACAAGGCCATCTCGCCCTCCAGCCCGGCAGCCGCAGCCCTGTCCGGTGCAGCGACCGGTGCACGATAGGGATCGGACGGGTCGCCGACATCCGGCGCGATGCCCTCAACCGCAGGGGCTGCGTCGATATCCAAGGCCGGAACCACCTCGACGGGGGCGGAAGCCTGCTCCAGTTCCGCCAACGGCCGCCATGAGGGCATGCCTTCGCACCAGAGCAGGGTGCGCGCCGTAACCGTCCCTTCCTGCTGCAGCTGGCGAAGACCGGCCAGATCCACCGGCCCACTGCTCTGCCTGCCATTGGCGTACCACCATTGTGCTTCCTGCATGTTTTTCCGTCCTTGCTACCTGCATCGACAAACTGAAATCGCTGCCCGCGCCTACAGCGCGGTACTGCCCAAGGTCTGCACCAGTTGATGGCGCGCACCCGCCGCAAGCGTAATCTGCTCCGGGCCTGCGTTGGCCACTTCCAGGCATACGTAATCGCGCCAGCCCTCGCCGACATCGGCCATCCTGGCTGCCGCCTCGGCACCCGGATTCCAGACCACCAGCGTCTGGCTGCCTTCGCTGCGGATCTCGATCCGCCGCTGCAGTACGGGATCATGCAGCACGTAGTGGCCCCCGGCACTGGTATAGATGCGATCGCTGCGACCGGGATCACGCGGATCGCGCAATGACCACGGTCCCTGTTGCAGGCGCAGCTGCGCATAGTCCTCGTACTTGTCCAGGTACTGCAGGCCGTCAAGGCCCTCGACCTCGACCCGCTTGGCATCGCCCACCCGGAAATAGCTGTGCAGGGCCTGGGTGAAGGTCACCGGCGAGGTTCCGGTGTTTTCGGTGACCAGCTGCTGGCGCAGCTGGCGGCCGATACGCAACTGCATCTGCAGGCGCAGGCCGCGATCGGCGCTGGGCGCAGGCGCCAACTGCAGCTCGACCTCGCCATCATCGCGCTGGCTGGCCTGCAGAAGCTCCCAGCGCGCGGTACGTACCAGGCCATGCGCCGGTACATCGGCGCTCTGGCCCTGGCGACCGAACCACGGCCAGCACACCGGGACGCCACCGCGGATGGGCGTGGGCAGCTCGGCGCGCGTGGGCGAAAGCCACAGCAGATCGGGCTGCCCATCGGGAATGAACGACAGCAGCTGGCCGCCGAACACACTGACGACCGCCGTGGCGTTGGCGGTTCGCACCTGCCAGGCCTCCAGGCCGTGATACAGGCCGGTGCTGATGTCCGGATTCGACTGCATGCGATGACGCTCCTTGAAGACCGCGGCGATGATGTCGCGGTCAACGTGCCGCCGGCAAGGCTTTCTGCCCAGCGGGTGCGATGGCGGCCGCCTCTTCCTGCAGCGTGCGCAGGATGCGCTGGCCTGCGCGGCCATCCACCTCGCTCCAGCCCAGGCGCTGCTGTTCTACCTGGATCGCGCGGCGCGTGGCGGTACCGATCATGCCGTCGGCGGCACCGATATCGTGGCCGCGGGCCAGCAGCAGGGTCTGCAGCTGGCGGCGCTCATCGCGGCCCAGGCCCGGGTCATCGGTCGGCCAGGCGGTGGCCAACCCGTTGCCACCACGCAATTGGTCAGCCAGCGTCGCGATCGCCAGCGCATAGCTTTCGGCGGCGTTGTAGCTGTAGATCGCGTCGTAGTTGCGGAACACCAGCAATGCCGGGCCCTTGTTGCCGGCCGGCAGCAGCAGCGCGGCGCGCGCATCCGCCGGCAGGTTGGCTGGAGCCAACACGCTGCCATCCAGCGCAGTCACGCCCTGCGCACGCCAGTCGGCCAGGGCGCGACGCTGGGTGCGGCCGGCCTGGCTGGCGTTGAAGCCCGCAGGAACGCGGACTTCCATGCCCCACGGCTCGCCGCTGCGCCAGCCGGCGCGCTTGAGGTAGTTGGCGGTGGAGGCCAGTGCATCGGGAATGCTGCCGACCAGATCGCGGCGGCCATCGCCATCACCGTCCACGGCGATGCGTGCATAGGTGCTGGGCATGAACTGCGTATGCCCGAAGGCACCGGCCCAGGAGCCGGTGAGCCCCTGGGCCTGCAGGTCGCCGCGGTCGATCAGCTTGAGCAGCGCCAGCAGTTCACCGCGGAAGAAGGGTTGGCGACGGCCGGCGCAGGACAGCGTGGCCAATGACTGCAGCAGCGGGCGCTTGCCGAACACGCGGCCGTAGTCGCTCTCCACGCCCCAGACCGCGACGATGGTAGCCGGATCGACGCCGTACTGCGCCGACACGCGATCGAGCAGGTCGCGGTGCTGCTGCAGCAGGGCGCGGCCATCAGCCACGCGCTGGCGATCGACCAGCGCGGCCAGGTAGTCCCAGATCGGCGTGGTGAATTCCGGCTGCGCATCAAGCAGGCCGAGCACGCTGGGGTCCGGGGTGAGGCCGGCGGTGATCGCGTTGAAACGGTCGGGACTGATGCCTTGTGTCACAGCGGTGGCCTGCAGGCCCGACAGGCAGCGGCTGAACGCCGGATCGATGTCGCCGGCAGGAGCGGCGGGCGCTGTCGGCGCCGAGGCAAGAGCGGCCGCCAGGCCGAGCGTGGTCAGAATGGGCATGGCGTCCTCCGTGTTGCCGTTGCACGGCCATCTTAGGGGTAGCGGTGCTGCTGAACCTGAAGCGGTACCGGCTGGCCGTCCGCCCTAGATGGCACGCAACAGGCGCAGGCCATAGGCCGGGCCTTCAGCATCCCAGCGCTGCATGACCTGCAGGCCAGCCGGCTGCAGCAGCGCTTCGAAGCTCTCGTCGGTGTACTTGTGGCTGTATTCGACGCGGATCGGTTCGTCGGCCTCGAAATGGAAGGTCCGGCCATCCAGATGGACGTCCTGTGCCCGCTGGCTGACCAGATCGGTCTCGATGCGCAGCCGCGCGACGCTGTAGCGGGCACGATGACGGAAGCCCTGCAGATCGAAGTCGCTGCCGACCTCGCGGTTGAGGCGGGCCAGCAGGTTCAGGGTGAATGCGGCGGTGACGCCCTGCGCATCGTTGTAGGCCGCCTCGATCAGCGCCGGGTCCTTGTGCAGGTCGATGCCGACCAGGGCCAGGCCATCACGCCCCATGGTCTGGCGCATCGCGCGCAGCAGCGCGACCGCGTCCTCGCCTTCAAAGTTGCCCAGCGTGGAACCGGGGAAGAACAGCAGCCGTCGCGCGGGTTCGCGTTCGGGCATGGGTACGGCGACGGGACGGGTAAAGTCGGCACAGACCGGCAGCATCTCCACCTCGGGCAGCGCCGGGGCCAGATGGTCGATGCTGGACAGCAGCGCGGCACGCGAGATTTCAATCGGCGTGTAGGCCACCGGGTCGTGCAGGGCGGCCAGCAGCAACGCGGTCTTGCGGCCACTGCCGCTGCCCAGTTCCACCACGTGCAGGTGCGGCCCGACGCTTCGGGCGATGTCCGGCAGTACCCGTGAAAGCAGGGCCAGCTCGGTGCGCGTGGGGTAGTACTCGGGGGTCTGCGTGATCTGCTCGAACAGGCGCGAGCCGCGCGCATCGTAGAAGTACTTGGACGGCAGCTGGCGCGGCGTGCGCGACAACCCGGCCACCACGTCGGTGAGGATCTGCTGGCGGCCGGGGGTGAGATCGGTCAGCGCCTGCAGTGCGTCGTGCACCGTACTCATGCGAGATCCCTGGCCAGGCGCAGCCCGGAGAACTGCCAACGCGCCGGGGGCATGAAGAAATTGCGGTAGCTGGCACGCACGTGGCCACGCGGCGTGGCGCAGCTGCCACCGCGCAGCACCCATTGCCCGCACATGAACTTGCCGTTGTATTCACCGAGGTTGCCGGCGAAAGGGCGGAAGCCCGGGTAGGCGCCATACGCACTGTGGGTCCATTCCCATACATCGCCGAACAGCTGACGCAGTCCACTGCCCCCTGCAGCCTGCGGGTGCAGCCGATCGTCATCGGCAAAATGACCGCGAGGCGGCAGCGTTGCGGCGGCAGCCTCCCACTCGAACTCGCTGGGCAGGCGCGCACCGGCCCAGCGGGCGCAGGCATCGGCCTCGTAGTAGCTGAGGTGGCAGACCGGCGCATGCGGATCCAGTTCGCGCCAACCGCCCAGGGTGTACTCGCGCTGCAGGGCGTCATCCCAGTACAGCGGGTGCTGCCAGCTCTCGGCTTCGCGCAGCGCCCAGCCTTCGCTGAGCCACCAGCGCGGTTCGCGGTAGCCGCCGGCGTCGATGAAAGCGCGGTACTCGGCATTGCTGACGGGACGCTCGGCCAGTGCGTGCGCGGGGAGCAGCACGCGATGCGCCGGCGATTCGTTGTCGTAGGCGAAGGCGGTGTGCTGCGGCCAGGCTGCGGCGCCGATGGTGACGATGCGCTCGGGCGACTCGATCCAGCCCTGCGCACTGGCAGGGCTGGTTGCAGGCTGCAGGTCCTCGCGGTAGGCCGGCTGCAACGGATTGCACCAGAACGCGTGCTTGATGTCGGTGAGCAGCAGTTCCTGGTGCTGCTGTTCGTGCTGCAGGCCCAACTGCAGGTGCTGCAGTGCCTGCTCATCAAGGTCGCCTGCCGCCAGCCGCGATTGCACCTGTGCATCGACCTGCTGGCGGTAGTCGCGCACCTGCTGCAGCGATGGCCGCGACAGCAGCCCACGCTGCGGCCGGGCATGCGCCGGGCCGAGGCTCTTGTAGTAGCTGTTGAACAGGTAGTCCCAGGCAGGGTCATGCGCCGGTGCAGGTGGGAAGCCGGCCAGCACGAAGCGTTCGAAGAACCAGGTGGTGTGGGCCAGGTGCCATTTGCTCGGGCTGGCATCGGCCATGCTCTGCAGCATGGCATCTTCGGCGCTGAGGGGGGCTGCCAGGTGCATGCTGCGGTTCCGCACACATGCGTACTGGCGGGCGAGATCGCGCTGCGGGGCAGCGACGGCGGTGGCTACGCTGTCCATCCGGGCAGCATCTGCGCAACAGGGTGAGTGCGATGTCATCGTTCGACGTCAACGCGTTCACATGCGTGACCATCCCGCATTCAAGAAGCCGGTGCGAACGCCGCTAACGGCAATGCTGCGGCCGCGTCGTCACCGCGCTGGAATTCCTGCTTGCCCCTGCATCCGCTCCGCCAGCCTGCGCATTACCTGTTCGTGCTGCCCGCCGTGCTGGTTGCCGTGGTGCTGTGGGCAGCACTGGGCAACGAAGACGTTGCCAGTCCGGCCCAACGCATCCTGCCCTGGCTGCTGGCCTGCCTCGGCGCCGGCCTTGCCCTGCTCTACCACCAGGTGCGTACGCTCTGCCTGCTGCTGGTGGTGGCGGTCATGTTCGCGCTGCTGCACCAGGACGTGGGCGGCTACCTGCACAGCGGCCACGTCACGGCGCTGACACCGCTGCGCTTCCATGCCATTTCGGCCTGGTTGCCCTTGCTGTTCGCGGGCCTGGCATTGTGGCCCGAGCGCGGGCGGCGCCGCCACGACCTGCTGTTGCGGAGTGTTGCCAGTGGCACCGCGCTGATGATCTTCCTGCTACTGGCCACGCAGCAACCCCGGGGCATGCACGATCTGCTGTCCAACCGCCACTGGAGCTGGATTCCGGCCGACTGGAACGCGCTGGCACAGCTGCCAGCGCTGCTGTTCCTTCTGGCAACCGCCGCGCTGGGCTGGCAGGCCTGGCGGCATCCGCGCCCGTTGCACACGGCGATGCTGCTGGCCCTGCTGTGCCTGTGGTGGATGCTGCCACGGGTGTTCCTGCAGCCGGTGCTGCTGCCGGCACTGGCCAGCGCGGCCCTGCTGCTGATGCTGGGCGCGATGCTGCAGGAGTCCTTCCATATGGCCTTCCGCGATGAGCTGACCGGCCTGCCGGGGCGCCGCGCCTTCAATGAGACCCTGCAGCGGGCGCGCGGCACCTACAGCATCGCGATGGTGGACGTGGACCACTTCAAGTCGTTCAACGACACCCACGGCCACGACACCGGCGACGATGTGCTGCGCCTGGTGGCCTCGCGCCTGGACCGGGTGGGCGATGGTGGCCGGGCGTTCCGCTATGGCGGCGAGGAGTTCGCGGTGGTGTTCCTGGATCGTCCCGCAGCGGCCTGCGTGGATGCAGTCGAGGCGCTGCGGCAGACCATCGAGGACACCCGCATGCAGCTGCGCGACCGGAGCACGCGCAGCCGCGACGATGAAACCGGGCGCCGGCAGCGCGGACGCGGCGGAAGCGGGCAGACGGTGCAGGTGACGGTGAGCATCGGGCTGGCAGACAGCCGCGTGGATGAGCGGCCAGCGGCAGTGATCAAGGCCGCCGACCAGGCGCTGTACGCAGCCAAGGACGGTGGCCGCAACCAGGTCCGCGCGCATGCCGGCCAGCGCGTGCTGGCGGCACGCGGCGGCTGAGGCTCACACCGCGTCGAGGTAGTACCAGCGGCCGTCGACGCGCAGAAAGCGGCTGTGCTCGCCCATCTTCACCGCGCTGCCGCCGCCCACGCGGTAGCGGGCGGTGAAGCGCACTTCGGCGCTGTCGGCGCCGGTGACAGTGTGCTCGTGCACGGTCAGGCCCAGCCAATGCGTACGCTGGCCGGGCGCATCATCCAGCGACAACTCGGCCGGACGGGTATCCGGATGCCAGCTCTGGCGCAGATAGTCCGCCAGCCCCCGCACATAGGCGCTGTAACGCGATCGCATCAGGCGCTCGGCATCGGGGGCGGCCTCACCGGCATGGAAACGGCCACAGCAGGCGGCGTACTCGGCGGGAAGGCCGCAGGGGCAGGGATCGGTGGGTTTTCGGCTCATGCGGACATTGTCGCCGGGTTGTGCGGATGGATCCACGCGGGGCACCGGTCAACCAGTGCAGGACAGGCGTATGCTGTCGCGCCCCCATATCGATTGATCGCCGTGCTGGAACTGGTTCCCCCTGAGTTGTGGTGGCTGGTGGTCATCGCCTTCATCGCCGGGCTGGTCGATGCCGCCGTCGGTGGTGGTGGGCTGGTGCAGCTGCCTGGCCTGTTCACGGTGCTGCCGCAGCAGACGCCGGCGATGCTGTTTGGTACCAACAAGTTCAGTTCGATGTTCGGTACCGGTGCGGCCGCCTGGCGCTATGCGCGCAACGTGCGCTTCCCGTGGAAGCCGGTGTTGTTCGCGGCCGGCACGGCCTTCATCTTCTCCTTCGCCGGCGCCACCGCGGTAAGCCTGCTGCCCAAGGACGCGGTGCGCCCACTGGTGCTGGTGCTGCTGGTCGCGATGCTGGCCTACACACTGTGGAAGAAGGACTTCGGCGCGCTGCACCGTCCGCAGGAGATCGGTCGCCGCGAACTGGTGATCGCGCTGGCGATCGGTGCGGCGATCGGCTTCTACGACGGCTTCTTCGGGCCGGGCACCGGCAGCTTCCTGATCTTCCTGTTCGTGCGCTTCTTCGGGCTGGATTTCCTGCGCGCCTCGGCGGCATCAAAGGTGGTGAACCTGGCGACGAATGTGGCGGCGATCTCGTTCTTCGTGCCGACCGGCAACATCCTGTGGCTGTTCGCGCTGCCGATGGCGGCGGCCAACATCATCGGCTCGGTGGTGGGCACGCGCCTGGCGCTGAAGGGCGGCACGCCGTTCATCCGCAAGCTGTTCGTGGGGCTGGTGGTGGTGCTGATCGCGCGGATGGCGTGGGATACGTTCCGCGCTGCGTGAACGCGGTTGCCGGCCAGCGGCCGGCACTACCGGGTCATGAACCCCGCCCATGGGTAGTGCCGGCCGCTGGCCGGCATCCCCATCCGATCAGGTCATGAACCCCGCCCATGGGCAGTGCCGGCCGCTGGCCGGCATTCCCATCCGATCGGGCCATGAACCCCGCCCATGGGT
>NZ_JCAFRP010000026.1:0-15834 GCF_059368315.1 Stenotrophomonas sp. YJH_SMC_119 | reverse complement strand
CAGCGCAATTCCGTGCTGACCCAATGGCTGCACCACTACAACTGGCACCGCCCTCACATGGGGATCGGTGGCCAGCCACCTATTTCCAGAGTCCTGCTGAACAACGTGGTGGGTTTACACAACTAACAGTCGACTCTACCAGTCCCGGTCCCCAGTCCCGATCCCCGATCCCGATCCCGATCCTGGTGCCGTCTCAGCGATACACCACGTACCGCATCAGCAGGAACGACACACACGCCAGGCCGCCTTCCACCAGCGGTTTGGCCAGCCAGGTGTACTGCAGGCCCAGCGCATGGTCCACCAGGCTCACCAGCAATGTGCTCGCCACGGTGAGCAGCAGCCATAGACTGAAAAAGCGTGCAAATCGCTTCCATCCCAGCTTGCGGGTGCCGGCCTCGGCAAAGGTGTAGCGGCCGTTGAGCCAGAAGCCCAGCAGCATGCCGGCCAGGCGCCCGGCGATGTTGGCCGGCGCCACGGGCATGCCCAGTGCGGTGGTGACCACGAACACGAGCCAGTCGAGCAGCAGCTGCACGAGCCCGATGACGAGGTAGGCGCTTCCCTGGCGGACGAGGCTCATCGGCATGGCGAAGGGAGGAGGGATGCCCATGTTAACGGCGCACGCTCTAGAATCACCGGCAACGAACCACGGACCGCCGTTCCCATGACCCAACCCCTGCACGTCATCATCCTCGCTGCCGGCGCAGGCAAGCGCATGAAGTCGGTGCTGCCGAAGGTGCTGCAGCCGATCGCGGGCCAGCCGATGCTGGCGCACGTGATCGACGCGGCCCGTGAGCTCCAGCCGGCGGCGATCCACGTGGTCCATGGCCACGGCGGCGAGGCGGTGCGCCAGTACTTCGCCGGCCAACCCGACCTGCAATGGGCCGAGCAGGCACAGCAGCTCGGCACCGGCCACGCGGTAGCGCAGGCGATGCCCCAGGTTCCCGACCTGGCGCAGGTGCTGGTCCTGTACGGCGACGTGCCGCTGATCCGTGCGCAGACCCTGCGCGACCTGCTCGCACAGCCGGGCCGGCTGGCGGTACTGGTGGCCGATGTCGATGACCCGACCGGATATGGCCGCGTGCTGCGCGATGCCGAGGGCAAGGTTGGCGCGATCATCGAGCAGAAGGACGCCACCGATGACCAGCTGCGCGTGCGCACGATCAATACCGGCATCATCGCGGCCGAATCGACTGCGCTGCGCCGTTGGCTGTCGCAGCTTTCCAACAGCAATGCACAGGGCGAGTACTACCTCACCGATGTCTTTGCGTTTGCCGCCCATGAATACACGCCGGCCGAAATGGCGCTGGTGGCCGACGCGCAGGAGGCCGAAGGGGCAAACGACCCCTGGCAGCTCTCGCAGCTGGAGCGCGCCTGGCAGCGTCGTGCGGTACGGGCCCTGTGCGCACAGGGGGCGCGCGTGCGCGATCCGGCCCGGCTCGACATCCGCGGCACTGTCACCGTGGGCAGCGACGTGCTGGTCGACGTCGATGTCGTGCTCGAGGGCAACGTGGTGCTCGGCGACGGCGTCACCGTCGGTCCGTTCAACCGTTTGAAGGACGTCAACCTTGGGCCGGGCACCGAAGTGCGTGCGCACTGCGACCTGGAGGGCGTGGTTACCGAGGGCGCCGCGCAGATCGGCCCGTTCGCGCGCCTGCGACCGGGCACCGTGCTGGCCGATGGCGTGCACGTCGGCAACTTCGTCGAGACCAAGAAGGTCACGCTGGGTGTCGGTAGCAAGGCCAATCACCTCACCTACCTGGGCGATGCGGTGATCGGCAGCAAGGTGAACATCGGCGCTGGCACCATCACCTGCAACTACGATGGCGTGAACAAGTCGACCACCACCATCGGCGACAACGCGTTCATCGGCTCCAACAGTTCGCTGGTGGCACCGGTGACCATTGGCGACGGCGCGACCATTGCCGCCGGTTCGGTCATCACCCGCAACGCGCCGGACGGCAAGCTGACACTGGCGCGTGTCCGACAGGAAACCATCGATGGCTGGAAGCGCCCGCTCAAGAAGTCCTGAGCCCCGCATTCCCCGCGCCGATGAACTCGGTGTGCTGCCCGGCATCGAGCAGCGCGCCGGCGAGGTGTTGAGGGGCCATGAGGCCTATCCGGTGTTCGCCGGGCATGGCCTGGACCTGCCGACACTACAGGATGGCCTTGAACGCGGGCAGCTGTGGGTGGTGGATGCGGCAGACGGTGGCATCGCCGGCTATCTGCTTGCCGGCGAACTGGCAGGTGAGTTCCACGTGCTGCAGATGGATGTGGATCCTGCACACGCGCGGCAAGGTCATGGGCGCACGTTGTTGCGCCATGCATTGGTACAGGCCCGGGCGGCGGGCTATCGCTCGGCCGTGCTGACCACGTTGTCCGACGTGCCGTGGAATGCGGCCTTCTATGCCAGTGAAGGGTTCGTCGCCGTACCGGAGGCGGAGTGGGGTGCAGGGCTGCAGGCGGTGATGGCCGAAGAGGCCGCGCTGGGGTTTCCGATGCATCTACGCGTGGCGATGCGGCAGGCCTGGTAGGTGCCGACCTCGGTCGGCAAATCCACGCATCGCGTGGATCTACCCGATCGGTCCGCTCAACCCACCGGCAGCAGGATCGACACGCACAACCCGCCATCGCCGCGGTTCTGCAGTGACACCCGTCCGCCGTGGGCCTCCACGATCTCCCGCGTCAGCGCCAGCCCCAGCCCGGTGCCATTGCGCTTGGTCGAATAGAACGGCATCAGTGCGTTCTGCAGCACCTGCTCGTTCATGCCCTTGCCGCGGTCAAGCACGTCCAGGCGCAGCCACTGCGGCAGCCGGGTCAGCTGTACCTGCACATCGTCGTTGGGCGGCTCGGCTTCAGCGCAGGCTTCGTGCGCATTCTTCAGCAGGTTCAACAACGCCTGCCCGAACTGCGCGATGTCGATGCGGCTGCTCAGCTCCTCGTCCGGCTCACGTTCCATGCCGAACGGGATCTGCTGGCGCAGGCTGGACAGGAACGGCGCCCAGTGCACGGTCTGCAGCTGCGGCTGTGGCAGCTTGGCAAAGCGCGCATAGCCACGGATGAAGCCTTCCAGGTGGCGTGCGCGGTCCTCGATGGTGGTGAAGATCTCGGGCAGCCGGTCAAAGCGCTCACGCTGCACCAGCACGCCGCCGGAATGGGCGAGCGAAGCAATCGGCGCCAGTGAGTTGTTGAGCTCGTGGCTGATCACCCGGATCACCTTCTTCCAGGTCTGCACTTCCTGGCGGCGCAGCTCGGCGGTCAACAGGCGCACCAGCAGCAGGTCGTGCGGACGACCGTTGAGCTGGAAGGCACGCCGCGAGAGGTGATAGACCTGCTCGTCATCCTCATCGCCGTCCTCCCCCTCGGCGTGCACCGCGAACAGGCTGTCACCGCCACGGGCGATGGCATCGCGCAGTTCCACCGGCACCTGTTCCAGCACGTCTTCCAGGCGCTGGCCTTCCAGCTTCCAACCGCCGTGCAGCAGCTTGCGCGCGGCCAGGTTGGAGAACACCACGCGGGCGATGCCATCACCGCCGGAGGCGATCAACAGCATCGCAACCGGCGTGTTCTGCACCATGGTGTCCAGCAGCAGCTCACGTTGCACCAGGCCCTGCCGCTGCTCACGCAGTACATCACCCAGTTCCCGGTGTGCCTGCACCAGGTCGCCGAGCTCGTCATTGCCGGGCCAGTGCACGCCGAAGTTGTATTCGCCGTCGCGATAACTGCTGGTGGTGCCCGCCAGGGCACGCATCAGCGAGCGTACCGGCGCCGTGGCACGGCGCAGGGTCCACCACATCAGCGACAGCAGGATCAGCGCCGATACCGTGGTCACCACCCAACCATGGTCCATCCAGTAGGCCAGCAGCCACGGCAGTGCCGCAGCCAGTGCCAGCACCGGCAGCAGGCGCAGGAACAGGCGGAAAGTGAACGAGCGCCGCTTCATTCGCGTGGAATACCGTGGCGGTCCATGCGCCGGTACAGCGCCTGGCGGCTCAGGCCGAGCTCGGCGGCGGCCTGGGCGATGACGCCATGGTTGCGCGCCAGCACATCCTCGATGCGTGCGCGGTCGGGATCATTGCCTGCGCTGGGTGCCGGTCGTGGTGCGGCGGCTGCGCGCGGCAGGTTGAGATCGGCCACTTCGATGCGGTTGCCGGTGGCCAGCAGTTCGGCACGCTGGATCACGTTGCGCAGCTCGCGCACGTTGCCTGGCCAGGGGTGCCGCTGCAGTGCTGCGGTGGCGGCGCTGGACAGCGGCTTGCCAGCGGTCAGGAATCGCTCGGCCAGCGGCACGATGTCGCCCGGGCGGTCGGCCAGCGGCGGCAGCACCAGTTCCACCGTGTTGAGGCGGTAATAGAGATCTTCGCGGAAGGTACCCTCGCGGATCATCGCCGGCAGGTCGGCATTGGTCGCGCTGACCACGCGGACCTTGACCTGGCGCTCGCGGTTGGAACCCAGGCGCTCGAAGCGGCCGGTTTCCAGCACGCGCAGCAGCTTCATCTGCCCGCCGAGCGACAGGTTGCCGATCTCATCCAGGAACAGGGTGCCACCATCGGCGGCCTCGAACTTGCCTTCGCGCGCCTTGTTGGCGCCGGTATACGCACCGGCCTCGGCACCGAACAGTTCGGCTTCGATCAGTTCCGAGGGCAACGCGCCACAGTTGACCGCCACGAACGGGCCCTTGGCCACCAGCGAATTGGCCTGGATGATCTGCGCGATCTTCTCCTTGCCGGCACCGTTCGCGCCGGTGATCAGTACCGGCAGTTCCGAGCGTGCGACCTGGCAGGCGAGGGCGATGACGCGCTCGCTGGCGGGGTCGGCGAAGACCGCGCCGCACAGGTCGTACTTCTCTTCCAGCGCGTTGCGCTGGTGCAGTTCACGGCTGCGGCGCCGGTCCAGTTCGCGGCGTGCCTCGGACAGTTCCAGCAGGTTGTTGACCGTGGTCATCAGCTTGCGGTCGTCCCAGGGCTTGGCCAGGTAGTCGGCCGCACCGGCCTTGACCAGGTCCACTGCACTGCTCAGGTGGGTCCAGGCGGTAAGCAGGATCACCGGCAGGTCCGGATGGCGCGCACGGATCTGCGCGAACAACGCTTCGCCCTCCTCACCGGAGGTGGTGTCCTCGCTGAAGTTCATGTCCTGGATCACCAGATCGACCGGCTGCGACTCGAGCAGGGCCAGCCCATCGGCGGGCGTGTGCGCCTGCAGGGTGTCGATGTCGTGCAGGGAGAACAGCACGTCCAGCGCAGTACCCACGCTGGCGTTGTCGTCGATGATCAGGATCGCAGGCATTAAGCGGTTCTGCAGAAAGGGATGGGCGGCGCCGATGGAGCCGTTCGTGTCCACGCACCGGGAGAGCCCGGCGCCACCCATCAAGCATAGCCAAACCTGTGGCCGTGCAGGAGCGGATGATGCTCAGCGCCCGGGTGGGGCTGGCGGAGGTGGTGGCGCGGGTGGTGGCGGGACCTCCAATGCCTGTCGCCACGCAGCGGCGTTGACCGCCACCGTCAGTTCGCGCTTGTCGCGGCGCAGCAACAGATAGGCGCTGGCCGCGTGGGAATGGCGCAGTGCCTCGGCCAGATGTTCAACCCGGCGCACCGCCGTGTCGTCCACGCGGAGGATGCGATCGCCACTGCGCACGCCGAAGCGCACTTCCGGGCTGGCGGCCTCCACATGCACCTGGCCTTCGGTCGAGCGCAGCGACAGCCGCGCTCCATCGCGGCGCCATTCCAGCGTCTGTGCGCTGCCACCACCGGCCAGCGCCGGCAGGGGCAGGAGCAGCATCAGGCACATCGCGCAGGCACGCATCTCACGCGCCCCGCGTGGCGACCGCAGGCGGTACCGCCGCCGCACGCCGTGCCGGACCGAACACCGCAATCTGGCCCAGTATCCACAGCAGCAGCGCACCCAGCGGCAGGTAGTACAGCGGCATGCGCGGCAGCTCGTACAGGTTCATCAGGGCCAGGTTGATCGCGTACGCCGCCAGCATGCCCAGCACGATGCCCAGCGAGGCCAGCAGGAAGTTCTCGGTCTGGAAGTAGCGCAGGATCTGCCCGCGGGTGGCGCCCAGCGCACGGCGGATGCCGATCTGCTTGCTGCGCTGCTGCACCCAGAAGCTGGCCAGGCCGATGATGCCCAGCGCAGTGACCACCAGCAGCGAGATGCTGACGGTGATCAGCAGGCCGACCATCGCGCGGTCGTTCTTGAAGAAGTCCTTGCGCTGGTCTTCATAGGTCAGCTTGTCGCGCATCAGGCGGTTGGGGTCGTTGCGCTCCAGCGCGGCGGCACCGGCATCGAGTACCTCCTGGCGGCGTTCCGGCGAAGTACGCAACACGTAGGTACCACCCTTGTCGAAGCTGACCCGGATCGGCAGCAGCATCGAGTTGGTCCAGTTGTCATTCCAGCCATTGGGCGTGCTGAGCGTGTCGACGATGCCGACCACATGCAGCGACTGCTTGCCCATGTAGTAGGTCTTGCCCAGGGCGCTGCCGTTGGGCTCCATCTTGGCGGCGGTGGCCTGGGTGAGGATGACCGGGATGGCCTTTTCCTTGGCGCCACCCTTGCTGACGTCTTCGAAGTTCTGGTACTCGTCGGGCAGGAAATCGCGGCCGGCGATCAGATTGATGCCCATCGTGGCCAGCCCGTTCTCGGACAGGGTGTACATCGAAGCGTTGGTGGTCGGCCGTTCCTGGTCGATCACCCGCGAGATGCTGCTGCTGGAGGAGCCGTTGCGGAAGGGGACCTGGTTGATGATGGTGACGTTGCTGACGCCGGGAATCGCGCGCAGCGATGCCAGGTCCTCGCGGGTGCGGGACATGGCGTCGGTCTGCTTGCCGATGCCGCTGACGCGCAGCATCACCAGTTCGCTCTCGGCGATACCGCTGGGCATGCTGATTTTCTCCACGCGCTGGCTGACCAGGAACAGCGCGTTGCAGACGATGGCGCAGGTCAGTGCGACTTCCAGCACGATCAGGGCGGCAGCGGTCTTGTGCCGGCGCAGCGTGCTGAGGATGGGGCGGATGTCCATGGGAGTCCTCGTTCGGGTGCTTACTGCGACTTGAGCTGGATGGCCGGGGTGACCTGCATCGCGCGCCAGGCGGGCAGGAATCCGGCGGCGAGGCTGGCGAACAGGGTCAGGCCCAGCGCGAGCAGCAGCATGTTGCCGTCCAGGTGGGCCAGCTTTGCGTATTCCACCGGCTGCTGGCGCACCGCGAACAGGCCAAGCAGGGCAAGGCCGATACCCAGCACGCCACCGACCACGCCCACCGCGCCGGCTTCCACCAGGCACTGCAGGAAGATCTGGCCACGGCTGGCGCCGAGTGCACGGCGCACGCCGATCTCACCACTGCGGCGCAGGAACTTGGCCAGCAGCAGGCCTACCGTGTTGACCAGGCAGACACCGAGGAAGCCCAGCGCCAGCCACAGCTGCAGGCGCACGTCGCTGGGCACGGCACCATTGAAGTCCAGCCATTCCATCACGGTGCGCAGGCGCACGTTCGGCGGATGCTTGAAGCGGCCGGCCTCGCGCTGCTGGGTCGAATAGTTCTCCAGGTAGCGGCGGTAGTCGCCGGCCTTGACCGGGTCCATTTCCACCCAGTACTGCAGCCACGCGCAGGGTGCATTGAGCGAGTAGCTGTTGCCGTCGGGGTTTTCGCCGAAGCAGTTCATGTTGCCGTTGTTGCCGAGCTTCAGGTCGAACGAGGTGGAGATCGGCAGCAGCAGGTCTTCGTTCTTGCCGTAGCTGCCGGTGGTCAGGTCGTAGAAGTGCGGCTCCGGGCTCCATTCCTTCATCACGCCGACGATGCGGTAACTCTGGCCTTCCATGCGCAGGTCGCGGCCCACGCTGTTGGCGCCCTGGTACAGCTTGTCGTTGAGCGCCTTGGAGATGACCACCACGCGTGCGCGGCCTTCATCGTCCTCTCGCGTCCAGGGGCGGCCGTACTGCATGGGCACCTCGAACATCGGGAAGAAATCGGCCGAGGTCCAGCGGGTGTCGATGCTGAAGGGCTTGAGCGTGCTGTTGTCCGGTTCGATGGTGCCGCCGCCGCCGCTCATCAGCGCCTGGCGCTCGCCCTTGGCCTCGCGCAGCAGCGCTTCACCGTCGAAGCGGGTCAGCTGGGTTTCCGGTTCCTCGCCGGCGACATAGGCGCCGGTCGCGGCATCGAGCTGCACGTAGAACAGGCGGTCACTCTTGCCCGGAATCGGGTCGCCGGACAGCACGTGGAATACGGTCAACGTGGTCATCGAGGCGCCGATGCCGAGCGCGATGGCGATCACCATCAGCGCGGTCAGGACCTTGTTGCGGCGGAAACTGCGCGCCGCCAATCGGGCGTAGTAGGCGAACATGGTCGGGCCCTCACTCGTTGACGGCGACGATGTGGCGCAACGGCGTGGCCAGCACCGGCTCGCGCACCAGGTCGGTCACCTGGCCATCGACGATGTGCACGTTGCGCTGCGCACGCGCGGCCAGTTCCGGGTCGTGGGTGACCATCACGATGGTGGTGCCGGCGGCGTTGATCTCCTCCAGCAGCTCCATCACGCCCCGGGCCATCTGCGTATCCAGATTGCCGGTCGGTTCGTCGGCCAGCAGCAGGCGCGGGCTGCCGGCCAGCGCACGCGCGATGGCCGCGCGCTGCTGCTGGCCACCCGACAGTTCATTCGGATAGTGCTTCATGCGCGAGCCCAGGCCGACCTGGGTCAGTGCCTTCTCGATGCGTTCGCGGCGCTCGTTGGCGCTCATCCTGCGATAGCGCAGCGGAACGTCGACGTTGTCGAACAGGTTCAGGTCGGGGATCAGGTTGAAGCCCTGGAAGATGAAGCCGATCTTCTGGTTGCGCAGGCGGCTGCGGGCGTCGTCGCCCAGCGTGCTCACGTCCTGGCCGTCCAGCATGTAGGTACCGCTGGTGAAGGTTTCCAGCAGGCCGGCGATGTTGAGGAAGGTGGTCTTGCCGGAGCCGGACGGGCCGGTGACCGCGACGAACTCACCTTCCTTGACCTGCAGTTCCAGCGAGCGCAGTGCGTGGGTTTCCACCTGTTCGGTGCGGAAGACCTTGGCGACCGAACGCATTTCGAGCATGTACATGGGGTGTCCTCTCTCCAGGATTCAGGTATTAGGTATCAGGTATCAGTTGACGGAGACGCGTTCGGCGTCCTTGAACAGGTCGCTGCCGGAGACCACGATGCGGTCGCCCGGCTGCACACCCGACTTGATTTCCACTTCGCCCAGGCTGCTGACGCCCAGTTCCACCGGACGGCGCACGGCGGTGCGGCCATCCATCACGTAGGCCATGCCGTTGCCCTGTTCGACGAACGGGCCACGCTCGACCTTCAGCACGTTCTTGCGGGTATCGAGCAGCACGCGCACCGACATCCGTTGGCTCTGGCGCAGGCCTTCCGGCTGCGCGCTGGCAAAGCGCACGCGCGCGTTGACCTCACCGTTGACCACTTCCGGCGACACCGCGCTGATCTCGCCCGGGAAGGGCTGGCCGTTGCCACCGGTCAGCTGTGCGGGCATGCCGATCGCCAGGTCGCGGGCGAAGCTCTCCGGCACCTTGATCTCGACTTCGAACTTGGACAGGTCGACCACGCCCAGCACCGGGGCATTGGCGGCCAGGTTGGTGGACTGTACCGCCTGCACCTGGCCGACCTGGCCATCGAACGGGGCACGCAGCGTCAGCGCATCGACCTGGCGCTGTACTTCGGCCACCACCGCCTTCTGGCGATCGGCCAGCAGGCGCTTGTTGCGGGCATCCAGGTCCGCGCCCTGGCTCTGCAGGCGGGCATCGGTGGTGGCGTTGGCCAGGGTGATGTCGGCCTTCTTCAGCGAGTCCTTGGCCTTGGCCAGGTCGATCTGCGGCACCGCCCCGCCGTCGTAGCCGCGCTGGTAGCGCTGCAGGTCGCGGTCGGCGGCCTGCCGTTCGATGGTGGCCTGGTCGGTTTCCTTGCGCGACTTGGCGCGGGCCAGTGTGGCGTCCAGCGCGGCACGGCTGGCCTCGGCCTCCAGGCCGGCCAGGGTGGCCTGTTCCTGGGCCAGCTTGCTGCGCAGTTCGGGGCTGTCGATGACCGCCAGCTCCTGCCCCTTCTTCACCACGTCACCGGCGACCACCTTCAGGTCCACGGTGCCCGCAGAGATGGCATACAGGACCGGGCTGTTGGCGGCGATCACGCGGCCGTCGGCGGCGATGTCACGGACCAGGTCGCCCCGCTTCACTTCGGCGATGCGCACGCGGCTGCTGTCGAAGGAACGGCTGGCGTTGGACCAGGCGTGCACGGCCCAGCCGATGCCGGCGAGCAGGGCGATCGTGCCCAGCGCCGGCCAACGGTAACGGAGCCAGTTGGCGCGCGGAGCGCTGGCCGGAGTGGAGGAAACGATCTGGTCCTGGGCGGAAGTGTCGCGGATCATCGGGTGCGTGCCTGACGGTGGTAGCCAGTACCAAGCACGTAGCGTGCCAACTTTAATTCCTTATGGGTCAATGAGTTGGGGCGTGATGTGAAGTGTCCGGGTGTCCGCGGACACCTTTCCGGACACTTTCATTAAGCGGACAGGAGGGGGAGCGCGGGCACGCAGGCTAGAATGCGACGATCGTCTTCAAGGAAACGCGTGACATGTGTGGAATCGTGGGTGCGATCGCTGATCGCGACGTAGTGCCGGTGCTGATCGAAGGCCTGAAGCGGCTGGAGTACCGTGGTTACGATTCCTCCGGCATCGCGGTGATCGACCAGGGTGAGCGCCGCGATGTACGTCGCGTGCGTCGTACCGGTCGTGTGTCGGAAATGGCCACGGCGGCCGAGGCCGAGGGCTTCAACGCGGTGCTGGGCATCGGCCACACCCGCTGGGCCACCCATGGGGGCGTCACCGAGGCCAACGCGCATCCGCACATCAGCCATGGCGTGGCGCTGGTGCACAACGGCATCATCGAGAACCACGAAGAGCAGCGCGAGAAGCTGCGTGCGCTGGGCTACACCTTCGAGTCGCAGACCGACACCGAAGTCATCGCACACCTGATCCACCATCACCTGAAGAGTGGTGACGACCTGCTGGTGGCGCTGCAGCATACGGTGAAGGAGCTGACCGGTGCCTACGCACTGGCCGTGGTCAGCCGCGCCGAGCCGGAACGCTTCGTCTGCGCGCGGATGGGCTGCCCGCTGCTGATCGGCCTGGGCGAGGGCGAGAACTTCGTTGCTTCCGACGTCTCGGCGGTGATCTCGGCCACCCGCAAGGTGATTTTCCTGGAAGAGGGCGATACCGCCGAGATCCGTCGCGATGGCGTGCGCATCTTCGACGAGCACGACCGGCCGATCGAGCGCGACGTGCATCTGTCCGATGTGTCGCTGGCATCGCTGGAGCTGGGCCCGTACCGCCACTTCATGCAGAAGGAGATCCACGAGCAGCCGCGCGCGCTGGGCGACACCATCGAGGCGGCGATCGACGCCGGTGGTTTCCCGGCCGGGCTGTTCGGCAAGAACGCCGAAGCGGTGCTGTCGGGCATCGAGGGTGTGCAGATCATCGCCTGCGGCACCAGCTACTACGCCGGCCTGACCGCGCGCTACTGGATCGAAGCCATCGCCGGCCTTCCGTGCAGCGTGGAGATCGCCAGCGAGTACCGCTATCGCGCGGCCTACGCGAACCCGAAGCATCTGATCGTCACCATCTCCCAGTCCGGCGAAACGCTGGATACGATGGAAGCGCTGAAGTACGCCAAGTCGCTCGGCCACAAGCACACGCTGTCGATCTGCAACGTGCCGGAAAGTGCGATTCCGCGCGCCAGCGAACTGGTGTGCTACACCCGTGCCGGTGCCGAGATCGGCGTGGCCTCGACCAAGGCCTTCACCACCCAGCTGGCGGCACTGTTCCAGCTGACCGTGGTGCTGGGCAAGCTGCACGGCCGCATCGACGCGGCGCAGGAAGCGGACTACCTCGAGCAGCTGCGCTTCCTGCCGGGCAGCGTGCAGCACGCATTGAACATGGAGCCGCAGATCGCTGCCTGGGCCGAGCGTTTCGCACGCAAGAGCAGCGCGCTGTTCCTGGGCCGTGGCCTGCATTACCCGATCGCGCTGGAAGGCGCGCTCAAGCTCAAGGAAATCTCCTACATCCACGCCGAGGCCTACCCGGCAGGCGAGCTGAAGCATGGCCCGCTGGCGCTGGTGGACGAGGACATGCCGGTGGTGGTGATCGCGCCGAACGACAGCCTGCTGGAGAAGGTGAAGTCGAACATGCAGGAAGTGCGCGCGCGTGGCGGTGAACTGTTCGTGTTCGCCGACCAGGACAGCAACTTCAACGAGTCCGAAGGCGTGCACGTGATCCGTACGCCGCGTCATGCCGGCGTGCTCAGCCCGATCGTGCACACCATTCCGGTGCAGTTGCTGGCCTACCACACCGCGCTGGCGCGCGGCACCGACGTGGATAAGCCGCGCAACCTGGCCAAGAGCGTGACGGTGGAGTAACACCCGTCAGCTCGGTTGGAGGTTGCAAGCGAAGGGGGCCGTGTGGGCCCCCTTTCGTTTGTGCCGGTGGCAGCGGCAAGTGGGACAGTCACAGGGTGTTCTGTCCACCGTCGGCAGCAGGCAATCAATCTTTAACGCGTGGCATCGCGTGTATTCAGCGGCGGTTTCAGCCGCGGTGCCATTCTCTGGATCGTCGGTTGGTTCCCACGACGAACTGTCCTATCGATGCCGGTAGTGACCGATGGTCGCAGTCGTAGAATCGATTTGACCGAGGTCCGGGTTGAGCGGTTGAGCCCACCTCGTTCGCGTTGCAGCACGTCGTCTGCCGATCCGTTCCAAGCGGCAGCCGGGTGCGCCAGACGTGCGCTGAAAGGTCTGTTCCCGGGGAGGGGGCGTATCGGAAGAGCACACTTTTTGACTTCAGTGACCTGCACCAGGAAACAAGAATGAACGTCCGCGAACTCCTGCAATCCAAGAAAGAAGCTGTCATCACCATCGATGCCGAAGACACCATTGGTGCCGCCGCCCACAAGATGAGCGCGAACAGGATCGCTGCACTGGTGGTGATGAAGGACGATGCCCCGGTCGGCATCATTTCCGAGAAGGACATCGTGCGTACCCTGGCCGACGACGGCCCGCAGGCCGGCCGCCGGGTGATTTCCAGCCTGCCGTCCACCGGCCTGGAGGGCATCGCCCCGGAGGCCACCCTGAAGCAGGCCATGTCGTTGATGACGTACTCGCGGCGCCGTCATCTGATGGTCACCGAAGGCACTCGTCTGGTCGGCATCCTCAGCCTGGGCGACATCGTGAAGAACCTGCTGGGCGAGCTGGAGCTGGAAAAGGCCGTGCTGCAGGACATCTACATGGCCGCCCACTGAGGGCTGCAGCGCTGGAAGCAGAGAAGCCGGGCATTGCCCGGCTTCTTCGTTCACGGCATCGGTGAAATCAGAAAGTGACCTTCACCGAGTCGGCGCTGTAGTTGGCTGGGCCGTGGTAGACCACTTCGATGTTGTTGCCGTCCGGGTCAAGCACGAACGCGCCGTAGTAGCCCGGGTGGTAAGGGCGTTCACCGGGCGCGCCGTTGTCGGTGCCGCCGGCGGCGATCGCGGCGGTATGGAAGGCATCGACGGTGGCGCTGTCGCGGGCCTGGAAGGCCAGATGGTGGCGGCCGGTCAGCTGGCCGGCGGCGGCCGTGCTGCTGGCGCTGGAAATGAACAGCTCATCGGCCCAGAAGTAGTCATCGCCTTCACCGGCGATCGGGATGCCGATCGTATCGAACACCGCCTGGTAGAAGCGGCGGCTGGCCGCCAGGTCGCGCACTACCAGCTGGATGTGGTCGATCAGGCGGCCGCGGTGCAGTTCCATCGTTTCCATACGAACCTCGCAGAAAAAGGGGACGGAGGGGATTAAGTCGCTTCCAGCCCAATAATGCCAGAAACGACTTAATCCCCTCCGTCCCCTTTTCGGGTCAGACGTTGGCGATGATCTCGACCCAGTAGCCGTCCGGGTCCTTGATGAAAGCCAAGTTCTTCATGCGGCCGTCGGTCAGGCGCTTCTGGAAGGTCACGCCCAGATCCTCGAAGCGCTGGCAGGCGGCCTCGATGTCCGGCACCGACACGCAGATGTGGCCGAAGCCGCGCGGGTCGCTGTTGCCGTCGTGGTAGACCGCGCCGTCCTGGGTTTCGGTGCCGTGGTTGTGGGTCAGTTCCAGCACGCCCGGCAGCCCGGCCATCCACAGGCGGCGGGCGTTGTCATCTTCCGGCACCGTGACGCCAGCTGGCACGTAGGCCAGGAAGTACAGGCTGAACTGGGCCTCGGGGAAGTCGCGCTTGTCGATCAGCTGGTAGCCGAGCACGCGGGTGTAGAAGTCCAGCGAAGTGGCAATGTCCTTCACGCGCAGCATGGTGTGGTTGAACACGAAGCCGGTGGTTTCGGCCGGGGCCTGGGCGGCGACGCCGGGAACATCGCGCAGGGCGGGAATGGTCATGGGGGAGGTCCTTCAGACAGGGCCGTTGCCGGCCGGATGGCGCCATTCTACCGGCCAGCACCTGACGGCACTGCGACGTACAATGGCCGGATCGCACCGTTCCGTCCTGACAACGATTGCCCGCCATGTCGCAGCGTGAATGGGTGGCTGCCGCCATCCGCAAGATCGAAGCTGATTTCAACCGTTCCGCCGATACCCACCTGATCCCGCTGGCGCTGCCAGGGTTCGAGGGCATCGACCTGTACCTGAAGGATGAGTCGAGCCATCCCACCGGCAGCCTGAAGCACCGGCTGGCGCGCTCGCTGTTCCTGTATGCGCTGGCCAATGGCTGGTTGCGTGAAGGGCGTCCGGTGATCGAGGCCTCCAGCGGCTCGACCGCCGTGTCCGAAGCCTATTTCGCGCGGCTGCTCGGCCTGCCGTTCATTGCGGTGATCCCGGCCTCCACCTCGCCTGAAAAGATCGCCGCGATCGAGTTCCACGGCGGCCGTTGCCACCTGGTCGAACGTGCCTGCGACCTCAACTGTGATTCGGAAAAGCTGGCCCGTGAAACCGGTGGCCACTTCATGGACCAGTTCACCTATGCCGAGCGCGCCACCGACTGGCGTGCCAACAACAACATCGCCGAGTCCATCTTCAAGCAGATGGCCGAGGAGCCCAGCCCGGTTCCGGAATGGATCGTGTGCAGCCCCGGTACCGGCGGTACCGCAGCGACGCTGGGCCGCTATGTCAGCTATCGCCGGCATGACACCCGCATCCTCTGTGCGGACCCGGAAGTGTCGGTGTTCTTCGATGGCTACAAAGCCGCCGTGGCCGGTGAGCAGGACTGGCGCGGCCTGACCTGCAGCGGTGGCTCGCGCGTGGAAGGCATCGGCCGGCCGCGGGTAGAGGCGAGCTTCATCCCGACCAGTGTCGATGCGATGGTGAAGGTGCCCGATGCGCTGAGCCTGGCCGCGATGCGCCATGTCAGCCGCCAGCTGGGCCGCCGTGTCGGTGGCTCCACCGGCACCAACTTCATCGGTGTGCTGCAGGCGGCGCAGTGGATGCGCGAGGCGGGCCACCAGGGCAGCATCGTCAGCATCCTGTGCGACAGCGGCGAGCGCTACGCGCAGAGCTACTACGACCCGTCGTGGTATGCGCGCCAGGGCATCGATGTCGACGGCGCCGATGCGCAACTGGCGGCGGCGGTGGCCGGGCAGGGACTGCCCGAATTGCCGTGGTGCAGCCTGGAAGCGTTGTAACGCGGCAACGCACGGCCGGCTGTGCGTCGGCTGGGTAGAGTCGACTGTTAGTTGTGATCTCTCGGTAGGTTGTTCATCCGGGACATCTTTGGAAAATGGTGGTTACCACACCTCTCCAGACCCCAAAGAGCCCGGATGAACCACCATAAAAATGCCCGTTTGACCGTCCATAGT
>NZ_JCAFRP010000025.1:0-16793 GCF_059368315.1 Stenotrophomonas sp. YJH_SMC_119 | reverse complement strand
GAAATGGTGATGCCGGGTGACAACGTCAAGATGGTCGTCACCCTGATCAACCCGGTGGCAATGGACGAAGGCCTGCGCTTCGCCATCCGCGAAGGCGGCCGTACCGTCGGCGCCGGCGTGGTCTCGAAGATCATCGAGTAAGCCTGCAGTACCGGTGGTTGCATAGCGCCGCCGGTTACGCGAATGGCGGGCCGGGAACCTCGGTCCGCCTTCGCCGTCTAAGGGAAGGCAAGTTTCAACACGTACGCCAGTAGCTCAATTGGCAGAGCAGCGGTCTCCAAAACCGCAGGTTGGGGGTTCGAGTCCCTCCTGGCGTGCCATCTGCCCACCTTATCCAGCGGCCTGGGCCGCTAAAGCAGACACAGCCGGATGAATAGCAAGATCGAACACTCCAAGGACAACTCCGCCAACGGCGGGGATATCGTCAAGTACGTCGCCGCATCGCTGCTGGTGCTGGCCGGTCTGTTCGTCTGGTTCTGGTTCTCCGCCGACTCCGGTCGCGCCACCCAGCTGGGTGCGTGGGCGGGTCAGCTGCGTGCGTTGGCGGTCGTGGTCGGTCTGGTTGGCGGTATCGGCGTGTTCATGCTGACCGGCAAGGGGCGCGACACCCGCGAATTCCTCTCCGAGTCGCGCTTCGAACTGCGCAAGGTGGTCTGGCCGACGCGCCAGGAAGCCATCCGCATGACCTGGGTCGTGATGGTGGTGGTGACCATTCTCAGTCTGTTGCTGGGTGGGTTCGATTACGTCATTCAGTGGCTGGTTCAGTTGTTCCTGAGCCGCTAAGGAGAATTGCATGAAGCGTTGGTACGTCGTTCACGCCTATTCGGGCTTCGAGAAGTCGGTGGCGCAGGCTCTGCGCGATCGCATCGTCCGTGACGGCATGGAAGAGCGCTTCGGCGATGTCCTGGTCCCGACCGAAGAAGTGGTCGAGATGCGCGCTGGCCAGAAGCGCCGTTCCGAGCGCAAGTTCTTCCCGGGTTACGTGCTGGTCCAGATCGAGACCCACGAAGAAGCCGGTATCCCGCGCATCGACAACGAAAGCTGGCACCTGGTCAAGGAAACCCCGCGCGTTATGGGCTTCATCGGCGGCACCGCCGACCGTCCGCTGCCGATTGCCGATTCCGAGGCTGAGGCCATCCTGAACCGCGTTCAGGAAGGTGTCGAGAAGCCGCGTCCGAAGGTGCTGTTCGAGCCGGGCCAGATGGTCCGCGTCACCGACGGCCCGTTCAACGATTTCAATGGCGTCGTCGAAGAGGTCAACTACGAGAAGAGCCGTCTGCGCGTCTCGGTGCTGATCTTCGGTCGTGCCACTCCGGTCGAACTCGAGTTCGGCCAGGTCGAAAAGGCCGTCTGATCCAGCTGTAGAGTCGAGCTTGCTCGACTTTGCTGATCGGTCGAGCAAGCTCGACTCTATGGAACCAGGAACCGGGCCTTGCCCGGTTTCGTCCGTTTATATGCTGCTTCAGGCATGTGAAGAAAAAACCTGATATAGTGCGCGGCTCCCCGCTGGGAAGCCAGCAGGACGAGGCCGCCGCAAGGTGGCCTTCAGCATGATTTCAAAACGCGATGCCGGGACGCGTGATTCCCGGTCCGATGGGGAGCCTGTTGTCGAAAGGCGCTAGCACCCGGAGAGTACTCACATGGCAAAGAAAGTTGTCGGTTACATCAAGCTGCAGGTGAAGGCCGGTCAGGCCAACCCCTCGCCGCCGGTCGGTCCTGCGCTGGGTCAGCGCGGTCTGAACATCATGGAATTCTGCAAGGCGTTCAACGCTGCCACGCAGAAGCTCGAGCCGGGTCTGCCGGTTCCGGTGATCATCACGGCCTACTCGGACCGTACGTTCACCTTCATCACCAAGAGCACCCCGGCCACCACCCTGCTGAAGAAGGCCGCTGGCATCTCGTCGGGCTCCAAGCGCCCGAACACCGAGAAGGTCGGCAAGGTCACCCGTAAGCAGCTGGAAGAGATCGCCAAGGCGAAGGAACCGGATCTGACTGCCGCCGATCTGGACGCCGCCGTGCGTACCATCGCTGGCTCTGCCCGTTCCATGGGCCTCGTGGTGGAGGGTTAATAAGATGGCACAGACCAAGCGTGAGAAGGCCATCAAGGCCGCCGTCGTTCCGGGCAAGGCATACGCCTTCGAGGACGCGATCAACATCCTGAAGAGCGCCACCAAGGCCAAGTTCGTCGAGTCGATCGACGTCGCTGTGCGCCTGGGCGTCGATGCGAAGAAGTCCGACCAGCAGGTCCGTGGCTCCACCGTGCTGCCGGCCGGTACCGGCAAGTCGGTCCGCGTCGCCGTGTTCGCTCCGGCCGGTGCCAAGGCTGATGAAGCCCTGGCCGCTGGCGCCGAAGCCGTCGGTATGGATGACCTGGCCGAGAAGATGCAGGCCGGCGATCTGAACTACGACGTCGTCATCGCGACCCCGGACGCCATGCGCGTCGTCGGTAAGCTGGGCACCGTGCTGGGCCCGCGCGGCCTGATGCCGAACCCGAAGGTCGGCACCGTTTCCCCGAACCCGGGTGAAGCCGTGAAGAACGCCAAGTCGGGTCAGGTCCGTTACCGCACCGACAAGGCCGGCATCATCCACTGCACCATCGGCAAGGCCGACTTCGCCGAAGACGCGCTGAAGTCGAACCTGACCGCGCTGCTGCTGGACCTGATCAAGGCCAAGCCGGCCACCTCGAAGGGCACCTACCTGCAGAAGGTTTCGGTCAGCTCGACGATGGGCCCGGGCGTCACCGTCGACCAGTCGTCGCTGACCCTGAAGTAATTGTTTCAAGCGGTCACGGTACCTTCGGTGCCGTGACCGTGACATTTGAAGGCATCGTTGGCAGTGCATCGCCCGCGGTAGCCGTCAAAGACCGCAGGCGCGGTCGTGGCAATACCGGCGACGGGCACGGAAGCTCGATCTGGCAAGGAGTCGCCGCCGGAGCAGTCATGAGCGCTTAATCGATTCCCCGGAATCACCCTGCGTAGATGGTGCCCTTCTGGAGTTTTTCTGGTTCACGCACGTCTGGGATTTCCCTGATTGCCTCCAGGTCTGGAACGGCCCACCCCCGGAACATCATCCCGATGTTCCCGGCGTCCAGGACGGATGCCGCACAGGACCGCACACGGCAGGAGCCGTAAGCGGAGTTCAATAGGAGGAGTGCAATGGCTCTCAATCTGTCCCAGAAGCAAGAAGTAGTCGCCGAGCTGGCAGACGTCGCCGCCAAGGCCCACTCCTTGATCGCAGCCGAATACGCTGGCACCACGGTCGCCCAGATGACCGCGATGCGCAAGCAGGCTCGTGAAACCGGTGTTTTCTTGAAGGTTGTCAAGAACACCCTGGCTTCGCGCGCCGTTGAAGGCACCGAGTTCGCAGTCGCCCAGGACCAGATGGTTGGTCCGCTGCTGTACGCGTTCTCGCTCGAGGAGCCCGGCGCTGCCGGTCGCCTGATCAAGGAAGCCGCCAAGGGCAACGACAAGCTGAAGGCTAAGGTCGTCGCCATCGGTGGCGAAGTGTTCCCGGCAAGCCACGTCGACGTGCTGGCATCGCTGCCGACCCGCGACCAGGCCCTGGCCATGCTGGCCCGCGTCCTGACCGAGCCGGTCACGATGTTTGCCCGCGCCATCAAGGCCGTTGGCGAGAAGCAGGGTGGTGGCGACGTCGCCGCCGACGCTGCCGAACCGGCCGCCGAGACCGCCTGAGTTTCGACTTACCGTGGTTCCTGACGGAACCTCAACCCAGAAAATCATCCAAAGGTATTAATCATGTCCCTTACCAACGAACAGATCGTCGACGCCATCGCCGAGAAGTCCCTGATGGAAGTGATGGAGCTGGTCAAGGCCATCGAAGAGAAGTTCGGCGTCTCCGCCGCTGCTCCGGTTGCCGTGGCTGCTGCCGCTGGCCCGGCCGCTGCTGTTGAAGAGCAGACCGAGTTCACCGTCACCCTGAAGTCGGCCGGCGACAAGAAGGTCGAAGTCATCAAGGCCGTCCGCGCCATCACCGGCCTGGGCCTGAAGGAAGCGAAGGACCTGGCCGAAGCCGGTGGCGTCCTGAAGGAAGGCGCTTCGAAGGAAGACGCCGAGAAGATGAAGAAGGACCTGGAAGCTGCTGGCGCGACTGTCGAAGTCAAGTAAGCAGTTACCTTGCATCGTCACCGATTCACGGCGATGCAGCCAAGGCTGGGGGCGTAAGCCCCCGGCCTTTGGTCGTTGTTGCGGTGTCGGTAGAGTCGACTGTTAGTCGACTGCTGTGAAGGAAGTCGACTAACAGTCGACTCTACCGTTTCAAATGCAGCAAAAAGCCCAACACGGGCTGCAGTCAAACCCCGCCGGCCAGCGCAGTGCGCGGCAGCAGGGGCGTGGTAGCAGACGAGTTGGCAGTTGGAAGTAGCGGGAGAAGGCGTGCTGGTGCCGGCAATACCAGCGACTTCCAACTGACAATTTCAAGTTCCCTTCGGATCGTGGGCGCACGATCCGCACAACAAGGTGGAAGACCTCATGACGTCCTATTCGTTCACCGAAAAAAAGCGTATCCGCAAGGATTTCGGCAAGCAGCGCTCGATTCTCGAAGTGCCGTTCCTGCTCGCCATCCAGGTGGATTCCTATCGTGAATTCCTGCAGGAAAACGTCGATCCGGCCAAGCGCACGGACCACGGCCTGCACGCTGCGCTGAAGTCGGTCTTCCCGATCGCCAGCTACAGCGGCAACGCTGCCCTGGAATACGTCGGCTACAAGCTGGGCGAACCGGTCTTCGACGAGCGCGAGTGCCGCCAGCGTGGCATGAGCTACGGCGCCCCGCTGCGCGTGACCGTGCGCCTGGTGATCTACGACCGTGAGTCGTCGACCAAGGCCATCAAGTACGTGAAGGAGCAGGAGGTCTATCTGGGCGAAATCCCGCTGATGACCGAGAACGGCACCTTCATCGTCAACGGCACCGAGCGCGTCATCGTCTCGCAGCTGCACCGCTCGCCGGGCGTGTTCTTCGACCACGACCGTGGCAAGACCCACAGCTCGGGCAAGCTGCTGTACAGCGCCCGCATCATTCCTTACCGCGGCTCCTGGCTGGACTTCGAGTTCGACCCGAAGGACGCGCTGTTCACCCGTATCGACCGTCGCCGCAAGCTGCCGGTGTCGATCCTGCTGCGCGCGCTCGGCTACAGCAACGAAGAGATGCTGGCCGAGTTCTTCGAGATCAACACCTTCCACATCAACCCGGATGAAGGCGTCCAGCTGGAGCTGGTGCCGGAGCGCCTGCGTGGCGAAACCCTGGGCTTCGACCTCGCCGACGGCGACAAGGTCATCGTGGAAGCCGGCAAGCGCATCACCGCGCGCCACATCAAGCAGCTGGAAGCCTCGGGCATCGCCGCCCTGGCCGTGCCGGACGACTACATCGTCGGCCGCATCCTGTCGCACGACGTGGTTGACGCATCGACCGGCGAACTGCTGGCCCAGGCCAATGACGAGATCACCGACGAGCAGCTGCAGGCCTTCCGCAAGGCCGGTGTGGATGCCGTGGGCACCCTGTGGGTGAACGATCTGGATCGTGGCCCGTACCTGTCCAACACCCTGCGCATCGACCCGACCAAGACCCAGCTGGAAGCCCTGGTCGAGATCTACCGCATGATGCGTCCGGGCGAGCCGCCGACCAAGGACGCTGCGCAGAACCTGTTCCACAACCTGTTCTTCACCTTCGAGCGCTACGACCTGTCCGCGGTCGGCCGCATGAAGTTCAACCGTCGCGTGGGCCGCAAGGAAACCACCGGCGAAGCCGTGCTGTACGACAGCAAGTACTTCGGTGAGCGCAACGACGAAGAGTCCAAGCGCCTGGTCGCCGCCCACGGCGACAGCTCCGACATCCTGGACGTGATCAAGGTCCTGACCGAGATCCGCAACGGTCGCGGCGTGGTCGACGATATCGACCACCTGGGCAACCGTCGCGTGCGTTCGGTCGGCGAAATGGCCGAAAACGTGTTCCGCGTCGGCCTGGTCCGCGTCGAGCGCGCGGTCAAGGAGCGCCTGTCGATGGCCGAGTCCGAAGGCCTGACCCCGCAGGAGCTGATCAACGCCAAGCCGGTTGCCGCTGCCATCAAGGAGTTCTTCGGCTCCTCGCAGCTGTCGCAGTTCATGGACCAGAACAACCCGCTGTCGGAAGTGACCCACAAGCGTCGCGTCTCGGCCCTGGGCCCGGGCGGCCTGACCCGTGAGCGCGCCGGCTTCGAAGTGCGCGACGTGCACCCGACCCATTACGGCCGCGTCTGCACCATCGAAACCCCGGAAGGCCCGAACATCGGCCTGATCAATTCGCTGGCCGTGTACGCCCGCACCAACCAGTACGGTTTCCTCGAGACTCCGTACCGCAAGGTCGTGGACGGCAAGGTCTATGACGAAGTCGAGTTCCTGTCGGCGATCGAAGAAAACGAGTACGTCATTGCGCAGGCCAACGCGCTGACCGACGCCAAGGGCACCCTGACCGAGCAGTTCGTTCCGTGCCGCTTCCAGGGCGAATCGCTGCTGAAGCCGCCGGCGGAAGTCCACTTCATGGACGTCTCGCCGATGCAGACCGTGTCGATCGCGGCCGCGCTGGTTCCGTTCCTGGAGCACGATGACGCGAACCGCGCACTGATGGGCGCCAACATGCAGCGTCAGGCGGTGCCGACCCTGCGTGCGCAGAAGCCGCTGGTCGGTACCGGCATCGAGCGCGCCGTGGCGCGTGACTCCGGTGTGACCGTAAACGCCCGCCGTGGTGGCGAGATCGTGCAGATCGACGCGGCCCGCATCGTGGTCAAGGTCAACGAGGAAGAGATCGTTGGCGCTACCGATGCAGGCGTGGACATCTACAACCTGGTCAAGTACACCCGTTCGAACCAGAACACCTGCATCAACCAGCGTCCGCTGGTCCAGGTGGGTGACGTCATCGCCCGCGGCGACGTGCTGGCCGACGGTCCGTCCACCGACATCGGCGAACTGGCCCTGGGCCAGAACATGCTGATCGCGTTCATGCCGTGGAACGGCTACAACTTCGAAGACTCCATCCTGCTCTCCGAGCGCGTGGTGGAAGAGGATCGTTACACCACGATCCACATCGAAGAGCTGACCTGCGTCGCGCGTGACACCAAGCTGGGGCCGGAGGAAATCTCCGCCGACATCCCGAACGTCTCCGAGCAGGCGCTGAACCGCCTGGACGAGAGCGGCGTGGTGTACATCGGTGCGGAAGTCCGCGCCGGCGACATCATGGTCGGCAAGGTCACCCCGAAGGGCGAAAGCCAGCTGACCCCGGAAGAGAAGCTGCTGCGCGCGATCTTCGGCGAGAAGGCTTCGGACGTTAAGGACAGCTCGCTGCGCGTTCCGCCGGGCATGGACGGCACCGTCATCGACGTGCAGGTCTTCACCCGCGACGGCATCGAGAAGGACAAGCGCGCCCGCCAGATCGAAGAGTCTGAAATCAAGCGCGTCAAGAAGGACTTCGACGACCAGTTCCGCATCCTGGAAGCCGCCATCTACATGCGTCTGCGTTCGCAGATCGTGGGCAAGGTGGTCAACGGTGGCGCTGGCCTGAAGAAGGGTGACGTGATCACCGACGCCTTCCTGGACGGCCTGAAGAAGGCTGACTGGTTCGCCCTGCGCATGAAGGACGAGGACGCTTCGGAAGCCATCGAACGCGCGCAGAAGCAGATCCAGGCGCACGAGAAGGAATTCGAGCGTCGCTTCGCCGACAAGCGCGGCAAGATCACCGCCGGTGACGACCTCGCCCCGGGCGTGCTGAAGATGGTCAAGGTGTTCCTGGCCGTGAAGCGCCGCATCCAGCCGGGCGACAAGATGGCAGGCCGCCACGGCAACAAGGGTGTGGTCTCCAACGTGGTGCCGGTCGAGGACATGCCGTACATGGCCTCGGGCGAAACCGTGGACATCGTGCTGAACCCGCTGGGCGTGCCGTCGCGTATGAACATCGGCCAGATCCTGGAAGTGCACCTGGGCTGGGCGGCCAAGGGCCTGGGCCGCAAGATCCAGGCGATGATGGAAGCCCAGGCCGCCGTTGCCGACCTGCGCAAGTTCCTGGACGACATCTACAACCACGACGACACCAACGTGGCCAACCGCGTCGACCTGTCGCAGTTCAGCGACGAGGAGCTGCTGCGCCTGGCCCGTAACCTCACCGACGGCGTGCCGATGGCCACCCCGGTGTTCGACGGTGCCACCGAAGCGGAAATCAAGCGCATGCTGGAACTGGCCGACCTGCCGAGCAGTGGCCAGACCCAGCTGTACGACGGCCGCACCGGTGAAGCGTTCGATCGCCACACCACCGTCGGTTACATGCACTACCTGAAGCTGAACCACCTGGTCGACGACAAGATGCACGCCCGTTCGACCGGTCCGTACTCGCTCGTCACCCAGCAGCCGCTGGGCGGCAAGGCGCAGTTCGGCGGCCAGCGCTTCGGTGAAATGGAAGTCTGGGCGCTGGAAGCCTACGGCGCGGCCTACACCCTGCAGGAAATGCTGACGGTGAAGTCCGATGACGTGCAGGGCCGCAACCAGATGTACAAGAACATCGTCGACGGTGAGCACGAGATGGTCGCGGGCATGCCGGAATCCTTCAACGTGCTCGTGAAGGAAATCCGCTCGCTGGCCATCAACATGGAACTGGAAGACAACTGATCCATGCCGGCGCGGCGGTCAACGCCGCCGCGCCGCTGGCAGTGAACTGAAAGCCCATCGACACAGCATTCCTCCTTCTGGAGAACACCATGAAAGACCTGCTCAACCTCTTCAACCAGCAGCGCCAGACGCTGGACTTCGACGCGATCAAGATCGCGCTGGCTTCGCCGGACCTGATCCGTTCGTGGTCCTTCGGCGAAGTGAAGAAGCCGGAAACCATCAACTACCGTACCTTCAAGCCGGAACGCGACGGCCTGTTCTGCGCCGCCATCTTCGGCCCGGTGAAGGACTACGAGTGCCTGTGCGGCAAGTACAAGCGCATGAAGCACCGCGGCGTGGTCTGCGAAAAGTGCGGTACCGAAGTGACCCTGGCCAAGGTGCGCCGCGAGCGCATGGGCCACATCGACCTGGCCTCGCCGGTCGCGCACATCTGGTTCCTGAAGTCGCTGCCGTCGCGCATCGGCCTGATGCTGGACATGACCCTGCGCGACATCGAGCGCGTGCTGTACTTCGAAGCCTACGTGGTGACCGAGCCGGGCCTGACCGCCCTGGAGCGCCGCCAGCTGCTGACCGAGGAACAGTACCTGCAGGCCCGCCAGGAGCACGGTGACGACTTCGACGCCGCCATGGGCGCCGAGGCCGTGTACGAACTGCTGCGCACGATCGACCTGCAGTCGGAAATGACCCGCCTGCGCGAGGAAATCGCCGCTACCGGTTCGGAAACCAAGCTCAAGCGCCTCACCAAGCGCATCAAGCTGATCGAAGCCTTCCTGGAATCGGGCAACCGTCCGGAATGGATGGTCATGACCGTGCTGCCGGTGCTGCCGCCGGACCTGCGTCCGCTGGTCCCGCTGGATGGCGGCCGCTTCGCGACCTCCGACCTGAACGACCTGTACCGCCGCGTCATCAACCGCAACAACCGCCTGCGCCGCCTGCTCGAACTGAGCGCGCCGGACATCATCGTGCGCAATGAAAAGCGCATGCTGCAGGAGTCGGTCGATGCGCTGCTGGACAACGGCCGTCGTGGCCGTGCCATCACCGGCACCAACAAGCGCCCGCTGAAGTCGCTGGCCGACATGATCAAGGGCAAGCAGGGTCGCTTCCGCCAGAACCTGCTCGGCAAGCGCGTCGACTACTCGGGCCGTTCGGTCATCGTGGTCGGCCCGTACCTGCGCCTGCACCAGTGCGGCCTGCCGAAGAAGATGGCGCTCGAGCTGTTCAAGCCGTTCGTCTTCGCCAAGCTGCAGCGTCGTGGCCTGGCCACCACCATCAAGGCCGCCAAGAAGCTGGTCGAGCGCGAAGAAGCCGAAGTCTGGGACATCCTGGAAGAGGTCATCCGCGAGCATCCGGTGATGCTGAACCGTGCGCCGACCCTGCACCGACTGGGCATCCAGGCGTTCGAGCCGGTGCTGATCGAAGGCAAGGCCATCCAGCTGCACCCGCTGGTCTGCACCGCGTTCAACGCCGACTTCGACGGTGACCAGATGGCCGTCCACGTGCCGCTCTCGCTGGAAGCCCAGCTGGAAGCGCGTGCGCTGATGATGTCGACCAACAACATCCTGTCGCCGGCCAACGGCGAGCCGATCATCGTGCCGTCGCAGGACGTCGTGCTGGGTCTGTACTACATGACCCGCTCGCTGGAAAACAAGAAGGGCGAGGGCATGGCCTTCGCCAACATCGCCGAAGTGAAGCGTGCCTACGACAACCGCGTGGTGGAACTGCACGCGCGCGTCAAGGTCCGCATCACCGAAGTGGTGACCGACGAAGACGGCAACAAGCAGAACAAGACCTCGATCGTGGACACCACGATCGGTCGCGCCCTGCTGGCTGAAATCCTGCCGGAAGGCCTGCCGTTCGCGCTGGCCAACACCGAGCTGACCAAGAAGAACATCAGCCGCCTGATCAACTCCAGCTACCGCCAGCTGGGTCTGAAGGACACGGTCGTGTTCGCCGACAAGCTGATGTACACCGGCTTCGCGTACGCGACCCGCGCCGGTGTCTCGATCGGCATCGACGACATGCTGATCCCGGACGAGAAGAAGGGCATCCTCACCGAGGCCGAAGCCGAAGTGCTGGAAATCCAGGAGCAGTACCAGTCGGGCCTGGTCACCGCCGGCGAGCGCTACAACAAGGTGGTCGACATCTGGTCGCGCACCAACGAGCGCATCGCCAAGGCGATGATGGACACCATCGGTACCGAGAAGGTGGTCAATGCCAAGGGTGAGACCATCGACCAGAAGTCGATGAACTCGCTGTACATCATGGCCGACTCCGGTGCGCGTGGTTCGCAGGCGCAGATCCGTCAGCTGGCCGGCATGCGTGGCCTGATGGCCCGCCCGGACGGCTCGATCATCGAGACGCCCATCAAGGCGAACTTCCGCGAAGGCCTGAACGTGCAGGAGTACTTCAACTCCACCCACGGTGCCCGTAAGGGTCTGGCCGATACCGCGCTGAAGACCGCGAACTCGGGTTACCTGACCCGTCGTCTGGTCGACGTGGCACAGGACGTGGTGATCACCGAGGTGGATTGCGGTACCACCGAAGGCCTGATCATGACCCCGATCGTGGAAGGCGGCGACGTGGTCGAGCCGCTGAAGGACCGCGTGCTGGGCCGCGTGGTTGCCGAGGACGTGTTCCTGCCGGGCAACGACGAAGATCCGATCGTCACCCGCAACACCCTGCTGGACGAAGCCTGGGTTGCCAAGCTGGAAGATGCCGGCGTGCAGACCATCAAGGTCCGCTCGACCATCTCCTGCGAATCGGCCTTCGGCGTCTGCTCGCGCTGCTACGGCCGCGACCTGGCCCGTGGCCACCTGGTCAACATCGGTGAAGCGGTCGGCGTCATCGCCGCCCAGTCCATCGGTGAGCCGGGTACCCAGCTGACCATGCGTACGTTCCACATCGGTGGTGCGGCGTCGCGAGCTGCTGCGGTCGACAACATCACCGTCAAGACCACCGGCTCGGTCAAGTTCAGCAACCTCAAGTCGGTCGAGCATGCCAACGGCTCGCTGGTGGCAGTGTCGCGCTCGGGCGAAATCTCGGTGCTCGATGCCCACGGCCGTGAGCGTGAACGTTACAAGCTGCCGTACGGTGCAACCATCACGTCCAAGGACGGTGATGCGATCAAGGCTGGCCAGACCGTGGCCAACTGGGATCCGCATAACCACCCGATCGTGTCGGAAGTGGCCGGCTTCATCCGCTTCATCGACTTCGTCGACGGCATCACCGTCATCGAGAAGACCGACGAGCTGACCGGCCTGGCGTCGCGCGAAATCACCGATCCGAAGCGTCGTGGTACCCAGGCCAAGGACCTGCGCCCGATCGTGCGCATCGTCGACGCCAAGGGCAACGACCTGTCGATTCCGGGCACCGACCTGCCGGCGCAGTACCTGCTGCCGCCGCGCTCGATCGTCAACCTGCAGGACGGCGCTGCCGTCGGCGTGGGTGACGTGGTCGCCAAGATCCCGCAGGAAGCGTCGAAGACCCGCGACATCACCGGTGGTCTGCCGCGCGTGGCCGATCTGTTCGAAGCGCGCAAGCCGAAGGATCCGGCGGTGCTGGCCGAGCGTTCGGGCATCATCAGCTTCGGCAAGGACACCAAGGGCAAGCAGCGCCTGATCATCAAGGACACCGATGGTTCGGAGCACGAAGAGCTGATCCCGAAGTACCGCCAGGTCATCGTGTTCGAAGGCGAGCATGTCACCAAGGGTGAAACCATCGTGGACGGCGAGCCGAGCCCGCAGGACATCCTGCGCCTGCTGGGTGTCGAACCGCTGGCCGCCTACCTGGTGAAGGAAATCCAGGACGTGTACCGCCTGCAGGGCGTGAAGATCAACGACAAGCACATCGAGGTGATCACCCGCCAGATGCTGCGCAAGGTCGAGATCACCGACCAGGGCAGCAGCAAGTTCCTGAACGGCGAACAGGTGGAGCGCCAGCGCGTTATCGAGGAGAATGCCCGCCTTGCAGCCCGCAATGAGCTGCCGGCGCACTTCGATCCGGTCCTGCTGGGTATCACCAAGGCCTCGCTGGCGACCGAATCGTTCATCTCGGCCGCGTCGTTCCAGGAAACCACCCGCGTGCTGACCGAAGCGGCCGTCCGCGGCACCTCGGACAACCTGCGTGGCCTGAAGGAAAACGTCATCGTGGGTCGCCTGATTCCGGCCGGTACCGGCCTGGCGTACCACAGCAACCGCCGTCGCGGCGCTTCCGGCCTCACCGAGTCGGAAATGCAGACCCTTGCCGGCACCCCGGCCGCGGTCGAGGCACCGGTGGTTGAAGCCGAAGCTGAACAGGCCTCGGAAGACTGAAACACGGGTCCGGCCTCAGGGCCGGACCACCCGGGCGGGTAGAGTCGACTGTCAGTCGACTGCTATCAAGAGTCGACTGACAGTCGACTCTACCGGTGCAGGGCAGGGTGGACCGCTTGCGGTTCACCCCGCCAACCTGAACGGGGTACATGGAGGCCCCCCAGTAACGTTCCGGGATCAGGAACGGGCTTGACAGGAGGCGTTTGACTGCTTTCCTGGCAGGTTGCTACAATCGTCTGTCTCAGCAGGCCAGAATTTTGGCCTGCTTTAACATTTCCGCATCTCTGGCCGGATTTTCCGGCCACCAATCAGAAGAACCTACTGATGGCGACGATCAACCAGCTGGTCCGCAAGCCGCGGCAAGCGACCACCTACAAGAGTGCCTCGCCGGCGCTCGACAAGTGCCCGCAGCGCCGTGGCGTCTGCACCCGTGTCTACACCACCACCCCGAAGAAGCCGAACTCGGCTCTGCGCAAGGTTGCCAAGGTCCGCCTGACCAACCAGGAAGAAGTGATTTCCTACATCGGTGGTGAAGGCCACAACCTGCAGGAGCACTCCGTGGTCCTGATCCGCGGCGGTCGCGTCAAGGACCTGCCGGGTGTGCGTTACCACACCGTTCGTGGCTCGCTCGACGCCGCCGGCGTTGCCAAGCGTCGCCAGGCCCGTTCCAAGTACGGCGCCAAGCGTCCGAAGGCATAAGGAGAGAGCACTATGTCGCGTAAGGGTAATACTCCGCAGCGTTCCGTCCTGCCCGATCCGAAGCACGGAAGCGAAACCATCGCCCGCTTCATCAACATGGTCATGCAGAGCGGCAAGAAGTCCGTCGCCGAAAAGATCGTGTACGGCGCCATGGACGTGATCACCGAGAAGAACAGCAGCGCCAACGCCATTGAACTGGTGCAGAAGGCTCTGGACAACGTCGCTCCGGCGGTCGAAGTCAAGTCGCGCCGCGTCGGTGGTGCCACCTACCAGGTGCCGGTCGAAGTGCGTTCGTCGCGCAAGATGGCCCTGGCCATGCGCTGGCTGATCGACTCCGCGCGCAAGCGTGGTGAGAACACCATGCCGAAGAAGCTGGCTGCTGAACTGATCGACGCCTCGGAAAATCGTGGCGGCGCCATCAAGAAGCGCGAAGAAACCCACCGCATGGCCGAAGCCAACAAGGCATTCGCCCACTACCGCTGGTGAGTTTGACGGCCTTGTAAAACAGGCAGGGCAGCACCACTTCGGTGCGTGCTGCCTCGCGGTCCCAGAAGGACTGCGCCAATCCGAAGGCCGCCGAAAGGCGGCGTTCGGCCATCCGAAATCCAAGAAATCTGAGAGGCTCCCGTGGCCCGTTCCACTCCCATCGAGCGTTACCGTAACTTCGGCATCATGGCTCACATCGATGCCGGCAAGACCACCACGTCCGAGCGCATCCTGTTCTACACCGGCAAGAGCCACAAGATCGGTGAAGTGCATGACGGCGCCGCCACCATGGACTGGATGGAGCAGGAGCAGGAGCGTGGCATCACGATCCAGTCCGCTGCCACCACCGCGTTCTGGAAGGGCATGGACAAGTCCCTGCCGGAGCACCGCTTCAACATCATCGACACCCCCGGGCACGTCGACTTCACCATCGAAGTGGAGCGCTCGCTGCGCGTGCTCGACGGTGCCGTCTTCGTCCTGTGCGCCGTCGGTGGCGTGCAGCCGCAGTCGGAAACCGTGTGGCGCCAGGCCAACAAGTACCACGTGCCGCGCATCGCGTTCGTCAACAAGATGGACCGCACCGGTGCCAACTTCCAGAAGGTCGTCGGCCAGCTGAAGGCCAAGCTGGGCGCGGTTGCCGTGCCGATGCAGCTGCCGATCGGCGCTGAAGACAACTTCAAGGGCGTCGTCGACCTGCTGAAGATGAAGGCCATCCACTGGGATGAGGCTTCGCAGGGCATGAAGTTCGAGTACAGCGACATCCCGGCCGATCTGCAGGCGGCTGCGGAAGAGGCTCGCCAGTTCATGGTCGAGACCGCTGCCGAAGCCAGCGAAGAGCTGATGGAAAAGTACCTGGGCGGCGAAGAGCTGGCCGAGGCCGAAATCATCAACGCCCTGCGTACCCGTACCCTGGCGACCGAGATCGTGCCGATGTACTGCGGCTCGGCCTTCAAGAACAAGGGCGTGCAGGCCATGCTGGACGGCGTGATCCAGCTGCTGCCGTCGCCGGTCGACGTGCCGGACGTGAAGGGCGTGGACGTTGACGACGACACCGTCGAAATGACCCGCAAGTCCGACGACAAGGCCCCGTTCTCGTCGCTGGCCTTCAAGATCATCACCGACCCGTTCGTCGGCGCGCTGACCTTCTTCCGTGTCTACTCGGGCACCCTGAACGGTGGCGACACCGTGCTGAACTCGGTGAAGGGCAAGAAGGAGCGCATCGGCCGAATCCTGCAGATGCACTCGAACAACCGCGAGGAAATCAAGGAAGTTCTGGCTGGTGACATCGCCGCTGCCGTGGGCCTGAAGGACACCACCACCGGTGACACCCTGTGCGCCGTGGACGCCCCGATCATCCTGGAGCGCATGACGTTCCCGGAGCCGGTGATCTCGATGGCCGTCGAGCCGAAGACCAAGTCGGACCAGGAAAAGATGGGTCTGGCCCTGGGCCGTCTGGCGCAGGAAGATCCGTCGTTCCGCGTCAAGACCGACGAAGAATCCGGCCAGACCATCATCTCGGGCATGGGCGAGCTGCACCTGGACATCATCGTCGACCGCCTGAAGCGCGAGTTCAACGTTGAAGCCAACGTCGGCGCGCCGCAGGTGGCCTACCGCGAAACCATCACCCTGGCCGACGTCAAGTCGGACTACAAGCACGCCAAGCAGTCCGGTGGTAAGGGTCAGTACGGTCACGTCGTGATCGAACTGTCGCCGATCACCGCTGCCGACCGTGCCGATCCGAAGCTGGCTCCGGCCATCAAGGACGACTTCCTGTTCATCAACGACATCACCGGCGGCGTGATCCCGAAGGAATTCATTCCGTCGGTTGAAAAGGGCCTGCGCGAAACCATCACCAGCGGTCCGCTGGCTGGCTTCCCGGTCGTGGACGTCAAGGTGAAGCTGGTGTTCGGTTCGTACCACGACGTCGACTCCTCGGAAATGGCGTTCAAGCTGGCTTCGTCGATGGCCTTCAAGCAGGGCTTCGCCAAGGCCAAGCCGGTGCTGCTGGAGCCGATCATGAAGGTCGAGATCGTGACCCCGGAGGATTACCAGGGTGACGTGATGGGCGACGTCAGCCGTCGTCGCGGCGTGCTGCAGGGTTCCGACACCACCGGTGACGGTTCGGCCAGCATCATCAACGCGATGATCCCGCTGGGTGAAATGTTCGGCTACGCCACTGCGCTGCGTTCGCAGACCCAGGGCCGCGCCACCTTCACCATGGAATTCGATCACTACGAGCCGGCTCCGACCAACATCGCCGAAGCCGTCATGAAGAAGGGCTGAGCCTCGCTCAGCCTCTCTTGAAACCACTTACGAACAATCAAGGTATAGAACAATGGCAAAGGGTAAGTTCGAGCGCACCAAGCCGCACGTCAACGTCGGCACCATCGGTCACGTCGATCACGGCAAGACCACGCTGACCGCCGCACTGACCAAGATCGGTGCCGAGCGCTTCGGTGGCGAGTTCAAGGATTACTCCTCGATCGACGCCGCTCCGGAAGAAAAGGCTCGTGGCATCACGATCTCGACCGCGCACGTCGAATACGAATCCCCGGTCCGTCACTACGCCCACGTCGATTGCCCGGGCCATGCTGACTACGTCAAGAACATGATCACCGGTGCCGCCCAGATGGACGGCGCGATCCTGGTGTGCTCG
>NZ_JCAFRP010000024.1:0-19244 GCF_059368315.1 Stenotrophomonas sp. YJH_SMC_119 | reverse complement strand
CATGAGCCGGTAATGGCGGACGCTGGCCGGCAGTCGAGGGTGCCGGCCACCGCCCGGCACTACCGGGCAACCGGGTCGGGGCGCTTTTCCAGGCACAGGGGACCGACCCCGTGGCGGGGGCAGACCTCCGGGGAGGCCAGGGGGGCATGAGCCGGTAATGCGGGCGGCTGGCCGGCAGTCGAGGTTGCCGGCCAGCGCCCGGCACTACCGGGCAACCGGGTCAGAGCCCTTTGCCAGGCAAAGGGATCCGACCCCGTGCCGGGATCAGACCTCCAGCGAGGCCAGATCGCCCTTGCTCTCCAGCCAGCCCTTGCGGTCGGAGGCGCGCTTCTTGGCCAGCAGCATGTCCATCAGCGAGCTTGTCTGCTCGCGATCGTCCACGGTCAGCTGCACCAGGCGGCGCGTATCCGGGTGGATGGTCGATTCGCGCAGCTGCGGCGGATTCATCTCGCCCAGGCCCTTGAAGCGGGTGACGTTGATGGCGCCCTTGATCTTCTCGCGTTCGATCTTGTCCAGCATCGAGCGCTTTTCTTCCTCGTCCAGGGCGTAGAACACCTGCTTGCCCACGTCGATGCGGAACAGCGGCGGCATCGCCACGAACACGTGGCCGGCATCGACCAGCGCCGGGAAGTGCTTCAGGAACAGTGCGGTCAGCAGCGTTGCGATGTGCAGGCCGTCGGAGTCCGCGTCGGCCAGGATGATGACCTTGCCGTAACGCAGGCCGCTGATGTCGTCCTTGCCGGGGTCGCAGCCGATGGCGATGGCCAGGTTGTGTACTTCCTCCGAGGCCAGCACGCTGTTGGATGAGACTTCCCAGGTGTTCAGGATCTTGCCGCGCAACGGCATGATGGCCTGGAAGTCCTTGTCGCGGGCCTGCTTGGCGCTGCCCCCTGCCGAGTCGCCTTCCACCAGGAACAGCTCGGTACGCGACAGGTCCTGGCTGATGCAGTCGGCCAGCTTGCCGGGCAGGGCCGGGCCCTGGGTGACCTTCTTGCGGACGACCAGCTTCTCGGTCTTCAGGCGTGCGCTGGCGCGCTCGATGGCGATCTGCGCGATCTTTTCGCCCAGCTCCACGTTCTGGTTCAACAGCAGGCTGAAGGCATCGTGGGCCGCGCCTTCAACGAAACCGGCCGCCTGGCGCGAGGACAGGCGTTCCTTGGTCTGGCCACTGAACTGCGGGTCGGTCATCTTCAGCGAGAGCACGAACGACACGCGGTCCCACACGTCTTCCGGGGCCAGCTTGACGCCGCGCGGCAGCAGGTTGCGGAAGTCGCAGAACTCGCGCAGCGCCTCGGTCAGGCCGGTACGCAGGCCGTTGACGTGGGTGCCGTGCTGGGCGGTGGGAATCAGGTTGACGTAGCTTTCCTGCACCAGCTCGCCTTCCGGCAGCCAGGCCACGGCCCAGTCCACCACCTCGGTGTCCTTCTTCAGGTTGCCGACGAACAGGTCGGCCGGCAGCGATTCGCGTTCGCCCAGTTCCAGCTTCAGGTAATCGCGCAGGCCGTCCTCGTAGTACCAGGTGTCGACTTCACCGGTGGCCTCATCGGTCAGCTTGACCGTCAGGCCCGGGCACAGCACGGCCTTGGCGCGCAGCAGGTGCTTCAGCGCGCGCACCGCGAACTTGGGCGTGTCGAAGTATTTCGGGTCAGGCCAGAAGCGCACGCGGGTGCCGGTGTTCTTCTTGCCGACGCTGCCGACCACTTCCAGCGGCGTGGCGCGGTCGCCGTTGCGGAAGGTGATGCGGTGCTCGGCACCTTCGCGCTTGATGTGCACTTCCACCAGGGTCGACAGCGCATTGACCACGCTGACGCCGACGCCGTGCAGACCGCCGGAGAAGGTGTAATTGTTGTTGCTGAACTTGCCGCCCGCATGCAGGCGGGTGAGGATCAGCTCGACACCCGGGATCTTCTCTTCCGGGTGGATGTCCACCGGCATGCCGCGGCCGTCATCGCTGACCTCCACGCTGCCATCCTTGTACAGGGTGATCTCGATCGAGCGGGCGTGGCCGGCGAGGGCCTCGTCCACCGAGTTGTCGATCACTTCCTGCGCCAGGTGGTTCGGGCGCGCGGTGTCGGTATACATGCCGGGACGGCGCTTGACCGGGTCAAGGCCGGACAGGACTTCAATATCGGCGGCGTTATAGCGGGCGTTCATCTGTCTTCGAAAGCTTGGAGCGACGGGCAAGTGTGGGGTCTGGCACGGGATTTTGCACGCCTGCGGTTCAGTCTCGGCGACGCAGAGGGGGTAAAATGGCAGCCGCTGGAATCTGAATGCCGGCGACCCCCGTTGGGTCGAAACATCCAAGCCATACCGCGAGGAGGACCTCATGAAGAAGTTGCTGACCATTGCGATCCTGGCCGCTGCCGCCGTTGCAGTGCCGCTGGTGGTGGCGCAGAACGCCGGCCAGCCGGCCCCGCAACAGGGTGGCCAGGCCGACAAGGCGCAGGCCGAAGCCGATGCCAAGGCCAAGCGCCGCGCCCAGGCCAATGCCGAAATGAAGGCGCAGGGCCAGCCGGCCCCGCAGCAGGAAGAGGAAGAAGAGGCGCGGAAGAAGAAGTAATTCTTCCGCCCTCCGAAGCCCTTGCCGCAAGGGATTCGCCCCCCGACGCCCCGCCCAGCGGGGCGTTTCTTTTGGGTGACGGCCGCAACTGCCCCTTGGGTTGGCGGCCATCAATCTGTAAACTATGGCTTTCCGGGAGTAAGTGCGTGTCCACCCTTTGCGAATGGGCTGGCACGGCCATGCGTGGTCGCCAGCAATGCGGGTCGCAGGTGACGGTCGATTTGACCGGCACGGCCGCCCCGACCTCGCAGGGTGGTCCCCGTCCGGCGCCTGCCGCCGCACGGCCCAGCACCTCCCTCGCTGCCCCAGCGAACCGGAAAACCCCCTTCAAGCTCCATGCCCGCCCTCCGGGTGCGCGTGGTGCTGCCGTTTTCCATTTCCAGACAGGATGCTTGCAGCCATGACTCCCTTGATTTTCGTAACCGGCGGCGTGGTGTCCTCGCTCGGCAAAGGCATTGCCGCTGCGTCACTGGCCGCCATTCTCGAAGCCCGTGGCCTGAAGGTCACGATGATGAAGCTCGACCCGTACATCAACGTCGACCCGGGCACCATGAGCCCGTTCCAGCACGGTGAGGTCTACGTCACCGACGACGGCGCCGAGACCGACCTCGACCTGGGCCACTACGAGCGCTTCGTGCGCACCCGCCTGAGCCGCAAGAACTCGGTCACCACCGGCCGCATCTACGAGAACGTGATCCGCAAGGAGCGCCGTGGCGACTATCTGGGCGCGACCGTGCAGGTCATCCCGCACATCACCGACGAGATCCGCCGCTGCATCGATGAAGCCACCGAAGGTTACGACGTGGCGCTGGTCGAGATCGGCGGTACTGTCGGCGACATCGAGTCGCTGCCGTTCCTGGAAGCGATCCGCCAGGTGCGCACCGAGCGTGGCCCGGAGAAGGCGCTGTTCATGCACCTTACCCTGGTGCCGTACATCGGCGCCGCCGGCGAGCTGAAGACCAAGCCGACCCAGCATTCGGTGAAGGAGCTGCGCTCGATCGGCATCCAGCCGGACGTGCTGCTGTGCCGCTCCGAGCAGGCGGTGCCGGATTCGGAGCGCCGCAAGATCGCCCAGTTCACCAACGTCTCCGAGCGCGCGGTGATCAGCGTGCCGGACGTGGACGTGCTGTACCGCATTCCGTCGGGCCTGCACGCGCAGGGCCTGGACGAGATCGTGGTCAACCAGCTGAAGCTGGCCGATAAGGCCGGCCCGGTCGACCTGTCGATGTGGGAAGACGCGGTCGACGCGACCCTGCATCCGCTGGACGAAGTGACCATCGCCGTGGTTGGCAAGTACGTCGATCACCAGGATGCCTACAAGTCGGTCGGCGAAGCCCTCAAGCACGGTGGCCTGCGCCAGCGCACCAAGGTCAACCTGAAGTGGCTGGAAGCACAGGACCTGGAAGGCACCGACATGGCCGCACTGGCCGATGTCGACGGCATCCTGGTGCCGGGTGGTTTCGGTGACCGTGGTTTCGAAGGCAAGGTGCTGACCTCGAAGTTCGCCCGCGAGCAGCAGGTGCCGTACTTCGGCATCTGCTACGGCATGCAGGCGGCCGTGGTCGACTACGCGCGCAACGTGGTCGGCCTGGAAGGTGCCAACAGCACCGAGAACGACCGCCAGTCGCCGAACCCGGTGATCGGCCTGATCACCGAATGGCGCACCGCGACCGGTGACGTGGAAAAGCGCGACGACAAGAGCGACCTCGGCGGCACCATGCGCCTGGGTCTGCAGGAACAGCGCCTGAAGCCGGGCACGCTGGCCCGCGAGCTGTATGGCAAGGACGTCGTCGCCGAGCGTCACCGCCACCGTTACGAGTTCAACAACCGTTACCGCACCCAGCTGGAAGATGCCGGCCTGGTGATCGCCGGCAAGTCGATGGACGACACCCTGGTGGAAGTGGTCGAACTGCCGCGCGACGCGCACCCGTGGTTCCTGGCCTGCCAGGCGCACCCGGAATTCCTGTCCACGCCGCGTGACGGCCATCCGCTGTTCATCGGTTTCATCCGCGCCGCACGCGAGCGCAAGGCCGGCGGCAAGCTGCTTTCCGAAGCGCGCGCCTGACTTGTGAATGGGGGCTTCGGCCCCCATCCTGCATGCTTCAACCCCCAGCGCACCGGCCCGGCCGGTGCTGCGGACAACAAGGAAACGCCATGAAACTGTGTGGATTCGAGGTCGGGCTGGACCAGCCCCTGTTCCTGATCGCCGGCCCCTGCGTGATCGAGTCGATGCAGCTGCAGCTCGATACCGCCGGCAAGTTGAAGGAAGTCACCGACAAGCTCGGCGTCAACTTCATCTTCAAGTCCAGCTTCGACAAGGCCAACCGTACTTCGGGCACCGCGTTCCGTGGCCCGGGCATGGAAGAGGGCCTGAAGGTCCTGGCCGAGGTCAGGAAGCAGATCGGCGTGCCGGTGCTGACCGACGTCCACGAATACACCCCGATGGACGAAGTGGCCTCGGTGGTGGACGTGCTGCAGACCCCGGCGTTCCTGGTCCGCCAGACCGACTTCATCCGCAAGGTGTGCTCGGCCGGCAAGCCGGTCAACATCAAGAAGGGCCAGTTCCTGGCGCCGTGGGACATGAAGCCGGTCGTGGAGAAGGCCAAGGCCACCGGCAACGAGCAGATCATGGTCTGCGAACGTGGTGCCAGCTTCGGCTACAACAACCTGGTCAGCGACATGCGTTCGCTGGCGGTGATGCGCGACACCGGTTGCCCGGTGGTGTTCGACGCCACCCATTCGGTGCAGCTGCCGGGCGGGCAGGGCACCAGTTCCGGTGGCCAGCGCGAGCACGTGCCGGTGCTGGCCCGTGCCGCCGTGGCGGTGGGCATCTCCGGCCTGTTCGCCGAGACCCATCCGGATCCGTCCAAGGCGCTGTCCGATGGCCCCAATGCGTGGCCGCTGGACCAGATGGAAGCACTGCTTGAGACCTTGATGGAACTCGACGCAGTGACCAAGAAGCACGGCTTCTCGCGCTTCGCGTGAGTCGTGACCCGTGGCTGGCGCTGGAAACCCAGCGCCGCCGCCGGCACTGGGAACAGTGGCCGTGGGGCCTGATCGCACTGGGCCTGGCCGTGCTGTTCACCGTGGGCATGTTCGGGCTGGTGCTGATCGGTGCCGCGTCCGTGCGGCCGCCGGGTGATGGCAGCAGCGCACTCGATCTGCGCGCGTACTTCATTGCGCTGCTGGTGGCAGAGCTGCTCGGTGCAGTGGGATGCGTCGCTGCTGCTGCGCAGGCCTGGAGGCTGAATCGCGGCAAGGTGGCCGCCGGCCTGGCGATCATCCTGCTCTCGCTCTGGCTCGGCGCCCTGTTCTACGGAGTGCTTTGATGAATGCGACCACATCGGCGCGAGGCTGGCCCTGGGGCCTGATCGCCCTGGGGCTGTCCGTGTTGACCTGGATCGCCCTGGTGGTGGGCGTACTGGCCTTCACCGCCGGTTTCCGGCCGCCGGGGGACGGGAACAACGGCGTGCAGGCCACGCAGTGGTGGTTGCTGGGCGCACTGGTCACGATGGTGCTGTCCTTCCTGGGCAGCCCGGTGGCGATGGTGCTGGCCTGGCGACGGCGGCGTGGCCCCATCCTGGCGGCGCTTGCTGGTGCATTGCTGGTGATGCTGGTGTCGATGGTCCTGATCGTGATCGGGTCCAGCTGGGGCTGAAGCCGCCCACGCAATTTGGCAAGTGGCGGGCAGCCGGGGATAATCACGCGGCATTCGTTTTGTCGCCCCCTCTCCAGACAGGTAACCGGTCCGACCATGAGCACGATCCGCAGCATCCACGCCCGTGAAATCCTCGACAGTCGTGGCAACCCCACGCTGGAAGCCGAAGTCATCCTGGAGGACGGTTCGTTCGGTCGTGCCGCGGTTCCCTCCGGCGCCTCGACCGGCACCAAGGAAGCGGTCGAGCTGCGTGACGGCGACAAGACCCGTTACCTGGGCAAGGGCGTGCGCAAGGCCGTCGACAACGTCAACACCACGATTGCCGCCGCGCTGAAGGGCTTTGAGGCCACCGACCAGGCCGGCCTCGACCGTCGCCTGATCGATCTCGACGGCACCGAGAACAAGGGCCGCCTGGGCGCCAACGCACTGCTGGGTGTTTCGATGGCCGCTGCGCACGCCGCCGCCGCATCGAACAAGCAGGCGCTGTGGCAGTACCTGGCCGCCAGGACCGGCGTGACCCCGTCGCTGCCGGTGCCGATGATGAACATCATCAACGGCGGCGCGCACGCCGACAACAACGTCGACTTCCAGGAATTCATGGTGTTGCCGGTCGGCTTCACCTCGTTCTCCGAAGCGCTGCGTGCCGGTACCGAAATCTTCCATTCGCTGAAGTCGGTGCTGAAGGGCCACGGCCTGAGCACGGCGGTCGGCGACGAAGGCGGCTTTGCTCCGGACTTCCGCAGCAACGTCGAAGCGCTGGACACCATCCTTGAAGCGATCGGCAAGGCCGGCTACACCGCCGGTGAAGACGTGCTGCTGGGCCTGGACGTCGCCTCCAGCGAATTCTTCGAGAACGGCAAGTACAACCTGGTCGGCGAGAACAAGCGCCTGACCTCCGAGCAGTTCGTCGACTTCCTCGCCGACTGGGCCGCGCAGTACCCGATCATCACGATCGAAGACGGCCTGGCCGAGAACGACTGGGCTGGCTGGAAGCTGCTGACCGATCGCATCGGCAAGAAGGTGCAGCTGGTCGGTGACGACCTGTTCGTGACCAACCCGAAGATCTTCCAGGAAGGCATCGACTCGGGCACCGCCAACGCGATCCTGATCAAGGTCAACCAGATCGGCACCCTGAGCGAAACCCTGGAAGCGATCGCCATGGCCGACCGCGCCGGTTATGCCGCGGTGGTCTCGCACCGTTCGGGCGAAACCGAAGACACCACCATCGCCGACATCGCAGTGGCTACCACCGCCACCCAGATCAAGACCGGTTCGCTGTGCCGCAGCGATCGCGTGGCCAAGTACAACCAGCTGCTGCGCATCGAGGAAGCCCTCGGCGCCGGCGCGCGTTACGCCGGTCGTGACGCGTTCGTTTCGCTGAAGCGCTGAGCCGATGCGCGACTGGCGCTGGATGCTGCTGGTGCTGGCCCTGCTGCTGGGCTGGCTGCAGTACCGCTTCTGGTTCGGTCCGGGCAATTCGGGCGAAGTGATGATGCTCGAAGCCCAGGTCGCCAACCAGGAGCGGGACAATGAGGGTCTGCAGCAGCGCAACGACGCGCTCGCTGCCGAAGTGAAGGACCTCAAGGAAGGCCAGTCCGCCATCGAGGAGCGCGCACGCAGCGAGCTGGGCATGATCAAGCCCGGCGAGAAGTTCTATCGTGTGGTCGAGGATGCGCCGGTCCACCCGGCGCAGCCTGCGGCAGGTGTCAGTGCGCAGGTTGGCGACCACCCGGCGGACGTGCCATGAGTGCGGCCATCTGGGTCGTGGTTCCGGCTGCGGGCCGTGGCACCCGCTTCGGCGCGCCGTTGCCCAAGCAATACCTGCAGGCAGGGGGACAGATCCTGCTTGCCCATACCCTGGACGCCCTGCTGGCGCACCCGGCCGTGGCCGGGGCGATGGTGGTGATCGGCCAGGACGACGCCGACTGGCCCGGCTGGAACGAGTGGGCGGGCAAGCCGGTGCTGACCTGCATCGGTGGCGCGACCCGTGCCGCTTCGGTGCTGGCTGGCCTGCAGGCGCTGCCGGAGACGGTGCGCGCTGATGAGTTCGTACTGGTCCACGATGCCGCGCGGCCGAACCTGTCGCCGGCCGATCTCGGCCGCCTGCTTGAAGTCGGTCGTACCGACCCGGTGGGGGCGATCCTGGCCGCACCGGTACGTGACACGCTCAAGCGTGCAGGCGACGACGGTGGCATCGATGGCACCGAGCCGCGTGAGCGCCTCTGGCGTGCACTGACCCCGCAGCTGTTCCGCCGCCATCAGCTCAGCCGCGCGCTGTCCGACGCCGCTGCCGCCGGTGTTGAAGTCACCGACGAGGCGATGGCCATGGAGCGCCAGGGCCAGCGCCCGCTGCTGGTGGAAGGCAGCGAGGACAACTTCAAGGTCACCACCCCGGCCGATCTGGACCGGTTCGAATTCGTACTTTCCCGCCGCGCCGGCTGACCGCCCGCGTGGCCCTGCTGCAAGGGTTGCATCCATGAGCACCGCACCGTTCCCGCCCGTCCGCATCGGCCAGGGCTACGACGTCCATGCCTTCGGCGAAGGCGATCACATCATGCTTGGCGGCGTGAACGTTCCACACAGCTGTGGCGTGCTTGCGCACAGCGATGGCGACGTGATCCTGCACGCCTTGTGCGATGCGATGCTCGGTGCGCTTGCGCTGGGCGACATCGGCCAGCATTTCCCACCCAGTGACGACCGCTGGAAGGGCGCCGACAGCAGCGACTTCGTGCGTCATTGCGACAGCCTGCTGCGCGAGCGCGGCTGGCGCGTCGGCAACACCGACATCACCGTGATCTGCGAGCGGCCGAAGGTTGGCCCGCATGCGCTGGCGATGCGTGAGCGCATCGGCGGCCTGCTGCAGTTGCCGCTGGATGCGGTCAGCGTCAAGGCCACCACCTCGGAAAAGCTGGGCTTCACCGGCCGTGGTGAAGGCATTGCCGCACAGGCGGTCGTGTTGCTGGTGGCGGCATGATTCCGCTGCCGTTGGCATTTGGTGCGCCGTTGTTGACGGCGCGCATCCGCACCACGCCAGACGATTTCCAGGTTGACGAGCTGCCGGCCTTCGAGGCCACCGGCGAAGGCGAGCACCTGTTGCTGCACATCCGAAAGCGCGGTGCCAACACCGTGCATGTGGCCAAGGTGCTGGCCAAGTGGGCGGGCCTGCCGGAAATGGCGGTGAGTTACGCCGGCATGAAAGACCGCCACGCGGTCACCACCCAGCGTTTCAGCGTGCACCTGCCCAAGCGCATTGCGCCGGACTTGGCCGAGCTGGCCAGTGACGAGATCGAAGTGCTCGAAGCGACCTGGCACAACCGCAAGCTGCAGCGTGGCGCACTGGCCGGCAACCGCTTCAAGCTGGTCCTGCGCGAGGTGCAGGGCGATGCCGCAGCGATCAGCGAACGCCTGCAGCAGATTGCCGGGCGCGGCCTGCCGAACTGGTTTGGCGAGCAGCGCTTTGGCCGCGACGGCGGCAACGTGCCGGCGGCACTGGCGATGTTCGGTGGCCGCCGCATGCGCAAGGACCAGCGTTCACTGCTGCTGTCTGCCGCCCGATCGGCGCTGTTCAACCGCGTGCTGGCTGCGCGCGTGGAGCAGGGCAACTGGGATCAGCCACTGGACGGCGAGGTGTGGATGCTGGACGGCAGCCGCAGCGTGTTCGGCCCGGAGCCGTACACCGACGTGCTGGCCGAGCGCCTCGCGCGGTTCGACATCCATCCCAGCGCACCGCTGTGGGGCGAAGGCGAGCTGCGCAGCACCGAAGCGGCACGCGAGCTGGAGCTGGCCGCGCTCGACGACGAGGAATCGAAGGCACTGCGGGCCGGCCTGGAAGACGCGCGCCTGAAGCAGGAGCGCCGCGCGCTGCGCCTGCGCCCCGCGTTGTTGCAGCACCAGTGGCTGGGCGATGACGTGCTGGAGCTATCGTTCGCGCTGCCGCCGGGCTGCTACGCCACCGCCGTGCTGCACGAGCTCGGCCCGGTCGAAGACGCCTCGCAGGCCTGAGCAGGGCGCGCGGTAGAGTCGACTGTCAGTCGACTTGCGCGCGCAGCGCGGGGTATTCGCTTGCCGCTGGAAGAGCAGTCGACTGACAGTCGACTCTACCTGGACTCATGGCGTCCCCTTTTTTCAGCGCCGCGCCAGCAGCACCAGCACCGCGCCGGTGCCGCCTTGCCCGGTCGGCGCCGAATGGAATGCCAGTACGTCGTTGCGCAGCCGCAGCAGGCGGTCGACCAGGTTCTTCAGTACCGGTGCACCGCCGTCGGACTGCAATCCCTTGCCGTGGATGATGCGCACGCAGCCATACTCGTGTGCATGCGCTTCCAGCAGGAACTGGCGCAGCAGCGTCTCCGCCTGCGCGGCGGTGGCGCCATGCAGGTCCAGTTCGTCCTGCACCGAATACTGGCCACGCTTGAGGCGCTGGAACAGGCGAGGTGGCAGGTTGTCGCGGCGATAGCTGGCCACGTCGCCGGCTTCCAGTGGCGTGCTGTCGCGCAGCAGCCGGGCGAACTCGCCGGCGGCTTCGGCCTCGTCACGTTCGGCCATGCGCGCGCGCGGCTTCGGCCGGGGCGCAGCCGGTGCCGGCTCGGCATCCTTGCGCAGCGGCGTCACTTCGCCGATGGCCGCGCGGAACAACGCGGCCGGATCTTCGTCTTCAGGGTGCGACATGCGCACAGGGTAAACCGCTGGCGCAGGTCTGCCTATGACGGTTCGATGTCGGCCGTGACCGCCGGCAGGGTAGGACCGGCGGCTCGCATGCGGCACAATAGACGATGCCCTTGCAGGGTCGACGGCTTCCGCAGGGGAGTACGACGGTCCCGCCCACACTGCACGGTGATGGAATCGAATTCTTGGAAAATCAAGCGGTTAAATCGAAGATGCGAATCCTGGTCAGTAACGACGATGGCGTCGACGCCGCAGGCATCCGGATGCTTGCTTCGGTGCTGCGTGAGGCCGGTCACGAAGTCACGGTGGTCGCGCCCGACCGCGATCGCTCCGGCGCCAGCAATTCGCTGACCCTGGACCTGCCGATCCGCCTCAAGCGCATCGACCATTACACCGTCTCGGTGGCCGGTACCCCGACCGACTGCGTGCACCTGGCGCTGACCGGGCTGCTCGAGTTCGAACCCGACATTGTCGTGTCCGGCATCAACAACGCCGCCAATCTCGGCGATGACGTGATCTATTCCGGCACCGTCTCGGCGGCGATGGAAGGTCGCTTCCTCGGCCTGCCGGCGGTGGCGGTCTCGCTGGTTACCCGCAACCACGATCCGAAACACTTCGAGACCGCCGCGCGCGCTGCGGTGGAGATCGTCGCCCGGCTCAAGGCCGATCCGTTGCCGGCTGACACCATCCTCAACGTCAACGTGCCGGACCTGCCGTGGAACGAGGTCAAGGGCTTCGAGGTCACCCGCCTGGGCAACCGCCATCGTGCAGAAGGCTGCATCGCGCAGAAGGACCCACGCGGCAACGAGGTGTACTGGATCGGCCCGGCCGGTCGTGAGCAGGACTCCGGCCCCGGCACCGACTTCCACGCGGTGCGCACCGGGCATATCTCGATCACCCCGATCCAGGTCGACCTGACCCGCTACCAGGCACTGGAGAAAGTGGCCAGCTGGGTCGGCGGCCTCAGCGCCGCGCTGGACCAGCCGGCATGAGTCCACGCCTGCGCCTGCAACCGGAAGCCGTCGGCATCGGCATGACCTCGCAGCGTGTGCGCGACCGCCTGGTCGATCGCCTGCGCGAGGCTGGCATCGTCGACGAGTCGACCTTGAATGCGATCCGGGTGGTGCCACGTCATCTGTTCATCGACGAAGCGCTTGCGTCACGCGCCTACGAAGACACCGCCCTGCCGATCGGCCACGGCCAGACCATCTCGCAGCCCTGGGTGGTGGCGCGCATGACCGAAGCCGTGCTGCAGGTCTCGCCGAAGAAAGTGCTGGAAGTCGGTACCGGCTCCGGCTACCAGGCCGCCGTGCTCGGCGCGCTGGGCCTGGAGATCTACACCGTCGAACGCATCGGCGACCTGCTGCGACAGGCGCGCAAGCGCTTCCGTGCGCTGGGCATGAATATCCGCACCAAGCATGATGATGGCCGCGCGGGCTGGGCCGAGCACGGCCCGTTCGATGCCATCGTCGTCACCGCCGCGGCGCCTGCACTGGTCGATGAACTGGTCGGGCAGCTGGCCGAGGGCGGCCGCCTGGTGGCGCCGGTCGGCGGGCCGGGTGGGCAGTCGCTGGTGCAGCTGGACCGCAGGGCTGACGGCAGCATCGAACAACGCGTGCTTGCGCCGGTCACCTTCGTGCCGCTGCTGTCCGGCATGCTCGACTAATCCACGGAGCAGGGTTGCATGAAGATTTTCGGGCCGCTGTACGAGCGGGCGATGAAGTGGGCGGCGCACGAACGCGCGCCGACCTACCTGACGGTGTTGAGCTTCTTCGAGGCGATCATCTTTCCGGTGATGCCGGAAGTGATGCTGGCGCCGATGTGCGTGGCCCAGCCGAAACGCGGCTGGTGGTTCGCCACCCTCAGCCTGGCCGGCTCGATGGTCGGCGCGCTGATTGGCTATGCATTGGGTCATTACGCCTTCGAAGCGATCAAGCCGTTGTTCGAAGCACTGGGCATGCTGCCGGCCATCGAGCAGGGCATCACCACCGTGCAGGCCAAGATGGCCGAGTCGCCGTGGGCGGTGTTCACCTTCCTGGTGCTGGGCGGCTTCATGCCCATCCCGATGAAGGTCTTCACGTGGGCATCGGGTATCGTCGGCGTGCCGATGCCGCAGTACCTGTTGAGCATGCTGATCGGTCGCGGCAAGCGCGTGTTCGTGCTGGCTGCGGTCATCCGTATCGGTGGTGCGCGTGCTGAAGCGGCACTGCGTCGCTGGATTGAACCGCTGGGCTGGATCGCCACCGCGTTGGTGGTGGTGCTGATCGCCTGGCTTGTATGGAGGTCGAAGTTCGCATGAATCCTGATCGTCTGAGCAAGGGAGTGCGCATCGGCGCGCTGGCGTTGCTGGTTTCCACCCTGGCCGCCTGCGGCACCGCAACCGTGGTTCGTCCTGGTGGTGGCAGCACCGGTGGCGGTGTGACCACGCCGAAGACCTCGGTGCCCAAGCCCGGGCAGACCGTGGTGGTGCGCAAGGGCGATACCATCTATGCGCTGGCCCGCATCCATGACATCACCCCGGCCGACCTGATTGCCTGGAACAGCCTGGACAACCCCTCGACCATCCATCCCGGGCAGGTGATCCGACTGTATCCGGCCGGTGCCAGCGGCGGCCGCGCGCCGACCACGGTGGTCACCCCGCCGCGCTCGGGTGGCAGCAGCGGCGGCAGCACCACATCGGCCCCGGCCCCGGCGCCGGTGGGTCCGGTGAAGAGCAACATCGCCTGGCGCTGGCCGGCCGATGGCGCGATCGTCGGCCGCTACGTGGCCGGTGACGCGACCAAGCAGGGCGTGGACATCGCCGGAACCAGCGGCCAGCCGGTCAAGGCCACCGCCAACGGTGTGGTGGTGTACTCCGGCGCCGGCCTGGTTGGCTACGGCGAGCTGATCATCATCAAGCACAGCGACCAGTGGCTGTCGGCCTATGGCCACAACCGCAAGCGCCTGGTGAATGAAGGGCAGAGCGTGAAGGCCGGTGAGCAGATCGCCGAGATGGGCCGCACCGGTGCGAACCGCGACATGGTCCACTTCGAGATCCGCTACAACGGCAAGCCGGTGGACCCGCAGCAATACCTGCCGGCACGCTGATCGTTGATTCGCCATCTGGGCGGATCCCCGGCCCGGCGCAGCGCGCCGGGCGTTCGCCGACGGTGCGGCCCATGGGCCGCAAACACCGCCGGCTCACCCGCTACAACGGCAAGCCGGTGGACCCGCAGCAGTACCTGCCGGCACGCTGATCGTCGATTCGCCATCTGGGCGGATCCCCGGCCCGGCGCAGCGCGCCGGGCGTTCGCCGACGGTGCGGCCCATGGGCCGCAAACGCCCTCGGCTCACCCGCTGTAACGGCAAGCCGGTGGACCCGCAGCAGTACCTGCCGGCGCGTTGAGTCCGTGGGGTCGGGTGGCGCCGGGCAATGCTCAGCGTTCCCGACCTGTAGCGTCGAGCCATGCTCGACTCGCTGTACGCTGGCTGCCGTGGGTGGCCATTTGCGACCATGAGTGGCGCATCTCAAGCTTCCCGGCAAGCCAGGGAAGCGGCATGCTTCAACGGAACCCGCCCCCCCCAATCCGGTGCCGCATGTCTCGCCCAACAGCCCTTTTCGTGCTGCTCATCGCGCCATTGGCGGCCGCCGCCAGCAGCGATCCACGTGACGTGGTCACCCGCCTCTACGACGTCATCCAGGCGCCGACGTCGAACGAAACGGCCATTTCCCCGCTGCTGGGTGAGGCCCTCCGCTCAGCCATCGCTGCGCAGCGTGCATATGAACAGGCCTGCACCGCACTGGCGGCGCCCGATGAAAAGCCGCACATGCTGGACCAGAGCCCGTATCTGCTGGCGCCGGATCGACCGGAAACGATATCCGTGGGAATGCCCGGATCGAGCGGTGACGCCACCTGGATCCATGTCGACATGGCCGTGGGCGACTACCGCTGGACCGACCGGGTCCTGCTGCAGCGGCAGGACCGGGACTGGAAGGTCATGGATATCCGCTGGGGGCAGGGCGGCAACCTGATTGGCCGGCTCAAGGCGTTCTCGGCATTCCGCTGCACACCTTCGGGCAGCTAGCCGGGAGCCACCCGGCGACTCGACCTCAGCCTTCCAGAATGAAGGCGGCGGCGACCTTGCGGCCTTCGCCGGCCAGGATGTTGAAGGTGCGCGCGGCGGCTGGATTGTTCATCACTTCCAGGCCGATGCCGCGTGACAGACAGGCGGCCATCACCACCGCCGGCGGGAACACCTGACGGTCACCCGTGCCGAGCACGATCAGCGCCGGATTCAGCGCCAGGATCGGCTCCAGGTCAGCCACATGCAGCGCAGTGGCGCTCACCACCGGCCATTGCGTGACCAGCTGGTCCGGGGTCAGGAAGAAACTGCTGCCCAGCGCCTGGTCATTCACCTTGGCCGAGCGGCCATCGGCGGCACGGAGGCTATAGGCGTAATCCGGCGGTTCGTGGTTCAGCTGCATGGCAGTAGGGCGATCAGCCGCGCGGCAGCACGATCTGGCGCTGTTCCTTGCTCGGGCGGTACAGCACGGCGACGTGGCCGATGCGCTGCACCAGCGCGCTTTCGGTGGCTTCGACGATCTCGCCGATCATCACGTCACGGGCGTCGCGGTCTTCAGCAGCGACCTTCACCTTGACCAGCTCGTGGCGCTCCAGCACTTCGTTCAGCTCAGCGATGAAGGCCGGGGTCACACCCTTGCCGCCGGTCTGCAGCAGGGCCTTCAGGTCGTGGGCTTGGCCGCGCAGGAAACGGGTCTGGGAGGCGGTCAGGGCGATGGACATGCAGGAAAACACGGTTGAATGGGGCGATCAGGGTATCATGAGGACCCCATCAGCCCCTATTTTCAATGGCTACCCGCAGCAAAAGCAGCCAGCGCTGGCTCAAGGAACACTTCTCCGACCCCTTCGTGAAGAAGGCCCAGGCCGAAGGCATGCGCTCGCGCGCCGCCTACAAGCTCGAAGAGCTGCTGGAACGTGACCGGTTGCTGAAGCCGCACATGGTGGTCGTCGACCTCGGTGCCGCCCCGGGCGGCTGGTCTCAGCAGGTGCGGAGACAGATCGGCGACACCGGTCGCGTGCTGGCGCTGGACATCCTGGACATGCCGCCGCTGGCCGGCGTGGAGTTCCTTCATGGTGACTTCAGGGAAGAAGCCGTCCTATCGCAGTTTGAAGCCATGCTCGGGGATCAGCCGGTAGACCTTGTGCTGTCGGACATGGCCCCCAATAAGAGTGGTGTAGGCGCGGTCGACCAGCCGCGGATGATGCACCTGGCGGAGCTGGCCCTGGATTTTGCCGACAACCACCTGAAGACCGGTGGGGCGTTCCTGATCAAGCTGTTCCAGGGTGAGGGCTTTGACGACTACGTGCGCGACATGCGCCGCCGGTACGACAAGGTCTCCATCCGCAAGCCGGAAGCGTCGCGCAAGCGCTCTCCCGAGGTGTATGCCTTGGGTCAGGGAAAACGCGCCCACATGAAGTAAGCTCGCAACGTACGCAAGTTCGACCCCAACGCAACGCCAGCACTGAGAGGAACACCGGAGCCAATGAGGATGAACGACTTGACCAAGAACCTCCTGCTATGGGTGGTCGTCGCCGTCGTGCTGATGGTGGTCTTCCAGAGCTTCTCGCCGAAGTCCTCCGGGGCCGGCGCGCAGGGCGCGTCCTACTCGCAGTTCCTGGACCAGGTGGACAGCGGCAACGTGCAGAAGGTCGCCTTTGGCGGCGACATGCGTGGCGGCACCAGCCAGCTGACCTACACCACCCGCGGTGGGCAGTCGTCCACCATCACCGCGCCGTTCGATCGTGACCTGATCAACGTGCTGCGTACCAAGAACGTGGAGATCGTGCAGGAGGAGCCGTCCAGCGGCATTTCCCTCGGCGCGATCCTGATGAATTTCCTGCCGGTCATCCTGATCATCGGCTTCTGGTTGTTCATCATGCGCCAGATGCAGGGCGGTGGCGGCGGTGCCAAGGGCGCGATGTCCTTCGGCAAGTCGCGCGCCAAGCTGCAGGGCGAAGACCAGATCAAGGTCACCTTCGCCGACGTCGCCGGCTGCGACGAGGCCAAGGAAGAAGTGGGCGAACTGGTCGACTTCCTGCGCGACCCGTCCAAGTTCACCAAGCTGGGCGGCAAGATTCCGCGCGGCGTGCTGATGGTGGGCCCGCCGGGTACCGGCAAGACGCTTCTGGCCAAGGCCATCGCCGGCGAAGCCAAGGTGCCGTTCTTCTCGATCTCCGGTTCGGACTTCGTGGAAATGTTCGTCGGCGTCGGCGCCAGCCGCGTGCGTGACATGTTCGAGCAGGCCAAGAAGCACGCGCCGTGCATCATCTTCATCGACGAAATCGACGCCGTCGGCCGCCACCGTGGCGCCGGCCTGGGCGGCGGTCACGACGAGCGCGAGCAGACCCTGAACCAGCTGCTGGTCGAGATGGACGGTTTCGAGGGTGGCGAAGGCGTGATCGTGATCGCCGCGACCAACCGTCCGGACGTGCTGGACCCGGCGCTGCTGCGCCCGGGCCGTTTCGACCGCCAGGTCGTGGTCGGCCTGCCGGACGTGAAGGGCCGCGAGCACATCCTCAAGGTCCACATGCGCAAGCTGCCGCTGGCTGACGACGTCGAGCCGATGGTGATCGCGCGTGGTACCCCGGGCTTCTCCGGTGCGGACCTGGCCAACCTCTGCAACGAGGCGGCCCTGTTCGCCGCGCGCGGCAACGAGAAGGAAGTCCGCATGGACCACTTCGACCGTGCACGCGACAAGATCCTGATGGGTGCCGAGCGCCGCTCGATGGCCATGAGCGAGGACGAGAAGACCCTGACCGCGTACCACGAGGCCGGCCACGCCATCGTCGGCCGCCTGGTGCCCGAGCACGACCCGGTCTACAAGGTCACCATCATTCCGCGCGGCCGCGCGCTGGGTGTGACCATGTACCTGCCGGAAGGCGACAAGTACTCGATGAACCGCGTGGCGATCCAGTCGCAGCTGTGCTCGCTGTACGGCGGCCGCGTCGCTGAAGAGCTGATCTTCGGCGAGGACAAGGTCACCACCGGCGCCTCCAACGACATCGAGCGTGCCACCAAGATGGCCCGCAACATGGTCACCAAGTGGGGCCTGTCCGAGCAGCTCGGCCCGATCGCCTATGGCGAAGAGGACGACGAGGTGTTCCTGGGCCGTTCGGTCACCCAGCACAAGAGCGTGTCCAACGACACGGCGCGCCGGATCGACGAGGAAGTGCGCAACATCCTCGACAAGGCCTACGCCCGCACGACCCAGCTGCTGACCGAGAACATCGACAAGCTGCACGCGATGTCGCAGCTGCTGCTGCAGTACGAGACCATCGACGCGCCGCAGATCGACGCGATCATGGAAGGCCGCGATCCGCCGCCGCCGGCGGGCTGGAGCAAGTCGAACAAGGATGGCGGCAACGACAAGGGCGGCGACGCCCGTCCGCTGCCGCCGATCGCAGGCCCGGCCGAATCGCACTGACGGCCCGCTGCAGGTGACACCAGACGAGGCCGGGGCAACCCGGCTTCGTCGTTTCCGGGCCACTGGCCCATCCCGAAGAACCGATCTGACGCTGGAGCCCGCATGTCCGCCCCGAAGCCCGAACCGATTTCCCACACTGCCGAAATGGTGATCGCCACCGTGGTCGGCGTGGGTGTGGGCCTGGGGGCCGACAACCTGCTGCTGGGCTGCGTGGTGGGTATCGGGGTCGGCATCGTGCTGAGCATCGCCAAGACCCTGTACGTGGACCGCAAGCGCCGCCGCCGTTGAGGGGGTGTCGGCAGGGCTTCGCCCTGCACCCGCGGTAGTGCCGGCCGCTGGCCGGCAACCTCAACAGCAACAGCAACAGCAACAGCAACAGCGACAGCAACAGCGACAGCAACAGCAACAGCGACAGCAACAGCAACAGCGACAGCGGCATTCCGTGGTTTGGCGGGGCGGTGTGGGTTGGCAGGACACGCCGTAAACCCGTCCCTGGGGGCTCGATGGCGCCATCCATGGCGCCAACGGTCCTGCCAACCCACACCGCCCCACCTCTGACAGATTCCTGCGGCTGTTGGTAGGTGTCGACCTTGGTCGACACGGTAGATCCACGCCATGCGTGGATGCATTTCGATTCCAACTCGAAATATTCGATTCCGATGGAGATTCATCCACGCATGGCGTGGATCTACTGCAGATCGCGGAGATCTGTCGAAGGCGGGGTGGGTCCGGTTGCGGGGGCGTGAGCCGCATGGATGCGGCGACCGAGCCTTATCTGATGAAAATCTGTCAGCGTAGGTGTCGAGAGCCGGCGTGGGCCGCCGTACGAGCCTGGATCTCGACGATCGCCATGTAGCTTGGCGCCCACGCCGGAATCT
>NZ_JCAFRP010000023.1:0-19988 GCF_059368315.1 Stenotrophomonas sp. YJH_SMC_119 | reverse complement strand
GCTCGGTCGCCGCTTGCTCGTGTGCGCAGTCCTGCGCACACGGCAAGACCGGGGTTGGGCGTCCTGCCCAACCCGCCCGAGGCATGCCTCGGGCCCATGCGGCTCACGCCCCCGCAACCGGACCCACCCCGCCTTCGACAGTTTTCTGCGATCTGTCGGCACCTGCTGCTGATGGTGGGTGCCGACCGTTGGTCGGCACGGGGTCGGAGCCCATTTTGAATACTGCTATCTGACAGAAAAATCGTGTCGACCAACGGTCGACACCTACCAACAGCCGCGCATGCCAATCGCCGCAGTTACCAGTAGATCCACGCCATGAGTGGATGATTCATTCGACATCTGACAGATGTGCCGACCAACGGTCGGCACCCACCAATAGGGACCTGAACCTGTCGAAGGTGGGGCGGTGTCGGAGTGCGGGGTGTCAGCCGCATGGATGCGGCTGCCAAGCTTACAGGGACGTACTTGCAGCGTCCCCGCACTCCGACACCACCCCGCCAGCCCACGGAATGCATGCTGTTGCCGCTGCTTCGGCTTTTGCCGTTGACGTTGATTGCAGCAGGTGCAGGGCTGCAAGCCCTGCCGAAAACCCCTTACCGCACTTGCTCCTGCTTGCGCACGATCGCCATCGCGATCTCCAGCGACTGCTCGTAATTCAACCGCGGGTCCACCGTCGAACGATACGCACGCTCCAGGTCACGCTCGGTCAGTTCGCGCGCACCACCGGTGCATTCGGTCACGTCCTCGCCGGTCAGCTCCAGGTGCACGCCACCCAGGCGCGTGCCCGCGGCCGCATGCAGATCAAACGACATCTCCACTTCGCCACGCACGTTGTCGAAGCGACGCGTCTTGAAGCCATTGGCAGTGCCTTCGGTGTTGCCATGCATCGCATCGCACACCCACAGCACGCGGCGGCCATCACGCTTGACGGCATCCAGCAGCGGCGGCAGCTTCTCGGCGATCTGCGCCGCACCCATGCGATGGATGAAGCTCAGTCGACCCGGTTCGTCGTGCGGGTTGAGCACATCGATCAGGCGCAGCAGCTGGTCCGGCGTCACCGACGGGCCGACCTTGATCGCAATCGGATTGCGCACGCCACGCAGGTATTCCACGTGCGCGCCATCGAGCGCAGCCGTGCGCATGCCGATCCACGGGTAATGCGTGCTCAGGTTCAACCAGCCCTGCTGGCGCGGCACCTGGCGGGTCAGCGCCTGCTCGTAGGGCAGCAGCAGTGCTTCATGCGAGGTATAGAAGTCGATGCGGTTGAGGTTGTGCACGCGGGCCCCGGCCAGGGTCTCCATGAAGTGCACCGCATCGCCGATCGAGGCCACCATCTTCTGGTAATCGGCCGCCAGCGGCGAGTGGCTTACCCACTCCAGGTTCCAGTATTCGGGGTGGTGCAGGTCGGCGAAACCACCGTCGATCAGCGCACGCACGAAGTTCATCGTCATCGCCGAATGCGCGTGGGCCTGCAGCATCCGCTTCGGGTCCGGCAGACGCGCTGCTTCAGTGAAAGCGGGGGCGTTGATCACATCGCCGCGGTAGCTTGGCAGGGTCACGCCGTCGCGGGTCTCGGTATCGGCCGAACGCGGCTTGGCGTACTGGCCGGCAAAGCGGCCAACGCGGATCACCGGCTGGCGCAGGCCGTGCACCAGCACCAGGCTCATCTGCAGCAGTACCTTCAGCCGGTTGGAGATGGTGCCCGATTCGCAGTCGCTGAAGTTCTCGGCGCAGTCGCCGCCCTGCAGCAGGAAGCGCTTGCCTTCCTGGGCCTCGGCCAGCTGCTGCTTCAGCGCCAGGATCTCCCAGGAGGTGACCAGCGGTGGCAGCCGCTTAAGCTCGTGCAGGGCCGCCTCCAGGGCTACCGGGTCGGGATAGGTCGGCATCTGCAGCGCGGTCTTGCCCCGCCAGCTCTCCGGCGACCAGGCAGCGCCGGCGGCGGTCGCGGCGGGATCGGGCACGGGCGGAACGGCGGACAGGCTCATTGCAGACTTCCGGGATGGGGGGGCGGTCATGGTCGCAGAGCCGGCCGCTGACGCAAAGGGCCGGTCCGGCCTACCGGCTCGCCTGAACGGCAGAGAAAGGCCGACGCCAGCGGCCAGATCCTGCATGGTCAGCCGCCCGGGACAGGCGCATGATTTGTTACGGAGTAACACTTCAATGTCATGGACCGGCCCCTTCCACATCCAGCCGCCACCTCTGCCACCATGAAGCCCTCGCCCCTCGCTACCGGCATCACCTTCGCCCTGGCCCTGGCCAGCCTGCCCGCCTTCGCCTCGGCAGCCGACGCCCCCGCTTCGTCCGTCAAGGATCTGGATGCGGTCACCGTCCACGCCCAGCTCGACCAGGCCCGCAACACGCTGTCGCCGGACATCGGCAGCAGCCAGTACCGGATCACCGCCGAGGACATCCAGAAGCAGCCGCTGGGTGCCTCCGCGCCACTCAGCCAGGTACTGCTGCAGGCCCCTGGCGTGGTCCAGGACTCCTATGGCGGCGTGCATGTGCGTGGCGACCACGCCAACCTGCAGTACCGCATCAACGGCGTGCTGCTGCCCGAATCGATCTCCGGCTTCGGCCAGACCCTGGACGCGCGCACCATCAAGAGCATCCGCCTGATGGACGGCGCACTGCCGGCGCAGTTCGGCGAGCGCACCGCAGCGGTGGTCGACATCACCACCCGCAACGGTGCCGAGCTGGGCAATGGCGGCAGCGCGGGGCTGACCACCGGCTCGTTCGGCAAGATCAATCCGAACGCCTCCTGGTGGGGCAACCAGGGGCGCTGGAGCTGGTTCCTGACCGGCAACTACGACCAGCATGAGGTCGGCCTGGAGAACCCCACCAACTCGCGCAAGCCGCTGCACGACGATACTCACCAGGGAAAGGCCTTCGCCGACCTCACCTACCTGGTCAACGACAACACCCGCCTGAGTGTGTTCGCCGGTTTCGCCAACAACCGCTTCCAGATCCCGGTCAACCCGGGCCAGACGCCACAGTTCGGTTACCTGGACACCACCACCTTCGACTCCAGCCAGCTGGATGAGACCCAGCGCGAGACCACCCGCTTCGGCATGCTGGTGCTGCAGGGCACGCTGGGCAGCACCGCGTACCAGCTATCGGCCGGACAGCGCTACAGCGACGTGGCGTTCAACCCGGACGTGGTGGGCGACCTGGTGTTCAGCGGCGTCGCCTCGCAGGTCCAGCGCAGCAACCGCGCCAACACCCTGCAGGCCGACTTCTCAACGCCGTTGGGCAACGACCACACGCTGCGCTATGGCCTGTACGGCAATTACGAGAACGCGCGGGCGAACAGCAACAGCTGGGTGTTCCCGGTTGATGACGGCGGCCAGCAGTCCGGCACGACACCGCTGTTGATCCCCGACCGCAGCGCGTTCCACGCCAGTACGCTGGCACTGTACGTACAGGACGAGTGGAAGATCGGCGACGACTGGACCGTGAACTACGGCCTGCGTGGCGACCGCTACAAGGCCTTCGGCCGCACCGAAGGCCAGCTCAGCCCGCGCGTGGGCGTGGTCTGGAATGCCAGCGACAGCACCACCGTGCACGCCGGCTATTCGCGCTACTTCACGCCACCGGCCAGCGAGTTGATTGCCAGCAGCGACATCGCGCTGTACGACGGCACCACCAACCAGCAGCCCAGCGGCGGCAACAACACGCCGCTGGCCGAGCGCAGCGACTACTACGACATCGGCGTCTCGCAGCAACTGGGCGAGCACCTGACCCTGGGCCTGGACGCGTATGACCGACGCGTCGCACGCCTGCAGGACGAAGGCCAGTTCGGCGCTGCCTACATCTATTCGACCTTCAACTACCGCCGTGGCCACATCCGCGGCCTGGAGTTCAGCGCCGACTACAGCAAGGGTCCGTTCAGCGCCTACTTCAACGCCGCGCTGAACAAGGCCATCGGTACCGACGTCATCACCAGCCAGTACAACCTCGACCCGGAAGCGCTGGCCTATGTGGCCGACCACTGGATCCACCTCGACCACGACCAGAAGCTGACATCATCGGGTGGTCTCAGCTACGCCTTCGCCGGACACAACCGGATCGGTGCCAACTACGTGTTCGGCAGCGGCCTGCGTTCGGACATCGAAGGCGTACCCAACGGCGGCGAGCTGCCGTCGTACCTGCAGGTGAACCTCAGCGCCGGGCACGACTTCAATGCCGACAGCGGCCATCCGTTGCACGTCCAACTGGCCGTGATCAACGCACTGGATCGCGGCTACCAGCTGCGCGACGGTGGCGGTGTCGGCGTCTTCGCCCCGCAGTGGGGACCGCGCCGAGGTGCTTACCTGAGCCTGCAGCAGGACTTCTGAGGTAGCGCCGGCCGCTGGCCGGCATCCTCACGGTGTGCCGGCCAGCGCCCGGCACTACCCTTCGTCAACGATTGGGGTCAGAGCCCTTTGCGATGCCACGGGACCCGACCCCGTTTCGCTTTCAGCGCTTGACCTTGCCCAGCGACACCACCAGCGCCCACAACGCCAGCAGCACGAACCACACGCCCGACCACATCGGCATGGTCAGGCCCAGGAAGGTCCAGTCGATGTTGCCGCAGTTGCCGGTACCGGTCAGTACCGTGCGGAATACTTCCAGCGGCCCCATGGTCTCGCTCAGGAACGCCAGCGGCGGGCCACAGGTGGAGCCCATTTCCGGCGGCAGCATCTGCACGTAGACGTGGCGCGCGGCGATGCCGGCACCCACTGCGGCGGCAATGAACGCCAGCACGCCATAGGTCGCGCGTCCCGGGCGGTTGGAGGGCCCGTGCAGCGCACCGATCAGGAACAGCAGGCCGAGCGCGGCAAAGGCCAGGCGCTGGAAGATGCACAGCGGACACGGCTCCAGGCCCATCTTCAACTGCAGGAAGATCGCGTAGCCAAGCAGGCCCGCGCAGATCAGGAAGCCCAGGAAGAACTGGGCGCGGAAGGGCCAGCGCAGTGGATTCATCGTCAACGCTCAAATGGATCAGGCGCCAAGCGTAACCGAGAGTGCGTGCCATTCGAACCGCCACAGGTGACGCCTGTCGGAACGGTGCGGGTCAGATCCCAGTGCGAATGCAAAGGGCTCTGACCTGCGGTGCTGCCTGCCCGGGGTCAGGGCCCTTTCCTGCGGAAAGGGATTCGAGCCCTGGAAACGCAAAAGCCCGGCAGAGGCCGGGCTTTCGCTGTGTCGCGTTGGAGCGGTCCGATTACTCGGCCACTTCCTCGGCCACGACCGGACGGTCAACCAGCTCGACGTAGGCCATCGGCGCGTTGTCGCCGGCGCGGAAGCCGCACTTCAGCAGGCGCAGGTAGCCGCCCGGACGGTTCGCGTAGCGCGGGCCCAGGATGGTGAACAGGTTGCCCACGGCTTCGTTGTCGCGCAGGCGGGCGAAGGCCAGACGGCGGTTGGCGACGGAGTCGACCTTGGCCAGGGTGATCAGCGGCTCGGCAACGCGGCGCAGTTCCTTGGCCTTCGGCAGGGTGGTCTTGATCAGCTCGTGCTTGAACAGCGAGGCGGCCATGTTCTTGAACATCGCTTCGCGGTGGGCGCTGGTGCGGCTGAACTTACGGCCAGACTTCTGGTGACGCATGGTGATATTCCTTGGTTAATGATGTGGCTGTGTGGATCGTTGTCGCCATCCTGGCGTTGCTGCGCGGACTGCGGATGGTCCTGGCCGCCCGTCCTGGACGACCTGCCGCGCGAACCTGCGGTTCGTCATGGCATGGTGTGTTGCGTTGAAGGCTCCACCGCGAACGGTGGAGCCTTCAGGCATTACCGATATCAGCCCAGCATGCCGTGGCTGGCGACACCGGCCGGCGGCCAGTTCTCCAGCTTCATGCCGAGCGACAGGCCGCGCTGAGCCAGCACTTCCTTGATCTCGGTGAGCGACTTCTTGCCCAGGTTCGGGGTCTTCAGCAGCTCCACTTCGGTCTTCTGGATCAGATCGCCGATGTAGTAGATGCTTTCAGCCTTCAGGCAGTTGGCCGAACGCACGGTCAGCTCCAGATCGTCGATCGGGCGCAGCAGCACCGGATCCACGCCGTTGTTGGCCGGCTTGGCCGCACCGCGGTCGCGATGGGTGAAGTCACCGAACACCGACAGCTGGTCGCTGAGGATGTCGGCGGCGGTGCGCACGGCTTCCTCGGCGTCGATGGTGCCGTTGGTCTCGATATCGATGACCAGCTTGTCCAGGTCGGTACGCTGTTCGACGCGGGCCGCTTCCACGGCATAGGCGACGCGGCGGACCGGCGAGAACGAGGCATCCAGGACCAGGCGGCCGATGGCACGGGTTTCTTCGTCCGGACGACGACGCGCGGCAGCCGGCTGGTAGCCGAAACCACGTTCGATCTTCAGACGCATGTTGATTGCCGTGTCCTTGGTCAGGTGGCAGATCACATGGTCGCCGTTCAGGATCTCCACATTGTGGTCGACCTTGATGTCGGCAGCGGTGACAACGCCCGGGCCCTGCTTGGACAGGGACAGGGTGGCGCTGTCGCCGGAGTGCATACGGATGGCCACGTCCTTGAGGTTCAGCAGGACTTCGAGCACGTCCTCCTGCAGACCTTCGACCGTGGTGTACTCATGCAACACGCCGTCGATTTCGACTTCCGTGATGGCGAAGCCCGGGATGGACGACAGCAGCACGCGACGCAGGGCATTACCCAGCGTATGCCCGTAACCCCGCTCCAAAGGTTCGATAACGACCTTTGCACGGGTGTCGGTAAGGCGTTCGATCTGCGGACCGCGAGGACGCAGAACCTGGTTGGCGGTAACCGTCATGTTGCGGGTTCTCCTAGTGAACCCCCGGCCGTCGCCGGGGGCTCTCCAATGTGAATTACTTCGAATACAGCTCGACGATCAGCGCTTCGTTGATGTCCGCAGGCAGATCCGAACGATCCGGAACAGCCTTGAAGATGCCGGTGAACTTGCCGGAATCCACTTCAACCCACGACGGGCTCAGGTCATGCTGGGCGGCGACGGTCAGGGCTTCCTGGACGCGCAGCTGCTTGGCAGCCTTTTCAGACAGAGCGATGGCGTCGCCAGCCTTGACCTGGTACGAAGCCAGGTTGACCGACTTGCCATTCACGGTGACGCCGCGGTGCGACACCAGCTGACGGGCAGCCGGACGGGTCACGGCGAAGCCCATGCGGTAGACGACGTTGTCCAGGCGGGTTTCCAGCAGCTGCAGCAGGTTCTCGCCGGTGTTGCCCTTCTTGGTCGAGGCCTTCTTGTAGTAGTTGCGGAACTGACGCTCCAGCAGGCCGTAGATACGCTTGACCTTCTGCTTTTCACGCAGCTGGGTGGCGTAGTCGGACAGCTTGCCCTTGCGGGCAGTGGCGCCGTGCTGGCCGGGCTTCTGCTCCAGCTTGCACTTCGAGTCCAGCGCACGCGCCGGGCTCTTCAGGGACAGGTCGGCGCCTTCGCGACGGGCGAGCTTACAGGTAGGACCGATATAACGAGCCATTTCTTATCGCTCCCTTTAGACGCGACGCTTCTTCGGCGGACGGCACCCGTTGTGCGGGATAGGCGTCACGTCGATGATGTTGGTGATCTTGTAGCCGACGTTGTTCAACGAACGCACGGCCGACTCACGGCCCGGACCCGGGCCCTTGATGCGGACTTCCAGCGACTTCACGCCGTAGTCCAGCGCAGCACGACCGGCCTTTTCAGCGGCCACCTGGGCAGCGAACGGGGTCGACTTGCGCGAACCGCGGAAGCCAGCGCCACCGGAGGTCGCCCACGACAGAGCGTTGCCCTGACGGTCGGTGATGGTGACGATGGTGTTGTTGAACGAAGCGTGGACGTGGGCAACGCCGTCGGTGACGACGCGCTTGATCTTCTTCTTGGTCTTAGCAGCGGGCTTAGCCATTTCTCAGTCCCTTACTTCTTGATCGCCTTGCGCGGACCCTTGCGGGTGCGGGCGTTGGTACGGGTGCGCTGGCCACGCAGCGGGAGGCCACGACGGTGACGCAGGCCGCGGTAGCAGCCCAGGTCCATCAGGCGCTTGATCGCGATGCCGATCTCACGGCGCAGATCGCCTTCCACGATGTACTTGCCGACTTCGGCGCGCAGGCGCTCGATTTCCGGCTCCGACAGATCGCGGATCTTGGTGGTCGAAGCAACGCCTGCGACTTCGCAGACCTTCTTCGAACGGGTACGGCCGATGCCGTAAATGCTTTGCAACCCGACCCAGACATGCTTCTGGGCTGGCAGGTTGACGCCTGCAATACGCGCCATGACGCGGTTCTCCAGCTGAGTGATGGCCGACAGCGCGCCTCGGGCACGCCAATCCGGCAGGATGGATCAAAAAAGTGAACTAGCGATACTAACAAGGTTCCGGTTTACATGGAAGCCCGTGAAACCATTGGTTTCATGAACCCGGCCTGGGGAGTGTGCCCAGGCTCCGGCGCCGGATGGGGTTGGACCTGGGGTTTCCCCCGGGGCCGCCCGCGCTACTCCAGCGCGGGACCACCTCATCACACCCCCACCCGGAACCGCTGCGGGGGCCGCCCTTCGTTTGTGTGGCCGGAGTCCGCGAAGCGGAGGGACCATCACGTCAGGAAGACGAAAGTATAACAGGCCAATCAGCCGCGGGCAAAACCGCCGCGGTTGCCGCCCTTCAGGTTGGCCTTCTTCAGCAGGCTCTCGTACTGGTGGGACATCAGGTGCGCCTGCACCTGGGCGATGAAGTCCATCACCACCACCACCACGATCAGCAGCGAAGTACCACCGAAGTAGAACGAGGCGTTCAACTGCGTGCGCATCAGTTCCGGCAGCAGGCAGACGATCACCAGGTAGGCCGAGCCGGCTGCGGTCAGGCGGGTCAGCACGCCGTCGATGTAATCGGCGGTGGCCTTGCCCGGACGGATGCCCGGAATCAGCGCGCCCGACTTCTTCAGGTTGTCGGCGGTTTCCTGCGAGTTGAACACCAGCGCGGTATAGAAGAACGCGAAACCGGTGATCAGCGCAGCGAACACGATCATGTGCAGCGGCTCGCCCGGGCCGAGCGCATTGGCGACCTTCTGCAGGATCTGGCCGAAGCTGCTCTGGTTGGCAGCCTGGCCGGACCACATGGCCAGAGTGGCCGGGAATGCCAGCAGGCTCGAGGCGAAGATCGCCGGGATGACGCCGGCCATGTTGAGCTTCAGCGGCAGGAACGAGGTCTGGTTCATGTACGCGTTGCGACCGCCCTGGCGGCGCGCGTAGTTGACCGTGATCCGGCGCTGGCCACGTTCGACGAACACCACGAAGAAGGTGAAGGCGAGCACGACGATGGCGATCAGCAGCAGCTGGATGAACTGGATGTTGCCGTCGCGGTAGGCGTCGAAGGTGTGGATGATCGCACCCGGCAGGCCTGCGACGATACCGGCGAAGATGATCAGCGACACGCCGTTGCCGATGCCGCGTTCGGTGACCTGCTCACCGACCCACATCAGGAACATGGTGCCGGCGGTCAGCGCGACCACGGCGGTGAGCACGAAGCCCATGCCCGGCGCGTACACGACCGGAGCGCCCGACGGCGAGACCTGGCCCTGCAGGGCCAGCGCGATCGAGCCGCCCTGCACCACTGCCAGCAGCACGGCGCCGATGCGCGAATACTGGGTGATCTTGCGGCGGCCGGACTCACCTTCCTTCTGCATCGCCTTCAGGGCGGGGAAGATGTGCACGGCCAGCTGCATCACGATCGATGCCGAGATGTACGGCATCACGTTCAGCGCGAAGATGCTGAAACGGTGCAGGGCGCCGCCCGAGAACATGTTGAACATGTCCACGATGCCGCCGCCCTGCTGTTGCATCATGGCAAGCATGGCATCGGGATTGACGCCCGGCACCGGCACGTAGCAGCCGATGCGATAGACGATCAAAGCCCCGACGACGAACAGCAAACGTTGGCGAAGTTCAGTGAACTTGCCCATTCCGCCCGCGAGGTTACCGATGCCAGCTTGCGCCATGATTTTCTTACTCCGTTACGCTGCCGCCGGCAGCTTCGATCGCGGCCTTGGCACCCGCCGTGGCAGCAATACCCTTCAGGGTGAACGCCTTGGTCACTTCGCCCTTGACGACGACCTTGGCCTTCTTGGCAGTGCTCGGGACCAGCTTGGCAGCACGCAGGGCGGCGAAGTCGATCTCACCGGCCGGCAGCTTGTCCAGCGCGTACAGCAGCACTTCAGCGGTGTCCTTGGCGATCGGCGAACGGAAGCCGATCTTCGGCAGACGACGCTGCATGGGGGTCTGGCCGCCTTCGAAGCCAGCCTTGATCTTGCCGCCACCCTTGCGGGCGAACGAACCCTTGTGGCCGCGGCCGGCAGTCTTGCCCAGGCCCGAGCCGATACCGCGACCGACGCGGGTACGCTCGGTGCGGGCGCCCGGTGCCGGGCTCAGTTCATTGAGACGCAGAGTCATGGTCGATTACTCCTCAACCTGGACGAGGTACTGAACCTTGTTGATCAGGCCGCGCACCTGCGGGCTGTCCTTCAGTTCACGCACATCGTTGAGCTTGTTCAGGCCCAGGGCACGCACCGACAGGCGGTGACGCGACTGGGTGCCACGCAGGCCACGCACCAGGCGGACCTTGACAGTCTTGTTGGACTCATTAGCCATGGTTGAGTTCCTCCACCTTCTTGCCGCGCTTGGCCGCGATGCGGGCCGGCGACTGCGCAGCAGACAGGCCCTTCACGGTGGCACGCACCAGGTTGATCGGGTTGCGCGAACCGGTGGCCTTGGCCAGCACGTTCTTCACGCCAACCGCTTCCAGCACGGCGCGCATGGCACCGCCGGCGATGACGCCGGTACCTTCCGAAGCCGGCTGCATGAACACGCGGGCTGCGCCGTGACCATCCTTGATGGTGTGCCACAGGGTGCCGTTGTTCAGGTCAACGCTGACCAGGTTCTTGCGGGCCTGTTCCATCGACTTCTGGATGGCGACCGGCACTTCGCGGGCCTTGCCATAACCGAAACCGACCTTGCCTTCGCCGTCGCCGACAACGGTCAGGGCGGTGAAGGTGAACTGGCGGCCACCCTTGACGGTCTTGCTGACGCGGTTGACCGCGACCAGCTTTTCGATCATGCCGTCGTCGATCTTCTCTTCGCGGTTACGGTCGCGATCGCGACCCCGCTGCTGACGCTCTTCTGCCATGTTGATTCCTTGGTTGTTTGGGTATGTACGGCTCGAAGCCGCTTATGGTTGTGGCGTGACGCGGCGTTCCGGTGGGCCGCTGCAGAAGAGCGGCGCCGTCCAGCCTCACTCAGGCTGGCGAGCAGGCAGGCAGGAGGCCAATGGCCCCCTGCCCTTGTCCCTTAGAACTGCAGGCCGGCTTCGCGGGCCGCTTCTGCCAGGGCCTTGATGCGGCCGTGGTAGCGGTAGCCCGAACGATCGAAGGCAACCTTCTCGACGCCGGCGGCCTTGGCGCGCTCGGCGACGATGCGGCCAACCTTGGCGGCGGCATCGGCGTTCTTGCCGTTCTTCAGGCCTTCCATGACGTCGGTCTGGGTGGTGTTGGCGGCAGCCAGCACCTTGGAACCGTCGGCGGTGAAGACCTGGGCGTACAGGTGCTGGCCGGTGCGCAGCACCGACAGGCGGGCGACGCCGAGCTCACGGATGTGGGCGCGGGTCGACTTGGCGCGACGCAGGCGGGCGATGTTCTTGTTCATTTTGATTATTCCTTGAAAGCTGAAGGAAGAGCTTTTCCCTGAGAAGTCCGCACAGGGATGTGCGGGCTCTTGCGAGGGACTCGCGCTTATGCCTTCTTGGCTTCCTTACGGATGATGACTTCGTCGGAGTACTTCACGCCCTTGCCCTTGTACGGCTCCGGCTTGCGGAACGCACGGATCTTGGCGGCAACTTCACCGACGACCTGCTTGTCAGCGCCCTGGACCAGGATCTCGGTCTGGGTCGGGGTCGACAGGGTGATGCCTTCCGGCGCCACGAACACGACCGGATGCGAGAAGCCCAGCGACAGGCTCAGGTCCTTGCCCTGCATGGCAGCGCGGTAACCCACGCCGACCAGCTCCAGCTTGCGCTCGAAGCCTTCGGACACGCCCTTGACCATGTTGGACAGGATCGCACGCACGGTACCGGTCAGTGCGACCAGGTCGGCGTTCTCGGTGCTCAGGGTGGCAACGCCGTTGTCGACGTTGATGGCAATACCGGCCGGCTTGGCCAGCGACAGGGTGCCCTTCGGGCCCTTGGCGGTGACGCTGTCCGACTGGACGTTCAGTTCAACCTTACCCAGGTCGATCGGCTTCTTGGCTACGCGGGACATAGTTCTACTCCTTTCGCCTTAGGCCACGAAGCACAGGACTTCGCCGCCGACGCCCAGCTGGCGCGCCTGCGCATCAGTCATGATGCCCTTGGAGGTGGAAATGATGGAGATACCCAGGCCGTTCATGACCTTCGGCAGCTCGCTCTTGCCGCGGTACTGGCGCAGGCCCGAACGCGAGAAGCGCTTCAGGGTCGCGATGACCGGCTTGCCTTCGAAATACTTCAGCACGATTTCCAGCTCGGACTTGTTGTTTTCCAGCTGGGTCACGCGCAGGTCGGTGATGTAACCCTCGTCCTTCAGGACCTGGGCAATCGCAACCTTGATCTTGGACGACGGGGCTTTCACCGTCTGCTTGCCAACCGCGGCCGCATTCTTGATGCGGACCAGCAGGTCGGCGATGGGATCAGTCATGCTCATATGAGTACCTTTGAGTGCACCGATATCCGCTTTCGCGAAAATCTGTTGTCTCCTGGAAACGGGCCAGGTCCCTTATTGCAGTGGGCCGGAAGCCCACTCCTACAACCCCGTCTGCACAGGGCAAGACGCGGGAGTATACGCCAAAAGAGCCCGGCTTGCGCCGGGCTCTTCGGTTTTTTTGCGTCGGGAAAGCTGAATGCCTCCCCTGCCCGGTTCAGGAACCCCCGAAGGGGCTCCTGATCGCAGGGCCGGCTGGGATTACCAGCTGGCCTTGCGCAGACCCGGGACGTCGCCACGCATGGTGGCTTCACGCAGCTTGTTACGGCCCAGGCCGAACTTGCTGTAGACGCCACGCGGACGACCCGACAGCTCGCAACGGTTGCGCTGGCGGCTCGGCGACGAATCGCGCGGCAGCTTGGCCAGCTTGGTTGCGGCGTCGATCTTCTCTTCGTAGGTCGCGTCCACGGAGGACACGATCTTCTTCAGAGCTGCACGCTTTTCAGCGTACTTCTTTGCCAGCTTTTCCCGCTTGATGTCGCGGTTGACCATGGAGGTCTTTGCCATTTCGGTTTCCTCGACAGATCAGTTACGGAACGGGAACTTGAACGCTGCCAGCAGCGCCTTCGCTTCCGCGTCGGTCTTCGCAGTGGTGGTGATGGCGATATCCATACCGCGGATCGCGTCGACGGCGTCGAAGTCGATTTCCGGGAAGATGATCTGCTCCTTCACACCCATGTTGAAGTTGCCGCGGCCGTCGAAGGAACGACCGGAAACACCACGGAAGTCGCGCACGCGCGGCAGCGAGATGTTGATCAGGCGATCCAGGAACTCGTACATCTTGTGGCGACGCAGCGTGGTCTTGCAGCCGATCGGCCAACCATCGCGGATCTTGAACGACGCAACCGACACACGCGACTTGGTGACAACCGGCTTCTGGCCGGAAATCTTGGTCATGTCGCCGACGGCGTTTTCCAGGATCTTCTTGTTGGTGGCCGCTTCGCCGACACCCATGTTCAGGGTGACCTTGACCAGCTTCGGCACTTCCATCGGATTGGTGTAGCCGAACTGCTTCATCAGCGCCGGCACCACTTCGTCCTTGTAGAACTTTTCGAGACGGGAACTCATCTTCTCATTCCTCAGGCGTCGAGCGCCTCACCGCTGGAGCGGAACACACGCAGTTTGCGTCCATCCTCCAGCACCTTGAAGCCAACGCGTTCGCCCTTGCCCGAAGCCGGGTTCAGAACATTCACGTTGGAGATATGGATCGAAGCTTCGCGCTCGACCACGCCGCCGGCAACACCTGCCTGCGGGTTCGGCTTGGTGTGGCGCTTGACGATGTTCACGTTGGCGACGACCACACGGTCGCCGTCGACGCGGACGACTTCGCCCTGCTTGCCCTTGTCCTTGCCAGCGTTGACGACAACCTGGTCGCCCTTCTTGATACGGTTAGCCATGATTATCTCCTGTCGCTCACAGCACTTCGGGAGCGAGCGAGACGATCTTCATGAACTTCTCCGAACGAAGTTCACGGGTCACCGGCCCGAAGATACGGGTACCGATCGGCTCCTGCTTGCTGTTCAGCAGAACGGCAGCGTTGCCGTCGAAGCGGATCAGCGAGCCGTCGGCGCGACGCACACCCTTGCGGGTACGCACCACGACGGCGTCATACACTTCACCCTTCTTGACCTTGCCGCGCGGAATCGCATCCTTCACGGTGACCTTGATGATGTCGCCGATGCCGGCGTAACGGCGCTTGGAACCACCCAGCACCTTGAAGCACATCACCTGCTTGGCACCCGAATTGTCCGCGACGTCAAGGTAGCTCTGCATCTGGATCATGATTCAGCTCCTTATTCAGCCGCGCGCGTGATGACTTCCACCACGCGCCAGTTCTTGGTCTTGGACATCGGAGCAATCTCGGTCACGCGGACGACATCGCCTTCCTTGCAGGCGTTGTCGGCATCGTGGGCGTGCAGCTTCGTCGAGCGCTTGATGTACTTGCCGTACAGCGCGTGCTTGACCTGACGCTCAACCAGGACGGTAACCGTCTTGTCCATCTTGTTGCTGACGACACGGCCTTCGACCGTGCGCAGCGTCTTCTTTTCAGTATTGTCGCTCATAGCGGCCATCCTTACTTCGTGCTGCCGAGCAGGGTCTTGACGCGAGCAATCTCGCGACGGACCCGGCGAATGTCGTGGGTCTTCGGCAGCTGGCCGGTGACCTGCTGCATACGGACAGAGAACTGTTCCTTACGCAGGTCGATCAGGTGGGCCTTGAGTTCGTCAGCCGACTTTTCACGGAGAGTTTTGATATCCATCAGCGCACCGTACGGGTCACGAAAGTGGTGGTGACCGAGAGCTTGGCGGCGGCCAGGCGGAACGCCTCGCGAGCCACTTCCTCGGAAACACCCTCGATTTCATAGATCATGCGGCCGGGCTGGATCTGGGCCACCCAGTATTCCACGTTACCCTTACCAGAACCCATTCGGACTTCGATGGGCTTCTTGGTGATGGGCTTGTCGGGGAACACGCGGATCCACATCTTGCCGCCGCGCTTGACGTAGCGGCTGATCGAGCGGCGGGCCGCTTCGATCTGACGCGCGGTCAGCTGACCGTGTGCGGTTGCCTTCAGGCCGTATTCGCCGAAGCTGACAGCGTTGGCGCTCCAGCTCAGGCCATCGTTACGGCCCTTGTGTACCTTGCGGTACTTGGTTCGCTTGGGTTGCAACATTGTCGTTACCTCGCTTCACGGGCCGGGCGCTGACGGTCACCACGGTCGCCGCGATCGTGACGATCGTTGCGCGACGGGGTGTCGTCCTGCTTTTCCTGGCCAACCTGGGAGAAATCGAAGACCTCGCCCTTGTAGATCCAGACCTTGATGCCGATGATGCCGTAGGTCGTCTTGGCTTCAGCGAAGCCATAGTCGATGTCGGCACGCAGGGTGTGCAGCGGCACGCGGCCTTCGCGGTACCACTCCGAACGGGCGATTTCTGCACCGTTGAGGCGGCCACCCACGTTGACCTTGATGCCCAGGGCACCCAGGCGCATCGCGTTGCCGACCGAGCGCTTCATTGCGCGGCGGAACATGATGCGACGCTCCAGCTGCTGGGCGATCGACTCGGCAACGAGCTGCGCGTCCAGTTCCGGCTTGCGCACTTCGGTGACGTTGATGTGCGCCGGGACGCCCATCATCTCGCTCACTTCCTTGCGCAGCTTCTCGATGTCCTCACCGCGCTTGCCGATCACCACGCCCGGACGGGCGGTGTGGATCGTCACGCGAGCGGTCTTGGCCGGACGCTCGATCAGGATCTTGCTGATGCCGGCCTGAGCCAGCTTCTTGCGCAGCATTTCGCGCACTTTCAGGTCGGCTGCCAGGTAACCAGCGAACTCGGCCTTGTTGGCGTACCACTTGGAGTTCCAGTCCTTGGAAATGCCGAGGCGGATACCAATCGGATGAACTTTATGACCCATGGTCTTTTCCTTATCCGCTTACTTGGCGGCGCCCACAACCACAGTGATGTGGCTGGTGCGCTTGAGGATGCGGGTACCGCGGCCTTTCGCCCGCGCCATGAAACGCTTCAGGGTCGGACCTTCATCAACCATGATGGTCTGAACCTTCAGCTCGTCGACGTCGGCGCCCTGGTTGTTCTCGGCGTTGGCAATAGCCGACTCCACCACCTTCTTGATCAGGTGGGCAGCCTTCTTGTCCGAGAACTTCAGCAGGTTGACCGCACGCTCGGCCGGCAGACCGCGCACCTGGTCAGCGACCAGACGAGCCTTCTGCGGGGAGATGCGCGCAGTGCGCAGGATGGCTTTCGCTTCCATTGTCATCTCTCCTTACTTGCCCGACTTCTTGTCACCACCGTGACCCTTGAAGGTCCGGGTGATGGCAAATTCGCCGAGCTTGTGGCCGACCATGTTCTCGTTGACGAGAACCGGGATGTGGTTCTTGCCGTTATGCACGGCAATGGTGACGCCTACCATGTCAGGCAGGATCATCGAACGGCGCGACCAGGTCTTGATCGGCTTCTTGCTGCCCGCAGCGGCCTCCACCTTCTTGACGAGGTGGTGATCGACGAACGGGCCCTTCTTGAGTGAACGTGCCATGGTCGATTAGCCCCTACGATCGCGGACGATGAACTGCTGAGTGCGCTTGTTATGGCGCGTCTTGTAACCCTTGGTCGGGACACCCCACGGGGTGACCGGATGCGGGTTACCCTGGCCGGCCTTCGCCTCACCACCACCGTGCGGGTGGTCAACCGGGTTCATGGCAGCACCACGAACGGTCGGGCGGACGCCGCGCCAACGCTTGGCACCGGCCTTGCCCAGCTTTTCCAGGCTGTGCTCGTCGTTGCCGACTTCGCCGATGGTGGCGCAGCACTCGACCGGAACCTTACGCATTTCACCCGAGCGCAGGCGCAGGGTGGCGTAGATGCCTTCGCGAGCCACCAGCTGCACGGCCGCACCAGCGGCGCGAGCGATCTGAGCGCCCTTGCCCGGCTTCAGTTCGATGCAGTGGATGGTGGTGCCGACCGGGATGTTGCGCAGCGGCAGGGTGTTGCCAGCCTTGATCGGGGCATCCGAACCAGCGATCACCTGATCACCGGCCTTCAGGCCCTTCGGGGCGATGATGTAGCGACGCTCACCGTCGACGTAGCACAGCAGAGCGATGTGCGCGGTGCGGTTCGGATCGTATTCGATGCGTTCCACGCGCGCCGGGATGCCCAGCTTGTTGCGCTTGAAGTCGATGATGCGGTAGTGCTGCTTGGCACCACCACCGACGTGACGCACGGTGATGCGGCCATGGTGGTTACGACCACCCGAGCGGCTCTGCGACTCGACCAGCGCAGCGTGCGGAGCACCCTTGTGCAGGTCGGGAGTGACCACGCGCACGGCCGAACGGCGGCCGGGGGAAGTGGGCTTGAATTTCATCAATGGCATGGGATGTACCTCAGGCCTTGGCCGTTACATCGATCGACTGGCCATCGGCCAGGCGAACGTACGCCTTGCGCCAATCGCCGCGGCGGCCAGCACGGTTACGGAAGGACTTGTTCTTGCCCTTGACGTTGACCACGTTGACGGCTTCGACCTTGACGTCGAACAGCTGCTCAACCGCGGCCTTTACATCGGCCTTGGTGGCTTCGTTCGAAACTTCGAAGACATACTGGTTGGAGAGTTCCTGCAGGCGCGCGGTCTTTTCGGAGACACGCGGGGCACGCAGCACGCTGAAGATTTTTTCGTTGCTGTTCATGCCAGCCACTCCTCGACCTTCTTGACCGCGTCAGCGGTGATGACGACCGTGTCGGCACCCACCAGCGAGACCGGATCCAGACCCTGGACGTCACGCACCTGCACGTACGGCAGATTGCGGGCGGACAGGTACAGGTGCTCGGACGCTTCTTCGGTGACGATCAGCGGGCGCTTGCCCACTTCCAGGCCGGCCAGCTTGGCGATCAGACCCTTCGTGTTGGTCACTTCGACATCGAAGGACTCCACGATGGTCAGACGGCCCTGACGGTTCAGCTCGGACAGGATCGCGCACATGGCGGCACGGTACTGCTTACGATTGACCTTCTGCTCGAAGCTGCGCGGCTTGGCCGCGAAGGTGACACCGCCGCCGACGAAGATCGGAGCCGTCAGTGCGCCATGACGCGCGCCGCCGCCCTTCTGCTTCTTCGACTTCTTGGTGGTACCAGCCACTTCGGAGCGAGTCTTCTGTGCCTTGGTGCCGGCGCGACCGGCGTTGCGGTAGGCAACGACGACCTGGTGGACCAGATCTTCGCTGAAATCGCGACCGAACACGGCGTCGGAGACCGAGACCTTGTTGTTGCTACCCGTGATAACGAGTTCCATCGTCATCTCTCCTTATGCCTTGCTCGCCGGACGGACGATCACGTCGCCACCCGCCGCGCCCGGAACGGCGCCGCGAACGGCGATCAGACCGCGCTCGACGTCGACCTTGACCACTTCCAGGTTCTGGGTGCTCTGCTGCACCGCGCCCATGTGGCCCGACATCTTCTTGCCCGGGAAAACGCGACCCGGGGTCTGGCGCTGACCCAGCGAACCCGGCGCGCGATGCGACAGCGAGTTACCGTGGGTTGCATCGCCCATACGGAAGTTGTGGCGCTTGATGGTGCCCTGGAAGCCCTTACCCTTGGTGACACCCTGGACGTCGACGATCTGGCCGACTTCGAAGATGTCCGCCTTGACTTCGCCGCCAACGGCGAAATCGCCGAGCTGCGCGTCTTCAACGCGGAATTCCCACAGGCCACGACCCGCTTCCACCTTCGCCTTGGCGAAGTGGCCGGCTTCCGGCTTGTTGACCAGGGCAGCGCGACGCGCGCCGACGGTCACCTGCACGGCGCTGTAGCCGTCGGTTTCGACGGTCTTGATCTGCGCGATGCGGTTCGGGGTTGCTTCGATCAGGGTCACCGGGATGGAGCGGCCATCTTCAGTGAACACGCGGCTCATGCCAGCCTTGCGGCCCACGAAGCCCAACGAATACTTCTTCGTCATGGTCGTAGTCCTCAGGTCAGCTTGATCTGAACGTCGACGCCGGCAGCCAGTTCGAGCTTCATCAGCGCGTCCACGGTCTTGTCATTCGGGTCAACGATATCGAGCACGCGCTTGTGCGTGCGGGTCTCGTACTGGTCACGCGCGTCCTTGTCGACGTGCGGGGAAACGAGAACGGTGTAACGCTCGATCTTGGTCGGCAGCGGGATCGGGCCACGCACTTGCGCGCCGGTCCGCTTTGCCGTTTCAACGATCTCGCTGGCCGAACGGTCGATCAGACGATGATCGAACGCTTTCAGCCGGATCCGGATCTTTTGGTCCGCCATGGCGGTAGGTTCCTTCGTTAAAAGAGCGACAGACAAAGCCTCTGGGTTGCTTTGCCCCATGAAATTCCTGAATACGGACGGCCCGCACTCCTGCAGGCCGCCAAGGTCAATCCATAGACCTCAAAAACGTAGGCAGACCAGTTTCCCGGCCTGCCCAGACGTAGAAGCATAATGGCACGCAAGGCAGCTGTCAACAGTCGCCTGTTGACGCCGCCTGAATGGCATTGACCCTTCCTGGTCCGGGGAACACAAGGCACATCCTGTGCCTGCTTTCCCATTTGATACGCCCCGATGCCCTACCCAGGCAACATCGGGGCGCAGATACTACCAGATTACTCGATGATCTTCGAGACCACGCCGGCGCCGACGGTACGGCCGCCTTCGCGGATGGCGAAGCGCAGGCCTTCGTCCATTGCCACCGGGTTGATCAGGGTGACGACCATCTTGACGTTGTCACCCGGCATCACCATTTC
>NZ_JCAFRP010000022.1:0-35725 GCF_059368315.1 Stenotrophomonas sp. YJH_SMC_119 | reverse complement strand
GGACCAGCGCAATTCCGTGCTGACCCAATGGCTGCACCACTACAACTGGCACCGCCCTCACATGGGGATCGGTGGCCAGCCACCTATTTCCAGAGTCCTGCTGAACAACGTGGTGGGTTTACACAGTTAGTCGACTGCTCCTCGGATCGAAAAAATCCCGCGCTGCGCGCGATAGTCGACCAACGGTCGACTCTACCAAGCGGACTCCGTCGAACCGGTTGGTCGACTCCCGGCACGTCAAACGACCCGCCGGTAGAGTCGACCGTTAGTCGACTGCCCTTCGTCCAGATCGAGAAAATCCTGCGCTGCGCGCGATAGTCGACCAACGGTCGACTCTACCAAGCGGATTCCGTCGAACCGGTTGGTCGACTCCCGGCACGTGAAACGACCCGGCGGTAGAGTCGACTGTTAGTCGACTGCTCTTCGTCCAGATCGAGAAATCCCGCGCTGCGCGCGATAGTCGACCAACGGTCGACTCTACCAAGCGGATTCCGTCGAACCGGTTGGTCGACTCCCGGCACGTGAAACGACTCGCCGGTAGAGTCGACTGTTAGTCGACTGCCCTTCGTCCAGATCGAGAGAAAATCCCGCGCTACGCGCGATAGTCGACTGACAGTCGACTCTACCCGTCCCCTCATCGCTGTCGGCCTGAAAAACAAAAGGCCCGGCGTTCGCCGGGCCTTTCGCATCACGCATCACGGGTGATCGGTTACCAGATCACCACGCGCTTGTCGTCGGCACGCACCATCGCGTCGCCTGCCTTGCACTGGAACGCCGCAGCGAAGGACGGCATGTTCGACGGTGCACCGTTGGCTCGGAAGTTGGCCGGCGCATGCGGGTCGGTGTTCAGGCGTACGCGCAGCTCACCGTCGGTGAAGTTGCGGCGCCACACGGTGGCCCAGTTCATGAAGAAGCGCTGGTCCTGGCTGTGGCCATCCACTTCCACATTCGCCTTCGGGTCTTCCTTCAGCGCCATCTGCAGTGCGTCGTAGGCCACGGTCAGGCCACCCAGGTCGCCGATGTTCTCGCCCAGGGTCAGCTTGCCCTTCACGAACACGCCCGGCACCGACTCGTAGCCATCGAACTGTGCAACCAGCTGGTCGGTACGCTCGGTGAAGGCCTTGCGGTCGGCGTCGGTCCACCAGTTGTCGAAATTGCCGTTGGCGGCGAACTGGCTGCCCGAGTCGTCGTAGCCATGCATCATTTCGTGGCCGATGACCGCACCGATGCCGCCGTAGTTCAGCGCCGGATCGGCCTTGGCGTCGAAGAACGGCGCCTGCAGGATCGCCGCCGGGAACACGATCTCGTTCTTGGTGGCGTTGTAGTAGGCGTTGACCGTCTGCGGGGTCATGCCCCACTCGGTCTTGTCCACCGGCTTGCCGATCTTGTCCAGCATGTAGCGGTAGTTGAACGCACGCGCTGCCTGCATGTTGCCCAGGTAGCTGTCGCCGTTGGTCTGCAGGCCCGCCCAGTCACGCCACTTGTCCGGGTAACCGATCTTCGGGGTGAAGCTGGCCCACTTTTCCAGTGCCTTCTTCTTCGTTTCCTCGCCCATCCACGGCAGCTGCTCCAGACGCGCCTTCAATGCCTGCGACAGGTTCTCCACCAGGTGCTGCATGGCCACCTTCGACTCGGCCGGGAACACGGCGTCGACGTACAGCTGGCCAAGGGCTTCACCCATGCCACCGTTGACCGACTCCAGCACGCGCTTCCAGCGCGGCTGCATTTCCTGCTGGCCGCGCAGGGTCTTGCCATAGAACTCGAAGTTGGCCTTCTCGAACTGGCTGCTCAGGTACGGCGAGGCGTCGTCTATGGTGTGGAAGCGCAGGTAGGCCTGCCAGGTGCTGGCCGGCACATCGGCCAGCATCTTGTCCATTTCACCGAAGAAGCCCGGCTGGGCCAGCGAGAACTTCTGTGCGGCCGGCACCTTCAGGGTGTCGAACAGCGCGGTCCAGCTGAAGTTCGGGGTCAGCTTGTCGGCGTCTGCGGCGCTGAGCGGGTTGTAGCGCTTGGCCGGGTCACGCATTTCGATGCGCGACATCGAGGCCTTGGCCAGGCGGGTCTCAAAGGCCATCACGGCCTTGGCCTGCTCGGCGGCCTGCGCGGCGTCCACGCCGGACAGAGTCAGCACCTGCGCGATGTAGGCCACGTAGGCGTCGCGGATCTTGGCCTGCGCATCGTCGAAGTAGTAGCCCTTCTCCGGCAGGCCCAGGCCGCCCTGGCCGACGTAGGCGATGACGTTGGCCGAATCCTTGTAATCAGCATTGGCAAACAGCGAGAACAGCACGCCCTTGCCCTCGGCCTGGCTGTCGCGCAGGTACTGGGTGATGGCGGCGGTATCGTTCAGCGCGGTGATCTTGTCCAGCTGCGGCTGCAGCGGCGCGAGGCCGGCGGATTCGATCTTGGCTTCGTCATTGCCGGTCTTCCAGATGTCACCGATCTTGGCTTCCACCGAGCCGGCCTTGGCCTGGCTGGCGGCGGCCTGCTGCACCAGCGCGTGCTGCACTTCCAGCGAGCGCTCGCGCAGGATCTCGAAGCTGCCCCAGGTGGTCTGGTCACCCGGCACCGGGTTGGCCTTCAGCCACTTGCTGTTGACGAAGCCATTGAGGTCGGTACAGGCCGAGATGGCCGGATCGAGGTCGGCGCTGTTGAGCGAGATCAGCGGCGTCTTGATCTGCGACAGGTCGAAGGCCGGCTTGGCGTCGGCACCGGCCGCCGGTGCGGTTTCGTTCTTGCCACAGGCCGCCAGCGAGGCAGCGATGGCGATGGTCAGGCCCAGCGGGACCAGGTTGCGGACGTTCATGAGGCTCTCCTGCGGGTAATTTCACAGGGTAGCCGGGGAGGCCCACGACAGGGACCGGCCAAAGGTCACAGGGGGAACGCCCGTGGTCGCAAGCGGGTGTGTGCGGACCAACGGTCCGCACACACCCAGCAGAAGAATACCCACCAACGGTGGGTATCTACTTATTTCGCCTTGCCCTGGTTGGCCACGGCTTCAGCAGCCTTGCGCGCCGCTTCCGGGTCGCCCAGGTAGCGGAACGACTGCACCGTCAGGTCGTCGTTCAGTTCGAACAGCAGCGGGATGCCGGTCGGGATGTTCAGCTCGAGGATTTCCTCGCGCGAGACATTGTTGAGGTACTTGTACAGCGCGCGCAGCGAGTTGCCGTGGGCGGTGACCAGCACGGTCTTGCCGTCCTTCAGCTGCGGCGCGATCGCGTCGTGCCAGTACGGCAGCACGCGATCCAGGGTGGTGGCCAGCGATTCGGTGCCCGGCAGCGCGTTGCGGTCCAGGCCGGCGTAGCGGCGGTCATGGATCGGGTGGCCCGGATCTTCCAGCTCCATCGGCGGCGGCGGGATGTCGTACGAACGGCGCCACACCTTGACCTGCTCCTCGCCGTGCTTGGCGGCGGTCTCGGCCTTGTCCAGGCCCTGCAGGCCGCCGTAGTGACGCTCGTTGAGGCGCCAGGACTTGTTCACCGGCAGCCAGTCCTGCTCCAGCTCGGCCAGCGCACCCTGAAGGGTGTGGATGGCGCGCTTCAGTACGGAGGTATGGGCCACGTCGAACTGCAGGCCTTCCTCGCGCATCAGGCGACCGGCGGCGGCCGCTTCCCGGCGCCCCTGCTCGGTCAGGTCGACGTCGACCCAGCCGGTGAAGCGGTTGTCCAGGTTCCACTGGCTCTGGCCATGGCGCAACAGTACGAGTTTACGGGTCACTGCAGGGTCTCCAACGCGAGGAAAGGCAGGCCGCCATTGTAGCCCCGGCGGCCGCTCACCGTGCCGTGGCGCCGCGCATGCGATGCTCCAGCCAATGAATACGGTGATCGACCCCGGGCGCTGGGAAGGCAGCGTCGCCGCGGCCCGCGCGCAGCAGCTCCAGCTGGCCGGCCGCGTGGAGCGCCAGGACCGCCTGCCCAACGACGTGCGCTGGCTGGCCGGGCTGGATGTGGGCTTTGAGGACAACGGTGCCACCACCCGCGCCGCAGCGGTCCTGCTGGATGCGAAGACATTGCAGCCCGTGGCGCAGGAAATGGCGCGCATTCCCACGGTGATGCCGTACATTCCCGGCCTGCTCAGCTTCCGCGAGCTGCCAGCGTTGTTGGCCGCGCTGGCACTGCTGCCGCGGGCGCCGGATCTGGTGTTCGTCGATGGCCACGGCATCAGCCATCCGCGCAGACTGGGCGTGGCCGCGCATCTGGGCGTGGTCACCGACCTGCCGAGCATCGGCGTGGCCAAGTCGAAACTGGTGGGCCGGTTCGTCGAACCAGGTGCCGAAGCAGGCGCGCATACGCCATTGATGGACGGTGACGAGCAGCTCGGCTGGGTGCTGCGCAGCAAGGTGCGCTGCAAGCCGCTGTTCGTGGCCGGCGGCCATCGGGTCAGTGCCGATACCGCGCTGGACTGGGTGCAGCGCACCCTGCGCGGTTACCGGCTGCCGGAGCCGACCCGGCTGGCGGATCGGCTGGCCTCGCGACGGGACGAATGACCTTCGCTGTTCTCGACGGATGCAGCCTGCACGGTCGCGTCGGGACGACAGGGTAGAGTCGACTGTCAGTCGACTAACGCGCGCAGCGCGGGCTTCGTCGCAGCCTCGGCGGAGAGCAGTCGACTGACAGTCGACTCTACCAAGGCGGTTTCGCCCGGTCGGTTTCGTCCAAGCGGTTTCATCCATGCGGTTTTGCCCGGCCGGTTTCACCCGATCCGCGTGACGGCACATCCCATTCAACGATGCACGTGACCGCGATGGCCCTGCGCGTCCTCGTCGTGGTCATGACCTTCATGGCCCTCATGCTCGCCGCCCTTCACCGGCGCCGGCTCACCACAGGCCTCGCCGCAGTGGTCCGCTTCAAGCTGCAGTGTCACGTGCTCGATGCCGAAGTCATCGTGCAGGCGCGCTCCCAGCTCGCGGCGCAGCGCGTCGGCATCGGTGCCGTCGCGCATCACGACATGCGCGGTCAGCGCCGGCGTGCTGGAGGCCAGCGCCCACACGTGCAGGTCATGCACGTCCATTACCGCGGCATGGCTGGACAGGCTGTCGCGCACCTTGGCCACGTCCATGCCCTTGGGCACGCCTTCCAGCAGCACGTTGATCGCTTCGCGCATCAGCACCCAGGTGCGCGGCAACACCCACAGGCCGATCAGCACCGCCAGGATCGGATCGATCGGCTTCCAGCCGGTGAAGTGGATCAGCACCGCACCGGCAATCACCGCCACCGAGCCGAGCATGTCCGCCCATACTTCCAGGTAGGCGCCCTTCACGTTGAGGCTCTCGCCGCTGCCGGCCTGCAGCAGGCGCATCGAGATCAGGTTGATGACCAGGCCGGCCGAGGCGATCACCAGCATGCCGGTGGAGGCGATCTCCTGCGGCTTGCTGAAGCGCCCGACGGCTTCCCACAGGATGTAGCCGGCAACCACGAACAGCATCGCGCCGTTGATCATCGCGCCCAGCGCTTCCAGGCGCGCATAGCCGTAGGTGCGGCGCGCATCCGGCGGGCGCCGGCTCAGCCGCACCGCGACCAGCGCGATCATCAGGGCCAGCGCGTCGGTGGCCATGTGTGCTGCGTCGGACAACAGCGCCAGGCTGTTGGTCCAGAACGCGCCCACCACTTCGACGAGGAGGAAGGTGGAGGTCAGGCCGAGCGCCCACCACAGGGGTTTCTCGTGGCGGATCTCGGATGGCAGGTGATCGTGGTCGTGGCCCATGGCAACAGCTCCTTTGCGATGGAGGCAGGCTACGCCGGCGGCCGTGGGGAAACTATCACGGTGTTTATAACATTGCAGACTGCACGTCGCGGCTCGCCGCAGCTTGCGCCCGTGCCGGGCCACACTATGATGACCACATCCCCTCTGGATGGGGAACGGGCAGCCAGACCGCTTCGGCGTTGCGGCCCGCAATGGACACCCAAGCACAAGGAATCCGGAACATGTGGACTACCAAGACCCCCTGGGTCGCCGTCGCCGTGGCCTGCGCGCTGGGCACGGCCGCAAGCGCCTCGGCCAAGACCTGCCAGCAGAATTTCCAGGCGGTAGGCGATCCCCGCAATGGCCAGTTCTTCACCTCCGAAGTCACCCTCCCCGGCCTGAAGCCCCGCAGCGCCCTGGGCCAGCTGCGCAAGGCAGCGCTTGATGAGGGCAACAACTTCGTCAGCGGAGATGTCATCACCGAGACCGAAGGCCAGATGTACGTGCTGCAGACCGACACCAAGATGCCGCTGGTCAGCATCATCACCGCCTCCAATGGCGGCAACGTGGTGGTTGGCACCAAGCTGTCACGCGGGCAGACCGCCAAGGAAGAGGACGCACGCAGCGCGCTGTGTGGCTGGCTGGACAAGCTCAAGACCGGCCCCGAAGGCGAGGCGATCGCAGAAGCCGTGCGTGTCTCCAGCGGTTTCGACAAGCCGATCCAGGCCACTGCGGTCGGCATGTCCACCGAAATGGGCAAGGACGCCAAGCGGCTGCAGCGGGAAATCAACACCGCACCGCTCAGGGCACTGTTCTCCGGCACCAGCACCCCGCCGGATACCGATGCGATGTACCAGCCGTTGCTCGTCAAGTATTTCGGCCGTCGTTTCATCATCGATGGCCAGGTCTACACCGCCCAGCCCAACCGCTTTGCCAAGACCTTCGAGGTGGGCTATCTGGTCACCAAGATGAAGGGCATCGGTGGCATCGGCGGGCGCCAGTCGAACGACGACAACAACGCCAACTTCACCGTGCACTGTGCGCTCGCGCCGGATCAGATGGCGCTGGGCGCCACCCTGCGCGAGAACGACTGGGTGAAACTGGAAGGCGTGGTCGACAAGATGGACACCGGTGGCGTCCACCTGCGCGATTGCCGGCAGGTGAAGTAGCCTTCAGGCTGCGCCGGGGAACGCCCCGGCGCAGGCCTCATCGGGTCAGAACCCGAAGCGCAGGCTGGCCCAGTACGCGCGGCCCGGCTCGTTGTAGGTCGCCGCGCCGGCATCGCTGCTGTTGGCCTCGCGGAACAGGCGCTTGTCGGCCAGGTTGTTCACGCCGAAGCCGAAGCTGACCGTCTCGGTCACCTTGTAGCGCGCGCTCACGCCCCAGATGTTGTACGCACCGCGATCCTGCAGTGCGATCGATGGGTCGCAGCTGCCGGTGCAGCGCGGATCATTGTTGATGTTGGTGGTGGCCGGCTTCTGCTTGCCGTAGAACGTGCCGGTCAGCAGCAGCGACAGCTTGTCGGTGGCCTGCCAGTCCAGCATCGTGTTGACGGTGTACTTCGGAATCACCGACAGCGGCTGGCCGGTGCGCTTGTTCTCGTTCTCCACCATGTAGGTGAAGTTGTTGCTCCACTTCAGGCGGTTGCCCTGCTCGCCCAGCAGCGGGATCACCAGGTTGCCTTCCAGCCCCTGCACGATCGCCTTCGGCGCGTTCTCCCAGCGGAAGATCCGGCCCCTGGTGTCGGCAGTCAGGCCGATCTGGGTGTAGCCGGCCTGGATCTTGTCCTTGTAGTCGTTATGGAAGTACGTCAACGAGGCCTGCCAGCCGCTCTGCGGTGCCCACTCGATGCCGAGTTCCTTGTTCAGGCTGGTTTCCGCCTTCAGGTCCGCATTGCCGCGCATGTAGCAGCCGGCGCCCAGGCTCGGCAGTGCATTCGGGCAGCCATTGCCACGGGTGTAATACAGATAGTCCGGATTCGACTGGTACAGGTTCGGCGCCTTGAACGCCCGGGCGATGCCGCCCTTCACCACCCAGTCGCCGTTGATGCGGAACTGCGCGTTGAGGCTGGGGCTGGTGTTGTTGCCGAACTGGCTGTGGTGGTCGAAGCGCAGGCCCGGGGTAACGATCCAGCGCTCACCCAGGTAGATGTTGTCTTCGACGAACACGGCGGTGGTCTGCGCATCGGCCTTGCCCCGCGCACGATCGCCCGACAGCCCCGGGATGCCGCCGCCGCTGCTGCTGGACTGGCTCATCGAGTACGGGTCGGTCAGGCGGCTGTCCAGGTATTCAAAGCCAAGCGTCCAGATGTTCTCGGCACCACCCAGCGTGGTCGGGAAGCTCACTTCGCCGTCCAACTGGTAGTTGCGCAGTCGCGAGGTCGACCAGTCGGTGCCGTTGAAGCTGCCTTCCGGGCCACCGGCCAGGCCTTCGTTGATGCGTGAGTTGTTCACCGCCTCCACCGCAGCTGTCACCCGCGAGGTCACGTCGCCCCAGCGGCCACGATGGGTGATCGCGCCGGTGTTGCGGTACATGCGGTTGGTCTCCGCTTCGCCCTCGGCCAGTGCCGCCAGGTCAACGCCGGTCGAGGTACCGGTGGTGCTGACCGCGCGATCACCAGCGTAGATGTTGCCCTGGCGGCTGGTGCCGGCTTCGAACTCCACCACCTGGTTGGCGGTCACGTCCCAGCGCAGCAGCGCGTTGACATCGCGGTTCTTGACGCCCTCGCGGCCGGCCGGCGGCACCGCGTTGGGGTTGGTAGCGTACTGGCGGTTGAGCTCCAGCGAGTCCGCGTCGGTCTTGTTGAGATTGCCGTACAGGCGGAACGACAGGGTGTCGGTCATCGGCCCACTCAGCTGCAGGCCGACGCGTTCGCTGCCACCTTCGGCGCTGTGTTCGGGCACCAGCCCATACAGGTCCACCGCACCGGTCAGGTCGCCGGTCGGGCGCTTGGTGATGATGTTGACCACGCCGCCGGAGGCACCGGAGCCATAGCGTGCCGCCGCCGGGCCGCGCAGCACTTCGATGCGCTCGATCATTTCCGCCGGCACCCAGTTGGTGTCACCGCGGGTATTGCGCTCGCCGCTGCGCCCCATGCGCACGGCATCGCGTGCGCCGATGCGCTTGCCATCGACCAGGATCAGGGTGTTTTCCGGGCCCATGCCACGCAGGTCGATCTGGCGGTTGTTGCCGTACTGGCCCGAGGCGCTGTTGCCGGTCAGGTTGACGCCCGGCATGGTCCGCAACAGCTCGGCGATGTCGTTGGCTGGCGGGCGCCGGGCGATATCCTCGGCGGTGATGGTCGAGGTACCCAGTGCCTGGCGCGCGATCTGCGAGGCGGTGACGTGCACCGTGTCGATATCGGTGGCGTCGGTTTCGGCCTGGGCGGTCAGGGCGCTGCCCGCCAGCAGGGCGGCGACGGCAAGCGCCAGCGGGCGCGGTGAATGGACAACGGCAGGAGACATGATCAGGACCTTCTGGCAGGGCTGCGGGGCCTCTGGCAAAGGGCTTGAGGCAACGACGAGGGGGGAGGCGGAGCCGTCCTGCAGGCACCTGCAGCCCGCTCCGTGCGCGCATTCTCCCATCAATGCGAGTGATTCTCAAATGCGTTCACTCATTGCCGCAGCGGCGTCGATGTGCTTTGCGCACCGTGCAAGCCTGCACCGCGCGTAAACTGCCCGGCTACCCCGCCATCAACCGTATGCCGCCGCGGCCGATACCCGTGGTTTGCCGTACGCAGTCAGAGATCGACGTGGAACCACCCCAACTGGACGATGCCAGCCAGCCGCTGGCCGAGGCCTGGCAGCAATGCCTGCTACAGGCCGGCCCTGCCGCCACCGCGCTGCTCAAGGCCGCTGCCACCGATGCCCCACCCGCGCTGGCCCAGCGCTTTTACGAAGTGCTGCTGCACGACGGGCGCGCACGCCGCTTCCTGTCCCACGACCAGGTCAAGCAGCGCCTGCAGCCGGCCATGCAGCGCTGGCTGGTACAGCTGCTGACCACCGACGCCGCTGGCATCGCCACCACGGTCGCCTCGCAGCGGGTGATCGGCGACGTACACGCACGGGTCGGCATCCCGGTCGACCTGGTCACCCGCGGTGCGCGCGTGCTCAAGCACGAGCTGTTCGTGCGCCTGCGGGACGACGCGCCCGACAGCGCGACCGCGTTCGCCGCCATCGCCTGCCTCAGCGCGATCATGGACATCGCCATGGAAGGCATGACCCTGGCCTACACCCATGCGCGCGAGCGCTCCACCCGTGCCGACGCCGCCTACCGGCTGTTCTCGCTGGTACAGAACGTCGGTACCGAACGCGAGCGCCAGCGCGCATTGCTGCTGGACTGGGAGAACGCCCTGCTCTACGCCCTCGCCGGCCACGTGCAGGCCAGCGACAACGCCAGCCTGGCCACCTCGGAGTTCGGCCTGTGGTTCACCCACAAGGGCATCCCCAGCTTCGGCGAAAGCAGCGAAACGCAGCAGGTGGGCCAGTTGATGGCCCGCATTGACGGCCACCTGCAGCGCGCGAGTGGCGATGCTCCGGCGCAGCGACTGGCGGTGCTGCCGGCCATCCGCGAGGACCTGGCCGCCATCCGCACCCTGATGACGCTGCTGTTCGAGCGCATCGGCGAACTGGATGCCGGCAGCGACGCGCTGACCAACCTGCTCAACCGTCGCTTCCTGCCCACCGTGCTGCGCAGGGAGATCGAGCTGGCCACGCGCAACCGCACACCGTTCTCGCTGCTGCTGCTCGACCTGGATCATTTCAAGGCAATCAACGACGGCCATGGCCACGATGCCGGCGACCGTGCGTTGCAGCACGTGGCCGGCCTGCTCGGCCAGCTCACGCGTGGCAGCGACTACCTGTTCCGCTATGGCGGCGAAGAATTCGTGGTGGTGCTGGTGGCCGCCAGCGAGTCGCAGGCGACCGTGATCGCCGAGAGCCTGCGCCGGCAGATCGCACAATCACCGGTAGCGCTGGCCAATGGCCAGGTGCTGGAACTGACCGCCAGCATCGGCGTGGCCGGTCACGATGGTCATCCGGACTACGAGCGGTTGATGGCACGCGCAGACGCGGCGATGTACGAGGCCAAGCGCAGCGGCCGCAACCGCGTGGTGGTCGCCAGCGCGGACCTGCAGGAAGCCCCGGGGCGGCGTGCACTGCAGCGATGACGGCAGGACAGGTAGAGTCGACCGCTGGTCGACTATCGCGCGCAGCGCGGGATTTTTCGCCGTCGGAACGAAGAGCAGTCGACTGACAGTCGACTCTACCGACAGTCGACTCTACCGGTTCGCGCGCCAGCCGATGCATTGAACGCCACCACCCGCCATGCTGCCCACCACAGCAGCGCCAGCAACGCGATGCCCGCCCCCAGCAGGCACACTGCGGGCCAGCCATGCCGCACCTGCATCCAGGGCCCCGCCGCCGCTCCCGCACCGCTGCCCACCGCATAGAACAGCATGTACAACGCCACCAGGCGCCCATGCTGTTCTGCCGGTGCACGCAGCAACGATGCCTGGTTCGAGACATGGAGTGCCTGGCCGCCCAGGTCGAGCACGACCACACCCAGCAACAGCAGGGACAGCGAATGCGGCAGGCCCAGCAGCGGCCACCACGCGACCAGCATCAACAACAGCGCGCCGAGGCTGACCCGATGCGCGAAACCACGGTCCATCCAGTGTCCGACCCGCGCCGCCATCAGCGCACCGACCACGCCGGCCAGGCCGAGCGCGCCGATGGCTGCGGTTGACCAGTGCAGCGGCGGTGCCGACAGCGGCAAGGGTGCCGCCGCCCAGAACACATTGAGGCCGGCAAACAGCAGCAATGCCAGCGGCCCGCGCTCGCGCAGCGTTCGATCGCGGCGCAGCATGCCCAGCATCGAGCCCAGCAGCTCGCGCCAGCGTGGAGGGACCGACGGCACCGGTACTGCGGGCAGGCGCCGCCACAGCAGCGCCGCCAACGCCGCCATCACCACCGCTGACAGCAGGTAGACCCTCTGCCAGCCAAAGGCCGCCGCCACCGTACCGGACACCACGCGCGCCAGCAGCAGGCCGATGAACACGCCGCCCTGCACCACACCAACCACGCGACCGCGCTGCTCGGGCGGTGCCAGCATGGCGGTATAGGCAATCAGGCCTTGGGTCAGCGCGGTGCCCAGCAAGCCTGCCAGCAGCATGCCCGACAACAGCCAGCTCGCCGTGCGTGACGCCGCCAGCCACAACAGGGCCAGCACCAGCGCGATCAACTGCAGCCGCAGCAGGCGTCGCCGGTCGCCGCGGTCCGCCAGCGGCAGCAGGCCAAGCAACGCCAGCACGCTGCCGGCCTGGGTGGCAGCCAGCACTGCGCCGGCCACGGCCCGGTCCAGCGCAAAGGCGCGTGCAAGCTGATCCAGCAGCGGCTGCGCGTAGTAGACGTTGGCGACGCTGGCGCCGGCGGCAGCCGCAAGCAGGACCAGCAGCGGGCGGGGAAGCGATGTCGCACTCATCATATGGTTGCAATTTGAAACCAGATGCAGGCTATCGCCATTGGTTTTAAACTGCAACCACATTCGGAGATACCCAGCATGCACGCCGACAGCCCCTGCCCTGTAGCCCGCAGTGCCGACCTGCTCGGTGACCGCTGGGCATTGCTGGTGATCCGCGACGCGTTCGACGGCATCACCCGCTTCGGTGATTTCCAGCGCAGCCTCGGCGCGGCGCGCAACATCCTCAGCGACCGCCTGCGCCGGCTGGTCGAGGCCGGCATCCTGCAGCTGCAGTCAGCCTCCGATGGATCGGCCTACCAGGAGTACGTGCTCACCGCCGCAGGCCTGGAACTGTTCCCGCTGCTGGTCGCACTGCGCCAGTGGGGAGAGCGCCATCGCTTCGGTGCAGGCGAAGGCCATTCGCAGCTGATCGAATTGGCGACGCGGCGGCCGCTGCCCTACATGCAGCCGCGCGGGCGCGATGACCAGCCGCTTCAGCCCACTGCCACCCGCGTGCGCAAGCTCAAGGACGACGGGCGCGACACCTGATCCGCCCATTCGCGCACACCGACGGACGCCCGCGCCGGTTAGCATCGGATCTTTCCGCCGCTGGATGCCGCCGATGTCGCGCTGTCGCCCTTCCCTGCTGACCGCCCTGCTGTTGCCGCTGCTGGCCTGCGCCACAGCAACCACGCAGGCCCGCGAGGTTGCCGCGCCCGCCGACCACGTACAGGCCGATGGACCCTATGTGTTCCGCCAGGGCAACCAGCTGCAGGCCAGATGGATCTGCGACGACAAGGTCGAGTCGCACACACTTGCCACGCAGGCCGCAGGCACCGACATCACCCCGCGTTGCGGCTACGAACACAGCGTGCACGTGGCCGCCCCGAATGCTCCGTCGGTCTCCGTGCTGCCGGCCGTGCCGCGCATCGTGGCGCTGTCCGACATCCACGGCCAGTACGGGCTGCTGGTGCGCCTGCTGCGTGCCCACCAGGTCATCGACGCACAGGACCGCTGGGCGCTGGGCAAGGACACCCTGGTCATCGCCGGCGATGTGTTCGACCGCGGCCCGCAGGTAACCGAAGCCTTCTGGCTGCTGTATGGCCTGCAGCAGCAGGCGGCCGCCGCCGGCGGCGCGGTGCACTTCGTGCTCGGCAACCACGAGACCATGGTGCTGTACGACGACCTGCGCTACGTCAACCCGAAATACCTGCGCAGCGCCCAGCTGCTCGGCCGCAGCTACCCGCAACTGTATGGCGCCGACTCGGTGATCGGCCAGTGGCTGCGCACCCGCCCGGTGCTGCTGAAGATCGGCGATACCCTGTTCCTGCACGGCGGCATCTCGCCCGAGGCGGTGCAGCTGGCGCTGGACCCGGCACGCACCAACGCGGCCTATCAGGCCTCGCTGGGCCTGCCCAAGGCCGAAGTGAAGGCCGACCCGGCCACCGCACCGCTGTATGACGGCAAGACCAGCCCGATCTGGTACCGCGGCTATTTCGATGGCCGCCTCGACACCGCGGGTGTGCAGGCTGTGCTCGACCGCCTGCAGCTCAAGCGCATCGTGGTTGGCCATACCTCGATGCCGCACGTCAGCAGCTTCCACGGCGACCGCGTGATCGCCATCGACAGCAGCATCAAGAACGGCGAGAACGGCGAACTGCTGTTCATCGAGGGTGGCAAGCTCAGCCGTGGCCTGCTGGATGGTTCGCGGGTGCCGCTGGCGCTGGGTGAGCCGGGCCTGCAGGACTGAATGGAGGGACAGCGCGACGGTGCCGGGAGGTGCCGGCGCGCTCCACCTGCAGCCGGTTTGCGGCTACCCTCGGCAGCCGAGAGGCCCACCCCGTCCATCCGGTGGGCCTGACCGTTACAGGAGCCCCGCGCATGCGCGTTCTGATTGCTGAAGACGACCCGGATATCGCCTCCGGCCTGTGCGCCTCGCTGCGCCGGCAGGGGCACGTGGTCGACCACGTCGACAACGGTGCGCACGCCGATGCTGCACTGGGCTCGACGCAGTACGCGCTGCTGGTACTGGACCTGGGGCTGCCGCAGCTGGATGGCCGCGACGTGCTGCAGCGCCTGCGCCAGCGCGGTGATGGCCTCGCAGTGCTGGTGGTGACCGCCCGTGACGGCCTGGCCGAGCGCGTGCGTGTGCTCGACCTGGGTGCCGATGACTACCTGGTCAAGCCGTTCGCGCTGGACGAGTTCGAAGCGCGCGTGCGCGCCCAGCTGCGCCGGGTCACCAGCAATGGCAACCCGGACCTGCGCATCGGCCGCCTTCGCATCGACCTGGCCGGGCATCGGGTGTGGATCGACGACCAGTCGCTGGAACTGACCGCACGCGAGTTCGGCCTGCTGTCGGCACTGGCAGTGCGCGCCGAGCGCATCGTGTCACGCGCGCAGTTGGTGGAAGCGCTGTGCGACTGGGGCCAGGACCTGACCGACAACGGCCTGGACATCGCCCTGCACCGCCTGCGCCGCAAGCTGCAGCCCGGCGGCATGGGCATCCGCACCGTGCGCGGGCTGGGCTACATGCTGGAAGACGCGCAGGACGACAGCACCCCGTGATCAGTGGACCGCCCAGCCTGCGCCGGCGCCTGCTCGCCTTCCTGGCGCTGCCGATGCTGGGCCTGCTCACCTTCAACACGATCCTGGCCTACTACGTTGCGCTGGACTATTCCAACCGCATCCACGACCGCAACCTGATCGACGACACGCATTCGTTCGCGCAGATGCTGAGCACCATGCCGGTGACCAGCGACCTGTCGCCGCAGGCGCGCTTCCTGATCGAGTACGACCCCGACGGCCATCGCTACTTCAACGTCGACAGCAGCCGCATGGGTACGCTCAGCGGCAATGCCGACTTCAGCCCGTATGCCCCTTCGCAGGACTGCACCGGCGTGCATCCGGCGCTGTACGACGGCAACCTCAATGGCCAGCAGGTGCGCATGGCCACGGTCTGCACGCAGGCGATGAACGATCCGCAGGACCAGCTGGCGGTGACCGTGGCCGAGAGCATGGCCGACCGCCGACAGCGGGCGCGCGAGATCCTGATGATCATCATCCCGCTGATGACCATGCTGGCGCTGGGCACCGCTGCACTGGTCTGGTTCGGCGTGACCTACGGCCTGCGCATCCTCACGCCGCTGAGGACCCGCCTGGCGCAGCGCCGTGGCGAACTGGCACCGATCTCCGACGCCGACGTACCGGAGGAGATCCAGCCACTGATCAGCACCATCGACGATCTGTTTGCCCGCCAGGCGGAAATGATCACCCTGCAGAACCGCTTCATCGCCGATGCCGCGCACCAGCTGCGTTCGCCGCTGGCGGGCATGGCCCTGCACGTGGACCAGGCGCTGGCACACGGTGACCCCGATACGGTGCGCGAGGCGCTGCAGCACATCCGCCGGCTCAATCAGCGCACTGCCCGGGTCAGCACCCAGCTGCTGGCGCTGAGCCGGGCGCAGACCGTGCCCGATACCGTGGAAGCACTGGACCTGTGCGAGCTGGTGCCGCAGTGGGTTGGCATGCGCGTGCCGGAGGCGATCCGCGATGGCATCGACCTCGGCTACCGCGGCAGCCCCCATCCGCTGCGTGTGCTCGGCAACGGCGCCATGCTGCAGGAGGCGCTGGACAACCTGATCGACAACGCCCTGCGTTATGCCGGCCGCAATGCCACCGTCACGGTGGGCATGCACGCGCTGGACGACAATGATGTCGAACTCTATGTGGAAGACAACGGCCCCGGCGTGCCCGACGACGTGATGCCACGGCTGGGCGAGCGCTTCTTCCGGGCGCCGGGCACTGCTGCCAGCGGCACCGGCCTCGGCCTGGCCATCGCGCACGAGGCGGTAGAGCACTTCGGCGGCCGCCTGAGCTTTCTGAACCGCCCGGGCGGGGGCCTCAAGGTCGCCATCATGCTGCCGCTGCTGAAGGCCCCCTGACCCGGCCCGGCGCGCTGAAAGGCTGGTGAAAATCGCGCTTGCGATCCTGCCATCCCCACTGCCGTCCCGGAGCCGCCAGGTGACCGAATCGCACGACTTCTTCCTCCCCGGTGGCCCCCAGGGCGTGCTGCTGGTCCATGGCCTGACCGGCACCCCGGCGGAAATGCGCATGCTGGGCAAGGGGCTGAACAATGCCGGCTTCACCGTCCACGGCGTGCAGCTGCCCGGCCATTGCGGCACCGTGGATGACCTGCTGGCGACCACCTGGGAACAGTGGTACCAGGGCGTGGAAGATGCGGCGGCCGCCCTGCGCGGCAAGGTCGACCAGCTGTTCGTGGGTGGACTGTCGATGGGCGCGGTACTTTCGCTGGCGTTGGCGGCACGTCGCCCGGAGTGGGTGTCCGGCGTGGGCGTGTACGGCGCCACTTTCCGTTACGACGGCTGGAACATTCCCGCCGTGGCCCGCTTCTCGTTCCTCCTGCCGTGGTTCAAGCGCTTCAACATCGGCCGCGACCGCATGTTCATGGAAGAACCGCCGTACGGCCTGCGCGACGAGCGCCTGCGCGCGCAGGTCAGCGCCGCCATGCTGTCCGGCGACAGCGCCGCCGCCGGCCTGCCGGGCAATCCCTGGCATGCGCTGGCCGAGATGCGTGCGCTGAGCAACTGGACCCGCCGCCACCTGCACCAGGTCACCGCACCGTGCCTGGTGATGCACGCCCGCGAAGACGATGTGGCCAGCATGGGCAACGCTGAGCTGGTGATGTCGCGGGTCAGCGGCCCGAAGGAACTGGTGGTGCTGGAAGACAGCTACCACATGATCACCATCGATCGCGAACGCCGCGATGTGATCCGTCGCAGCGCGCGCTTTTTCACCGAGATCGGTGAACGCACGGGCGTGCTCAAGGCGGTGGCCTGAGATGGGGGCACTCGCCACCCTGCTGTGGCTGGCCAATGTGGTACTCGATACCGGTGGCCAGCTCGCCTTCAAGGCCGCCGCCAGCGATCCGCAGGAAGGCGAAGGACTGCAACGCTGGAAACACATGCTCAGCCGCCCCTGGCTGTGGATCGGCATCGCCTGCTACGTGCTCGAGTTCGTGGCCTGGATTGCGTTCCTGTCGCTGGTGCCGCTGTCCAAGGGCGTGCTGCTGGGCTCGATCAACATCGTTGCGTTGATGATCGCCGGTCGTTTCCTGTTCCGCGAGAAGCTCACGCCGCTGCGGGTGGCCGGCATGCTGCTGGTCACCGCGGGCGTGGCGGTGGTGGGGGCCGGCTCATGAGGCGCCTGTATGTGATCGGTTTCCCGCTGCTGATGGCCTTCGACACGCTGGCCCAGCTGTGCTTCAAGTACGCCGGTGACGCCGCGCTGCCGGTCGAGGCCAACACCGCCTGGCTGCTGCGCGTGCTGTCGCAGCCGTGGGTGTATGGCGCCATCCTCGGCTACGTGGGTGCGTTCTTCACCTGGATGAGCCTGCTGCGCCATGCGCCAATCGGCCCTGCATTTGCCGCATCGCACCTGGAAGTGATCAGCGTTCTGCTGCTGTCGGCGTGGCTGTTGAACGAGCCGCTGACCCTGCACCATCTGTTAGGTGCGGTACTGATCGTGGCCGGCATCGTCTGCCTCGGCCGCGCTGAAGCGGACGACCCGCACAGTCCCGCCGAAAGCGCGTCGTGAGCGGGCTGCGATGAGCCTGTTCGCGCGCGAACTGCCACCTACCGCTGGCCTGCCGATTCAGGCCAGCGATTTCCTGCCCGGTGGCGGCGACCTGCGCGAAGTCCTGGCCAGCCAGCTCGGCACACCGCCACTGCAGCTGACCTGTTCCGGCACGCACGCACTGCTGATCGCGCTGCGTACGCTGCGCAAGCGCGCGCCAAGGCGCGACACCGTGATCATGCCGGCCTATACCTGCCCGCTGGTGCCGATCGCGGTGCACAGCCTGGGCCTGCGCGTGCAACTGTGCGATACCCGTCGTGGCCACTTCGACTTTGATCCCGGCCAGCTCAGGCGTCTGGCCGATGCGCGCACGCTGGCGATCCTGCCGACCCACCTGGGCGGGCGCATCGCCGATGTCGAGCTGGCCTGCGAGGTTGCGCGCGGCGCCGGCGCCTGGGTGATCGAGGATGCCGCGCAGGCGCTCGGCGCACGCGTTGGCAACACCAGTGTCGGCCTGCGCGGCGATATCGGATTCTTCAGCCTGGCCGCCGGCAAGGGCCTGAGCCTGCACGAAGGCGGCCTGCTGGTCAGCCGCGATGACGAACTGCGTGCCGCGCTGGCCGAACATGCCGTCCAGCACGTTCGCTCCAGCCTGCGCTGGGAGCTGCTGCGCAGCGTGCAGTTGATCGGCCTTGCTGCCTGCTATCGCCCTTCGCTGCTGTCGCTGGTGTATGGCAATCCATTGCGCAGTGCGCTTCAACGCGACGATCTGGAAGAAGCGGTCGGTGACATTTTCCCGCTTGATATACCGCAGCACCGGGTCAGCCACTGGCGGCAGAACATCGGCGCGCATGCCGCGCGGCGCTTGCCGGCGTTCCTGCAGGCCGGTCGCCTGCGTGCGTTGCAGCTGCGCGTGCAGCTGGCACAGCTGCCAGCCGTTGAGGTGGTCGACGGCCTCGCCGGCAGCGGTGGCACCTGGCCACTGCTGATGCTGCTGCTGCCCAGCCAGCGCGCCCGCGATGCCGTACTGAAGGACCTGTGGCCACGTGGTCTCGGCGCCAGCCGCATGTTCATCCATGCCCTGCCCGGCTACGCGTACCTGCGCGGCATCGTGCCGCAGGACGACATGCCCAATGCACGCGACTTCGCCGCACGCATGCTGACCCTTGGCAACAGCGCCTGGCAGACCCGCGAAGAGACTGCCGAAATACTGCAGGTCCTGGCCCGCGCCTGACCCGAACGTGCACGCGTGGCCTGCCCTCCGCGCATTCATCCGTGCACCTTCCTGAACGTTTTCCCAGCCTGTCAGAAGAGCCTTTCAACAGGAAAGGAACGAGAAAGGCGGCCTGCCTACATTGAGCCTGCCCCGGCATCGGGCCGGGCGTTTCTTTCATCGACGGACCTGCCCATGCACTGGAGCATCCTGTGTGACTTCGACGGCACCATCAGCCTCGAAGATGTCATCGACTCGCTGCTGGAAAAGTACGGCCAGCCGGGCTGGCAGGAACTGGAAGACCAGTGGAAAGCGGGAAAGATCGGCTCGCGTGAATGCATGCAGGGCCAGGTGCGGCTGCTGAAACTGGACCCGGCCACGCTCGACGCCCATCTGGACCAGGTACAGATCGATCCGGGCTTCGCCGCCTTTGTCAGCCGTGCCGAACAGCTGGGCCTGCCGCTGCGCATCGTCAGTGACGGCCTGGACTATGCGATCCACCGCATCCTGGCCAACCACGGCCTGTCGCAGCTGCCGGTGGTGGCCAACCACCTGCGCTGGTGCGAAGACCATTGGGAACTGGAGTCGCCCTACCAGGCCGAAGGCTGCCGCAGTGGCACCTGCAAGTGCACCTGCGCCGCGCAGGCGCGCGCCAACGAAGCACCGCGCGTGCTGATGATCGGTGACGGCAGCTCGGATTTCTGTGTGTCCGAAGACGCCGACTTCGTGTTCGCCAAGCGCCGCCTGATTACCCATTGCACGAATGCCGGCATCGAGCATGCCGCCATCGACACCTTCCACGATGCAGTCGCACTGTTGCCGCGCCTGCTCGATGGCAGCCTGCTGCAGCCACGTCGCATCGACGCCCGCCCGCAGCCCGCCGCACTGCCCCCGCTGCTGGCCACCGCCTGAGCACTCCCTCCAAGCACGCTCCCCCGTCGCCCCTTTCGAACGTCCTTCACGGAACCGAACTGCATGAACATTTTTGACAAGAACGCCGACGCCGCTGCCTCCGACGCGCAGCTGCTGGCCGACGAAGCCCGCTACAGCTCCTTCGGCGATACCGTCCACTACGTCGACCCGCCGAAGATCTTCCAGCGCGGCGAAGGCAGCTACATGTTCGACGGTGCGGGCGTGCCCTACCTCGATCTGCAGATGTGGTACTCGGCCTGCAACTTCGGCTACAGCAACAAGCGCCTGAATGACGCGCTGAAGGACCAGATCGACACCCTGCCGCAGGTCGCCAGCCAGTACCTGCATCCGACCCGCGTGCAGCTGGCCAAGACCATTGCCGTGGACATGCACGAGAAATTCGGCCTCGACGGTCGCGTGCATTTCAATGTCGGCGGCGCGCAGGCCATTGAAGACTCGCTGAAGATCGTGCGCAACGCGCGCGGCGGCAAGAGCCTGATGTTCGCCTTCGAAGGCGGCTACCACGGCCGCACCCTGGGTGCCTCGTCGATCACCTCCAGCTACCGCTACCGCCGCCGCTACGGCCACTTCGGCGAGCGCGCGATGTTCATCCCGTTCCCGTACCCCTTCCGTCGCCCGAAGGGCATGACCCCGGACGAGTATTCCGACCACTGCGTGTGGCAGTTCGAGCGCCTGTTCGAAAGCGAGTACAACGGCGTGTGGGACCCCAAGGTCGGCCAGGCCGAGTACGCCGCGTTCTACGTCGAGCCGATCCAGGGCACCGGCGGCTACGTCATTCCGCCGCGCAACTTCTTCACCGGCCTCAAGCGCGTGCTGGACAAGTACGGCATCCTGATGGTGGTCGATGAGATCCAGATGGGCTTCTGGCGTACCGGCAAGCTGTGGTCGATCGAGCACTTCGGCGTGACCCCGGACGTGCTGGTGTTCGGCAAGGCGCTGACCAACGGCCTGAACCCGCTGTCCGGCCTGTGGGCACGCGAAGAGCTGATCAACCCGACCGTGTTCCCGCCGGGTTCCACCCACTCCACCTTCAACTCCAACCCGCTGGGCACCCGCCTGGGCCTGGAAGTGTTGAAGCTGGGAAAGGAAATGGACTACGAGCGCACCGTGCCGGAAAAGGGCGCGTACTTCCTCGACGGCCTGCGTGGCCTGCAGAAGCGCCACCCGGAAATCGGCGACGTCGACGGCCTGGGCCTGGCCCTGCGCGCCGAAATCTGCCAGGCCGACGGCTACACCCCGAACAAGGAACTGCTGGACCGCATGGTCGACATCGGCCTGGCCGGTGACCTCCTGCACGACGGCAAGCGCATGGGCCTCGTGCTCGACGTAGGTGGCTGGTACAAGAACGTGATCACCTTCGCGCCGTCGCTGGACATCAGCTACGAAGAGATCGACCTGGCGATCACCCTGCTCGACCAGGCGCTGACCAAGGCCAAGGGCTGAGGCTGGATGGGCTGCCGGTTCCCGTGCCGATGGAGATGACGTCACGCGCATCCAGCACCGCGCTGGAACCGGCCGCGCTGCTGGAGGGCTTCCTGGCCCATCCGCCGCTCGGATTCGAGGCAGGCCGCCTTCCCAGCGGCCTGCCGACTTTCCGTGCGCCGCTGGACCTGACCACCACGATGGACGACGCGCTGCGCAGCAAGCTGCTCGGCCTGCCGCTGTCGCGCCTGTGGCGGCCTTGGATCACCTGGAAGACCCGCTTCGTCGGTGCCACCAGCACCGAGTACACCCCACTGCCGGCGCACGTGGCGCCGGAGGCGCTGGCCGAGGACGTGACGCGTCACGCGATCGGCGATACCCGGCTGCTGGTGGTCAAGGACCTGGCCATCGATTCACCGCTGCTGGACGACGCGGCCAATGCGCACAGCGCGGCGTTCCTGCAGGCCTTGCTGACGCGCGGCTTCGTTGAACTGGAAGGCATGCCGCTTGCCTGGGTGGCGATCGATTTCGATTCGCTCGATGGCTACCTCGGCCGCCTGTCGTCCTCGCGCCGCAAGAACATCCGGCGCAAGCTCCGTTCGCGTGATGACCTGCAGGTCGACTGCATCGCCACCGGTGATCCCGCCTTGGCCGACCCACGGCTGCAGGCCGAGTTGTATGCGCTGTACCTGGGCGTGTATGCGCAGAGCGCGGTGCATTTCGACCAGCTCGACCTGACCTATTTCCAGTACCTGCTGGCCGACAGCCAGGGCCAGGGACGGATGTTCCTGTACCGCCACCAAGGGCAGCTGATCGGCTGGAACCTGTGCTACATCCACGCCGGAAAGCTGGTGGACAAGTACATCGGTCTGGCCTACCCGCAGTCACGCGAGCACAACCTGTACGCGGTCAGCTGGATGCACAACCTCGAGTATGCCCTGCAGCACGGCCTGAGCCACTACGTGGCCGGCTGGACCGACTCGCGGATCAAGGCCGAACTGGGCGCCCGCTTCACCTCCACCCGGCACGCGATCCACGCCCGTTCCCCGCTGCTGCGCGCCGCCCTGCGCCGGCTGGCCCCGTACCTGCAGGGCGAAGCTGATGGAGGCGGTTGAACGATGACGTTGCGTTCTCCGTTGATCCTCGACCTGGACGGTGGCGTGCTGCCGCTGCCCCAGGCGCAGACCCTGGCCCTGCCGCAGTGGCACGATCCACTGCGCTTTGCCTGCAGCAATGCCACCCTGGACCGTTTCGCCACTGAAGTGCTGGCGCCGCTGCCCGCGCAGCTCGGCACGGTCATGCTCGGCAGTGGCGACTTCCACCACCTCAGCCTGCCGCTGTTGCGCCGCATGCGCACACAGGCGCCGTTTCAGTTGGTAGTGCTGGACAACCATCCGGACAACATGCGTTTTCCGTTCGGCATGCATTGTGGCTCATGGGTGAATGCCGCCAGCAAGCTGCCGCAGATCTCGCACATCCATGTGCTCGGCATTACCTCCAGCGACATCGGCCTCGGCCATGCCTGGGAGAACCACTGGCGCCCGCTGCTGGGCGGTCGCTTGACGTACTGGTGCATGGACGTGGATGTCAGCTGGGGCCATCGCCTCGGCATGGGCCACGCGTTCCGCCGCTTCGAGCACCCCGAAGCGCTGGTGGCCGCGTTCGCTGCCGAACAGGCCAAGTCGCCGCAGCCGGCCTACCTGTCGATCGACAAGGACGTGTTCGCCGAGGACGTCGCGCGCAGCAACTGGGACCAGGGCCGATTCCAGCTGGAAGACGCGCTGGTGGTGATCGAAGCGCTGCGTGCCGGCGGCCTGGTCGGCAGTGACATCACCGGCGAGGTGTCGCTGGCCACCTACCAGAGCCGCTTCAAGCGCTGGCTGTCGTCGCTGGATGGCCAGCCGGACATCAGCGCCGATGATCTTCCCGCCTGGCAGGCGCGTCACCAGCAGGTGAACCGCGAACTGCTGGCGGCAATCGCCGCCGTACCGACGGCCTGCTGACCGCGCCGGTAATGCCGGCCGCGGGCCGGCGTGGCTTCGGTAGTGCCGGCCGCTGGCCGGCAATGCCAACCGAGGTTGGCATCTACCAGACCAATGCCGGCCAGCGGCCGGCACTACACTGGGCGCCTACCCCAGGAGCCCTCGCCATGCCCCAGACCGTCATCCCGCAACTGCGCATGCGCCACGCCGACACCACCCTGCCGTTCTACGTGCAGGGGCTGGGCTTCGTGGTCGACTGGGAACATCGCTTCGAACCCGGCTTCCCACTGTTTGCCCAGCTCACCCGCGACGGCCAGACGATCTTCCTTACCGAACACAGCGGCGACTGCGAGGTCGGCGGCGCGGTGTACTTCATCGTTGACGACGTCGACAGCCTGCACCGCGCCTTCGGTGCCGCCAACGTCCCAATCGAGCAGCCCCCGCATGACACCGAATGGGGCAGCCGCGAAATGCTGCTGCGCGACCCGGATGGCAACCGGCTGCGCTTCGCCACCCACACGGACTGAATGACGTCGGCTTGAGATGGATATACGGAACATATACGATTCGTATATTCATACTCGAGGGCCACCCATGGGCATCGTCAACATCGATGACACCCTGCACGACCAGCTGCGCCGTGCCTGCACCGTCTCCAGCCGTTCGATCAACGCCCAGGCCAACTTCTGGATCCGGGTCGGCATGCTGTGCGAGATGAACCCGACGCTGAGTTTCCAGGACATCGTCGCCAGCGAGCTGCGCGCGGCCGGCGTGCAGCCGCCGTTGTTGCCTCCGGGCCAGGTCTGAGCCGATGGGCATCATCAAGCGCCCCGACGAGATCGCGCTGATGGCCGAATCGGGTCGCCTGCTGGCGCAGGTGTTCGCCGCACTCGACCAGCTGCCGCTGCAGGGCCGCAGCACGATGGAGATCAACGAATTCGTCGAGCGCATGATCGTCGATGAGCTGCAGGCGCGGCCGGCCAGCAAGGGCCAGTACGGTTTCCCGTACGTGCTCAATACCTCGATCGACAACGTCATCTGCCACGGCGTGCCCAGCACCACCGACGTGCTGCGCAACGGCCAGATCGTCAACCTCGACATCACCCTGGAAAAGAACGGCTACATCGCCGACTCCAGCACCACCTACCTGGTCGGTGAGGTCGACTACGCCGCGCGCCGGCTGGTGCAGACCGCCTACCAGGCGATGTGGAAAGGCATCGCCGCGGTGCGCCCCGGCGCACGCCTGGGCGATATCGGCCACGCCATCGCCCGCCACGCACGCAGCCACGGCTACAGCGTGGTGAAGGAGTACTGCGGCCACGGCATCGGCCAGGAGATGCATGAGGAACCGCAGATCCTGCACTACGGGCATCCCAACACCGGCGTGGTGCTGGAAGAAGGGATGGTGTTCACCATCGAGCCGATGCTCAACCAGGGCAAGCCGGCCATCCGCCAGCAGCCGGACGAATGGCCGGTCTACACCCGCGACGGCAAGCTGTCGGCGCAGTTCGAGCATACCGTCGCGGTCACCGGCAGCGGCGTGCGCGTGCTGACCCTGCGCCCGGGCGAAACACCGTTGTGCGCGGTGGATGCCGCCTAGAGCGGGCGCAACAGCAACAGCATGGCAAGGCAGAGCATGAACATCGCCACGCCTGCATCCAGCACCCGCCACGCAGACGGCCTGCGGAACACCGGCTGCAGCAGCCGCGCGCCATAGCCCAGTGCACAGAACCAGGCCACACTGGCCACGCACGCACCGGCGGCAAAGGCCCAGCGCAGATCGCCCGGATAGCGCGTCGACAGGCTGCCGAGCAACACCACCGTGTCCAGGTAGACATGCGGGTTGAGCAAGGTGAAGGCCAGGCAGGTCAGCAGTACCTGGCGCCCACTGCCGCCCTGCGCCTCGGCGGCGGCCAGCGCGCTGCCACCTCGCCACGCGCGCAGGCCCGCCTGCAGGCCATACCAGAGCAGGAAGGCCGCACCACCGAAGCGCAGCACCTGCAGCAGCAACGGCCACTGCAGCACCAGCGCGCCCATGCCGCCCACGCCGGCCAGGATCAACGCGATATCCGCGCCGGCGCAGGCCAGCACCACCCTGCCCACATGACGTTGTTGCAGGCCCTGGCGCAGCACGAAGGCATTCTGTGCGCCGATGGCGATGATCAGGCCGGCGCCCGCGAAGAGGCCGGCGACGGTAGCGGCAATCCACATCGGGACAGGCCAGGCAGCGAGGGGACGCGCAGGGTGCGGCCAACAGCCTTGTTTAGACAAACTGATTTTTCTTTATCCTGCGCAGGAAAACTGAAGAGGCACCGGCATGGACCTGGTACACCCGCAACTGGCCGCGTTTGCCGCGGTGCTGGAGGAAGGCAGCTTCGAGGCTGCGGCACGCCGCCTGTCGATCAGCCCATCAGCACTGTCGCAGCGGATCAAGGCTCTGGAAGACCGGCTCGGGCAGGTGCTGGTGGTGCGCCAGGCGCCGTGCCGCCCCACCGCCGCCGGTGAGGCGCTGCTGCGCCGGGTGCGACCGATGCAGGCGCTGGAGGCCGAGGCATTGGCCGAGCTGCTACCCGAGCGTGGCAGCAGCGACGCTGCGCGCACCCCGATCCCGCTGGCGGTCAATGATGATTCGCTCGATACGTGGTTCGTGCCGGCCATCGCCGACCTGCACCAGCGCCATGGCTACCTGTTCGACCTGCGCATGGACGACCAGGACCACACCCTGCGGTTGCTGCGCGACGGCAGCGTGCTGGGTGCGGTCACCGCCGAAAGCCAGCCGGTGAAGGGCTGCAACGTGCACCCGCTCGGCGCCATGCGCTACCAAGCGATTGCTTCGCCCGGCTTCGCCCGCCAGTACTTCAGCGATGGCATGGACGCCACAGCACTGGCACGCGCGCCGATGCTGGTGTTCAACCGCAAAGATGAACTGCAGTGGCGCTTCGTGCGTCGTCTGACCCGCGCGCGGCTGCAGCCGCCGCTACACTACCTGCCCTCCTCCACCGGTTTCGTCGAAGCCGCCGCGTGCGGACTCGGCTGGGGCCTGGCCCCGGAAACCCTGGCCGCGCCCGCTGTGCGCGCCGGCCGCGTGGTGGTACTGGAACCCCGCCGCTGGCTCGATGTGCCGTTGTACTGGCAGCATGCCGCCGTGCGCTCAAGCACGCTGCAGCACATCACCCAGGCGCTGCGTACTGCGGCCAGCGGCACCCTTCGTTGAGGAAAGACCGATGACCGCAGACCCGGGCTTCACACCATGCGCACTACCGTTTGCGCACTTCTTTACCACTGGGACGGCATGGGCGTGATCGGCCGACGTACAAGGATGCACCGCGCGAAAGTCGCGTTGACCCTGGCAGCCTGCCTGCCGCTTGCGGCGGCAGCGCAGAGCAGTGCCGATGCACCCGCACTGGACTGGGAACAGGCGCGGCAACGCCTGGAGCAGGTCTCCGATGCGCTGGCCGCTGCCGATGCAGCCGTTCGCAACAAGCAGGACCTGCAGGACGCCACCCGGCTGCTGCGCCTGCCGGAGATCACCGGCGAAGTGCGCCGCCTGCAGTTCCAGAAGACGCTCACTCTGCCGCTGGGCTCACTGGCGCCGGTGGCTGAAGCCTTCGGCATCGATTCGCCGCTGTCGTTCACCGAGCGCGACTGGCGCACCCGTCCAGTGGTCACTGCGGTGCTGCCGCTGTACACCGGCGGCGTGATTCCGGCCGCGCAGCGTGCGGCCAGTGCCGCCCACGAACAGGCCAGCGCCGAGCGCGAAGCACAACGTCAATCGCTGACCGTGCAGCTGGCCCAGGCCTACTTCGGGCAGCGCCTGGCCGAGCAGGCGGTGGACGTGCGCCGTGACGTGCGCGATGGCCTCAACCGCCACCTGTCCGATGCAGAGAAGCTGGAACGCGAGGGTTTCGCCACCCGCGCCCAGCGCCTGCAGGCCACCGTGGCCCGCGACAAGGCCGAGCGCGAATACCAGAAGACAGTGAACGACCTGGCCACGCTGAAGGCCGCACTGGCCACGCTGCTGCGCAGTGGTGGCGAGGTGCAGCCGGTTTCGCCGCTGTTCGTGCAGCGCGTGCCGCTGGAACCGGTGGCCAGCTTCGAGCGTACTGCGCAGGCGCGCCAGCCGCAGATCGCACGCCTGCGGGCCATGGTGGCGCAGGCCGAACAGGGCGTGCGCGTGCAGCAGGCCAAGCTGAAACCGCAGATCTTTGCCTTCGGCCAGTACGACTTCCGCCGCCGCGACGAAATGCTGACCGATCCGGACTGGGCGTTTGGCATCGGCCTGAAGTACACCTTCCTGTCGCCGAACTCGCGGCCGGCGCAGATCAGCGCCGCGCGCGCGCAGCAGGACCAGGCCGAAGCGGGCCTGCGCGAGGCCGAGAACCAGGTCGCGCTGGGCGTGCGCAAGGCCTGGAACGAACTGGAAACCGCGCGCCAGCAGTACGTGCTGCTCGACAGCAGCATTGCCCAGGCACAGGAAAACCTGCGCCTGCAGGAGCTGGCGTTCCGCGAGGGCCAGGCCACCTCGCTGGATGTGATCGACGCGCGGCTCGGCCTGGGCGGTGCCCGTGTAGAGCGCGCACAGGCCGCCTACCAATACGATATTGCGCTGGCACAGTTGCTGGAGGTCAGTGGACAGATGGACCGTTTTGAAGAATTCCGGCGCCGTGCGGACGAGGTGATCGACCATGAGTGATGTGCTGCACGACGATGCGACAACACCCCCGGCCAAGCGCCGCCTGGGCCCGATCCTGGTAGTGGTGCTGCTGGTCGCGGTGGTGCTCGGCCTGTGGCTGGCCTGGCGCAGCCCGGCCGACCAGATCCAGGGCATGGCCGACGCGGACACCATCAACGTGGCCGCCAAGATCACCGCGCGCGTGGCGGAGTTGAAGGTGCGCGAGGGCGACCGCGTGCAGCCCGGGCAGGTGCTGTTCCTGCTCGACAGCCCCGAAGTGGCCGCCAAGGAACAGCAGGCGCACGGCGCATTGGCCGCCGCACAGGCGGTGGCCGACAAGGCCGACGAAGGCGCGCGCAGCGAAGACATCCGCGCCGCCGAAGCGAACTGGAAGCGCGCCGAAGCCGGTGCGACGCTGGCCGAAGCCACGTACCAGCGCGTGCAGAACCTGTTCAACGAAGGGGTGATGACCCGGCAGAAGCGCGATGAAGCGCATGCCCAGGCCACCAGTTCGCGCGAACTGGCCCGTGCCGCGCGCGCGCAGTACGACATGGCGTTGGCCGGCGCACGCGAGCAGGACAAGCGTGCCGCGCAGGGCCAGGTGCAGCAGGCGCAGGGCGCGGTGGCCGAAGTCAACGCCGCCCGTGCCGAAGTCGAAGGACGCGCGCCGGTGGCGGGCGAGATCAACAAGCGCATGGCCGACCCGGGCGAGCTGGTGCCGGCCGGCTACCCGGTATTCACCCTGGTCGACATTGATCGCATGTGGGTGGCGATGAACCTGCGCGAATCACAGATGCAGGGCCTGAAGGTCGGCAGCAAGCTGCAGGGCAACGTGCCGGCACTCGGCCTGGACGGCGAGTTCGAGGTCTACTTCATCAACCCTGCCGGCGACTATGCGACCTGGCGTACCACCCGCCAGTCGTCCGGCTACGACGTCCGCAGTTTCGAGGTGCGGGTGCGCCCGGTACGCCACATCGAGGGCTTCCGCCCCGGCATGAGCGTGCTGTTCGCATGGCCCCAGCACTGAGCCCGGACCGCAACGGCTTCGCTGCTTCCTGGCGGCGCGAGCTGCAGTCGCTGCGCGGCAACCGTGCCGACCTGCTGCTGGTCACCGTGCTGCCCCTGCTGATGCTGGCGGTGATGGCGTGGATGTTCTCGCCGTCGGTGATGCGCGACATCCCCATTGCCGTGGTCGACCTCGACCACAGCAGTGACAGCCGCCTGCTGCTGCGCATGCTCGATGCCAGCCCCGGCGTACGCATCGCCAGCCAGCCGGCGGACCTGGAGGACGCGCGTTCGCAGCTGCGCAGGCTGGACGTGTTTGCCATCGTACTGGTGCCGCGCGATGTCACCCGGCAGGCGCTGCGTGGACGCCAGGGCACGGTGTTCGCCTATTACAACGCCACCTACATGACCACCGGCCAATCTGCGTCGCGCGATATCGGCGACGCAGTCTCGGCCTGGAACGCACGCCTGCTGCGCGAACGCATCGGCCTGCAGGTCGGCCCCGGCAAGCTGCGTGCGGCACCGATCGCGGTGCAGTCGGACATCCTGTACAACCCTGCGCGCAGCTACGAGTTGTTCCTGCTGCCGCTGATCTTCCCTGCCGTGCTGTCGCTGGTACTGGCACTTGCGGTCGCCGGCAGCCTCGGCCGCGAGATCCGCGACGGCACCCTGCCCGCCTGGCTGGATCGAACGCCGTGGTCGGTGATTGCGGGCAAGGTCACGCCGTACATCCTGTTGTTTTCGCTGTATGGCGCGCTCGGCATCGGTTACCTGGCCTGGCTGCGCGGCGATGGTGTGGCCGGCAGCGCGCTCCTGTTGCTGCTCGCACAGCCACTGTTCTACCTGGCCACGGCCGCCTACGCATTGTTCTTCGTCGGCGTCACCCGCGACATGGGTACCGCGCTGTCCGCGGTCGGCCTCAGCATCGGCACCGCACTGGCGTTCTCCAGCGCTACCTTCCCGGTGCTGGATGGCCCCCTGTTCACCCGCATCTGGCATCAGCTGCTGCCACTCAGCGCCTACATCAAGCTGCAGACCCAGCAGCAGTTCATCGGTTCGCCGCTGCAGGTTTCGGTGTGGCCGTTGGCCACATTGCTGCTGATGGCGGTGGTGGCAGGAGGCATTGGCGGCCTGCGCCTGATCGCCTTTGCGCGCACGCCGGAAGCCTCGCAGCCTGCGGGAGCCGACGCATGAGCGCACTGTGGCGCAGCCTGCGGCAGACCCTGATGGCGGTGCTGTGCGACCGCTACGCGATCGTTGTGATGGTCGGCGCGGTGATCCTGTATTCGTTCTTCTACCCGGCCGCGTACCGTCACCAGGTGGCCGGCAACCTGCCGGTGCTGGTGGTGGACGAAGACCACAGCGCGACCAGCCGCGAGCTGCTGCGCAAGCTCGATGCACTCCGCGTTGCACGCGTGGTCGGGCAACCGGCGGACATCGACAGTGCGCGTCAGCAGCTGGAAGCCGGCCATGCCGAAGGCATCGTGCTGATCCCGGCCAACCTGGAGCGCGACATCCTGCGCGGCCACCCGGCCAAGCTGGTGCTGCTCGGCAACGGCGCCTACCTGGGCCGTGCCAGCTGGGTGCTGGGCAGCGTGGCCGACGCACTGGGCGCGTTCGGGCGTGACGCCGTGGTCGGCCAGGCCGCCTTCATGGGCGCGCCACAGGCGCCGCCGGTCACCCTGGTGCAGCGCCCGCTGTACAACACCCAGGAAGGCTATGGCAGCGCCATCGTGCCCGGCGTGGCCGAGCTGATCGTGCACCAGACCCTGCTGATGGGCATCGGCGTGCTGCTCGGTGGTCGTCGTCTTGCACTCGGCCGGCGCCTGCGCTTCGACCTGCCGACCCTGGCCGGCATGGCGATGGGCTTCGGCCTGATCGGCCTGTTCGGCCTGTTCTGGTACGCCGGGTTCACCGCCTGGGTGCAGGACTATCCGCGCGGCGGGAACCCACTGGGCCAGCTGCTGGGCGGCACCCTGTTCATCGCCGCTACAGTGGTTTTCGGCCTGTTCGTCGGCAGCTTCTTCCGCACCCGCGAACGCGCCTTCCAGTACATCATCGCCACCTCGATCCCGCTGTTCTTCCTGGCCAACCTGTCGTGGCCGGCAGTGATGACGCCGCAACCGCTGGTCTGGCTGGCGCAGCTGCTGCCTACCACCTCCGGCATCAACCTGATGGTGCGCCTGAACCAGATGGACGCCAGCCTGGCCGACGTCAGCCACGAACTGATCACCCTCACCGTCCTGCTGCTGCTCTACGGCAGCCTCGCCACCTGGCGCCTCCTCGCAAAAAAGGGGACGGAGGGGATTAAGTCGTAAACGGCCGGTTTGGGGGATTGCGACTTAATTCCCTCCGTCCCTTTTTCCTGCAACGAAGAACGCCGGCGTGGGGCCGGCGTTCGGGTACTGCGGTGTGGAAGGGGAAACGGGGGCCTTCGGCGATCGATCAGCGATAGACGCGTTCGCAGCGACGTTCAACCACGCGGTCACCGTTCTTCTGCTGCTGGTTGCCTTGGATCTGGCGGCCGGCCGCACCACCGGCCACGGCGCCGGCCACGGTTGCAAGCTTCTTGCCGTTACCGCCGCCCACCTGGTTGCCCAGCAGGCCGCCGATCACTGCGCCGGTAGCGGTACCCGTGATGCGGTTCGGATCGCGCGAGTTGCGCTGCACTTCCACGTTCTTGCAGACCACGCGACTGCCGTCATTGAACTTGCGTCCCTCATCGCGCGGCCCATACGTCTGCGCACCGGCCACCGACGAAGCCGCCAGCAGCGTGCCCAGCACAAGCAATCGGGTCGAGGTCTTCATGGCCATCTCCTGAGTTCCGGTATGGCGCAAGTGTCCTCCTGCGGTTGGCAACCGGAAGTGAAATGCGCGTGTCCGCCGCCTCATCGGCCATCGCGCGTTCAGGAAGAGAATCCGCGCCCATCACGATCAGACATCGTGATGGGCGCCGTCTCCCTACCGGCATTGCCCTCTGCTAGAACTCTTCCCAACCACCCGCATTGGCGGCCAGCGTCGGTTCCATCCGCGGCGACAGCACCGCCGGCCGGCGTACCGGTGCAACCGATGCCGCCACGGCTGCCAGCGCCGGGCGGACCGCTGCGGCGGCGGTCACCGCCCCCGTGCGGAACACCGAAACCGCCTCGGCCAGCAGGTTGGCCTGCTCCTCCATGGAGCGTGCCGCCGCGCTGGCTTCTTCCACCAGCGCCGCATTCTGCTGCGTGGTCTCGTCCATCTGCACCACCGCCTGGTTCACCTGTTCGATACCCGAGCTCTGCTCCTGCGAGGCGGCAGAGATATCGGCCATGATGTCGGTCACGCGCTGCACCGAGGCCACGATCTCGCCCATCGTGGTGCCGGCCTGGCGAACCAGCGCCGATCCATCGGCGACCTTGCCGACCGAATCCTCGATCAGGCCCTTGATCTCCTTGGCCGCACCGGCCGAGCGCTGCGCCAGCGTGCGCACCTCACTGGCCACCACCGCAAAGCCCCTGCCCTGCTCGCCGGCACGAGCGGCTTCCACTGCAGCGTTAAGCGCCAGGATGTTGGTCTGGAATGCGATGCCATCAATGACCGAAATGATCTCGGCGATCTTCTTCGACGAGGCTTCGATGGCCGACATCGTGGTGACCACCTGGCCGACCACCTCGCCGCCCTGCGACGCGACACCATGCGCGCCGATGGCGAGCTGGTTGGCCTGGCGTGCGTGCTCGGCGTTCTGCTTCACGATGGAGGTTAGCTCCTCCATCGACGCCGCCGTCTCTTCCAGGTTCGCCGCCTGCTGCTCGGTGCGACGCGACAGATCGGTGTTGCCCGACGCGATCTCGCCTGCCGCCAGGTTGATGCTGGACGCGCTGGACTGGATACGGCCGACAATCTGCTTGAGCTGATCGACGGTGGCATTGCAGTCATCGCGCATGCGGGCAAACACGCCGTGGAAGTCGCCCTGCATGCGCACGGTGAGGTCACCGCGCGAGATCGCCTGCAGCAGGGTCGACACCTGCACCAGGTTCTCGTCGGTGGTCTGCATCAGGCGATTGAGCCCGGCCACCATGTCGCGGAAATCATAGGCGAAGCGATCTTCATCGCCGCGCAGGCTGAAGTCGCCGGCGGCTGCGGCCGTCGCCAGGCGGCGGATCTCACCGTTGATCGCCGACAGGCTGGTCTTGGTTTCGTCCATGGCCTGGGTGATTGCGGCCTTCTCGCCCGGCAACGGATCCATGTCCACTGACAGATCACCGCGGGCGTAATGCTTCATTACTTCGATCAGCCGGTTCTGCACCTGCACATGCGAGCCGACCAGCGCATTGGTCTCGTGCACCATGCGCCCGTAGTCGCCAGGAAAAGCACTCTCGTCCATGCGATAGCTGAGGCTGCCCGCGTCGTGCTGGCGGGCCAGCTCGCCCTGCGCCGCCATCACCGACTGCAACTGCGCCTGCATGCGCTGCATCGACCTGAGCAGCTGCGTCACCTCATCGTTGCCGGACGCGTCGATGCTGTTGTCCAGCCGCCCGTTGGCGATGCCGTCGGCCAGCTTCACCGCACCTTCCAGCGGGCGGGTCAGGCTGCGGGTGATGGCCCACGCGGCCAGCGAGCCCAGTAGCAGGCTCAACGCGCCGAACACGATCGACAACGTGCCGGTCCAGGATTCGGTTGAACGGTATTCCTCGCGACTGCGCTCGGTCAGTGTCTCCTGATGCCGCAGCAGGGTCGAGATCGCCTCATTCCATGCGGTGGCCAAGCCGTGCTCGGCGAGCAGTTCCTTGGCCGCGCCGTTGAAATCACCGGCCTTCATGCGCTCGTGCAGATGCTGGGTGGAGGCGTCGGTGGCCTTGCGTGCCGCGTCGATTTTCGCCACCAGGGCATCACCAGTGGCGTCGCGTGGAATCTTGATGTACTTGGCCCAGATACCGTCGTAGGTCTGCGACAGCTCCTGCGCCTTCTGATAATCCTTGTCGAAATCCTCACCGCGCTTGATCACCATCAGCCGGCGATGCATCAGCACCGCGTTGTTGGTATCCAGCATGTCGTTCAACAGCCGCATCTTCACCATGTTGACGTCCACCACTTTCTCGAACTGGGCGGACTTCAGGTGGTTTCCGTACAGCACGAGGCCAACGATGGCCACGATGAACAGCAGCAGCAAACCGAACCCGGCACCCAGCCGGGATCCCACTCGAAGGTTGCGTAAGGCGAGCATCTCAATTCCCTTGATCATGGCCGTATGATCGATGGCGGCGCAGGCAGGGGAAACTTTATGGGTCGATATTATTATATCGATCTAAAACTCTGGAACTGTGCAGACAGGTGTGAAATCAGAAAACCCACGAACGCGTTATATCCATAAGGCATATCGCCATGTGTACCGAGAATGGGATCAGGCCCGGGCCTGCCGCCCCGGCATCCAGCATTACCGAGCAGCAGGCCCCGGGAAGACCAGATCCTTCCCGAGCCTTGCCGCATAGATGCTCTCGAACTGGAAGGAGAGCACAAACCGGAACTCGCACGCCGCAGCGTAACGATTGATGAAGCGGCAGATTTCCTCCCAGGCACTTTCAAACCCGCTCGCGCGGAAATGAAACGAGCCGAGCAGGCCGACCTGCCACTTGGCTTCAATCCCTTCCGCAACGACAGCTTCCGGCGGGTCGACGATGCTGAATCCGAAGCCGGTGTTGGATGCTGGAAGATATCCACGCAGGCCGTCGGCACCGTCGGAGTACGGCCTGGATCGAGTCCAGAGCGCGCAGCACGAAACCCAGATCGGCACCGGCTTCGACTCAAGCAAGCTTCATCAAAGCTCGGTGTCGTTACAAGCCCTGACCCATTCGTCAGGATCATCGGGCGCCACCGACATGAATCGGACTACTACGTCCACTGTTCACGGCCATCTGCGCCGATCCAAACCAGACCCGCCGGAGCATCGGTCAAGAACCAGAGGCCGAATCCATCGATATCATCTTCACCAGGATTTTCGGGCCAAGCGTTTGAGATTAGCGTCAGCTGCTCCCTCCAGTCGCCTTGCAAGAACACCCCGTCCGTTGCAAGCCTCACTTTCCCTTCCCTCAACAAACGACCCATCAACTCGAAGAACGCGTCTTTTCTTTCGGAGATCCCAACACCTCCCATTTCCATCGTCATGTGCTGCCAGACGGCACCCATTGATAACCCAAACGAAGAAGTCACCACTGCACAATGAATCCCGTCTTTCATTTGAACTTCACCTCTACTCGCTTTCCATTATTTATGGATTTATCCTGCACATCAATTGTCCAACTAGCACCAGTCTTCTGCGCGCTCGTTGAAAAATCTCTAAGAGTTATCTTTGCACCAGAGCTCGTGGTTGCCGTATAAAGAAGACCCTTTCCAGGTACGACCTTCGCGACAGGCATGCGATCAGTTCCAGTCAGCTGTCTGAAATACAGCATGACATCGGATGTGCTTGCACCAATATAAACCGGAGCACCCGTACTGACTTGAGCATCGGCCTTCAAGACCTTTGAACCAAGATTAAGCTGAAAATCCTTAGGATCCAATGACTTGCTATTGTATTGGTGTGCGAGGTCATCAATTCGCTTTTGCGAGTACGCCTGAAGAACGGATTCAGGTTGTTTGAGAGACAAATCGGGCAGTTCCCGGCTTGGGCGCCCAGCCATCCATCTGCCCGCCCGCACCACCACTGATGCTGCCGGAGCTGGCCGTATAGTCCATGTGGTTCTGCAGGTCGGTGAATGTCAGCGAGCCCGCAGTCAGTTCACTGTTGCCCGC
>NZ_JCAFRP010000021.1:0-41767 GCF_059368315.1 Stenotrophomonas sp. YJH_SMC_119 | reverse complement strand
TGGCGCCATCGAGCCCCCAGGGGTGAGGGCGCTTTGCTTGCGAAGCACTGCTTCGCAAGCGCCCGAACGCACAGCCGCCAGCGGCTGGGCCGGACCCCGGAAGGGGGGTTTACGGCGTGTCCTGCCAGCCCACACCGCCCCGCCAAACCAGTAGAAAACCAGAGCCGCTTTGGCATTTGACGTTGCCGTTGCTTGAAGCAGGTGCAGGGCTGCAAGCCCTGCCGATACCCTCACTCCGCCGGGCAGTACGCCTTGATGGCCGCTTCAGCGAATCCTTTCTGCGCGCTGCGCTGTTCCGCGGTCAACGCGGTATCGGCCTTCCCGTCGCCATTGGTGTCCTGCATCACCTGGCCGGAGCCTTCCAGCAGGGCCAGGTTGGCACGGGCGGTGCTGCACTGCTCCGGCACCGGCGCGGCCGGGGTCTCGGCGCTGGCCGCGGCCTGCGGGGTGCGGGCCTGTTCGCGGGTCTCGAACTTCTTGCCCGCCGGCGGGGTCTCCGAATACTGGGTCACGCCATGGGAGTCCTTCCATTTATAGACCGGGCCGGCCACGGCGTTGGCACTGGCCAACAGCAGCAGGCATCCAAGGCAGGACAGGGCACGCATGGCAAACTCCGCGGAATGGGCGTAGAACGCCGATTGCAGCATTGGCGCCGAGCACTGGCAAGTCGATTAAACTGGATTCCATGGACCCGATCACACCGCCGCCGCGTTCGCGCACGATTTACCTGCTGCCCAACCTGTTCACCACCGCCGGCCTGTTCGCCGGCTTCTACGCGATCATCGCCGCGGCCAACGGGGATTTCGTCAATGCCAGCATCGCCGTGTTCGTGGCGGCGGTGATGGATGGCCTGGACGGGCGCGTGGCGCGCCTGACCGGTACCAGCAGCGAGTTCGGCGTCCAGTACGACTCGCTGGCCGACCTGGTCAGCTTCGGCATGGCCCCGGCGCTGGTGATGTACCACTGGTCGCTGTCGTGGCTGAAGTTCGATGACCCGCTGCTCGGCCGCGTCGGCTGGGCCGTGGCCTTCCTGTATGCCGCCTGCGCGGCGCTGCGCCTGGCCCGCTTCAACACCCAGGTCGCGGTGGTCGACAAGCGCTGGTTCGTCGGCCTGGCCAGCCCGGCCGCGGCCGGGCTGATGATGTCCTTCGTCTGGGCCTTCGCCGATGGCAACCTGGGCTGGGACGGCAACCAGCTGCGCTACGTGGCGCTGGCGGTGACGATCGTCGCGGCGCTGTTGATGGTCAGCCGTATCCGCTTCTGGAGCTTCAAGGGTGGCGGCGCCAAGGGCACCCGTTCCGACCGCGTGCCGTTCCTGGTGCTGGCCCTGGTGCCGGTCGCCATCGCCATCGCGGTCATTGATCTGCCGCGCGTGCTGTTCACGGTCGGCATCCTGTACGCCTTGTCCGGCCCGGTGATGTGGGCCGTGCAGCGCCTGCGCAAGAAGCCCGAGGCCGCGTGAGCCAGGAACTGCCCGTGCTGTGGTCACCGGCCCAGCAGGCCTGGCTGCAGGCCATGGGCTACACCGTCTATCACGACGGCCAGTTGGCTGCGGAGCTGGATGCCGCGCTGCAGTTGAGCGTGGCCGAAGCCGATGCGGCTGCCGCGCCAGCGGTGGAGCAGGTGCGGGCACCAATCGCACCCGCGCGCGAGCCTCCGGTTGAAGCCAAACCGGGTTCCCGCCAGGAACGCCCGGTGCCGCCGCGTCGCGAGACCCCGGTCAGCGCACCGGACACCGCGCCCGCCGCTGGCCGCCCGCTGCCGGGTGGCAATGCGCGGCAGCCGGTGGTGCGGCTCCCGGATCGCCTGCAGATCGCACTGCTGCGTGCCTCCGGCTGTAATCCCAACGACCCCGCCACGCAGGCGCTGATGGACAGCTGGCCGCTGGACCAGCTGCGTCAGGACCCGGCCGCCAAGCGCGCGTTGTGGCCGCAGTTGCGCGCCCTGCGCAAGCGGGGCGCACCATGAGTGCGGTCAGCCAGCCCGGCCCGGTCAGCCTGCGCGCATTGCGCGAGAGCGACCTCAATGCGGTGATGGCGATTGAAGTGCGTGGGTATCCGTTCCCATGGACCCGCGGCATCTTCGTTGATTGCCTGCGTGCCGGTTATCCCGGCCTGGCGATGGAGCGCGATGGCCAGCTGATCGGCTACGGCGTGCTCAGTATTGCCGCCGATGAGGCACATGTATTGAACATCTGCATCGATCCGCTGGCGCAGTCGCGTGGGCTGGGTCGCCAACTGCTGCGCGCACTGGTGCAGCTGGCAGGCAACCGCGGTGCGCAGCGTGTGTTCCTGGAAGTGCGTCCGTCCAACACGCCGGCGCTGGCGCTGTACCACAGCGAAGGCTTCAACGAGATCGGCCGCCGCCCGCGCTACTATCCGGCCGCACAGGGCCGCGAGGATGCGGTGGTGATGGCGATCGAACTGGTCGACGGCGACCTGCAGACGATGCCGCCGTTGTAACGGAGAAGGGTTGCCGGCCAGCGGCCGGCACTACCGGTGGATCTCCGCTGTCATCGACACGTCACCTGCCGTGGTAGGTGCCAACCTTGGTTGGCACGCTTTTCTCACGCCAGCCGCAGTGCCAACACACCGCCGACGATCAGCGCCGCCGCCAGCCAGCGCGCGCGCGGAATCCGCTCGCGCAGCAGGAACACCGAGATCAGCAACGCGAACAGGATCGACGATTCGCGCAGCGCCGAGACCATCGCCACCGGCGCCTGGGTCATGGCCCACAATGCCATCGCGTAGGACGCCGTGGTGCCGACGCCACCGGCCAGTCCCAGCGGCCAGTGCTGGCGCGCATAGTCCAGCACTGCGCTGCCGCGGGTGTACAACGCCCACAGCGGTAATGGGATGCCTGACAGCAGGAACAGCCACAGCGTATAGCTGAGCGCACTACCGGACTGGCGCGCGCCCTGCGCATCGACCAGGGTGTAGGTAGCGATCATCGCCGCGGTCAGCAGCGGCAGCCGCAGCTGGCCGCCACGTGCGCCCAGTGCCATGCACAGGATGCCGGTGCTCACCAGCACCACGCCCAGCCACGCCGCCGGGGGCAGTTGCTCGCCCAGCAGGGTGCCGGCCAGCGCAACCAGGATCGGCGCGCTGCCACGCATCAGCGGATAGGCCAGGCTCATGTCGACCTGCTGGTAGCAGCGTGCCACCAGTCCGTAGTAGGTCACCTGCAGCAGCACGGACGCAGCCAGCCAGGGCCAGCTGTGCGCGGCCGGGAACGGCAGGAAGGGCAGGGCGGCCGCCGACAGCAGCGCGGCGCTGCCGGTGACCAGCACGGTGCCGAGGAACTTGTCCGGCCCGCGTTTGACGATCGCATTCCAGCTGGCATGCAGGGCCGCAGCCGCGAGGACCAGCAGGAAGATGGAAAGAGGCATCGGGCGATGATGCCATGCCGGGGAAATGTTCCGGGTTTGGTGGGTGCCAACCTTGGTTGGCACATCGCTCAGTGCGGACCAAGGTCCGCACCCACCAGAGCGGGGCAGGGCAGGTGCCAACCCTGGTTGGCACGCACCAGAGCGCGGCGCTTAGAGCTTCGCGCGCTGCTCGCGCAGGCCGGCCAGCTGGGTGTTCCAGTCGGCCAGTCGCACGCGCTCCTGCTCGACCACGGCCGGCGGCACCTTGTCGGTGAACTTGGCCAGCTTGGTCTCGCTCTTTTCCTTCTCCGCTTCGACGCGGGCGATTTCCTTGTCCAGGCGCACGCGCTCGGCATCGAGATCGACCAGGCCTTCCAGCGGCACCAGCAGCTTCAGCTCGCCCACGATCGCGGCGGCGGCCGGCGGTGCGCTTTCGCCTTCGGCCAGCCACTGGATGCTGTCCAGCTTCAGCAGGAACGACAGCGAGGCGCTGAAGCGTTCGATGCGCACGCGGTCCTGCTCCAGCCCGGCCTGCAGGCGCAGCGGCACCAGCTTGGACGGCGCGACGTTCAGCTCACTTCGCACGCGGCGCACGGCACTGATCACCGCCTTCAGCCATTCCACGTCGGCCTCGGCCTGGGCGAAATCGCCTTCGAACTCGGCGGCGGTCGGGTACGGGCGCAGCGACAGCGTGGTTTCGGCCAGGCCCAGGCGCGGGGCCAGCTGCTGCCACAGCTGTTCGGTGATGAACGGCGTGAGCGGGTGCAGCAGGCGCAGCAGCGCTTCCAGCACGTACAGCAGGGTGTGGCGGGTGCTTTCGGCGTCGGCGGCGTCTGCACCGTTCAGTGCCGGCTTGCTCAGTTCCAGGAACCAGTCGCAGAACGCGTTCCAGGCGAACTCGTACAGGCACTGCGCCAGCAGGTCGAAGCGGTAGGCGGCGAAATGGCCCTGCGCTTCGGCGGTGGTGGCGGCCAGGCGCGCGAGGATCCAGCGCTCGGCATCGGTACGCGGCCTGGGAACGCCGGTGAACGCCGCGCCCTCGGTGTTCATCAGCGCGAAGCGGCTGGCATTCCACAGCTTGTTGCAGAAGTTCTTGTAGCCCTCGGCGCGGTTCATGTCGAACTTGATGTCGCGGCCGTGGGTGGCCAGCGCGGCGATGGTGAAGCGCAGCGCATCGGCACCGTGGGCGGCGATGCCGTCCGGGAATTCCTTGCGGGTGGCCTTCTCGATCTTCTCCACCATCTTCGGCTGCATCAGGCCGCCGGTGCGCTTGGCGACCAGGTCGTCGATGGTGATGCCGTCGATGATGTCCAGCGGGTCGAGCACGTTGCCCTTGCTCTTGGACATCTTCTGGCCCTGGCCGTCGCGGATCAGGCCGGTGAAGTAGACGTCCTTGAACGGGATTTTCCCGACCAGGTTGTCGGTGGCCATGATCATGCGCGCCACCCAGAAGAAGATGATGTCGAAGCCGGTGATCAGCACCGACGACGGCAGGTAGCGATCAAAGCCGCGCTCGGCCATGGCCTGCTCGTTGGGCCAGCCCAGGGTGGAGAACGGCCACAGCTGCGAGGAGAACCAGGTCTCCAGCACGTCGCTTTCCTGGTTCAGCACCACGTCGCTGCCCAGGTTGTGCTTCGCCCGCACTTCCTCTTCGCTGCGACCGACGTAGCAGCTGCCAGTGGCTTCGTCGAACCACGCCGGAATGCGGTGGCCCCACCACAGCTGGCGGCTGATGCACCAGTCCTGGATGTTGTTCATCCAGTGGCGGTAGGTGTTGATCCAGTTCGGCGGCACGAAGGAAATGCTTCCGTCCTCGACCAGTTCCAGGCCGCGCTTGGCCAGGTCGTCCATCTTCACGAACCACTGGTCGGTCAGGTACGGCTCGATCACCTGGCCGGTGCGGTCACCGCGCGGCACCTGCAGCTTGTGCGCCTTGGTCTCGACCAGGATGCCCAGGTCTTCCAGTTCGGCCAGCACGGCCTTGCGCGCGGCGTAGCGGTCCAGACCCTGGAAACGCTCCGGCGCGTTTTCGTTCAGCGCTGCCACCGGGGTGAACAGGTTGATCATCGGCAGGCTGTGGCGCACGCCCACTTCGTAGTCGTTGAAATCATGCGCTGGGGTGACCTTGACCACGCCGGTGCCGAACGCGCGGTCCACGTAGTCGTCGGCGATCAACGGCACGCGGCGGCCGGTCAGCGGCAGCACCACGCTCTTGCCGATCAGGTGCGCGTAGCGCTCGTCTTCCGGGTGCACCATCACCGCGGTATCGCCCAGCAGGGTTTCCGGGCGGGTGGTGGCCACCACCAGGTAGTCGCGGGTTTCGCGCAGGGTTTCCACGCCGTCGGCATCGCGCTCGACGTGTTCGTAGCTCAGGCCCTCATCCAGCGTGTAGGCGATCGACCACAGGAAGCCGTCTTCCTCGGCGCTCTCCACTTCCAGGTCGGAAATGGCGGTCTTCAGCACCGGGTCCCAGTTGACCAGGCGCTGGCCGCGGTAGATCAGGCCCTGTTCGTACCAGCGCACGAAGGCTTCGTTGACCGCCGCCGACGGTTGCGGGTCCATGGTGAAGGTGCTGCGCGACCAGTCGGCGGAGGTGCCGAGGCGGCGCATCTGGCGCTCGATGGTGTCGCCGGACTGCTGCTTCCACTCCCAGACTTTGCCGATGAAGCCTTCGCGGCCCAGCGAATCGCGGGTCTCGCCCTTGCCTTCCAGCGCCAGGTTGCGGCTGACCACCATTTCGGTGGCGATGCCGGCGTGGTCGGTACCGACCTGCCACAGCGTGTCGTAGCCGCGCATGCGGTGGTAGCGCACCAGTGCGTCCATCAGCGTCTGCTGGAACGCGTGGCCCATGTGCAGGGTGCCGGTCACGTTCGGCGGCGGCAGCAGGATGGTGTACGGCTCGCCCGTGCCGGACGGCTTGAAGTGGCCGGCCTTCTCCCAGGCCTCGTAGAGGTCGGTCTCGAAGGACGTCGGGTCGTAGCTGGAGGCGAGTTGGGTCATGCGGGGGAACCAGGAGGCAATCGTTGAAGGATCAGGGCGCGGCGGCGGCCCATCAAGGGGGCCGGGCCGCGCTTACATGTCGTGCTTGTTCAGGTCGTAACCGGCGGCCTTGTACTGGCGCCAGCGTTCGCGCAGCGGTTCGCGCGCTTCCGGATCAGCCGGCACCACTTCCAGCACGCGTTCGCACTGGCCCAGCCAGGGCGCGTCGCGCAGGTTGATCACCAGCGGGCGTGCCGGTGCCTCGGTGCCGGGCACGGCGATCAGCACCAGGGCTTCTTCCTCGTCCATGTCTTCGCCGGCGATCTGGTGCGGGATGTAGGCATCGTTGTCGAACGCCCACAGCAGCTCGTCCAGTTCCTCGGCCTGGGCCTGGTCGCGGGCCAGCACCAGGGTGAACAACCCGGCGTCGTTGGCCTTGCGCGCCAGCTCGCAGACCAGGCGCAACGGCTCGGTCAGGAAGCGGGGCTTGGCGATCAGGTAGAAGTCGGCGCGGGGCATGGCAGGGTCCGGGTCAGGCAGGGGCCCGGCATTGCCGGGCGAGGCCCCGGCCGGCGGGGGCCGGCCAGGGTCGGGTACGGCATCAGGCGCGGGCGGCCTGGTCCAGCAGCCACTGGCTCAGCAGGCCGACCGGGCGGCCGGTGGCCATGCCACGCTTGCCTTCATCGCTGGCCACGCCGGCGATGTCGAGGTGGGCCCAGCGCTGGCCTTCGGTGAAGCGCGACAGGAAGCAGCCGGCGGTGATCGCGCCGGCCCAGCGGCCGCCGATGTTGTAGACGTCGGCGAAGGTCGAATCGAGCATCGGCTGGTACTCGTCCCACAGCGGCAGGCGCCAGGCGCGGTCGAACACCTGCTCGCCGGCGGCCAGCAGCTCGCTGGCCAGATCGTCGTGCTTGCTCATCAGGCCGGCGGTCTGGTGGCCGAGGGCGACCATGCAGGCACCGGTGAGGGTGGCGACGTCGACCAGCGCGGCCGGCTCGAAGCGCTGTGCGTAGGTCAGCGCGTCGCACAGGATCAGGCGGCCTTCGGCGTCGGTGTTGCCCACTTCGATGGTCTTGCCCGACATCGAGGTGATCACGTCGGACGGACGGTAGGCATTGCCATCGATGGCGTTTTCCACCGCCGGGACCACCACCACCAGGTTCAGCGGCAGCCTGGCCTTGACCGCCGCGACGAAGGTGCCGATGACGTTGGCGCCACCGCACATGTCGTACTTCATCTCCTCGATGCCGCCCTGGGTCTTCAGGTTGACGCCACCGGTATCGAAGGTGATGCCCTTGCCGACCAGCACGTAGGGCCTGGCGTCGCCGGCACCGGTCCACTTCAGCACGACCAGGCGCGGGCGGTTGGCCGAACCGCGGGCCACGGCCAGCAGCGAACCCATGCCCAGCGCTTCCATCTGGTGCTCGTCGAGAATCTCGGCGTCGGCACCGTCGTGCTCGGCGGCGAACTTCACGCCCACCTCGGCCAGGTAGGCCGGGGTGCAATAGTTCGGCGGCAGGTTGCCCAGCTCGCGGGCGAACTCGACACCGGCGGCGATGGCCTGGCCCTGGGCCAGCGCCTGGGCGTCGTCACCGGCGATGGCCAACTGGGCCAGGCCGGCGTCATCGGCCTTCTTCTTGCCCAGGGTGGCGGTGTAGCGGTAGGCGGCGTGATCGGCGGCGATCACCGCCTGGCGGATCGCCCAGGCCGCATCGCGGTCCTTGATGGCCACCTCGGACAGGGTGAACAGCGCGCTGCGGGTGGCGCCGGCCTTCAGCGCACGCACGGCGTCGCCGACGGCCTTCAGGTACTGCGGCACGCCAAAGCGGGCCGCATCGCCCAGGCCGACCACCAGCACGCGCGGGGCGCTCACGCCCGGCAGGTCGTGCAGCAGGGTGGTGGCGCCGGTCTTGCCGGACAGGTCGCCGCGCTGGGCCAGGGCGGCCAGGCGGCCACCGCTGGCGGCGTCCAGGGCCTGCGCGGCCGGGGTCAGGGTATGGTCGGCGTACGCGCCGACCACCAGGCAGTCAACGCTGGCGGCCGCCGGAGCGAGGTGGTTCAGGGTGAATTCGAGGGCCATTGAGCAGATTCCATTGGCGAGTCCGTACAATCGCAGGCCGTTTACGCCCAGACAGTAGACTGGGCGGCACCGCGAACGAACCCCAGAGTTTAAACCACCGCCCCATGCTGAAGCTCGACCGATACCTGCTGGGCGATTTCGTCCAGAGTTTCCTGGCTACCCTGATCGTCCTGCTGGTCGTCAGCGTGGGCGGCGTGCTGGTGGACATCCTCGGCAACATCGCCGACGGGCGCCTGCCGGCCAAGCTGCTGTTCTCCCAGCTGGGCCTGCAGTTCATCGCCTACCTGCCACTGATCCTGCCGCTGGCGTTGATGCTGGGCCTGCTGCTGGCGGTGGCCCGTCTCTACCGCGACTCGGAAATGGCCGTCATCACTGCCATTGGCGTGGGCCCCAAACGCCTGCTGCGGCCGCTGCTGATGCTGGTGGTGCCGGTGGTGGCGCTGGTCGGCGCCTGCTCCTTGTGGCTGGGCCCGTGGGCCGGCCGGGTGGCCGAGCAGATGATCATCGAGGCCAATCGAAGCGTGCTGATGGCGGGCCTGGAGCCGGGCCGCTTCACCCAGCTGCCCAATGGTGGCGTGGTCTACCTGTCCTCGATCTCGCCCGATGGTACCCAGCTGGGCCGGGTCTTCCTGCAGCGGCAGAAGGACGATCGTCTGGAAGTGGTGTCCGCCGCAGGGGGGCGCATGTTCTTCGAAGGCGCCCGCCAGCGCTTCCTGGAGCTGGATGATGGCCACCAGGTGGAAGGACCGGTGGCCGGGGGGCTGGATTACCGTCTGGCCACCTTCGCCCGCAACGATGTGGCCCTGCCCGACGGTGCGCAGACCCGTACCGGCGATGATCCGGAACTGATGCCGACCACGCAGCTGTTCGGCGATGACCGGCCCGAGGCGCAGGCACAGCTGCATCGCCGCCTTGCCCCGCCGTTGATCGCGCTGGCGTTTGCGCTGCTGACCGTGCCGCTGGGCCGCAGCTCGCCGCGCCAGCAGCGCTACGGGCGGATGATGCTGGCGCTGATGGCCTACATGGTGGGCACCAACCTGATGTTCATCGGCAGTGGCTGGATCGCCAACGGCAAGATTCCGCCTGCGCTTGGCCTGTGGTGGCTGACCCTGCCGCTGCTGGCGCTGGCGATCTGGATGTATGCACGTGATGGCCGCCTGGGCCGCCCGAAGGGAGCCCGCGCATGAGACTGCGCCCGATGCGTTTCGACCTGTATCTCGGCCAGTCGGTGTTCACCACCGTACTGCTGACCTGGGCGGTGCTGGTGGGCCTGGACGTGGTGATGGCCTTCTCCGGCGAGTTCAAGGACATCGGCAAGAACGGCTACACGCTGGGCCACGCTGCTGCCTGGGTGCTGTACACCGTGCCGCGCCGTGCCTACACCTTCTTCCCGACCGCTGCGGTGATCGGCTCACTGATGGGCCTGGGCCAGCTGGCGGCGACCTCGGAGCTGACCGCGCTGCGCGCGCTGGGCCTGTCGCGCAAGCGCCTGAGCGTATCGGTGGCAATCGCCCTGTCGCTGCTGACCGCAGTGATGGTGCTCAGCGCCGAGACGCTGGGCCCCTGGGGCCAGGACCGTGCCGATGCGCTGAAGTCCAGTGCCAAATGGGGGCGGGACATCTCCACCACCCGCTATTCCGGCCTGTGGGCGCGCGAGGGCGATACCTTCCTCAGCGCCGCCGGTGGCGAAGAGCAGCTGGTGGGCGACAAGGGCACGCGGCTGATCCTGCGTGACGTGCGCCTGTATCGCATCGCCGAGGATGGTCGGATCGCCTCGCTGACCCATGCGGACACGGCCGAGCATGACCGTGACGGCTGGGTGCTGACCGGCGTGCGCCGCGATACCTTCGGTGAACGTTCGGCCACGCGCGAGGAAGTGGCGCGCGAGCCGTGGAACTCCAAGCTGGACGCCGGCGCGCTGGCCACCGGCATCGCCAAGCCGCGCAACCTCAGCGTGGCCGAACTGCGCACCAGCATCGAATACCGCGAGCGCAACGGTCTGGATGCGCGCGACTACGAGGATGTGTACTGGAGCCGCTGGTTCTACCCGGTGAACGTGCTGGCGCTGTGCCTGGCGGCGGTGCCGTTCGCGTTCGGCTCGCTGCGCAGTGGTGGCATGGGCAAGCGCCTGTTCCTCGGCATCCTGTTCGCGCTGGGCTTCTGGCTGCTGCAGCTGTTCTTCGGCCGCATGGCCGGCGCGTTGAAGTTCGATTACCGCATTGCCTATGCGTTGCCGCCGATCGTGATGCTGGCGATATCGGGACTGCTGTTCCGGCGCAAGTCGGGTTGATTCCCAGGGAGCCGGGCAAGGCCCGGCTGTTTCCGTTTCACTTCAAGGACGAACATGAGCTTCCAACGCTTTCTGCCGTACATCGCGGCCGTGCTGCTTTCTGCCGGCTGCAGCCGGTCCACCGTCGACTTCGAGATCGACAACCCGACGGATGCACCGCTGACCTTGTCGGTCGACCAGCAGGTGCATACCCTGCCGCCGCACACCTCCATGCCCCTGGTCCTGGAGCCGGGCCAGTACCGACTGCAGAGCGAGAAGATCGGCAGCGTACGCATGGTTGTCTACGCCGATGGGATCGGTGGGTTGATCAACCCGGCCATGGCCGAGTACGTGATCGTCACCGAGCAGTACGTCACCAGCAAGACCAACTCCGGTGGCCTGGCGTCGAAGATCGAACTGAACGACGTGGAGATCGAGGGCCCCTACGTGAAGGCGACCGGTTTGTTCATTCCGCGCCGTTGGGACGTTGGGCTGATGGGGGAGCTGCCCGATACGGTGGTGTCCAACAGCCCGGAAACCTCGTCCGACTACCGGACCAAGCTCTACAACGTGCCCGGCTTCTTCAAGTACCTGGACGCCGGGGAAGACCTGAAGGCGGCCTTCGGGCCGGGCGGCTACCAGGTGCCGGCGGCAACGGTGGCATTCACCCCGGCCCAACTGCCGGCGCTCCCGGCGGCCTATGAGGCTCAGGGCAAACCGATGCGCGACCTGTATGCGCGCTATCTGGCGGCCACCGACGCGGGGGAGCAGAGGCGCCTGAAGAAGGCCAGCCTGAAGCTGTGGCAGGACTTCGTAAAGACCCGTGCGCAGTTGAGCGGACAGTCGGCGGTGGCCGATGATGTGCAGGCCAATGCGTTTGCGTCCGCCTTCTTCGACCTCTGGACGCAGCCGGCGGTGATCCTGCCGGACCCGGCGCCAGCCGGCTGATCGCTGCGTTGATCGTGTAGAGCCGAGCCCATGCTCGGCTATCGAGTGCATCGCGAAACTGCCGAGGATGGCTCGACGCTACTGGATGCGCATCAGCGCTTGGGCATGCGCACCACGCGGGTGCCGCTGGCGCGGTCGTGCCAGGTCAGGCGGTCGCGGTCGACCCAGGCCCACCAGAATCCCAGTCCACCCAGCAGCAGGGACAGCGTGCCCACGGTGAAACGCATCCACAGCTGGCTGCGCCGCAGCGGCGCGCCATCGCTGGCGCGCAGTTTCAGCCGCCACGGCCGCATGCCCAGCGTCTGCCCACCGCGGCGCCAGCTGGCCGTGGCATACCACCCCGTGACCAGCCAGCACACCGCCCACAGCAGCCACTGCCAGGCGCTGAACGGTGCGATGTTCTCGCGCTGGGCGTGGCCGCTGAAGGTGTAGGCAAGGGTGAACAGGGTGCCGGCCAACATCCACAGCGCCAGCACCGGCAGCGCGTCGTAGACCATCGCCAGCACGCGCCACAGCAGCAATGCACGCGGGCGGGGCAGCTCGGTAGTGGCCGCAGGGGCCGTATCAATGGCGGGGCGGGACATGCGCCGAGCATACGCAATGCTGGCCGCATCGGCAGTGGCCCTCGTATCCTGCACGCATGGCCCTTGTTTCCACCCCCGCCGAACGCCGCCAGCTGGTCCAGCAACTGCCCGAGCTGCGCGCCGACGACAGCGTGCGCATCCAGCGTTTCCTCGATGCGATCTGGGCCGAGAACGGTCTGGCCCGCGCCACCCTCGACAGCTACCGGCGCGACCTGGAAGGGCTGGCGCGCTGGATGGATGGGCGCGATGGTGGCCTGGCCGGCATCGAGCGCCCGGGGTTGTTCGACTACCTGGCCTGGCGCACCCGTCATGGCTGGTCGCCGCGCAGCAATGCGCGGTTGCTGTCGGCGCTGCGGGCGTTCTTCGCCGATGGCGTGCGCCGTGGCGAACGCGGCGAGGACCCCAGCGCGCTGCTGGATCCGCCCAAGCTGCCACGATTGCTGCCCAGGGCGCTGGCCGAAAGCCAGATCGACGCGCTGTTGGCAGCGCCGGATATCGACAGCCCGCTGGGCCTGCGCGACCGCGCCATGCTGGAGTTGATGTACGCCGCCGGCCTGCGCGTGAGCGAGCTGGTGCTGCTGCCGGCCACCGCGGTCAACCTGCGCCAGGGCGTGCTGCGGGTCACCGGCAAGGGCAGCAAGGAACGGCTGGTGCCGCTGGGTGAGGAATCGCAGCACTGGCTGGAGCGCTATCTACAGGCATCGCGCCCGCTGCTGGTCGGCAAGGGCAAGGTGCAGGCGCTGGCCGATGGGCAGACCCCATTGTTTGTCGAGCCGACGCTGCATGCGCTGACCCGGCAGGCGTTCTGGCACCTGGTCAAGCGCCACGCGCAGGTGGCCGGCATCGACCCGGCGCGGATCAGCCCGCACGGCCTGCGCCACAGCTTCGCCACCCATCTGCTCAACCGCGGTGCCGACCTGCGCGCGCTGCAGATGCTGCTTGGCCACAGCTCGTTGTCGACCACCCAGATCTACACCCTGGTGGCGCGCGAGCACCTGCAGAAACTGCACGCCCGGCATCATCCGCGCGGCTGAGCCGTGTCCTGAACCCCGGCCCCGGGCGGTGCGCGGCGTCGCGGCCCGGTGCCGGTGGCTGTGTCAGAATCCGGGGTCTTCTTCTGTCGCGGACTGCTCCATGCTCCGATTTGCCATCGCCGCCGTGTTCGGTGCGCTCAGCCTGACTGCCTGCGCCCAGCCGGCCCCGCCAGCCGCCAAGGCGCCTGCCGCTGCTGCCAAGCCCGGCCCGGCCGCCAACGCGCCAGCCGACCAGGCCGTGCGCGCCGCGTTGACTGCCCTGAACCCCGGTTTCAAGGTGGACTACATCGGTGCCGCGCCGTTCCCCGGCTTCCGCGAGGTGGTCGTTTCCGGCCAGCTGCTGTACGTGTCCGACGACGGTCGCTACCTGTTCCAGTCGCAGCCTTACGACACCCGTGCCAAGGGCCCGGCCAACAGCGAAGGCCTGCTCGGCTACCGCCGCGATCTGCTGGCCAAGGCCAACCATGGCGACCGCATCGTGTTCGCCGCGCCGAATGCCAAGTACACCATCAGCGTGTTCACCGACATCGAGTGCGGCTATTGCCGCAAGCTGCACCAGGACATCGCCGAGCTCAACCGCAACGGTATCTCCGTCGAGTATCTGGCATTCCCGCGCATGGGCCTCGGCAGCAAGGACTACACCGACATGATCTCGGTCTGGTGTGCGGCCGATCGCCGCCAGGCACTGACCAACGCCAAGCGCGGTGGCAACGTGCCGGCAAAGAACTGCACCAACCCGGTGGCGATGCAGTACGCACTGGGCCAGCAGCTGGGCGTGAACGGCACGCCGGCGATCTTCGCGCCGGACGGCACCCAGCTGGGGGGCTACCTGCCGCCGGCGCAGCTGCGCGCGGCGCTGGAAAAACTGTCGGCCAAGCGCTGATCGGCGCCGACCTTTTCCTGTAGAGCCGGGGATGCGTGTCGCATCCCCGGCTTTTTTCTTACTTCAGGCCATCACTGACCGCCTTGGTCAGCGTGCCCTGCGCATCATCACCACTGAACTCCCAGACGAACGCGCCGCCCAGGCCCTGGGTCTTCACGTAACCCATCTTGCGGGTGATGTTGGCCGGGGTGTCGAAGCTCCACAGCGTGCTGCCGTTGTAGATCCAGGTGGCACCGGCGGTGTTGTCGGTGTAGCCCGGCCACGCCAGGTTCTTCAGCACCTTCCAGTCCTCGATGCCGGCTTCATACGTGCCCGGGGCAGCGCCGGTCGCGGTCTGGTACAGGCCGTTGTTGGCGTTGGCCACACCGGTCCAGCCACGCCCGTAGTAGCCGATGCCCAGGTTGAGCTTGGCGGCAGGCACGCCACGGCTGATGAAGGCCTCGATGGCGTCGTTGCTGTTGTACAGCTTCTGGTCGCCGGTGGACGGATCATTCGGCGAATCAAACAGCGCCGACTGGTGATTGGTCTTCGCATCCCACGCGCCGTGGAAGTCGTAGGTCATCACGTTGATGTAGTCCAGGTACGGGTGGTACGCGGCCGGGTCGGTGACGCGGATCTTGTCGATGCCGGCACCCACCGCCACCGTCAGCAGCAGGCCCGGACGCACTGCATCGAGCTGGCGGCGGAACTCGGCCATCAGCGCGGTGAAGTTGGCGTTGTCTTCCGGCTTGCCGCATTCGATGCCGCACGCCACCGGGTATTCCCAGTCGATGTCGATGCCGTCGAACACGCCCAGCGCGGCACCGGCACCACCGGCACCGTCGGTTACCGGCAGGTTGCCCTTGATGTAGGCATCGATGCACGAGGCGACGAAGGCCTGGCGGTTTTCCGGGCGCGCCGCGCTGGAGAAGCCACGCGACCAGGTCCAGCCACCCAGCGAGATCAGCACCTTCATGCCGGGGTACTTGGCCTTGAGCTGCTTGAGCTGGTTCCAGTTGCCGCGCAGCGGCTGGTCCCAGGTATCGGCGCTGCCGCTGACACTCTCGGCGGCACTGAAGGCCTTGGTGTAGTCGGCGAAGGCATCACCACCGGCACCGCTGTTCGGATCCGACGGCTGGGTGACGCCCACTTCGCAGCGGTTGTTGCGCACGTTGCCGAAGGCGTAGTTGATGTGGGTCAGGCGCGCGGCCGAACCGCTGCTGTCGATGTTCTTGACCCGGTAGTTGCGGCCGTAGATGCCCCACTGGGTGAAGTAGCCGATGACCCGCTTGCCGGTGGTGCCGCCGTCGCCGGCCAGCGTGGTGGCGCTGATCTCTGTGCCCTGCGCGGACGCGTTGCCGGCGTTGTCGCGGGCACGCACACGGTAGCGGTAGGTGGTCGATGCAGTCAGGCCGCCATCGACGTAGCTGGCACTGGATGGTGAACCGACCAGGCTGCCGTTGCGGTACACGTCATAGCCGGCCACGCCGCTGCCACCGGTGTTGTCGGTGGACGGGCTCCAGCTGAGCGCGATGCTGTTGGCGGTACGCGTGCCGACCGCCAGTCCGCCCGGCACGCTCGGTGCGGTGGTATCGCCACCGGCGGCGTTGACGGTGATGGTGATGGTCGCGGTGCTGCTGGTGGCGTTGTTGTTGTCGGTGGCTACCGCGCGCAGGGTGTGGCTGCCGGCGCTGGCATTGGTCCAGCTGGCCGCATACGGTGCACTGGTGGCCACGCCCAGCGTGCTGCCATCGCGGAAGAACTCGACCTTGGCGACGCTGCCGTCCGGATCACTGGCGGTGGCGGTCACGTTGACCGTGCTGCCGGCGCTGAAGGTGGCGCCGTTGGCCGGCGAGGTCAGGCTGACCACCGGCGGCTGGTTGGCGCCGCCGCCATCACAGGCGCCGAGGTTGGTGTAGTAGGGCGCACCGGCCGGATGGTCCGGCGGTGCGTTCCAGATGTCCTGGTTCGCCCGATAGAGGACGCCTCCTTTCTGCAGGGTATCGCCGGCCCGGTAGATCTTGGCCTGGTCCCACTGGGCCACGCCGGCACAGCTGGCGGCCTGCGCCAGGCCGGGCAGGGCAGCGGCACCGGCGGCCACGGCAAGCAGCCAGGCCAGGCGGCGGGGACGACAGCTTCGGGTCGCACGTTCGGCACTGCGCACAATCGGGTCGTACATGGGTAAGTCTCCGATCAAAGGGCGCGCGGGCCCCGATGGCGCCGCGCGTGACGCAGGTCCGGGCGTCGCCCGGGAAGGCGACGGGTGGGGCCGGACGGAGGTACCTGGGAGGCCGGGGAGAGAGTCCGGCGCCAGGTGGGGACAACGTTGTCATCAATCGCGTGGTCAATCCGTGAGCAAGCGCATGGTTCCGGGATTCGGATGGAGAGCGGCGCTGCGCGCGGTCGGCGGCCATCGGCGGAGCCCCCTCGTGGCTGGGGTGGGTCGCTGACAGCGGATTTCTGGTGGTTGGCCGGGCGGGTGGGCTGCGCAGGGGGCGCTGCAAGTACGTCCATGTAAGCTCGGTCGCCGCATCCATGCGGCTCACGCCCCTGCGCAGCCCACCCGCCCGGCCACGGACAGGTTCCTGCGCGGCCAGCCACGAAAGACAGAACAAAAAATCAAAAGCAGAAGCCGGTCGCTGCGCTCTCCAATGCCTGATTTCTGATGTTCCCTGGTTGCCGGCCAGCGGCCGGCACTACCGGGGAGCGTCCACGCATGGCGTGGATCTACCGCAGATCGCGGAAATCTGTCGGAGGCGGGGTGGGTCCGGTGACGGGGGTGTCCGCGGCATGGATGCCGCGGCCAAGCCCCCAAGGACGGGTTTACGGCGTCCCCCGCCACCGGACCCACCCCGCCATCCCACGGGAACCCCGCTTTTGCTTTGGCCGTTGCTGTTGCTGTTGCCCTGGCCTCGGCGGGTGCCGGGCGCCGCCCGGCCAGAGCCTTTCCCCCGCTTCCGGTACAATGTCGGGCCCGTTTCCCAACTACGGTTCCCCGGACATGATGGTCCTCGAGGGCGCGCCCGCCCTGTCGCCGTTCCGCCGCGAACGTCTTGAATCCCGCCTGCAGTCCATCGCTCCCTCCCTGCGCATCAGCGGTGCCTGGCACGTCTACTTCGTGCAGCCCGAAGGCAGCGCCGCTCCCGACCTCGCCACCCTGTGCCGCATCCTCGAAGCGGCGCCGCAGGCAGAAGCCGTGGCCGACGGCGCGGTCAGCCGCATCGTGGTGCCGCGCCTGGGTACGCTGTCGCCGTGGTCGAGCAAGGCCACCGAACTGGTGCGCGGTGCCGGCCAGCCGGTAAGCCGGGTCGAGCGGGGCCTGCGTATCGACGTGCAGGGCTGGCCGGCCGATGCCGACGTGCAACAGGCGCTGGTCAAGGCGCTGCACGACCCGATGACGCAGTCAGTGCTGGAGACCGTGCAGCAGGGCCAGGCGCTGTTCTCGGCGCCCGCCCGCGGCGAACTGGAACGCGTGCCGGTGGACCAGCTGGAGGCCGCCAACGAGCGCCTCGGCCTGGCCATGGCCCAGGACGAGATCGATTACCTGCGCGAACGCTTCACCGCGCTGGGCCGCTCGCCGTCGGACGTCGAACTGATGATGTTCGCGCAGGCCAATTCCGAGCACTGCCGCCACAAGATCTTCAACGCCAGCTGGACCATCGACGGCCAGGAGCAGGACCGCTCGCTGTTCCGGATGATCAAGAACACCCACCAGCAGACCCCGCAGCACACGCTCAGCGCGTACAGCGACAACGCCGCGGTGATCGAAGGCCATCCGGCGTCGCGCTACCGCCCGGATCCGGCCAGCGGCGAGTACCGTCGTGAACCGCAGGTGCCCAGCGCGTTCCAGATCAAGGTGGAGACCCACAACCACCCGACCGCCATCGCACCGTTCCCGGGCGCCTCGACCGGCGCCGGTGGTGAAATCCGCGACGAAGGCGCGACCGGCCGCGGCGGCAAGCCGAAGGCCGGCCTGACCGGTTTCTCGGTCTCGCACCTGCGCATTCCCGAGCTGCCGCAGCCGTGGGAAGCGCCGCGCGCGCTGAACCCGCGCATGGCGCCCGCGCTGGAAATCATGACCGATGGTCCGCTCGGCGGCGCGGCGTTCAACAACGAGTTCGGCCGCCCGAACCTGCTTGGCTACTTCCGCAGCTTCGAGCTGCCTGAAGGCACCGACCTGGTGCGTGCCTACGACAAGCCGATCATGCTGGCCGGCGGCCTCGGCGCCATCGACCGTATCCAGGTCGACAAGATCCAGCTGCAGCCCGGTGATGCGGTCATCGTGCTCGGTGGCCCGGCGATGCTGATCGGCCTGGGTGGCGGTGCCGCCAGCTCGGTGGCCTCCGGCGAAAGCGCCGAGGACCTGGACTTCGCCAGCGTGCAGCGCGACAACCCGGAAATGGAACGCCGCTGCCAGGAGGTCATCGACCGCTGCGTGGCGATGGGCAGCAACAACCCGATCAAGTTCTTCCACGACGTCGGTGCCGGTGGCCTGTCCAATGCCATCCCCGAGCTGCTGCACGACTCCAAGGTCGGTGGCGTGATCGATCTGGGCAAGGTGCCCACCGATGATCCGTCGCTGTCGCCGATGCAGTTGTGGTGCAACGAATCGCAGGAACGCTACGTACTCGGCGTCGCCCAGGAGCGCCTGGCCGAGTTCGCCGCGCTGTGCGCCCGCGAGCGCTGCCCGTTCGCTGCGGTCGGCGTGGCCACCGCCGAGGAACACCTGGTGGTGGCCTATGGCGCCGTGCCGGGCCACACCCCGGCCGATGCGCCGATCGACCTGCCGATGGACGTGCTGTTCGGCAAGCCGCCGAAGATGCACCGCGATACCGCACACCCGCCGGCACCGCGCTGGCCGGCGCTGAAGACCGCGGGCCTGGACCTGCAGGAAGCGGGCCTGCGCGTGCTTGCGCACCCGACGGTGGCCTCGAAGAACTTCCTGGTCACCATCGGTGACCGCAGCGTCGGTGGTCTGACCGCACGCGAACAGATGGTTGGCCCGTGGCAGCTGCCGGTGGCCGATGTGGCCATCACCGTGGCCGACTTCGACGGCGTGGCCGGCGAGGCGATGTCGATCGGCGAGCGCACCCCGCTGGCCCTGCTCGATGCGGCGGCTTCGGCACGCATGGCCGTGGGCGAAGCGTTGACCAACCTGTGCGCGGCCCCGGTCGATGCGCTGGATGAGATCAAACTGTCGGCGAACTGGATGGCCGCGGCCGGCCACCCGGGCGAAGACGCGCTGCTGTACGACGCGGTGAAGGCCGTGGGCATGGAACTGTGCCCGCAGCTGGACATCAGCATTCCGGTGGGCAAGGACTCGCTGTCGATGCAGGCGCAGTGGCACGACCAGGGCCAAGCGCACAAGAGCGTGTCGCCGGTGTCGCTGGTGATCTCTGCGTTCGCACCGGTCGCCGATGTGCGCCAGCAGCTGACCCCGCTGCTCGACCGCGACGTGGAAAGCGAGCTGTGGCTGATCGGCCTTGGCGCCGGCAAGCAGCGCCTGGGCGGTTCCATCCTGGCCCAGGTGCATGCCGACCATGGTGACCTGCCGGCGTTCGCCGGCGCTGCCCCGGATCTGGACGACCCGCAGCGCCTGCGTGGCTTCTTCGAGCTGATCCGCGATGCGCGCCAGGCCGGCCTGCTGCTGGCCTACCACGACCGCAGCGACGGCGGTGCCTTCGCCGCGCTGTGCGAAATGGCCTTCACGTCGCGCCTGGGGCTGGACATCACCCTCGATGCCTGGGGCGACGATCCATTCCGCAGCCTGTTCAACGAAGAGCTGGGCGCGGTGGTGCAGATCGCACGCGAAGACCGCGCAGCGTTCGCCGACCTGGTCGAGCGCCATGCACTGACCGAGTGCGCGCAGCGCATCGCCAAGCCGACCACCGCACCGGTGGTGCGCGTGTCGCTGGCTGGCGAGAACCTGGCTGAATGGCGCTGGGAGTCGCTGTTCGACGCATGGTGGTCGGTCACCCACGCGATGCAGAAGCGCCGCGACAACCCGGCCAACGCCGACGCCGAGCGTGAGATCGCCCGTGCCTTCAACGCACCGGGCCTGAAGCCCAAGCTCAGCTTCGACATCAATGAAGACGTGGCCGCCCCGTTCATCAGCACCGGTGCGCGTCCGCGCGTGGCCGTGCTGCGCGAGCAGGGCGTCAACGGCCAGATCGAAATGGCGAACATCTTCGAACGTGCCGGCTTCCGGCCCTTCGATGTGCACATGAGCGACCTGATCGAAGGCCGCGTCGCCCTGCAGGACTTCACCGGCCTGGTCGCCTGCGGCGGCTTCAGTTACGGCGACGTGCTTGGCGCTGGTCGTGGCTGGGCCACCTCGATCCTGGAGCGCAGCGCGCTGCGTGATGCCTTCGCCGCGTTCTTCGCGCGCGAGGACAGCTTCGCCCTGGGCGTGTGCAACGGCTGCCAGATGATGAGCCAGCTGAAGGACATCATTCCCGGTGCCGAACACTGGCCGCAGTTCCGCCGCAATGCCAGCGAGCAGTTCGAAGCCCGTACCGCGCTGCTGGAAGTGGTGGAATCTCCGTCGATCCTGCTGCGTGGCATGGCCGGTTCGCGCCTGCAGGTGGCAGTGGCGCATGGCGAAGGCCAGGCGGTGTTCGACAACGCGGTCGACCAGGCCGCGGCCCGTGTTTCGCTGCGCTATATCGATGGCCACGGCAGCGTGGCCAGCCAGTACCCGCTGAATCCGAACGGTTCGCCGGACGGCATCACCGGCCTGACCAGCAGCGACGGCCGCGTGACCATCATGATGCCGCACCCGGAACGCACCCCGCGCGCGCTCAACATGAGCTGGGCCCCGGCGGAGTGGCAGGGTGATTCGCCGTGGATGCGCATGTTCCGCAACGCGCGGGTGTGGTGCGGCTGATCGCACCACACCGCGCAGGCATCAATGCCGTTGCGTATGGAAAAACCCGCCGTTGATCGGCGGGTTTTTTCTTTGCGCGTGTGAAAATCCTGATGCACCCGCGAGTTACATGGATTTTCAGGCGACAGGGTTGCGTCACGCGTCGCTAACAAAATCCTTTCATAAACAGGGAAAAGAGTGAACTGCTTCACGGCACTAGGATTTGTCGTGTCAAAGTCTTGACGATCTGCAAAGTTGCCGTTAACACTTGAACCCCGTTTCAGAATCATTCATTTCGCAGTAACCGGTTGGCGCACGCGCTCGGTTTTCTGTCGCTGCGCGCCGTTCGGCAATACCCCGCAGTAAATCACGCGAATAAACGCCCCCAGGGGACGTTGGGCCGGAAAGCCCAGCGGTGGCGTTGCTTTGCCCAAAACCAGTCCAATCAGGAGCCGTACCGATGAATCGGATTTATCGCAAGGTCTGGAACAAAGCATTGGGTCAGTTGGTGGTGGCCTCGGAACTGGCTTCCTCCGACAGCAGCAGCGGTGGGGTCGTCGACCAGCGCCGCGGTGCGACACAGGCCACGCCCGCACTGCTGGCGGTGGCACTGGGCCTGGTATTGGGATTGGGCATGAGTGGCTCTGCCACCGCACAGTCGGTGCAGATCGGCGGTAGCGCCACCTGCGTGGCATTCAGCGGCAAGCTGCTCGAAAAGTGCCTGATCGAAGGCTCGGCCACGGCCAAGGGCAGCAATGCGGTGGCGATCGGCAGCAACAGCAGTGCCAGTGCGGCCAACAGCGTGGCGCTGGGCGCCGGCTCCAAAGCCACGCGTGCCAACACCGTCTCCGTCGGCGATGCAGGCAAGGAACGGCAGGTCACCAATGTCGCCGCAGGCACGCAGGCGACCGACGCCGTGAACAAGGCGCAGCTGGACGCGCAGGCGCGCGCCACGCAGGCCGCGCTGGCCGACGTGGCCGCCGACGGCAACCGGTACTTCAAGGCCGACGGCGCAGGCGATGACAGCGACGCGGCGAAGATCGAGGGCGAGGGCGCACTGGCCGCCGGTGCCGGTGCGCAGTCGCTGGCCAACGCCACCACTGCCATCGGTACCCAGGCCATTGCTGCAGGCATCGGCGCCAGCGCATTCGGGCAGGGCGCGCTGGCGATCGGCGATGCCAGCGTGGTGGTCGGGCAAAGCGCAGCAGCGTTCGGCCTTGGCGATACCGCCGTCGGTGCCAGCGCGTACGCCGCCAGCGAAAACGGTGCAGCAACGGCACTGGGTGCACTGTCCGAAGCCACCGCCGATGGCGCGACCGCCGTCGGTGGCGGTGCCGTAGCGATGGGCCCCGGCAGTACCGCATTGGGCCGCGGCGCCACGGCTGCCAGCGAAGCCTCGATTGCAGTCGGTGCGTTCAGCACGGCCGTCGGTGAATACAGCACCGCGCTGGGCTCCAATTCGGCCGCGGTCGCTACCGGCAGCGTGGCGTTGGGCGCCGGTTCGCTGGCTGACCGTGTCGATACCGTGTCCGTCGGTGCCGCCGGATATGGCCTGACCCGCCAGATCACCAGCGTTGCCGCCGGCACCGAAGATACCGATGCGGTCAACGTTGGCCAGTTGAAGGATGTTGCCGCAGTGGCCGATGCCACCGCCAAGCGCTTCCAGGCCACCGGCAGCAGCAACAGCGATGCCGGTGCGCTGGCTGAAGGTGACGACGCGCTGGCCGCAGGCGAGGCCGCCAATGCCATCGGCACTGGCACCACGGCGGTCGGTGCCGGTGCCACTGCCGTTGCGCAGAACGCGACTGCGGTGGGCAACAACGCACTGGCCTCGGGCCAGAACAGCGCAGCATTCGGCAACAACGCGCAGGCCAACGGACCGGGCAGCGTGGCCGTCGGTGGCGCTGCGGTGGATGCCAACGGCAACCCGCTGATCACCAGTGGTGGCGTGCCGGTGGTCACCGGCGCCACCAGTGCCGGCGTGGGTGGCACGGCCGTCGGCGCCAGTGCCGATGCCAGCGGTTTTGCCGCGTCGTCCTATGGCGTGGGGGCCTATGCGTCCGGCGCGCAGGCGTCGGCGTTCGGTGCGGTCTCCAATGCCATCGGTGATTACTCCACGGCATTGGGTACGCAGAGCAATGCCACGGGCACCAGCAGCGTCGCCATTGGTGGCCCGGCCGACCTGATTCCCGGCCTGGGCTTCTTCGTACAGACACAGGCCAGTGGTGAGGCCGCGACCGCGGTGGGTGCCGGCGCCATCGCCAGCGGCGACCGTGCCGTGGCCAACGGCAGCCTCAGCGAAGCCTCCGCCGCCGAAGCCACCGCGGTGGGCTACTTCGCCTATGCGCCGGGCGAGAACGCCAGCGCGCTTGGCGCGCAGACCTGGGCCAGTGGTGCGCAGAGCACCGCAGTGGGCTACTACGCTACGGCACGCGGCGCCAACAGCGTCGCGCTGGGCGCGAACTCCGAAGCGGTGCGTGCCAACAGCGTGGCCGTCGGCAGTGCCGGCAACGAGCGGCAGATCACCAGCGTTGCAGCCGGCAGTGAAGCCACCGATGCGGTGAACAAGGCGCAGCTGGATGCGGTGGCCAGCACCGCCGACAGCACCGCGCGCTTCTTCCAGGCCCAGCCTGAAGCTGGCAGTGATGCCGGTGCGCTGGCGGAAGGCGAGGGTGCCATCGCGGCCGGTTCGTCGAGCAATGCGATCGGTGCCGGCGCGGTTGCACATGGCGCGGCCGCGTCGGCCATCGGCGATGACAGCGTGGCGGTGGGCCGCAACAGCACGGCCACCGGCAATGGCGGTGTCGCCATCGGTGGCCTGGGCCAGGCCTACGACGAGTTCAACCAACCCATCATCGGTGCAGATGGCAAGGCGCAGCAGGTGGGTACCACGGCCGTGGCCGATGCCACGGCGGTCGGCAGCGCTGCGCAGGCCAGCGGTGCAGCCAGCAGCGCCTTCGGCAATGCGGCCAAGGCCAGTGGTGACAACAGCTTCGCCGCCGGCGGCAAGTCGCGCGCCACCGGCGCGTATGCGGTGGCGGTGGGTGACAGTGCGTTTGCCAGCAGCGATGACAGTACCGCGGTGGGCGGCTACAGCTGGGCCACCGCCAGCGGCGCCAGCGCCTTTGGTTCCGGTGCGTGGGCGACCGCCACCAATGCCTCGGCGTTCGGCAACGCGGCGTGGGCCAGCGGCGCTGGCGCCACGTCGATCGGTTACAACAGTTGGGCCAACGGAACCAGCGCCACCGCAGTCGGCCGTGGTGCCTTCGGCTATGGCGACAACAGCGTGGCGCTGGGCTTCCAGGCGCTGGGCAACAGCATCAACAGCATCGCCATCGGCACCAACACGGTGGCCGGCGGCGAAAGTGCGATCGCGCTGGGTGCGGGCAGCAATGCCAGTGCCAGCAACGCCGTCGCACTCGGCGCGGGCTCGGTCGCCAACCGCGCACGCACGGTGTCGGTGGGCAGCAGCGGCAACGAGCGCCAGGTCACCAACGTCGCCGCCGGTACCCAGGCCACCGATGCGGTGAACAAGGCACAGCTGGATGCGGTGGCAAGTACCGCAGCAACCACCAGCCGCTTCTTCCAGGCCAGCGGCAACGGCGACGATGTGGCGGGTGCGCTGGTGGAGGGCGACAACGCACTGGCCGCAGGTGATGCAGCCAACGCCATCGGCAATGGTGCCACCGCGCTTGGCAGCGGTGCCAATGCGCTGGCCGGCAACGCGCAGGCGATCGGCTTCAACGCGCTGGCGACCGCCGCCAATGCCAGTGCCGTAGGCGCCAATGCACAGGCCACCGGCGAATACGCCACCGCGCAGGGTGCGGAAAGCGAAGCCAGCGGTGAGCAGAGTGCAGCGTTCGGCGCGGCCAGCATCGCCAGCGGCGCAGGCAGCACCGCCAGCGGTGCCTTGTCCGAAGCCTCCGGCGAAGAAGCCGTAGCCGTGGGCTACTTCAGCAACGCCAGTGGCAGTGGTGCCACCGCGGTCGGCAGCGAGAGCGTGGCCAGCGGCACGGCTGCGGCAGCGTTCGGTATCGGTGCCGAAGCCACCGGTGGTTACAGCACCGCCATCGGCGGCTACGCACAGGCCTCGGCCTTCAATGCCACCGCCTTCGGCAACTTCGCCAACGCCTCGGGTTCCAACAGCGTGGCCCTGGGCGGTGATTCGCAAGCGTCCGGCGCCTACAGCACCGCCACCGGCCAGGGCAGCCTGGCCACCGGCACCAACAGCGTCGCCGTCGGCGGCTCGCTGTTCGGCGTGCTGGCGACCGAAGCCTCGGGCAACTACTCCACGGCGGTGGGCGGTGGCGCCTGGTCGGGGGGCATCAACAGCACCGCGCTGGGCAATGCGGCGGAATCGCGCGCGGCCAACAGCGTGGCGCTCGGTGCGGATTCGATTGCGGACCGCGACAACACCGTATCGGTGGGCGGCGGCGGCAACACCCGCCAGGTCACCAACGTGGCCGATGGCACACAGGGCAACGATGCGGTCAACAAGAACCAGCTCGATGCCGTAGCCGCCGCTGCGGAGAAGACCAGCAGGCAGTTCCAGGCCAGTGGCAATGCCGATGGTGAAACCGGCGCGCTGGTGGAGGGTGACAATGCGCTGGCAGCAGGTGATGCGGCCAACGCGATCGGCAACGGTGCCACTGCGCTCGGCAGTGGTGCCAATGCGCTGGCCGCCAACGCCACCGCCGTCGGCATCGATGCGCTGGCGACCGGCACCAACGCGGCGGCACTGGGCAACACCGCACAGGCCACCGGCGAGGACAGCCTGGCCCTGGGCAGCGGTGCCAGCGCCAGCGAAGTGGGAACAAGCGCGGCGGGCGCGCGTGCACAGGCAAGCGGTGTCTACAGCACCGCCAACGGTACTGAATCCAACGCCAGTGGCGCACAGTCCCTTGCCAGCGGCTTCCGCAGCGCGGCCTCCGCCGATGGCACCACAGCGGTGGGTGGCTATGCCGAAGCAACCGGTCGCCTTGGCACCGCACTCGGCTACGGCTCGGCTGCCAGCGGTGCCAACACCACGGCGGTGGGCTTCGGGGCCGCGGCGGCGGGCACCGGCGCGGTTGCGGTGGGTCAGTCGAGTGAAGCCAGCGGTGCGGAAAGCGTGGCGATCGGCGGCAGCACCTTCTTCGGCCTGATTCCGTCGCGCGCCAGTGGCACCGGTGCGGCAGCATTCGGTGCCGGTGCATGGGCCACCGAGGATTACGCTACCGCCATCGGCTGGAATGCCTGGTCGGCAGGCACCAACGCCACGGCGCTCGGTGCCAATGCCACCGCCAATGGCAGCAACAGCGTTGCGCTCGGTGCCGGTTCCAAGGCTGACCGCGACAACACGGTGGCCGTTGGCAAGGCCGGCAGCGAACGCCAGGTCACCCACGTTGCAGCCGGTACCGAAGCCACCGATGCGGTGAACAAGGGCCAGCTCGACACCGTTGCCAGTGTCGCCGACAAGACCAGCCGGCAGTTCCAGGCCAGCGGCAATGCCGATGGCGAGGCCGGTGCACTGGTCGATGGCGAAAATGCGCTGGCGGCCGGCAATGCGGCCAATGCGATCGGCAACGGCGCGACCGCGCTGGGCAGCGGCGCCAACGCCATGGCCACCAACGCCACGGCGGTTGGCTTCGATGCACTGGCCACCGGCAACAACGCTGCCGCACTGGGCAATGCTGCGCAGGCCAGTGGTGTCGACAGCGTTGCGCTAGGCAGCGGCGCCAGCGCCAGTGAAACCGGCGCCAGCGCCACTGGCGCCGGGGCCCAGGCCAAGGGCCCCTACAGCACGGCCAACGGTGCGCAGGCCACGGCTACCGGCACGCAGTCGCAGGCCAGTGGTTTCCGCGCCAGTGCCTCGGCCGATGGCGCTTCGGCGCTGGGCAGCTATGCCGAAGCCAGCGGCCGCCTGGGTACCGCGGTCGGTTACGGCAGCAAGGCCACCGGTTTGAATGCCACGGCGGTGGGTGTCAGTGCCAACGCTTCGGCTGCCGGCAGTGTCGCACTGGGTGGAGGCTCGGTGGCCGATCGTGCCAATACCGTGTCCGTCGGCAGTGCCGTCAACAACCGGCAGGTCACCAATGTCGCCAACGGTACCGAAATCAATGACGCAGTGAATCGCGGGCAGCTGGACGCCGTTGCGTTCACCGCCAACACCACCAACCGATATTTCCGCGCCAATGGCACGGGAACCGCGAACGCCATCGGTACCGATTCGGTAGCGATGGGCTCGGTGGCCAATGCGGCGGGCGCACGCAGCATCGCGCTGGGTGCCAATGCCACGGTGTCTGCCTCCGGCGCACTGGCCGTTGGCGCCGGTGCGGGTGCGGTCGGCGTCAACTCGGTTGCAATCGGTGCTGGAGCGCGTGCGCTGGATGCCAATGTTGTGTCGGTGGGCAGTGGCAACCCCACCGATGGCCCGGCCACCCGCCGCATCGTCAACGTGGCTGATGGCCGCATCGCTGCCGGCAGCAGTGACGCGGTGACCGGTTCCCAGCTCAATGTCACCAATCAGCGCGTGGGCGCAGTGGAAACCCGCGTCGGCGATTTCGATTCACGCATCGCCACGGTGGAGACCACGGCGGCCAGTGCGGTCGGCTACGACGACGCCAGTCGTGACCGCCTGACCCTGTCCGGCTTCCAGGGCACCACCATCGACAATGTCGGTGCCGGCAGCATCGCCGCCGGCAGCCGCCAGGCGATCAATGGCGGCCAGCTGTTCCAATCGCTCAGCGATGCCGCCAGCTTCCTCGGCGGCGGTGCCAGCGTCGGCATGCAGGGCGTATTCGTGGCACCGAACTATGTGATCCAGGGCGCCACCTACAGCAACGTCGGCGATGCATTGGGTGCGCTGGACCGCAAGGTCAGTGAGATTGACCGCCGTACTGCAGGTGGCACGCGTGCAGGTGCTGCCAGCCTGCGCGCAATGAGTGCCTCCCTGGATGAAAGCGCACTGGCCAGCGTTGCCGAAGCACCGGCGGCGGCCGATGCAGCACCGGCCAGCAGCGCACGCGTGCAGGGCACGCCGACCGCTGCGGCGGCGGGCGCGGGCATCCCGGTGGGCACCCCGGCATCGGGCCTCAACGCGGTCGCCATGGGCGACGGCGCAGTGGCCAGCGGCGCCTCGTCCACCGCAATCGGCCAAGGTGCCAATGCCACCGCTGCGAACGCGGTAGCGCTGGGCCAGGGCTCGGTTGCTGATCGTGCCAACACGGTGTCGGTGGGCAGCGAAGGCAACGAACGCCAAGTCACCAACGTGGCGGCCGGTACCGCCGCCACCGATGCGGTCAACAAGGGCCAGCTCGATCGTGGCATGGCTACCGCCAACAGCTATACCGACAGCCGCGTCCAGGCCGTCGCCGACAGCTTCGATGTGTTCAAGGGCGAGATCGGCGGACGCCTGCGCCACATGGATCGCCGCATCGACCGCCAGGGCGCGATGAGCGCGGCGATGCTCAACATGGCCACCAGTGCTGCCGGCATCCGTACCCAGAACCGGGTCGGCGTCGGCATCGGCTTCCAGGGCGGTGAATCGGCACTGTCGCTGGGTTACCAGCGTGCGATCAGCGATCGCGCCACGGTGACGTTCGGCGGCGCCTTCAGCAGCGACGACAGCTCGGTCGGCGTCGGTGCCGGCTTCGGCTGGTAAGCCACTCCATCGCGCCGGCGGCCACCCACGCCGGCGCAGCACCTGCAACGAGGGCCTGGGGGGAGGTCACGGCAATCCCGGCTGGGCCGGCCGGGAGTCGTCAAGGAATGATGGCCGCAGTGTTGGTTCGATCCATGACCCAGAAGAGGAATTCGACGTGATCAAGAAGCAGAACCTTCGCATCAATGTATTGGCAGCCGCCGTGCTGTCGCTGACCGGTGTTGGCCTGGCACAGGCCGCCGACCTGAAAGCAAATGCGCCGTTGTCCGGCCCGAAGACGCAGCAGGTGGATGGCATCATCGTGAAGTACCGCGCTGGCAGCGCCGCAGCTGCCGATGCGAACGCCAAGCTGGCCGTGGTCAACTCGGCCATCGCCCGCGCCGTGCCGGCAGGTACCAACGCGGCTGCGCGCAGTGCCGCGCTGCGCCCGCAGGTGGCCCGCAAGCTGGGCATCGGTGCCGATCTGATCCGCCTGCAGGGAGGGATCGCGCGCGCCGAACTGGACAAGGTGCTGGGCGAACTGAAGGCTGACCCGACCGTCGAATATGCGGTGGCCGACGCCATCATGTATCCGATCGATGCTGCGTCGTCGCCGCGTGCGGACGCCGTCGCGAAGTCCGATGCGTCGCCCAGCTTCGTGCCCAACGATCCGTACTACCAGAGCCACAACTGGCACTTCCACAACCCGGTCGGTGGCGTGAACGCACCGGCCGCATGGGACGTCTCGCAGGGCGAGGGCGTCGTGGTGGCCGTGCTCGATACCGGCATCCTGCCCGAGCACCCGGATTTCGCCGCCGGCACCCTGCTGGAGGGCTACGACTTCATCAGCCAGGCCAGCCGCTCGCGTCGTGCCGCCGATGGCCGCGTGCCGGGTGCACTCGACTACGGTGACTGGATGCCCACCGCCAATGCCTGCTACGACGGTTCGCCGGTACGCGACAGCAGCTGGCACGGTACCCATGTGACCGGCACCATCGCCGAGGCCACCAACAACGGCCTGCATACCGCCGGCCTGGCCTACAAGGCCAAGGTGTTGCCGGTGCGCGTGCTCGGCTACTGCGGTGGCACCCTGTCGGACATCACCGACGCCATCACCTGGGCCTCGGGCGGTACCGTGGCCGGCATCCCTGCCAACCAGAATCCGGCCGAGATCATCAACATGAGCCTGGGCGGCTCCGGCAGCTGCGATCCGGCCTACCAGGCGGCCATCACCGGTGCCACCAACCGCGGTACCCTGGTGGTGGTGGCAGCCGGCAACGACTCGATGAATGTCGCCAACGCCCGCCCGGCCAACTGCGATGGCGTGGTCTCGGTCGGCGCTACCGGCATCACAGGCGCCATGGCCTACTACTCCAACTTCGGTACCCGCATCGATCTGTCCGGCCCGGGCGGTGGCGTCACCGACGGCAATCCGAACGGCTATGTCTGGCAGGCGGTGTCCAGCAGCAAGACGTCGCCGCCGGCAGCCGGTTCCACCGAGGGTTACACCCTTGGCGGCAAGGCCGGCACGTCGATGGCGGCGCCACATGTGGCTGCCGTCGCCGCGCTGGTGCAGAGCGCGCTGATCGCCGCCAACCGCGACCCGCTCGCGCCGGCGGGCATGCGTACCCTGCTGAAGGAAACGGCACGTCCGTTCCCGGTCAGCATTCCGTCCGCCACCCCGATCGGTACCGGCATCGTCGATGCCAAGGCCGCGCTGGACAAGGCCCTGGAAGAGCCGTGCACCGAGAACTGCGGGCCGGTGGCGAAGCCGCTGACCAACAAGGTGGCCATCGGCGGGTTGAGTGGTGCCGCCGGCAGCAGCGTGCTTTACAGCTTCGAAGCCGCGGCAGGCAAGCAGCTCAGCGTCATCACCTATGGTGGCACCGGCAACGTGTCGGTCTACCTGGCCAAGGGCCGCGAGCCGAGTGCCACCGACAACGATGCGCGCTCGACCCGCCCGGGCACCTCGGAAACGGTGCGGGTGACGGCACCGACTGCCGGCACCTACTACATCAAGGTGGTGGGCGAGGCGGCTTACAGCGGTGTGAGCATTCTCGCCACGCAGTAAGCGCGCAGTGCGGTAGTTGAATGGCCGAAGCCCGTCACCCGCATGTGACGGGCTTCGTCTTTTTACGAAAGCGGGCGGCGGGGCGACGGAAATCACGACGTAACTGCTAAAGTCGAGCCGATTGACAGGAGAGTCACGTGAACGCCCTTGCTGCAACCGCTGCCGACGACGCCGAAGGCCGCATCCTGGATGCGTTGTTGGCGCGTGGCCGCCTCAAGGAGAGCGATCTTGCACGGGCACGGCCGCTGCACGCGGAGGCCGGCGGCAGCCTGCTTGGCCTGCTGGTGCGGCTGGGGCTGGTGTCCGAACGTGACCAGGCGCAGGCCAGCGCCGAGGTGCTGGGCCTGCCGCTGCTGGATGGCAAGCAGCTGCCGGATTCACCGCCCCAGGGTCTGGCCGAGGGCCTGCCGCTGTCCCTGCGTTTCCTCAAACAGTTCCATGTATGCCCGCTGGCGCTGGATGAACAGGGTGTACGGCTGTGGCTGGCCGATGCCCACGATCCCTATCCGCAGCAGGCTGTGCAGCTGGCACTTGGCGTACCGGTGACCCCGGTGCTGGGCATGCGTGCGGAGATCGATGATCTGGTCGAGCGCTGGTTCGGCCAGGGCCGCAGCGCGATGGGCGCGATTGTTGAAACCGCAGACGGCGAGGGCGGCGCGGTCGACGATATCGAGCACCTGCGCGACCTGGCCTCGGAAGCGCCGGTGATCCGCCTGGTCAACCTGGTGATCCAGCGTGCGGTGGAACTGCGCGCTTCGGACATCCACGTCGAGCCGTTCGAAAGCCGGCTGAAGGTGCGTTACCGCGTCGACGGCGTGCTGGTGGAAGGCGAAAGCCCGCCGGCCAACCTCACCGCAGCGGTGATCAGCCGCATCAAGATCATGGCCCGCCTCAACATCGCCGAGCGCCGCCTGCCGCAGGACGGCCGCATCATGCTGCGCGTGCAGGGCAAGGAGCTGGACCTGCGCGTGAGCACGGTGCCGACCGCGCACGGCGAAAGCGTGGTGATGCGCCTGCTCGACCGCGAAACGGTGGTGTTCGATTTCCATCGTCTCGGCTTCACCGATGCGTTCCTGCCGCAGTTCCGCAAAGTGCTGGAACAACCGCACGGCATCCTGCTGGTCACAGGCCCGACCGGTTCGGGCAAGACCACCACGCTGTACACCGCGCTGAGCCAGCTCAACACCGCCGACGTCAAGATCATCACGGTGGAAGATCCGGTCGAGTACCAGATCGAGGGCATCAACCAGATCCAGGCCAAGCCGCAGATCGGCCTGGACTTCGCCAACGCACTGCGCAGCATCGTGCGCCAGGACCCGGACATCATCATGATCGGCGAAATGCGCGACCTGGAAACCGCGCGCATCGCGATCCAGTCGGCGCTGACCGGCCACCTGGTGCTGTCCACCCTGCACACCAACAATGCGGCCGGCGGCATCACCCGCCTGCTCGACATGGGCGTGGAGGACTATCTCCTCACGTCCACCATCAACGGCATCCTGGCCCAGCGCCTGGTGCGTCGGCTGGAGCCGACCCACGCCGAGCGCTATGAAGCCTCGCCGGAGGAGATCGAGCGTTTCGAGCTGCGCCGCCTGCAGCCGGAAGGGCCGATCCATCTATACCGCCCGAAGCCTTCGGCACTGGCGCCGACTGGTTACCTGGGCCGCACCACCATCATGGAATTCCTGGTGATGAACGACGCGCTGCGGCGTGCGGTGATGCGCCGCGATGCCATGGGCGAGATCGAACGCATCGCCCGTGAAGCCGGCATGCGCACCATGTACGAGGATGGCCTGGCCAAAGCACTCAGCGGCCAGACCACCATCGAGGAAGTGCTGCGCGTGACCGAGGAAAGCTGATGCGCGCAGGACGCCGGGGCTGACATGCCGAACTACCGCTACAAAGCGCTCAATTCGCACGGCGAGATCTTCGACGGGCAGATGGAAGCCGCCAGCGAGGCCGAACTGGTCGCGCGCCTGCAGGATCAGGGCCATCTGCCGATGGAGACCCAGCTGGCCGATGGCGGCGTGGTCGGCGGCAGCAGCTGGCGCACGCTGCTGCGCCAGCGCCCGTTGCAGGGCGCGGCGCTGCTGCAGTTCACCCAGCAGCTGGCGACCCTGCTTGGTGCCGGCCAGCCGCTGGACCGTGCACTGTCGATCCTGCTCGGGCTTCCGGAAGACGAACGCTCGCGGCGTGCGATCACCGACATCCGCGACGTGGTGCGCGGCGGTGCGCCGCTGTCGACCGCGCTGGAGCGCCAGCACGGCCTGTTCTCGCGCCTGTACGTGAACATGGTGCGTGCCGGCGAGGCGGGTGGCAGCCTGCACGAGACCCTGCAGCGGCTGGCCGACTACCTCGAACGCAGCCGCGCGCTGCAGGGCAAGGTGATCAACGCACTGGTCTATCCGGCCATCCTGCTGGTGGTGGTGGGCGGTGCGCTGCTGTTCCTGCTCGGTTACGTGGTGCCACAGTTCGCGCAGATGTACGAAAGCCTGGACGTGGCGCTGCCGTGGTTCACCAATGCGGTACTGCAGCTGGGCCTGTTCGTGCGCGACTGGTGGGTGCTGCTGCTGGTGGTGCCCGCACTGCTGGCATTGTTCTTCGAACGCAAGGTACGGCAACCGGCGTTCCGGCTGGCGCTGGATGGATGGCTGCTGCAGCGTCGCGGCATCGGCCGCCTGCTGGGCGAACTGGAAACCGCGCGGCTGGCGCGCACGCTGGGCACCCTGCTGCGCAATGGCGTGCCGCTGCTCGGGGCGCTGGGCATCGCACGCAACGTGCTGGGCAACCGCGCGCTGGCCGCTGATATGGAAGCGGCCGCCGACGAAGTGAAGAACGGTGCCGGCCTGTCGCTGGCACTGTCACGCGGCAAGCGTTTCCCACGCCTGGCCCTGCAGATGATCCAGGTCGGCGAGGAATCCGGTGCCCTCGATACCATGCTGCTGAAAGCTGCCGACACGTTTGAACAGGACAGCGCCCGTCGCATCGACCGCCTGTTGGCCGCGATGGTGCCGGCGATCACCCTGGTGCTGGCCTCGGTGGTCGGTGCGGTGATCGTGGCCGTGCTGGTGCCGTTGTACGACCTGACCAATGCCATCGGCTGACGATGGCTCCCTACGCAACCCCGACACTCCGCAACTGAAAGGACCGACCATGATTGCTTCCCGTCGACCGATCCGCCTTTCCTTCACTGCCGCGCGCAACCAGTCGGGCATGAGCCTGCTGGAAATCATCATCGTCATCGTGCTGATCGGCGCGGTGCTGACCCTGGTCGCCAGCCGCGTGCTGGGCGGTGCCGATCGTGGCAAGGCGAACATCGCCAAGGCCCAGGTGCAGACCGTTGCCTCCAAGGTCGACAACTACCAGATCGATACCGGCAAGCTGCCTGGCTCGCTCAACGATCTGGTGACCGCACCGGCAGGTGTCGGCGGCTGGCTGGGCCCGTACGCCAAGCCGGCCGACCTGAATGACCCGTGGGGCCACGCGTTGGAGTACCGCGCGCCGGGCGAAGGCCAGCCGTATGAACTGATCAGCCTGGGCAAGGACGGCAAGGCCGGCGGCAGCAGCGTCGACGCTGACATCCGCTACCAGCCGTAACCGGGCATGACGCATTTCCTGCCGCGCCGGCTGCCTCGCCCGCGCCTGCACGGCAGGCGCGCAGCGGGCCTGTCGCTCCTGGAAATGCTGCTGGTGATCGCGCTGATCGCCGCGATCGGCCTGATCACCGCCGCGGGTCTGTCGCGCGGCTTTGCCGGCATGCAGCTGCGCAGCGCCGGCAAGGACATCGCCAACCAGCTGCGCATGGTGCGCGCCCAGGCCATCGCGCGCGGTGAGCCGCAGCGCTTCGTGATCGAGCCGGCGCGTCACCGTTGGCAGGGGGCCAACCAGCGGCAGGGCGATGTGCCGACGCAGCTGCAGGTGCAGTTCGAAGGTGCCGCGCAGCTGGCCACCGCGCCGGGGCAGGGCGTGATCGAGTTCCATCCCGATGGTGGCTCCAGTGGTGGCCGCATCCGCCTGCAACGTGAGGGCGCCGAATGGCGCATCGATGTCGGCTGGCTGACCGGCGAGGTCCGCTCCGGCCCGTGGCAGGCGCCATGAAGCGGCAGGCGCGTGGTTTTACGTTGCTGGAAGTGATCATCGCCTTCGCCTTGCTGGGCCTGGCGCTGACGCTGCTTCTGGGCAGCCTGTCAGGTGGCGCGAAACAGGTCCGAGAGGCCGAGCTGCGCACGCGTGCGGTGCTGCATGCGCAATCGCTGCTGGCCGAAGCCGGTGTCGCCGCGCCATTGCAGGTGGGCAGCCAGCAGGGCGACTGGGAACAGGGCCGATACCATTGGGAGCTGCAGGTACAGCCATGGGTCGAGCCGCGTGCCGCCAACGCGGTACAGGCACAGGCGCAATCGCCGGGGGCTCCCTGGCTGGCCGAGCTGCAGCTTCAGGTGCGCTGGGGCGAAGGCGAACGCGAACAACTGCGCTGGCGCAGCCTGCGCCTGCTGCCGCCGGACCTGGAGAGCGCGCGATGAAGCGACGCGCCGCAGGCTTTACCCTGGTGGAAGTGATGTTGGCCACGGTGCTGTTGGCCGGTGGCCTGGCGTTGGCCTTTGCCAGCGTGCGCTCGGCGATGGCGGTGAGCCAGCGTGGCGAGCAGATTGCCGCCGAGAGCGAACGCATGCGTGCGGTCGAGGCTCTGCTGCGGCGGCAGCTGGCCGGTGCGCTGCGCACGCCGCTGGAAGTGCCCGATCCCACCCGCGAACCGATCTTCTTCCAGGGCGAAGAGCAACGCATGCTGTTCGCGGCCGATCTACCGGGCTATCTGGGCCGTGGTGGTGCCTACCTGCATGCACTGCAGGTGGATGGCCGCAGCGGCCAGCAACGCCTCCTGCTCGACCTGGTGCTGCTGCAGGAGGGCGAGCGCATCGCCGAAACTCCGCCGCGCCCACCGGAGGTGCTGGTGGAGAACCTCAAGTCGGTGCAACTACGCTATCGCGGCATCGATGCCAGCACCGGGCAGGTGACTGATTGGACGCCGCGCTGGGATGACACCCGGCGCCTGCCGATGCTGGTGGAGATCCAGATCGTGCCCGCCAAGGGCGCTCCCTGGCCTGCACTGGTGGTCGCTCCGCGCGCGGGCGGCAGTGGAGGAGCGCGATGAGCCGGGCGCACGGCGCGGCGCTGGTACTGGTCCTGTGGCTGATCGCCCTGATGACGGCGCTGGTGGGCGCGTTCGCGTTGAGCGCGCGGGTCGAGCACCTGCAGCAGCGGGTGCTGGATGATGATGCGCGTGGCCAGGAGCGTGCACGGGCGGGACTTGAGTACGCGCTGACGCGCCTGTCCGCCGATCCGCAGCGGGCGCCCTGGCGCGCCGATGGCCGTGTCTATCGTTGGCAGTTCGATGACGCCAGCATCGAGATCAAGGTGCTGGACGAGAACGGCAAGATCAACCTGAACCTGGCAGACGTGGCCCTGCTGAGCGCCTTCCTCAAAGCGCTGGGTGAAGACGAAGCGCAGGCCCGCCAGCTGGCCGGCGCGATCGTCGACTGGCGCGACGAAGACAGCCTGCTGCAGCCCGGCGGCGGTGCCGAAGCGCCCGACTATGCCGCCGCAGGCCTGCCCTATGGCCCCCGCAACAAGCGTTTCGAGACGCTGGGCGAGCTGCAGCGGGTACTCGGCATGCGCGGCCCGCTGTACCAGGCCATGCTGCCGCACCTGACCCTGTACAGCCGCCAGGCGCGCCCGGATCCCCAGTTTGCCAGCGCGCCGGTGCTGACCGCACTGGGCCTGGATGCGGATACCGTGCTGGCGCAGCGCGCACAGCAGGAGCGTGACGCAGATACCGCTGGCGGTGCGACAACGCTTGCCAGCAGCAGCGGCACCTATAGTATCGAGTCTCGTGCAACCGACGACAGTGGACGCCGGTCGGTGTTGCAGGCAGTGGTACGCAATGGCTCGGGCGGGGTTCCCGGGCGGTCCTACACAGTGCTTCGCTGGGAGCAGGGAATGACAGCAAGATGACGGCATGGCAGGACAGTGTGCGGCAGGTACAGGGCCGGATCGGCCCTGGCGCCGGCCGTTTCCTGCGCTGGTGGCGGCAATCGCTGCTGGCCTGGGTGCCGGCACGTTGGCAGTGGGCACTGGGCTGGGCACAGGCGCGCCTGCTGCTGCAGCGCGAAGGCGACCACCTTCAGGTCTGGCGTGAGGCGGGGGAGCGCCGCGAACCGGTCGTACGGCTGCCGTGGCCGCTGTCCCCGGCCGAACTGGATCGCGTGCTGGAAGCCCGCCTGCGCAGCTTGCCGCGGGTGTGGCTGCTGCCGGCAAGCGATGTGCTGCGCCGGCAGCTGCGCCTGCCGGCGGCGGCGGCTGACCGTCTGCGTGCGGTGGTCGGTTTCGAGATCGACCGGCAGACGCCTTTTGAATCCAGCCAGGTCAGCTATGACGTGCGTGAACGTGGCGCGGCGGGCGAGGGCCAGCTGCAGGTCGAACTGGTGGCCTGGCCGTTGCGGCAGCTCGAGGCCTGGCGCAGCAACGTGGGCCAATGGGCCGATGCACTGTCCGGTGTCGATGCCATTGATGCGCAGGGCAACATCCTGCAGGTGAACCTGCTGCCGCCCGCGCAGCGTCAGCTGCAGGCCGACCCGATGCGGCGCTGGAACCTTCTGCTGGCCGTGGCCGCGGTGGTGATGCTGGTGCTGTCTGGCCTGCAGGTGCTGGACAATCGCCGCGCGGCAGCCGACGAACTGCGTGCCCAGGTGGAGCGCAGCGCGCGCAGTGCGCGTGGCGTGGCCAGCGAACGTGCCCAGCTGCAGGCGCTGATCGACGGTGCCGCGTTCCTTGAAAAGCAGCGCGGCCAGCGCGCGGGTACGGTGGAGATCTGGAACGAACTGACCCGGCGCCTGCCGGAGGGAACGTACCTGGAAAAACTGGCCATCGAGAACAACAACCTGCAGCTGATCGGCCTGAGCCGCGAGGCCTCGCAGCTGGTGCAGCTGCTGCAGGATGCGCCGCAGTGGCGCAAGGTCAACCTGACCGGCGTACTGCAGGCCGATGGCGCCGCCAGTGGCCGCGACCGCTTCACCATGACCGCTGAACTGCAGCCGTTGCCGGCGGCAGCCCCGAACCGGGAGGCGGCCGATGCCGATGCCAAGCGCACGCCGTGACCGCTGGCTGGCACTGGCACTGTTGCTGGCAGTGCTGGGCCTGGCCTACCTGCTGCTGGTGCACCCCTGGTTCACCCAGCCGCTGCGCGAAATCGATGCTGATGTCGCCGCCCTGCGCGAGCGCGAGCAGCGCGTGCAGGCGCAGCTGCAGCAGCAGCCGCAGATCGAACAGCGCCTGCGTGCCACCCGCGAGGCACTGCAGCAGCGGCCGGGCTTCCTGCGCGAGGCCACCGCCGAGGCTGCAGCCGCTGCGCTCGGCGCGAAGCTGCAGGATGCGGTGGCGATGGCCAGCCCGGGCAACCGCAGCTGCACCATCAGCAACCGCACGCCGCTCACCGACAACCGCCGCGACGCCGAGTTCGTGCGCGTCGCCATGCAGGTGCGCCTGCGCTGTGGCGTGGCCGAACTGGCCACGGTGCTGCACAGCCTGGAGACCGGCAGCCCGCGCCTGTTCGTCGACAACCTCAACCTGATCGCGCAGCGCTTCCAGCAGTCGCCGAATGAATCCGGGCTTGGTCTGGATGTGTCATTCGAACTGGCCGGTTACCTGCTGCCGGGGGCTGCTGCCGATGGCAGTGCGCCGACGCCTGCCGCCGAACCGGTGTCCGCGCCGCAGCCGCCTTCAGCGCCACCCGCCCCCGCACCGGCGGCGCCGGTCGAGGGACAGGAGGTCGCTGATGAAACTTGAGCAGATCAGCCTGCGCACCGGCTTCCTGCTGGCCCTGGCCGGTTGGGCTGCGGCGGTCTGGCTGGCCACTGGCTTCGGTCTGGGCAGCCAGCTGCCAGGTGCGGATGGCGATGCCGATGCGGTGCCTTCGCTGCCGGTGCTGCCGCCGTTGGCCGCAGAACGCATGCCCAGCGCCGACAGCTACAGCGCGATCGGTGAGCGACCGCTGTTCGCCGAGGACCGCAGGCCGAAGCCCTACCTGCTCGGTGGCAGCGAGCCGGCCGCCAGCGCCGCGCTGCGCCTGACCGGCGTGCTGCTGACCGGCGACTTCGGCATGGCCACCTTCACCACCGAACAGAACCGTTCGCTGCGGCTGCGCCTCAACGGCGAAGCGGTGGACGGCTGGCAACTTGTGGGGCTTGCGCCGCGCCAGGCCACGGTGATCGGCCCAAGCGGCAGCCAGGTGCTGGAACTGGCCGTGTTCAATGGCCAGGGCGGCGAGCCGCCCACCGTACTGCGGGGTGCCAATGGCGCGCCGCCGGCGGGTGCGGTCGTTGTGCCACCGCCGGCGGGCGCACCGCCGATGCCATCCCCACCTCCGGCTGCTGCAACCGCAACCGCGCAGCCGCAGCCCGCCAGCAGCGTGCCATCAGCCGCCGCCGCGGCACCTCCTGCCAACACCAATGGCCCCAGCGAAGCGCAGATGCAGGCCATCCGCGAACGCATCCAGGCCCGTCGCCGCCAGCTGCAGCAACAACAGCAGCAACAACCGTCGCCGCCCCCGGGCGATGGCACCAACCGATAGAGTGAATGCATGAGCCTGCGTTTTCTTCCCTGGTCCTTTGCCCTCGCGCTGCTGGTCGGCTGCAGCACCGTGTCCGCGCCGCATGTGCAGCGCAAGGGCAATCTGTCGCCGACTGCCGAGGCCGGCCAGGCAGCTGATGTCGCAGCAGATGCTGCCCGTGACGCCCAGGGCGCTCCGCAGGCGGTGATCCGCCGTGGCACCGGCACCATGATCAACCGCGAAGCAGCACGTGCACCGGCACCGGCGCTGCATGGCGCCAGCACCGGTGAAGCAACCTTCAATTTCGAAGGCGAGTCGGTGCACGCGGTGGTCAAGGCCATCCTCGGTGACATGCTGGGCCAGAACTACGTGATCGCACCGGGCGTGCAGGGCACGGTGACCCTGGCCACGCCCAAGCCGGTGTCGCCGGCGCAGGCGTTGAACCTGCTGGAGATGGTGCTGGGCTGGAACAACGCCCGCATGGTCTACAGCGGTGGCCGCTACAACATCGTCGCTGCCGACCAGGCGCTGGCCGGTACGGTTGCGCCGAGCACGGCGCCTGCAGCCAGTGCGCGTGGCTTCGAGGTACGGGTGATCCCGTTGCAGTTCATCTCCGCCACCGAGATGAAGAAGGTGCTGGAGCCCTATGCGCGGCCCAATGCCATCGTCAACGTCGACAGCGGCCGCAACGTGATCACCCTGGGCGGTACCCGCGCCGAGCTGGAAAACTACATGCGCACCGTCGAGATCTTCGACGTCGACTGGCTGTCGGGCATGTCGGTGGGCGTGTTCCCGATCCAGTCGGGCAAGGCCGAGCAGGTCGCTGCCGATCTGGAGAAGGTGTTCGGCGAGGAGAGCAAGACCCCTAGCGCCGGCATGTTCCGTTTCCTGCCGCTGGAAAACGCCAACGCCGTGCTGGTGATCACCCCGCAGGTGCGTTACCTGGACCAGATCCAGCAGTGGCTGGACCGTATCGATACCGCCGGTGGCAGCGCCCGCCTGTTCTCCTACGAGCTGCGCTACATCAAGGCGCGCGACCTGGCCGAGCGCCTCAGTGAAGCCTTCGCCAGCAGCGGCAATCGTGGCGGCTCCAGCCCGGCATCGCTGGCACCCGGCGCGATTCCATCGCAGCTGGGCAGCGATGGCGAGCGCGGCATGGACAGCAACAACAGCAGCAGTTTCGGTTCGACCCCGGGCAGTGGTTCCAGCGGTGCCGGCAACGGCAGCATGAACCTGCCGCAGCGCCAGTCCGGCAACGTCAGCGTCAGCCTGGAAGTGGAAGGCGATCGCGTGGGCGTGTCGGCGGTGGAGGAGACCAATACCCTGCTGGTGCGTTCGACCCCGCAGGCCTGGCGCTCGATTCGCGAGGTGATCGAGAAGCTGGACGTGATGCCGCTGCAGGTGCACATCGAAGCCCAGGTGGCCGAGGTGTCGCTGGATGGTGACCTGAAGTACGGCGTGAACTGGTTCTTCGACAATGCCGTGGCCGGGCGTGCACTGACGGGAGCATTGGGCGGCGTGACCCTGCCGGCAGCAGCGGGTGGCTCCTGGAGCAGCTTCGCCGGTGCCGCGACCGGTGGCGAAGGCCTGGGCTGGGCATTCACCGGCCACAATGGTGCGGCGGTGGTGAGCGCGCTGGACAAGGTCACCGATGTACGCCTGCTGCAGACCCCCTCGGTGTTCGTGCGCAACAACGCCGAGGCCACGCTCAACGTGGGCGACAAGGTGCCGATCAACACCACCACGGTCAACACCGGTATCGGCACCGGCACCTACAGTTCGGTGCAGTACATCGACACCGGCGTGATCCTGAAGGTGCGCCCGCGCGTAACCCGCGATGGCACGGTGTTCCTCGATATCGTGCAGGAAGTGAGCAGCGCCTCGAACGTGCCCGACAACTGCAATCCGACCGAGCGCAACTGCAACCCGCGGATTTCCACCAAGAAGCTGTCGACCGAAGCGGCGGTGCAGAGCGGCGACACCATCATGCTGGCCGGCCTGATCACCGATTCGGCCACCGATGGCAGCAGCGGCATTCCCGGCCTGAGCCGGATTCCGGTGGTCGGCGCGCTGTTCGGGCAGAAGAGCCGTACCAGCCGTCGTTCCGAAGTGATCGTGCTGCTGACCCCGAGCATCGTGCGCAACAGCCAGGAAGCGCGGAATCTGACCGACGAGTACAGCCAACGCTTCCGAGCGATGGAACCGCTGAACCAGCCGCGCGCAAAGAAGTAAGGGGTTTACGGCCGGGCTGCGCCCGGCACCCGCAGAGGCCGAAGCTGGAGCAACAGCAACAGCAACAGCAACAGCGGGTTTACTGAGGGATGGCGGGGCACTGTGGGTTTGCGGGGACGCCGTAAATACGTCCATGTAGCAACTGTGTTGATGGAGGGACTTGGCCCCTCCATGAGACGGGCACGGTAGTGCCGGCCGCTGGCCGGCAGCCTTTGGTCTTGCGCCCTGGCTGGCCTTAGGCAGGGACCAGCCC
>NZ_JCAFRP010000020.1:0-44468 GCF_059368315.1 Stenotrophomonas sp. YJH_SMC_119 | reverse complement strand
GGCCTGGCGGGCGTGCTCGGCGTTCTGGCGCACGGTGGAGGTCAGTTCCTCCATCGAGGCGGCGGTCTCTTCCAGGTTGGCGGCCTGCTGCTCGGTACGGCGCGACAGGTCGCTGTTGCCGGACGCGATCTCGCCAGCGGCCAAGGTGATGCTGGAGGCACTGGCCTGGATCTGGCCGACGATCTGGGTCAGCTGTGCGACGGTGGTGTTGGCGTCGTCACGCATGCGCGCGAACACGCCGTTGAACTGGCCGTCCATGCGTGCGGTCAGGTCGCCGGCGGCGATCGACTGCAGCAGCTGCGAGAGCTGGCCGAGGTTGCCGTCGGCCACCTGCATCATGCTGTTGAGCTGCTCGATCATCACGCGGAAATCGTGATCGAAACGCTGCGCATCACCGCGCTGGCTGAAGTCGCCGGCGGCGGCGGCCGAGGCCAGCTGCTGGATCTGCGTGTTGATGGCCAGCAGGCTGGCCTTGGCCGCGTCCATCGACTCGTGCAGGATCGCGCGGCTGCCGGGCAGGCGGCGGGCGTCCGGGGCGAGGTTGCCGATGGCGTACTGGTTGAGCACTTCAATGGCATCGACGATCGCATCGAGGTGTTCGAAGATCACCGTGTTGATGCCGCTGGCCAGCTGGCCGTAGACGCCCGGGAAGTCTTCCGGAATACGGTGGCTGATGTCCGGGCCGGCATGCATCTGTGCCATCAGCTGGGTCTGTTCGCTGAAGCGGCGCAGCATCGCGGTCATGTCGGCGGTGGCCGCCAGCATGCGGCCAGCCTCGTCCTTGCCGGTGCTCTGGGTGGTGACGCTGAGGTCGCCGCGTGCGACGGCCTGGATGGCGTTCACGGCCTTGCCCAGGGGGCCGGTCACTGCACGTGAGATGACGATGGCCAGCGCAGCGGCCACAAGGGACAGCAGGACGATGCAGCCGATGATGGCGATCATGCTGTTGCGATGGGTGGCGTTGGCGTCGGCGATCTTGCCGTCCATCTGGCCGGCGATGTGGGTGCCCAGCGCCTTCATCGCAGCGAACAGGTCGCGACGCGCCGGGCGCGACTGCTCGTCGGAGATCTGCTGGGCCCGAGCGCCATCACCGGCGGTCACGGCGTCGCGCATCGCCTTGTTGGCGGCGAAGTAGCGGTCCAGCTGTGCGCTGGCCGCGCGATAGAGTTCACGCTCCTTGGCCAGCGCCGGCAGCGCCGAGTACGCGGCCAGCTCGTCATGCACGGCCTTGGCGGTGTCGTCCATGCGCTTGTTGTAGTCGGCGACCTTCTCCGGCTGGTCGAGCATGCTCAGCTGTGCAAGTTCATAGGTGCGGAATTCCCCCAGCTGCGAGCGCGCCTCGCCCAGGTGCTGGACCGAGGGGATGTCGTTGCCAGCCATCTCGCGCAACTGCGCGTTGGCTTCGCTCAGGCGCAGCAGTGCGAAGGCGCCGAGGATCAGGGTCATCAAGGTGGTGAGGGTGAACCCCACGGCCAGCTTGCGGGCGATGGGCAGATCTTGGAACCACTTCATGCAGGGTGCTCCAGGTGGGCAGAGTGCCGGCGTCTGTGCGCCGGTTCGGGGGTGGTTGCAGAGCGAACGGGGGTGCCCGGTGGGGTTCGGTGACGACCGTCATTGCGAAATAACGGCGCCGTCCGCGTGGACTTTATGGACTCAGATCACATTCGGTTGCGTAGGGATGACAGCGCGAAAGCGTTGCAGCGGCGTGCTTTCGCTTGGATGAAGTAATTGCGCCCGCAACCATCATGGCGACGGAGTTCACAGAAGGGATGGGGTCAGAGCTCTTTCCTGCGGAAAGGGATCCGACCCCCTTGGCAGAGCGCGCACAAACAAAAACCGCCGCCCCGAAGGGCGGCGGTCCAGTACACGCATGCGGCGTGGATCAGGCGGCCTGCGGCATCCGCAACGAGCGCACCAGTCCGCCGATGTCGACGATCAACGCGACGCGGCCGTCGCCAAGGATGGTGGCACCGGACACCCCGCCGATACGGCGGTAGTTGTTCTCGATGTTCTTCACCACCACCTGCTGCTGGCCGACCAGTTCATCCACTTCCAGTGCGATCTTCTGGCCATCGCCTTCGACCACGACCACCAGCGATTCACTGCCCGGCGCACGGTTGCCGTAGCCGTAGTACTCGCTCAGCGAGAGGATCGGCAGGTACTCGCCACGTACGCGCAGCACGCGGCCTTCGCCGGCCATGCTGCGAATGTCCTCGGCCTGCGGCTGCAACGCCTCAAGCACATAGGCCAGCGGCAGGATCAGGGTTTCGCCGGCAACGGCCACGGTCATGCCGTCGAGGATGGCCAGGGTCAGCGGCAGGCGGATCAGCGTGCGGGTGCCAGTACCCAGGCTGCTTTCGATCTGGACCTCACCGCCCAGTGCCTGGATGTTGCGGCGAACCACGTCCATGCCGACGCCACGCCCGGACAGGTCGGTGACCGCATCGGCAGTGGAGAAGCCTGGCTGGAAGATCAGGTCCCAGACCTGCGAATCGGTCGGGTTGTCCGGTACGGCCAGGCCGCGTTCGGTGGCCTTGGCCAGGATCTTGGCGCGATCCAGGCCGCGGCCGTCGTCGCTCACTTCAATGACGATATGGCCGCCCTGGTGCGAAGCGGCCAGGGTGATCGTGCCGGTTTCGTCCTTGCCCGCGCCGCGACGCACGTCGGGCATTTCCAGGCCGTGGTCGATCGAGTTGCGCACCAGGTGCACCAGTGGATCGGCGATTTTCTCGATCAGCCCCTTGTCCAGCTCGGTGCCCTCGCCGACGGTGCGCAGGCGCACCTGCTTGCCGAGGCGGCTGGACAGGTCGCGGACCAGGCGCGGGAAGCGGCGGAACACCGCGTCGACCGGCAGCATGCGCACGCCGATCACCGCTTCCTGCAGATCGCGGGTGTTGCGTTCCAGCTGGTCCAGGCCGGCGAACAGGCTCTCGGCGTGGACCGGGTCCAGCGCGTGCGAGACCTGCTTGAGCATGGCCTGGGTGATGACCAGTTCGCCGACCAGGTTGATCAGCGCATCGACCTTGTCGACGCTGACGCGGATCGACGTTTCGGCTTCCTGGGTGGCAGCACCGCCGGCGGCAGGCGCAGCAGGCGCTGCCGGCACGACGGCAGCAGGTGTGGAAGGGGATGCAGCAACGGGCGCCTGGGTTGCCAGGCTCGGCGGCGCGGCCGGACGGATGTCCAGTTCGCAGTCGTCCAGCACCCAGGCGAAGGTGTCTTCGATCTTGCTGCGCGGCACCTTGCCGACCAGGCCCAGGTCCCACGCCAGGTGGGCCTCCAGCGGGTCGAGCTGGGCGAAGCCCGGCAGGCGTTCCATGCGCGCGGCCACCTGCAGCGAGCCGAGGTGTTCCAGTTCGCGGATGATGCGCAACGGGTCGTTGCCGCTCATGAACAGCGAGGGTGCCGGGGTGAACCCGATCTGCCAGGCTTCCGGCGTATCGTCCACCTTGGCTGCGGCAGCGGCCGGCGCGCTCGGTGCGGCCTGGCCGGAGAGAACGGCTTCGAGGCGCGCCTTCACTGCGGCGACCGCAGCGGGGTCTGCGGCCTGGCCATGTTCGGCTTCGCGCAGCAGGGCGCGCAGTACATCCACCGAGGACAGCATGGCATCGACGGCATGGCCTTCCAGGGCCCGCTTGCCGGCACGCAGCTCATCGAGCAGCGTTTCCAGCACGTGGGTCAGGCCGGCGATGGCATCGAAGCCGAAGGTGCCGGCGCCGCCCTTGATCGAGTGGGCGGCGCGGAACACCGAATTGATGATCTCCGCGTCCTGCTGCCCCGATTCCAGGGCCAGCAGGCCAGCCTCCATCGCGTCGAGGCCTTCGCGGCTCTCCTCGAAGAAGGTGGCGTGGAAGCGTTGCAGGTCCATGCTCATGGCAGTGGTGGTCCGGAAGCGAAGAAGGGGAGCGGTGCGGGGCGATCAGCCCAGCACTTTCTGCACGGTGGCGACCAGCTGTTCCGGATTGAACGGCTTGACCAGCCAACCGGTGGCACCGGCGGCCTTGCCTTCGGACTTCTTGTCGGCGGCCGATTCGGTGGTCAGCATCAGCAGCGGGGTGAACTTGTAGTCCGGCAGCTGGCGCAGTTCGCGGATCAGCGCGATGCCGTCCATGTTCGGCATGTTGACGTCGGTGACCACCGCGTTGAAGCGCTGGCCCTTGGCGCGACCCAGCGCGACCGCGCCGTCTTCGGCTTCTTCGACGGCAAAACCGGCCGAGGTGAGGGCGAAGGAAACCATCTGGCGCATCGACGCCGAATCGTCCACCACCAAGATACGTGCGCTCATGCAGCGTTCTCCACAGATTTCAGGTTGTCATGGGTTACGTCCAGGCCCAGGGCCTGGGTGACGCCCAGCAGGCGTGCGGCGTCACGGAAGGTTGCGGTGCAACCGTGGAAGCCGGTGCCCAGGCCTGCATCGCGGCGGGCCTGCACGAATGCACACAGCACCTGCACGGCGGCCGTGTGGATGCGGGCGACCTGGCTTGCATCCAGGGTCAGCTCGCCTGCCTGCGCCACCAGCGGGGCGAGGCGGTTCTTGAGCTCGGTGCTGCTCTCGATGCCGAGATCCTCACCCAGTTCGACAGTGCTCATCGTTGCTCCGGACAAACGGTTCCGTGATCCATAACGGCACCCCGGCGGGGTTCTTTAGAGGAATCGACGCGGTGCGTCGATGCGGTCGCAGCTGAAAAGGGGACGGCGGGGATCAAGTCGCAAGCGACCTGGCTCTACTGCAGCCCCCTCGGCAACGGCGACCGCGCAGTGGGGACGCAAGGTGTTGATCCAACGGATCAACTCCTTGCGTCCCCGACAGGCACCGCTTCGGCGCAAAGCGCCGAGCCACTTGCGACTTAATCCCCTCCGTCCCCTTTTTTCCAGATCAACTCAGCAGCCGTGTGGCGTCCAGCAGGATCATCGGGCGCTGGCTGACCCGGGCGACGCCGCGGAACAGATCATTGGAGATCTGGCAGATGCGGGCGGTATCCGGGGGTTCGATCTGTGAATCGGTGAGGTTGGCGACATCTTCCACTGCCGACACGCGCAGGCCGATGGTCTCGCCGTCCTCTTCCAGCACCACGATGCGGGTCTGGGCATCGTCTTCTGCCGCTGCGGCGCCGAGGTGCAGGCCGAGGTCCATCACCGGCACCACCTGGCCACGCAGGTTCATGATCCCGAGCATCGCCGGTGCCGTGCCACGCAACGGCAGCAGTGGCACCGGCAACACCACTTCCTGCACTTTCAGCAGTTCCAGCGCATAGGCCTGGGTCCCGCAGCGCAGGCGCAGCCAGCGCGAGGTGCGCTCGCCGGCGCGGCGGTTCTGCGGGTGCGGGCTGCTGGCGGGCTGGTGCGCCTGCGCCTGCAGCTCCTGCCAGGTACCGGGACGGTTGGTGGCCGGGGCATCCAGGGCAACGCGGGGCGGCGGCGCGGCGGCAGCACGCGCGACCGGGGCGGGCGCGGGTGCAGCGCGCGGTGCCGGGGGCGCAACCACGGCCGGTGGCGGCGTGGGGACATCCTCGCCACCCGCAGCGGCTTCGAACGCAGCCTGCAGACCGGGGCTGTCAGTGTGGGCGAGCTGATGGCTGTCGGCCGCGTCGGTCTCGTAGATCACTTCGTCGGGCAGGTCGTCCCAGGTGGGCTCCGGGCCGGCCTGGGCCGGGGTCGTCTCGTGGATCACCTCGTCAGGCAGGTCATCCCAGGTCGGTTCGCGCTCGGGAGCGGCGACCGGCATTGCGGCGGCCTCGAAGGCGGCTTCCAGTGCTGCCTCGTCCTGTGCCGGGGCAGCGGCAACAGTGCCCGTCTCATAGATCACTTCGGCGGGCAGATCGTCCCAGGTGGGTTCGCGCTCGGCCGTTGTGGCTGCCTCGAAGGCGGCTTCGAGCGCGGCGTTGTCCACGGCAGGCCCCGCGGCAACGGTGTCGGTTTCGTAGATCACCTCGGCCGGCAGGTCATCCCAGGTCGGCTCGCGTTCCGGTTCCGATGTGCTGTCCGGAGCCGGGGCGGCGCTGTCCGGCGTTGGCAGCACGACGGCCGCCGGGGCGATCGCTTCGCCCAGCAGTTCGTCCAGGTAGTCGTCCAGTACGCCGGTGCTGTTCATGCGGCCTGCTCCAGGGCACGGGCATCCTCAACGAGGATCCAGTTCAGTGCGCGGCGATAGGCGGCCAGGCCGCGGCCCGGGTAGTCCTCACCAACGCTGGGCAGGGTCAGGCCTGCGGCATTGCTGATGCGGGTGTCGATCGGGATGGCGTCTTCCCACACGCGGGTGCCATGGCGATCCTGCATCGTGCGCAGCGACTCGTTGCCGGCGCGGGTGCGGCGGTCGAACAGGGTCGGCAGGATCGAGATCGGCAGCGGGCGGCGGCGCGAGCGCTCGACCATCTCGCCGGTGCGGACCATGCCGTCCAGGCCATGCAGGGCCAGCGGCTCGGCCTGGGTGGGAATGATCAGGCGGTCGGCAGCGGCCAGTGCGTTGATCATCAACAGGCCAAGGGTGGGGGCACAGTCCAGCAGGATGTAGTCGTGCTGGCCCTGGTGACGCGCCAGTGCGTTCTGCAGGGCCAGGCCGAGGCCGGGCTGGTTGGCGCTGCGGCGCTCCAGCGTGGCCAGCGCCGACTGCGCGCAGACGTAGTCCAGGCCGTGGATGCTGCTGGCATGGCACAGGCTGGAAAGATCGGCCGGCGGGGCGCCGAACAGTTCCAGTACGCCGGCCGGCGGCGGATCCACCGGCACGCCGAAGGCGCGGCTGAGCGAGGCATGCGGATCGAGGTCGATCAGCAGCACGCGATGGCCAAGGGCGGCCAGGCCACGGCCGAGGGCGAGGGTGGTGGTGGTCTTGCCGACTCCGCCCTTCTGGTTGGCGACTGCCCAGATGCGCATCGGATTACTCCTTCATTGCCGGGGGAACGGCGGCGCCGACGCGGCTGCCAGCCGGCACCGGCGGCAACTTCACCGGTGCGATGGGGGAGGTGGGGGCGGTAGCCGGAGTTGCGGCGGCCTGTTCGGTGGTGCTGTCGTCGACGGCGCCGGTGGCCGCGTTGAGGCGCTGGCCAAGCGGATCCACCGAATGCGAGGTGTCGGCCAGGATGATGACCATCACCCGGCGGTTGCGGTTGCGCCCCTGCGCGCTGTCGTTCTCTTCGCGCGGACGGAACTGGCCATAGCCAACCATCGCCAGCCGCGATGGCTGCACGCCCTGGTCGGCGAACAGGTGCACCACGCTGGCGGCGCGTCCGGCCGACAGTTCCCAGTTCGAAGGGAAGGTGGCGGTGGCGATCGGCACGTTGTCGGTATGGCCTTCCACGCGCACGCTGTTGGGCACGTCGCGCAGCACCTCGGCCAGGCTGGCCAGCGTCTGCCGTGCATGCACGTCCAGCGCGGCCGAGCCGGTGGGGAACAGGATGTCGCTGTTGATCTCCACTTCGATCCACAACTCGGTGCGGCGCACGCTGATCATGCCGCGGTCGATCAGCGGCGCCAGTGCGGCGGTGAGGCGGTCGGCGATGCTGTTGAGCTGGCGCTCGGCACGGGCGATCTGCTCCTGGTTGTGCACGGAGACCGGCATGCGCATCTGCGAGGCCATCGACGGCAGCAGGGTCGGGTCGTGCGACGGCGCGGGCGCGGAGGGGCCGATCTTGGTGCCGGACTTGATCACCGAGGGGCTGTCCCAGCCGCCACCCTGCACCTGCTTGTTACCCACCTGCACCGGATTGATGGTGCGCGGTGCGCCGCCGAAGGCATCGGTGAGCGCGTCGGCCATGATCCGGTACTTGCCCTCGTTGACCGAGGAGATCGCGTACATGACCACGAAGAAGGCGAGCAGCAACGTCATCAGGTCGGCATAGGGGATCGCCCATGCTTCATGGTTGGCGTGCTCTTCGTGGTGCTTGCGGCGGGCCATGTCAGTGCAGGAAGCCGGAGAGGTTGGTTTCGATGTTGCGCGGGTTCTCGCCCTGGGCGATCGAAATCAGGCCTTCAATGACCATTTCGCGGTCGCGGGTGTTGTGCGAGATCACGCTCTTGAGCTTGGCGGAGATCGGCAGGAACAGCAGATTGGCCGAGGCGATGCCGTAGATGGTGGCGGTGAACGCGGCGGCGATGCCGTGGCCGAGTTTGCTCGGGTCGGCCAGGTTCTTCATCACCGCGATCAGGCCGAGCACGGCACCGATGATGCCGAGCGTGGGCGCGTAGATGCCCATCGCTTCGAAGACCTTGGCACCGGCCTGGTCCTGGTGCTCCTGGCTGCCCAGTTCGATCTCCAGCATGTGACGCATCGATTCGGGTTCAACGCCGTCCACCAGCAGCTGCAGGCCCTTGCGCAGGAACGGGTCCTGCTGCGCTTCCACCTGCGATTCCAGGCCCAGCAGGCCCTGGCGGCGGGCGATGTTGCTCCACTCGACGATCTGCTGGATCAGTTCGCGGCGATCGCTGTGCGGCGGGCGCACGACCCAGCGCACGATCTTGAACGCATGCTTGAACACCGCCGGCGAGGTGTGAAGCAGGATCGCGGCAACGGTACCGACGATGACGATCACGAACGCCGCAGGCGACCACAGCGACGCCAGGCCGGCGCCCTTGAGGATGCTGCCACCGACCAGCGAGGCCAGGGCGAGAAAGAGTCCAATGAGGCTGAGTCTATCCATGGTTCCGGTATCGGCTTGTATGAATGGGACTTGAGACACCGGGAGAATGCGTACAGACGGTAGTCACAGTATTCGGGTCGCCGGGCCTTGCCCGGCGGCGTTCAGCGTATGCCGTCCACGTCCAGGATCAGTGCCATGCGACCATCGCCGATCAACGTTGCACCGGCATAACCGCGCAGGCCGCGCAGGGCTTTTGGCAGTGGCTTGATGACCACTTCCTCGCGCCCGCGCACCTGGTCCACGACCAGGCCGAAGCGCGCTTCGCCGGCCTGCAGCACCACGATGGTCAGCAGGGTTGACGCGGCCGGCGTCACATCCAGCCACTGGCGCAGGTCGACCAGCGGCAGGGTGTGCGAGCGGCGATCAAGCACGGCGCGGCCATCGAACCAGCCCAGCGAGGTGCGCGGCGCGTGCAGCACTTCCATCACGCGTGCCAGCGGTAGCGCGTAGACGTCCTCGCCGGCCTGCACCAGCAGGGTCGGCAGGATCGCGAGGGTGAGCGGCACGCGGATCAGGAAGCGGCTGCCACGACCCAGTTCCGACTGGATCTGGATCTGGCCGCTCAGTTCGCGGATGCGCGACTGCACCACGTCCATGCCGACGCCACGGCCGGAGATGTCGGTGACCTGCTGCTTGGTCGAGAAGCCGGGCAGGAACACCAGGTGCAGGCATTCCTCGCTGCTCAGGCGGGCGGCGGCTTCCGGATCGATCAGGCCTTTCTCACGCGCCTTCGCGCGCAGCTTCTCCGGGTCGATGCCGGCGCCATCGTCCTGCACCTCGATGCTGACGTAGTCGCCTTCCTGCTGCGCCGACAGGCGTACATGGCCCATCCGCGGCTTGCCTTGTGCTTCGCGCAGGTCGGGCATTTCCACGCCATGGTCGATGGCGTTGCGGACCAGGTGCACCAGCGGATCGGCCAGTGCTTCGACCAGGTTGCGGTCGAGTTCGGTTTCGGCGCCGACCAGCTCCAGGTCCACTTCCTTCTTCAGCGAGCGGGCGACGTCGCGGGCGACCTTGGGGAAGCGCGAGAACACCTTGCCCACCGGCTGCATGCGGGTACGCATCACCGCCGACTGCAGGCGGGCAGTGGCGATGTCCAGCGTCGATACGGCGCGGTCCAGCTCCTCGTCGCGCAGGCGTGCACGCAGGGTCTTCAGGCGGTTGCGGGAAAGCACCAGTTCGCCGATCAGGTTGACGATCGCATCCAGGCGCTTGGTGTCCACGCGCACGGTGTGCTCGGCCTCGGCCATCGGCTTGGCCGCCGGCTTGGCGGCGGGCGCCGGTACGGGCGCTGGGCGCGGTGCAGCGGCAGATGCCGCCGCGACGGTGGCAGCAGGCTTCGCGCCTGGCGCAGCGCCGCCGTGCAGCTGGTCCAGCAGCGCTTCGAACTCGTCTTCGCTGATCAGGCCGTCGTCGGCCTTCCTGGCCGGCGCGACCGCGGTCGGTGCGTTGCCGCCATGCAGCTGGTCCAGCAGGGCCTCGAATTCGTCGTCGGTGATCAGGTCGCTGCCAGCTGCCGCAGGGGCGGCCGCAGCGACCGGCGCGGCAGTGCCACCGTTCATGTCGAACTGCGCGATCAGGTCCGGCGGCGCATAACCCGGCTCGGTGCCGGAGGACACGGCGTCCAGCATCGACTGCAGGTAGTCCAGCGATTGCTGGGCGGCGTCGAAGTGGTGGGCCTGCAGCACCGCCTGCCCGGCACGCGCGATGCCCAGGGCCTCTTCAGCGGCGTGGCACAGCTCGACCATCGCAGTGACGCCAAGGAAGCCGGCACCGCCCTTGAGCGTGTGGTATCCACGGAACACCGCGTTGAGCTGCTCGGTGTCCTGCGGTGCCTGCTCCAGCGACACCAGCTGTTCGCCCAGGCGATCCAGGATTTCCTGTGCCTCGATGATGAAATCGGCAGTGATGTCGTCGGATACCGCGCTCATGCTTACAGCCCCAGATCCGACAACAGGTCGTCGGCGTCGTTCTGCGAGACCGCGTGGCGGTCCAGTCCCTTCAGTGCCGGCCCGGCCAGTTCCGGGTCGGTGCGATGCTGTTCCGGCGGCAGGCCGAGTGCGCCGAAGCCCTCGTGCACGCGGCGGACGATGCCGACCACGCGACGGATGATCTGCCCGGTCAGGTCCTGGTAGCTCTGGGTCAGGGCGATCTCGGTCAGGTTGTGGCGGATGCGCTCGAGCTGCGCGTCCTGGCCCGGCTGCAGGCCTTCAGCACGCAGCTGTTCGGTCAGGCTGCGGCATTCCTCGGCCAGGTCCAGGGTACGGTGCGTGGCCTGTTCGGTCATGGCCACCACGTGGTCCAGGCGTGCGCAGGCGTCGTCCAGCTCACCGGCCTCGCTGGGCACGGTCGGCAGCTCACCCAGTGCCTGCCCCAGCTCGCGGGCCAGCCGCGAGAGGCCGCTCATCATCGGCTGCGTTCGCAGCGCGACCAGTCCGTCGATGCGCTGCCGCCAGGCGGCCTCGTCACCGGACTCGAGTGCGTCCAGGGCTTCCTGCAGGCGCAGGGCGAGGGCGCTCTTGTCGACCGTGGTATCCATCAGGCGCTGGCCGCCAAGCGTTCGAAGATCTTGCCGAGCTTCTCTTCCAGCGTCTGCGCAGTGAACGGCTTGATGATGTAGCCGTTCACGCCGTTCTGGGCGGCTTCGATGATCTGTTCGCGCTTGGCTTCGGCGGTGACCATCAGCACTGGCAGGGTCTTCAGCTTGGCATCGGCACGGATCGCCTTCAGCAGCTCGATGCCGGTCATCACCGGCATGTTCCAGTCGGTGACCACGAAATCGAACGGCTGGCTCTGCAGCAGCGACAGCGCGGCATGCCCGTCCTCGGCTTCGGCGGTATTGGTGAAGCCCAGATCGCCCAGCAGGTTCTTGACGATCCGACGCATGGTCGAGAAGTCATCGACGATCAGGATGCGCATGTTCTTGTTCAAAGCAGAGTTCCTTTGTTGTTCATTCCGGGCGGCCGGGGGCAGCCGCCTCGGGCATGTTCATTCTTCCAGGCCGGCGTCCGCCGCCTCGAAAATCTTGAGCCGGCCACGCAGGCGCAGCACCGCCTGGCCGTGGATCTGGCAGACCCGCGACTCGCTCACGCCGAGCACCGCGCCGATCTCCTTCAGGTTCAGTTCCTGCTCGTAGTAGAGCGAGAGCACCAGCTGTTCGCGCTCGGGCAGGTGGCCGATGGCCTTGCCCAGCTCGCGGCCGAACTCACCACGCTCCAGTACCTGCTGCGGGGTCGGGCCGCCCTGGGCGACGGTGTCCAGCTCGCCCTGGTCCTCGATGCGCGACTCCAGGCTCAGCACCTGGCCACGGGCGGCGTCTTCCATCAACCGCAGGTATTCGGGCAGCGGCATCTCCATCGCTGCGGCCACTTCGGTGGCGCTGGCGGCGCGGCCGCTGCTCTGTTCCAGGCGGCGGATGGTGGCGGCGGCATCGCGTGCACGGCGGTGCACCGAGCGCGGCACCCAGTCGCCACGGCGGATCTCGTCGATCATCGAACCGCGGATGCGGATCGAGGCATAGGTCTCGAACGAGGCGCCCTGGTCGGCGTCGTAGCTGCGCGACGCTTCGATCAGGCCCATCATGCCGGCCTGGATCAGGTCGTCCACTTCAACGCTGGCCGGCAACCGCGCGGCCAGGTGGTGGGCGATGCGCCGCACCAGGTCCGAATGCTGGGCGATGACCTCGTTGGCCGCCGAGCGCTGGACTTCCCTGTACTGGGCTGCGCCTTTCATGCGGCCACCCCGCGCTGCTTGAGGATGCGCTCGAGGAAGAACTCGACGCCGCCACGCGGTTCGGTCGGCGCCTGCCAGCGTGCGGTGCGACGCGCGATCTCGGTGATCGCCAGCGCGGCCGGGCTGGACGGGTAGGCCTTCACCACCGGCTGCTGGCGCTGCACCGACAGGCGCAGCCAGTCGTCCTGCGGCACGCAGCCCAGGTAGTTCAGCGAGACATCGGCGAGGAACTTCTCGCACACGCGGGTCAGCTTTTCGTACAGCACGCGGCCCTCGTTGGGGTCGCGCACCATGTTGGCCACTACCTGGATGCGGTCCACGCCGCGTTCGCGCGACAGCACCTTGATCAGCGCGTAGGCGTCGGTGATCGAGGCCGGCTCGTCACAGACCACCACCACGGTGTCCTGCGCGGCCTGGCAGAAGGTCAGCACGCCGTCGGTGATGCCTGCGGCGGTGTCCACCACCATGATGTCCAGTTCGCGTTCCAGCTCGGAGAACACGTTGACCAGGCCGACGTGCTCGGCCGGGGCCAGCTCGGCCATGTGCCGGCGGCCGGACGCGGCCGGCACCACCAGCACGCCGTTCGGGCCTTCGACGATGACGTCGTCCAGCGAGCAGCGGCCGGCGACCAGGTCGGCCAGCGTGAAGGTCGGGTTCAGCCCCAGGATCACGTCGATGTTGGCCAGGCCCAGGTCGGCGTCCAGCAGCAGCGTGCGCTTGCCCATGCCGGCCAGTGCCACCGCCAGGTTGGCGGACACATTCGTCTTGCCCACGCCGCCCTTGCCGCCAGTGACGGCAATGGTGCGCACAGGGCCGAGCGGCTCGCTGCGGGTGGCCGACAGCGGGAAGGTCTTGGTCAGCTTGGCGTACTCACGCGACGGCATGGTTCAACTCCGGGTTGCAGGGCATATCGGCCGCGCGGCGCAAATCTTCAAGGCGAAGTACGAGATTGGCCGCACTGGCCCGGTGCAGGTCCTCCGGAACGTCCTGGCCATCGGTCACCCAGGTGATCGGGAGGGCGTGGTCCACGGCCACTGACAGGGCGTTGCCGAAGCGGCCGGTCTCGTCCAGCTTGCTCAGCACCAGGCCCTGCAGGTTGGCGGCGCCGAAGCGGCGGACCACCTCGTCCATGTCGCCGAAGCTGGTGTTGGCCGGCAGCACCAGCAGGGTGCGTACCTGGCGGGCGGCGCGCAGCCACTGCAGCTGCGCGGCCAGCGCGCGGTCGCGCGGGCCCAGGCCGGCGGTGTCGATCAGCACCAGCTTGTAGTCCTTCAGGCGTTCCAGCAGCTGGTCCAGGTCGGTGCCGCTGTTGGCCTCGTGCACCGCGATGCCGAGCTGGCGGCCGTAGCCGTACAGCTGCTCGCGGGCGCCGATGCGGGTGGTGTCGGTGGTCACCAGGGCCACATCGCGCGGCGCATGCTTCTCGGCGAAGCGCGAGGCCAGCTTGGCGATGGTGGTGGTCTTGCCGGCGCCGGTCGGGCCGACCAGGGCGATCACGCCGCCTTCTTCCAGCGGGTCGACCGGGGCGATCGGCAGCTTGCGCGAGATCAGCCCCAGCATCAGGCCGCGGCCACGATGGGCTTCGGTCTCCAGCGGGATCTGCATGGCCACGTCGCGGGCCAGCCCGGCGTCGAAACCGTACTCGTCCATCAGGTCCAGCGCGGTGGCGCGCACCGGGCTGCCACGCAGGCGCTCGTCGGTGAAGCGGTTCATCTCGCGCTCGATCACCTGGCGCATGCCGGCCACTTCCTGGCGCAGCTGGCGGATCTCGGCGTCGTCCTGGGCAACCACGGTCAGCGTCGGTGCCGGGGCCAGCATGGGGGCCGGGCTGGCTTCGCCGGCGGCTTCGAGCGCTGCCGTTTCGCTGGCGGCGATGTCAGGCTGGACATCGGCCATGGCAGCGCCCGGCAGCGGCGGCGGCTGCACGGCGGGGGGCACGCTTTCGTGATGCGTGTCGTGCGGCGGGTCGATCTGGAAGCGGGCGCGGTTGGCCGGCGCGGTGACGGCCGGGCCCGGTGCGACGATGGCCTCGGCGAACGGGGCGAAGATCTGTTCGGGCAGCGCCGGTTCGTTGACGGCGGCGCGCGCCAGGGTGGCTGCGAAGCCGGTGCTGCCGCGGGTCGGCACGATCTCGTCGGCGCTGTCCAAGGTGCGGCCGGTGGCACCCACGGCCGCACGGGCGAGGGCGGCCACGGCCGAGGTGGTGGCGGCCACCGGCTCCGGCGCCGGGGCAGCGCTGCGGCGGCGGGTGACCGCGGCGATCACCGCGTCAGCAGCGGTGCGCGGCTTGGGAGCCGGCGGCGGTGCGACATCACGGCGCGAGGCTTCCAGTGCACGCTGCACGGCGCTCTCGTCGTAGTTGGCCGCGGCGACGATCTCGACGCCTTCCTCGATCCGGCGGTTGGACAGGATCACGGCGTCAGGACCATGTTCCTTGCGCACCAGGTTCATGGCCGAGCGCATGTCGGCGGCGACGAATCGTTTGATTTTCATGCTGTGGTCACGGGACGAAGACGGCGGGGTGGCGGTCGGAGAACTCGGGTGGTCGGTGGTCTGCACGGTGCGGGTTCCCCTTGGTATCTGTCTGTTGCGTTGGTTCGAAGGTGGTGTCTGTTTTCTGGCGCATCGGTGGGCGGCGTCAGCTGATCGTTCCGACCAGCTTCAGGCGCTTGTCCTCCGGCACCTCGCTGTAGGCCAGGACCGACAACGACGGAACGCTGTGGCGGACCAGGCGCGCCAGCGCGGCGCGCACCGGGCCCGGTACCAGCACGACCGCCGGCTCGTTTCGCGCTTCCTGCTTGCTGACACATTCGGCCAGGCTCTGGTGCAGTCGCTCTGCGAGTCCGGGTTCCAGCGCGGCGCCGTTGCCCTGCGTGGACTCCTGCAAGACACGTTCCAATTGCGGGTTGAGGGTGAACACCGGCAGCTCCGCCGACATTCCGGCGATCTCCTGCACGATGAAGCGGCCCAGCGCGGTGCGCACGGCAGCGGTCAGCACCGCCGGGTCCTGGCTGCTGGGCGCGTGTTCGACCAGCGCTTCGGCGATCTTGCGCAGCTGTCGGATCGGGATGCGCTCGACCAGCAGGTTCTGCAGCACGCGCACCACTGCCGACAGCGGCAGCGCCTTCGGCGTCAGATCTTCGACGAGCTTGGGCGCGCTCTTGGCCAGGTTGGCCAGCAGGTGCTGCACTTCCTCGTGGCCGAGCAGTTCCGGCGCATGTTCGCGGATCAGGTGCGAGAGGTGGGTGGCCACCACGGTGGCCGGGTCGACCACGGTGTAGCCCAGCGTTTCAGCCTGGGCACGCTGGTGCGGCTGGATCCAGGTGGCATCCAGGCCGAACGCGGGATCCTTGCCGGCAATGCCCTCCAGGGTGCCCAGCGCGCTGCCCGGGTCCAGCGCCAGTTCGCGGTCCGGGTGGATCTCGGCGGTGGCCACTGGCACGCCATGCACCAGCACGCGGTAGCCGTTGGCCGGCAGTTCCAGGTTGTCGCGGATGTGCACCGAGGGAATCAGGAAGCCGACGTCCTGGGTCAGCTTGCGGCGCACGCCCTTGATGCGCGCCATCAGTTCGCCGCCCTGGTTGCTGTCCACCAGCGGGATCAGCCGGTAGCCGACCTCAAGGCCCAGCGGATCGACCGGGCGCAGCTCGTCCCAGCTCAGTTCGGCGGTCGGCGCAGGTGCCGCCGGGCGGCCGAGTGCGTTGAGTGCGGCCGCGTCATTGCCGGCGGCTGCCGGGTCGGTGGCTGCGGCCTTGCCCTTGCGGTAGACCTTCCAGGCGATGAAGCCGAGGATAGCGGCCAGCGTCAGGAAAGCGACGTTGGGCATGCCCGGCACCAGGCCGACCACGCCGATGATGCCGGCGGTGATCGCCAGCGCGCGGTACTGGCCGAACACCTGGCCGGTCATCGCCTGGGCCATGTCCTGCGAGCGCGAGGCGCGGGTCACCAGCATCGCCACCGCGCTGGAGACCAGCAGGGCCGGCAGCTGCGCCACCAGGCCGTCACCGATGGACAGCAGGGTGTAGGTGGCAGCGGCTTCGCCGAACGGCATGCCATGCTGCAACACGCCCACGGCCAGGCCGCCGAGCATGTTGATGAACAGGATCAGGATGCCGGCGATGGCGTCACCGCGGATGAACTTGCTGGCGCCGTCCATCGCGCCGTAGAAGTCGGCTTCCTCGCGCACTTCCTCGCGGCGCAGCTTGGCTTCTTCACGCGTCAGCAAACCGGCGTTGAGGTCGGCGTCGATCGCCATCTGCTTGCCGGGCATCGCGTCGAGGATGAAGCGCGCGGTCACTTCCGAAACGCGGCCGGCGCCCTTGGTGATGACCACGAAGTTGATGATGGTCAGGATCGCGAACACCACGATGCCGACCGCATAGTTGCCGCCGATCACGAATTCGCCGAAGGCGGCGATGACCTTGCCGGCGGCGTCGTGGCCGTTCTGGCCGTTGAGCAGGATCACGCGGGTGGAGGCCACGTTCAGCGCCAGCCGCAGCATGGTGGTGATCAGCAGCACGATCGGGAAGATGGTGAAGTCCAGCGGGCGCTTCACGTAGACCACCGCCAGCAGCACCATCAGCGAGATGGCGATGTTGAAGGTGAACAGCGCATCGAGCACCGGCGCGGCCAGCGGCACCACGACCATGGCCAGCAGGGCCAGCACGATCAGCGGCGCGCCAAGGCCCTGGCGGATCATTTCCAGGGCACGGCGGGTGTTGAAGCCGGCGGAGGGCTGGGCGCTCACGGGCGGCCCCCCTTGCCGAATTCATCCACCTGGATGTGCGGGGCGTCCGGCATCGGGCCAGTGCGCCAGGCGCGCAGCTGGTAGACGTAGGACAGGACCTGGGCGACGGCCGAATACAGTCTCACGGGGATTTCCTTTCCGAGTTGGCCTTCCCGATACAAGGCGCGTGCCAAAGGCGGGGCGGAGACGATCGCGACCTTGTTGCCGTCGGCGACCTCACGGATGCGCAGGGCGGTTTCGTCCACGCCCAGGGCGACCACGGTGGGAGCATTCATGGTCCCACCCTCGTACTTCAGGGCCACCGCGTAGTGCGTCGGGTTGACCACCACCACGTCGGCGGTGGGTACCGCTTCCATCATCCGACGGTTGGCCATCTGCTGCTGCAGCTGGCGGATGCGGCCCTTCACCTCGGGGCTGCCCTCGCTCTCCTTCATTTCCCGGCGCAGCTCTTCACGGGTCATCTTCAGCTTGCGCATCCAGTTCCAGCGCTGGTAGGGCGCATCGATGGCGGCCAGCACCAGCATCGCGCCGGCGGTGGCCAGCAGCAGGCGCAGGGTGAAGCCCAGGCCATCGGTGATGGCGGTTTCCAGCGGGTGGTGGATCAGCCCGCGCAGGGTGTCGAAGCCGGTCCAGACCACCAGCCCTGCGGCGACGCCGACGAAGGCCACGCGCAGCAGCGATTTGGTGAATTCGGCAATCGCCTCCGGGCCATACAGGCGCTTGAGCCCGCTCATCGGGTTCATGCGGTTGATGTCGGGCAGCAACGCCTTCTGCGACCAGCGCAGGCCGCCCATCACCAACGGGGCGACGAAGCTGGCCAGCAGGCAGACCAGCACCAGCGGTGCGATCACCAGCATGAACTGCAGCAGCAGGTCGCCGAAGTGGCCGAACAGTTCCTTCGGGTTCTGCCGCAGGCCCTGTTCCGGGCTGAGCGCGTGCTTCATCCAGGCACTGGCGCCACGGCCGATCGAGCCGCTCATGGCCATCACCGCCAGCACGCCGGCACCGAACACGGCGGCGGTGCCAAGTTCGCGCGAGCGCGGCAGGTTGCCTTGTTCACGGGCGTCGCGCAGGCGTTTTTCGGTAGGTTGTTCGGTCTTTTCGCCGGCGGATTCGTTCTCGGACATCACGGGCACTGCGGCAGGGGATGCCGGGGTGCGTGCAAGAAGTGTTCCGTGATGGGCCGTTGCCTATCCACGCATGGTATGGATCTACTGTAGGGAGTCGCTGGCGGGGCGCAGGGGAATCGTCAGAACACTGTCGCTGTGCCAATCCACCTGCAGCGGGGTGCCCCCATCAGCGGCCGATTCGTCGCTGACATCGCGGCCGCTGCCGTGGTTGACCTGGTGCATGGCGTCCTTCAGCACATCCACCTTCACCAGCAGGCGGCTGCCGGCAGCCAGGCGGCGGGCGACCATGCGCGTGCGATCGAAGGGCAGGTGGGTCCATTGGCCGGGCTGCAGCAACTGGCGCGTACCCGGGTCACGCACGTGGCTGGCCCGGCCCATGTAATAGGACAGCTGCATCCGGTGTCCATCGGCCATCAGCTCGTACAGGGTGACGGTGAAATCGAAGTCGCGCTTGTTGATCCGTACCTTCAGGTCTCCGGAGAAGCTGCCTACCAGGTCCATGGGGCCGGTGAAGGGTTCCGAGACATAGGCCAGCGCGGTGTCGGCTTCATCCTGTGCTGCGACGATGGGGAACGGGTAGTAGCCGTGCCGCATTTCGTTGCGGTCGGCCATGTTCACGGTCTGCCCCAGCTGGCCCGGCGCTGGCGGCTGTTCCTGCAGGCGGTGGTAGCCATCGGGCGAAGCGGGTGCAGCCGACAGGTGGTAGCGGCGGTGGGCACCCGCGGCGGCGTCCAGTGTTGCCGCATGCCCCCAGCGATTGGCGCCCATCAGCTGGTAGTTCACGCGGTCAGGCACCAGCGCCGGGCGCGGCGCGCCGCGCAGCACATGGTCCAGCCACTGGAAGGTCAGTGCGGGCGTGTCGAACTGCGCGACGGCGTCCAGGTCGTATCCACGCAGCTGCATCGGCTTGAGCGCCGACTGCGCACCGCGATGGTCGTAGGGGCCGATCAGCAGCGCATGGTCGGCATCGGGGCGGTGCCGGAGGTGCTCCTTGAAGTACTGCAGCGCCGAGATCTGGCCATCGTCGTAGTACCCGGTGATGGTCAGTACCGGGATGCGGATGTCGTCGAACTGGTCGCCATAGGGAACCATCGACTGCCAGTAGGCGTCGTACGTCGGGTGATCGAGCCAGCGCTGCAGCCAGGGGTTGGGCGTGCCGTCGATCTGGTCGATCTGCCGGTAAGGGCGGCCGGAGGCATACCAGCGGCGGGGCAGCTGTGACCAGCGTTCGTTCTGGTTGTAGGTGTCGTTGTCCAGCATCGGGTCATTGGCCACATAGAACGCCCAACCGTAGTTGGCACTCAGGAACACGTTGTTCTCCATCGGCAGGCCCTGGCCGGGGATGGCGGCAACGTAGGGCACGATGGTCTTCAATGCGGGATGGTGATGGCGCGCCGCCGCCCAGGCAGTAAAGCCCTCGTAGCTGCCGCCATACATGGCCACCCGGCCATCGCTCCATGGCTGGCGGCTGATCCAGTCGATGGCCGCGTTGGCGTCCGCGCCGTCATGCTCGTAGGGGGCGATGGTGCCGCTGCCCTGGCCCTTGCCGCGCGCATCGACCACGATGCCGGCGTAGCCATGCGCGGCGGCCAGCAGCATCTTCTGCCGGTTCTTGGGTGGATCGGTGTAGATGGTGAACAGCATGGCCGCAGGCAGGGGCACCGATGCGGCGCGAGGGCGGGCCAGCTGCGCCGACAGCACGACGCCATCGCCAACGGGGATGCGCAATGCGTCGTCGATGGCGAAGCGGCGCTGCTCTTCCGCCACGACCAGCGGAGGGGCCAGGGCAGCGGCCAGGGTCTGCGCACGCAGTACCGCCCGCAGGCGCAGCAGTTCCAGGGCGACAGCCTCGGCAATGGTCGTCGCCCCCGCCTGTGCCGCGACGGCCTGCTCCAGCTGGGCGCGCACCGGGGCTGGCTCAACCGAGAGTGCGGCACCGGCCTGCACCGCGGCAACGTCGTCGAGGGCGGCGAAGGTGGCGTGGAAGGCGCGCGCATACTCCGCTGCGTCCTGCTCGCCGGCGGTGACGAGCAGCAGCATCGGTACCCAGCGTTGCACTGCTGCGGTATCACCTTCGCTTGCCAGCGATGCGCGTGCCTGCTGGATCGATCGCCGCGCTTCGGCCGTCTGGCCCGCCGCCACCAACGCGTGGCCGCGCTGTACATCGGTCAGGTCGGGCGACTTCAGCACGCCCTTGCCAAGGGCCTGCAGGGCAGCGTCGACCTGGGCCGGGGAAGCATCGGCTGGCAATGACCACGGCAGATCAGCGGCAGCAGCGTGGCCAACAGCAAGGGCCAGCAACAGGCCAGCAAGGGGGGTACGTAGGGCCACGGACGCTTCCTGGGATGACGGTGGAACGGCGCATCCGCGCGTGGCGTGGATCTACCGAAGGCCAACCAATGGTAGCGCCGGGCCGTGCCCGGCGGGAGCCGAGCGCAGGCTCGGCGCTACCGGGGCGCGTTGTCGCTGGGCGGTGGGCTCTGCGCCAGTTCCACCCGCGGCCGGGGCAGGTCGTGCAGCTGCATGAAGCGCGCCGCATCGACCGGCCGTCCCAGCAGGTAGCCCTGCAGGTAGTCGCAGCCCAGGCGCTCCAGGTAGGCGCGCTGGGCGGCGGTCTCCACGCCCTCGGCGACGATGTCCATGTCCAGCGCATGGCCCAGCGCCACGATCGCCGAGACGATCACCACGTCCTCTGCACTGTGTTCCAGGTCGCGCACGAACGCATGGTCGATCTTGATCTCGGTGGCTGGCAGCCGCTTCAGGTACAGCAGGCTGGAATAGCCGGTGCCGAAGTCATCGATGGAGATGCCTACGCCCAGCGCCGACAGCGCCTGCAGCAGGCGCAGGCTGGTGTCGGTATCGCGCATCACCGTGCTTTCGGTGATTTCCAGCACCAGGTGGCGCGGGGCGATGTTGTGGCGTTCGATCACCGCGCGCACATCCTGCAGCAGGTGCGGCGAACTGAACTGCACCGGCGACAGGTTCACCGACATCGACCAGCCTTCGTGACCGGCATCGTGCCAGCGCCGCAGCTGCAGGCAGGCCTGGTCCAGCGCCCAGCGCCCGATCTCGTTGATCGCACCACTGCGCTCGGCCAGGCGGATGAACCGATCGGGCGGAATCAGGCCATGCTCCGGATGGTGCCAGCGGATCAACGCTTCGGCACCGGCCACCTTCTGCGTGGCCACGCGGATCTTGGGCTGGTAGTGCAGGAACAGCTGCTCGCTGCCGATGGCCCGGCGCAGGTCGGCCAGCAGCCGGAACTGTTGTTCGGCGCTGTCATTCATCCAGTCGGCGAACAGCACGAAGGCGTTGCGCCCGGATTCCTTGGCCTGGTACATCGCCGCGTCGGCAAAGGCCATCAGCTGCCGCTCGCTGGCGGCGTGATCCGGGCAGATCGCCACGCCGATGCTGGCGGTTACCTGCAGTTCGTTGTCCGGCAGCAACGGCCCACTGCCGACCGCCTGCAGGATGCGCCGGGCGAGGGTTGGCAGATCCTCATCGTGCTCGATGCGCACCACCAGCACGAACTCATCGCCGCCCAGGCGCGCCAGCATGTCATGCGGGCGCAGCAGCTGGCGGGTGCGCTCGGCCACCGCCACCAGCAATGCGTCACCCGCCTGGTGGCCATAGGCATCGTTGACCTGCTTGAAGCCGTCCAGGTCCATGAACATCACCGCGAAGCGGCTGCCGCCCTGTTCGGCCTCGGCCAGTGCCTGCACGATGCGGCGCTGCAACAGCAGGCGGTTGGGCAGGCGGGTGAGCGGATCATGCAGCGCGGCCTGGGTCAGCTCCTGCTGCGCATCGGTCAACGAAGTGCTCAGCATGGAGTTGCGCAGCCGCAGCAGCTGCGCCTCCACCCGCTGGTCCAGCCAGGACACCACCAGCACCACCGCGAGGATCGCGACCGTCAGCACCACTACCAGCATCGCCAGCCACTCGTTCTGCAGGCCATCGCCGACCGCCGCGCCGCAGATGCTGCCTTCCGGAAAGCGTGCGGCGGCCATGCCGGTGTAGTGCATGCCAACGATGGCCAGCCCGAGCAGGCCAGCGGCTGCCAGCCGGTCGCCGACACGGGTGCGCTGCGCGCGCAGGCGGAAGGCCACATACAACGCAGTCCATGAGGCGGCGACCGCCACGATCAGCGAGAACAGCAGCCAGCCCGGGTCATAGTCGATGCCGGGTTGCATGCGCATCGCCGCCATGCCGACGTAGTGCATGCCGGCAATGCCGGTACCCATCAGCAATGCCCCGCCGGCCAGGCGTGGGTGCGGCAGGGTGCGCAGCGAAACCAGCCACAGCGCGAACACCGATGAGGCGATGGCCAGGGCCAGGGAGAGCAGGGTGATCGGCAGGTCGTAGCCGAGCGGAATGGGCAGGTCGAAGGCGAGCATGCCGATGAAGTGCATCGACCAGATACCCAGGCCCATGGCGAAGCCACCACCGAGGCGCCACCACCAGGCCGCGCCCTTGCCGGGTGCGGTGACGGTGCGCCCGGCCATCGCCAGCGCGGTGTACGAAGCCATCACGGCAACCAGCAACGAGATCGCCACCAGCCACGGGTTGTACGTGCCTACCAGCATTCGTCAGTCTCCCGGACCTGCGTGTCGACGGAAACCACGGTGGGGCATGCATGAGGCAGGCCGACGCAGGGCGGCGGCCACGTGCGGCATCCCCCCGGTTGCCGCGCATTCACTCTAGCGCGCAGACCCGGGGGAAGGGCAAGCAGTAAAACGTGATGATCGGGTCAGTGCGTGACCGCGTCCGCAGCCTGGAAGGCGGCATCGAACAGGCGCTGTACCGGCGGGCCCATTTCCCCGGCCAGCAGGGCCAGCAGGAACAGGCCCAGCAGCAGTGAAACCGGCAGGCCCAGCTGGATCGGATTCAGTGCCGGGGCAGCACGCGCCAGCACGCCGAAGGCCAGGTTCACCGCCAGCATCGCCACGGTCAGTGGAATGGCCAGGGTCAGTGCGCCGCGCAGCACGGTCAGCAGGAAGGTCGGAGCGATGCTGAAGAAGGCGTGCGGGTCCGGCAGCGGGGCGCCGATCGGCAGCGCCCGGTAGCTGTCCACCACCAGCGAGATCAGCGCCAGATGGCCGTTGGCAGTGAAGAACAGCAGGCCGAACAGCAGGTAGAACCACTGCCCGATCACGCCGGAGGTGCCGCCACGAAGCGGGTCGCTCATCTGCGCGAAGGCCAGCCCGGTGCCCTGGGCGATCAGTTCGCCGGCCATCGCGCCGGCCTCGAACACCAGCCGCAGCAGGAAGCCGATGGACACGCCGATGGCCAGCTCGCGGGCGATGGTCAGTACGGTGGCAGCATCGAAGCCGGTCCAGTCCGGAACCGGCGGCAGCAGCGGTGCCAACGCGATGGCAAGGGTACCGGCCAGGATCACGCGGATCCGTGCCGGCACCGCGCGGGTGCCGACCATGGGCATGGCCATGGCCACCGCGCCGATGCGCAGCATGGTCCACAGCACGGTGCCGATCATGCCGAAGGCCTGCAGGCCGTCGGCAGCCATCTGGGTGGCGGCGTCCATCGAGGCGCGTGTCCTAGCCGATCAGGTGTGGAATGCGCTGGAACAGCAGCGTGGTGAATTCAACCAGGTGGCCGATCAGCAGGCTGCCCAGCGCGAACAGCACCGCGGTCAGTGCCGCCGCCTTGGCAACGAAGGCGATGGTCGGTTCGTTGAGCTGGGTCGCGGCCTGCACGACGCCGACCACCACGCCCACCACCAGTACGGTGAGCAGCAGCGGGCCGGCCACCCACAACACGGTGATCAGGCCGCCACGCAGTTCGGTCAGGGCAAGTTCGGGAGACATGGTCTTTCCATCGGTAGTGCCGGGCCGTGCCCGGCGACGCTCATGTAGCGTCGAGCCATGCTCGACGGCCGTTGCGGGGTTGGGTCAAGCCGGATTGAAGCTCGCCGCCAGTGTGCCGACGGTCAGCACCCAGCCATCGACCAGCACGAACAGCAGGATCTTGAACGGGGCCGACACCAGCATCGGCGACAGCATCATCATGCCCATCGACATCAGCACGCTGGCCACGACCAGGTCGATGATCACGAACGGGATGAAGATCAGGAAGCCGATTTCGAAGGCGGTCTTCAGCTCGCTGGTGACGAACGAGGCGACCAGCACCGGGAACGGGATCGCATCGGGGCTGGCGTAGGTGCCGTGCCCGGCGATGCCGGCGAAGGTCATCAGGTCGGTCTCGCGGATCTGCGCCAGCATGAAGGCGCGCAGCGGCGTGGTGGTCAGCGTCCAGGCGGTCTGGAAGTCGATGTCGCCGTTGAGGTACGGCGCCATGCCGGTGCTCCAGGCCTTGTCCCAGGTCGGCAGCATGATCATCGCGGTGAGGAACAGGGCCAGGCCGAGCAGCACCTGGTTGGACGGTGTCTGGCCGGTGCCCAGCGCCTGGCGCAGCAGGCCCAGCACGATGATGATGCGGGTGAACGAGGTCAGCACCAGCAGCATCGACGGGATCAGGGTGATCGCCGTCATCAACAGCAGGGTCTGCAGCGGCAGGCTGACCGGTGCACCGCCGATCTTGCCGACATTGATGTCCGGCAGCGGCGTGGTCGGTGCGCCGGGCGCGGCGAACGCCAGTGCCGGCAACAGGCACAGGGTAAGCAACAGCAGCCACGGCATCAGGGTGGCAAGACGGGTACGGGTGACACGCATGTCAGGGATCCTTGCGCAGCCGCTGCTGCAGCAGCTGGGCGAAATTCGGCAGGTTCTTGAAATCCGGCACGCGCACCGGCGCCGGGGGCGGCAACGGTTCGGGCAGGGTATGCAGGGTGTTGATGCCACCGGCGGTGACGCCCAGGAGCAGCTGCTGGCCATTGACCTCGACGACCACCACGCGCTCCTTGGCGCCCACGCTCAGGCTGGCCACCAGCTTCATGCCTTCGGCAGGGCGGAAGCCGCTGCCGGGCATGCGCTTGAGCAGCCAGCCCAGGCCGACGACCAGGGCCAGCACCGCCAGCAGCGCCAGCACCGCGCCGAACAGGCTGGGTGCAGCGGCCGCATGCTGGCCGACCTGCGGGCCAACCGGCGCGGCGGTCTTGCCGACCGCCAACAGGGTGGAGGCCAGCAGGCTCAACGCAGTCTCCGGATCCGCTCGCTCGGGCTGACCACGTCGGTCAGGCGCACGCCGAAGCGGTCATTGATCACCACCACTTCACCGTGGGCGATCAGGGTGCCGTTGACGAACACATCCAGCGACTCGCCGGCACCACGTTCCAGTTCCACCACCGAACCCTGGTTGAGCTGCAGCAGGTTGCGGATCGGCAGGCGCGCGCGACCGACTTCCAGCGACAGCGTCACCGGTACGTCGAGGATCACGTCCAGGTTCAGGTCCGGGCCGTTCGCCTCATCGGCCTGCAGGCTGCTGAACTGGGCCGGAGTGGGTTCGAGGGCGTCGATATCGTTCATTGCGGGTCTTCCTGGATGACGGGTACGCGCGGGCGGGTGCCCGGCGGATGGGTAGCGGTGATCTTCACGGCGTTCATGCCGTTGGCGATGCCGAACTCGCCGGTGAACACCGGGATGTTCTCCACGCACACCGGCACCTGCGGGCTCAGCTCGATCGGCAGGATGTCGCCGACCTTCAGCTGGGTCAGGTCACGCAGGGTCATGCGCTTGCTGGCCAGTACGCTGGACAGGGTGACTTCGGCGATGTTGAGCTGTTCACGCAGGGTCTTGCCCCAGCTCTCGTCGCGGTCGTTGCGGTCGCTCTGGATGCCTGCGTCGAGCAGCTCGCGGATCGGCTCCAGCATCGAATACGGCAGGGTGACGTGGATGTCGCCACCGCCGCCATCGAGTTCGACGTGCAGGCGGCACACCACGACGTATTCGCGTGGCGTCACGATGTTGGCGAAGTGCGGGTTGATCTCCGAGTTGATGTACTCGAAGTCGACGTCCATCACCGGTGCCCAGGCCTCGCGCAGGTCGGCGAAGGTCTGCTTCAGCAGCAGGTGGATCACCCGCATTTCGGTGGCGGTGAACTCGCGGCCTTCGATGCGGGTGGGGTAGCGCCCGTCGCCACCGAAGAAGTTGTCGACGATGGCGAACACCAGGGTCGGCTCGAACACGATCAGGCCGGTACCGCGCAGCGGCTTGAAGCGGATCAGGTTCAGGTTGGTCGGCACATACAGCGAGTGCATGTAGTCGTTGAACTTGATCAGCTCGATGCCGCGCACCGACAGCTCGGCCGAGCGGCGGATCAGGTTGAACAGGCCGATCCGCCACAGGCGCGCGAAACGCTCGTGGACCATTTCCAGGGTCGGCATGCGACCGCGGATGATGCGGTCCTGGCTGGCGAAGTCGTACGAGCGCGCTTCGCCTGACGGCGGTTCCGGATCGGTTTCGACCGCGCCACTGTCCACGCCGTGGAGCAGGGCATCGATCTCGTCCTGGGACAACAGATCATTCATCGGTGGGCCCTTACTGGGTCACGAAGCTGGTGAACAGCAGGTCGTCGGCACCATTGCTGCCGGTCTCGGCCTTGAGCACTTTCTGCACTTCGGCCAGCGACGCAGCCTGCAGCTTCTGCTTGCCGGCGACATCGGCGATCTGGTCCGGGCTGACCTGCGAAAACAGCATCAGCAGGCGTGCGCGGATGGCGGGTGCATGGGTCTTGATCGCTTCCAGCGCAGCCGGGTCACGGGTCATCAGCTGCACTTCCAGCTGCAGGTAGCGCGGACCGTCGACCGGGCCGTTGAGGTTGACCACGAAGGCCGGGTCCAGCGCGAAATACTGGGCCGGTGCCGGGGTCATGGTCTTCTTCGGGGCCTGCGGGGCCTTGTCTTCGTGCTTGGACTGGGTGAAGAACCAGACGCCGCCACCGGCGGCAGCGGCGGCCAGTACGGCCACCAGCGCGGTGATCAGGATCGGACTGCGCGGCTTGGCGGCCTTGTCCTTCTCGGCGGTCTTCTTGGTTTTGTCAGCGGCTGCGGCCACGGGGTGAAGCTCCTGAGGGTTGCTTCACCGGGATATGCAAGGGGTGTGCCGAAGGCGGGGCAGAGGGGTGCGACGGAATTCCGTCGGGGGGCGGTGGGGCCGTGCGGAGCAAGCTCCGCACCCACCAACGCGATACTGGCCGGTGCGGCTCTATTGCCCCGGTGCCCTGGTGGGTGCCGACCGCCCCGCTCTGGTGGGTGCCAACCGCACTGCCCTGGTGGGTGCCAACCTTGGTTGGCACGCCTGTCAGGCGTAGGCGTCCAGCAACCCGCGCTGGCGGATCAACTGTGCGGACGACACGTTGGTGTCGCCGGGCGACGGTTCTCCGTCACCGGCCGTCCCACCGTTGCCAGATGCTCCCGACGCATTGCCGTCGCCCCCCGGGGCCTGGTGGCCAACATCAGCGTGTGCCAGCTGGAAGCCCTGTTCGCCCAGCAGCTCGCGCAGGCGCGGCAGGCTGCTTTCCAGCGCCTGCCGCACGTCCACGTGCGGGCTGCTGAAGCTGGCGTGCACCTTGTCGCCGTTCAACTGCAGGCGCACGTCGACCGGGCCCATATCGTCCGGGCTCAGGCGGATATGGGCGTGGCCGATTTTCTGGTCGGCCAGCCAGCCCAGGCGTGCGCCGATGGCCTGGTCGAAGCCGTCGTCACCCAGCACGGGCTTCGGTGTGGGTTCGCCATTGAAGATCGCGTTGCCGGTGGCGAGCGCCGCCTTCAGGTCCTGTACGGCGGCCCCCGCCGGTGCATGCAGCAGTGGTGCACTGGCGCGGTCGCCGAGGACAGCCACGTCGCTGCCTTCGCCGCGCTCGCTGCGCTTGCCGGGCAGGATCATCTCCGGCAGTGGCAGCGCGGTGGCATCGTCCGCGCTGGTCGCCGCCGGTTTGCCGTCGGCCGTCGCTGCGGTGGCCGCTGCTGGCGCGGTTGCAGGCAGTGCCGGGTTCGCGGCAGGGGCAACGGGCAGTGCGCTGCCGTCGCTGGCCTGCGACGGTGCAGCGGTGGTCGGCAGGGCAGCGGCCGCATCCACGGGCGTCGGCATCGCCAGCACCAGGCCGGCCAGACCGAGCGGCGGCCAAGGGGCGTCTTCGGTCGCGGCGGGCTTGTCCTTGTCGGTAGCGGGTGCAGCCGGGGTCACGGCAACGGGCGGCAGCGGCGGCGCTTCAGCGGTTACCGCTTCGGCGTCGCTGCGTTCGCCTGGTGCCTGGCCACTGCTGTCAGTGGTCGACGGCTGGCTCGACGTGGATGGCGACGGCGTGGTGGCGCTGCCGGCAGGGGCGGGTGCAGAGGGCGCGCCGTCCTGCAGCAGCTGGCTGAAGTCCTTTCCGCCTTCGCTGCGCGGGGCGCGCGCCGCACTGTTGCTGGTGGCCGGCGTGGCAGGGTTGGCACTGCCGGCGAGTGGGGAGGGCATCACGAGCGACCTCCCTGCTCGGTGCCGTCCTGGTCTTCGGCCTGGACCAGGCGCGCGCGGCGCGCACCGATATCGTCCATCTCGCGCTGGTCGCGGCGGTCGGTCACCACTTTTTCCTGCGCGCGGTAGCTCGCGGCCAGCTGTTCCAGCACGGCCTTGTCACGGCTGGCCAGGATCAGCCGGGCGCGCTCGGCTTCCACCTTTTCGCGGTTGCCATTGACCGTGGCCTGCTGCTGTTCGACGGCACTGTCCAACCGGTCGAGGAAAGCGCGTCGGTTGAGCAGCTGCGCCGGGCTGGTGGCGGCCATCTGAGCGTTGGCGTACTCCTCGGCGTAGCGGCGCAGTTCGTCCAGTCGCGATAGATGGGTATCGAGCACGCGCTGGCGTTCGGCCAGGTCGCGGGCGACCGCGTCCTCGTGTTCCTGGGCCCGCTTGAGCAGGGGATCAATGCGCTTGGACTGGTTCATGGCTTAACTCTCTTGTTCCACCAGGCGCTGCAGCGCCGCCTGGCTGTGCGGGAGATCTGCGGCCTTGGCAACGTCCTGGCCGAGGAACTCCATGATTTCCGGCCAGCGTTCCAGGGCTTCGTCGGTGGCCGCGTCGTTGCCGCGCTGGTAGGCACCGATGGCGATCAGGTCACGGTTGGCCGAGTAGGCCGAGACCAGTCGCTTCAATTTGCGGATGCGCAGGCGCCACGGCTCGTCGGCGATTTCCGTGACCACACGGCTGACCGACGATTCAACGTCGATGGCCGGGTACAGGCCGCTGTCGGCCACGCGCCGCGAGAGCAGGATGTGGCCGTCGAGGATCGCGCGCGCCGCATCGGCGATCGGGTCCTGCGGATCATCGCCTTCGGTCAGCACCGTGTAGAACGCAGTGATCGAGCCACGGCCCTTGGCGCCATTGCCGGCGCGTTCGACCAGTGCCGGCAGCTTGGCGAACACCGACGGCGGGTAGCCGCGGGTGGTCGGCGGCTCGCCCACCGACAGGCCGATCTCGCGCTGTGCCTGGGCGAAGCGGGTCAGCGAGTCCATCAGCAGCAGCACGTTCAGTCCCTGGTCGCGGAACCATTCGGCGATGGCGGTAGCGCGGTAGGCACCGTGCAGGCGCGCCAGCGGCGGCCGGTCGGCGGGACTGGCCACCACCACGGCGCGGCGGAGGCCTTCCTCGCCCAGCGTGGTCTCGACGAAATCGCGCACTTCGCGGCCACGTTCACCGATCAGGCCGACCACGATCACGTCGGCGGCGGTGTAGCGGGTCATCATGCCCAGCAGCGTCGACTTGCCGACGCCGGAGCCGGCGAACAGGCCGACACGCTGGCCGCGGCCGATCGGCAGCAGCGCGTTGATCGCGCGCACGCCCACGTCCAGCGGCTGGGTGATCGGTTCACGCGCCAGTGGATTGATCGACACGCCGGCCATGCCGACATGGCCTTCGGCGCGGATCGGACCCTTGCCGTCCAGCGGCACGCCATCGCTGTCGATGACGCGGCCAAGCAGACCTTCGCCCACTTCCACGCCACCGCGGCGCGCCGACGGCACCACGCGGGCGTTGGGCAACAGGCCATGCAGCTCGGCACTGGGCATCAGGTAAGTGCGCTCGCCGGCGAAGCCGACCACTTCGGCATCGACCCAGCCGCCGTCGACCACTTCCACCTTGCAGCTGGCCCCCAGCGGCGCCTCGCAGCCGACAGCTTCCAGGGTCAGTCCGACCGCGCGGCGCAGCACGCCTTCGCGGATCAGGCCACGGCCATGGGCGGTATCCACGCGCAGTCCATCGAGGCGACGGGCCAGGCGCAGGTTGCGGGCCATGGCCCAGTCGGCCGGTGGCGGCGTCGGCTGCGGATCGGGGTTCATGCATTGGCTCCGGTCTGGCGGATCACCGCGTCCAGCGCGCCGCGCAGGCGGGCTTCCAGGGTGCCGTCGATGCGCACGGCTTCGGCGTGCACGCGTAGATCGCCGCGGCTGAGGCTGGTGTCTGGCACCAGGCGCTGTTGTGGCGGCAGGCTCAACAGCGGGGCGAGGGCGGCGATGTCATCCGGATGCAGTCGCACTTCTACCTCGCGGGTGCTGCCACCCACCGCGTCGATGGCCTCACCGACCAGCTGTGCCAGCAGTGCCGGGTCAGCTTCATAGGCGCGGCCGACCAGCGCACCGGCGATGCGTACCGCCAGCTCACCGAGTGCGCCGACCACTTCGTTCTCCAGCCGCACCAGGGGGCGGCTGAAGTTGTCGAGGATGCCTTCGATCTGCGCGGCGAGGCGACGCACTTCGGCCTGGCCCTGGCCGTAACCTTCGGCATGGCCGTGCTGGAAGCCTTCCTTCTCGGCGCTGTCCTGGATGGCCTGGATCTCCTCCAGGGTCGGCAGCTGCAGCGGCGGCTCCGGCTCGTGTTCCGGGTCCGGCTCGGTGAGTTCGAACGCATCCTCCTGCTCCAGCACCGGTTCAGGCTGGGCCAGCAGGTCCGGGGCAAGCCAGCGCACGACGTTGCTCACAGCATGGCCTCCGCGCTGCCACCGATGGTGACGGTGCCTTCATCGGCCATGCGCTTGACGATGGCCAGGATCTCGCGCTGTGCGCCTTCCACGTCGGACAGACGCACCGGGCCACGAGCTTCCATGTCTTCCAGCAGGATTTCGGCCGCGCGCTGCGACATGTTGCGGGTGATCTTGTCGCGCACCTTGATGTCGGCACCGCGCAGGGCCAGGCCCAGACGCTCGCCGCTCACTTCGCGCAGCACCAGCTGCATTTCGCGGTCATCCAGGTCGACCAGATCGTCGAACACGAACATCAGGTCCTGGATGCGGTTGCTCAACGGCGCATCGATGCGGGCGATTTCGCCCAGGATCGCCTGGTCCTGGCCGCTGTCCATGAAGTTCAGGATGTTGGCCGCGCACTGCACGCCGCCGATGTTGGACGATTTCAGGTTCTGGTTGCCGGCGAACTGGCGCTCCATGATCTCGTTGAGTTCATTGAGTGCGTTCGGCGGAATGCCGTCGAGGGTGGCGATGCGCAGCAGCACGTCCACGCGGGTACGGTCCGGCAGCAGTTTCAGCGCGTCGGCGGCCTGGTCGGTTTCCAGGTGCGCCATCACGATGGCGATGATCTGCGGGTGCTCGTTGCGCACCAGGTCGGCCACCGCACGCGGGTCCATCCACTTCAGCGCGTCCAGGCCGGTGGTGTTGCGGCCGAGCAGGATGCGGTCGATCAGGTTGCCGGCCTTCTCGCTGCCCAGCGCCTGCACCAGCATGTTGCGGATGTAGTCGTCCGAGCCCACGCCCAGCGAGGTCTTCGAGCCCAGCTCCTGGCCGAACTGGTCCATCACCCGTTCCACCTGCTCGCGGGTGATGTCGGTCATGGTGGCCATGGCGATGCCGATCTTCTGCACTTCCTTGGGTTCCATGTGGCGCAGCACTTCGGCCGCATCCAGCTCACCCAGGGACAGCAGCAGCACGGCCGCGCGCTGTACGCCGGTCAGTTGTGCCTCAGTCATTGGCCACCCAGCCCTTGACCACCTGGGCCACGCGCTTGGAGTCGGTCTTCACGGCTTCACGCGCCATCCGCAGTCGTTCCTCATAAGAATCCACCGGCAGGGCCAGTGCGTCTGGTCCGGCCAGGCTGGCCCGGTCGGCGCCCAGCGCCGGCAGCGGCATGCCATCGTCATCGACCAGCTGCACATCCGCGGTATGCGGTTCCAGTGCCGGTTCGTCGTTCTTCTTGTTCTGGCCGGTGATCGCACGCAGTGCCGGGCGCAGCACACCGAACAGCAGCGCCAGCACCACCACCGCGCCGAGCAGCATGCGGCCGGCATCGTGCACCCACGGCAGTTCCCACCAGGCCGGCCCTTCGACCGGCGTGGTATCCCGCACGAACGGGGCATTCATCACCGACACGGTATCGCCACGCTCGGCGTTGAAGCCGACGGCCTGCTTGACCAGCGCTTCGACGCGGGTCAGTTCGGCGGCCGACAGCGGCTGCGGGCTCATCTTGCCGTTGGCGCCGGCGCGCGGCACGTTGTCCACCAGCACCGCCACCGAGACGCGCTTGATGCGGCCTGCCGGCTGGCGGGTGTGCTGCAGGGTGCGGTCCAGCTCGTAGTTGCGGGTGGCGTTCTTGCTGCTTTCGGTCGGGGTCTGCGCGGTGGCCGGTGCAGCCTGCTGGCCCGGCGGGCTGTTGCTGGTCGCACCCGGCACACCCTGCGGGCCAGGGGTGCTGGTGGTGTTCTCGCTCATCTGCTCGCTGCGCAGCTTCTGCGGCTCACCGTTGTAGAGCTCGCGGGCCTCCTCGGTCACCGAGAAATCCATGTCCACGCTCACTTCCGGGTTGACGCGGCCAGGGCCGGTCATCGGTTCCAGCAGCTCGCGGATGCGCTGGTTGAACGAGGTTTCCTGGCGGCGCACCTGCTCGAACTGGGCAGCGTTGACCGCCGCTTCGCTGTTCGGGTCGGTGATGCTGAGCATGCGCCCACTCTGGTCGACCACGGTCACCCGCTCCGGCGCGAGATCCGGGATGCTGGCCGCAACCATGTGCACGATGGCATCCACCTGGCTGCGTTCCAGCTGCTGGCCACCACGCAGTTCCAGGGTGACCGAGGCACTGGCTACGTCGCGCTGGCGGGTGAAGGCGCTGGGCTTGGGAATGGCCAGGTGCACGCGCGAATCGCGCACCGGGCGCAGCGTGTTGATGGTGCGCGACAGTTCGGTTTCCAGCGCGTGCTGGTAGCGCGCGCTTTCGACGAACTGGCTGACGCCGAAGCCCGGGTCGCGTTCCATCAGCTCGAAGCCGAGCTTGCCACTGTCGGTCAGGCCGGAACCGGCCAGCTTCAGGCGGGCGTCGTGCAGGTTCTTTTCCGGCACGGTGATGCCACCGGTGGCCGGGTCGAGCGCGAACGGAATCTGCGCGGCGCGCAGCAGGTCGGTCGCTTCAGCGGTGGCCTTCTGGTCCAGGCCGGTGTACAGCGGGACCATGCCCGGCTTCTGCGACCAGAAGAACACGGACAGGCCTGCCGCCACCGCCACCGCGATCATCGCCATCAGGCCCAGCCGACGGGTGATCTGCAGGCTCTGCAGGCGGTCGAACCATTGCCCGGCCTTTTCGGCGTTCAGGCTGTCCTTGGAGAGCGTCAGTGCCATGCGTCTCTATTCCTTACAGCGGCATGTTCATCACGTCCTGGTAAGCCTGGACGAGACGGTTGCGGACTTCCACGGTGGCGCGGAAGGCGATCTGGGACTGCTGCGAGGCGACCATCACCTTGGCGAGGTCGGCGCTGGGGTCGCCCATTTCGAAGGCCTTGGCGAGGGCGCCGGATTTCTGTTGCGCATCGTTGACGCCGGCAATCGCACCACGCAGGGTTTCGGTGAAGCTGGCCGGCTGGGCCTGCGGTGCATCCAGCACCGTGCCCGGCAGGGCGTTGCTGCGAGGCGTTTCGCCCAGCGGGTTGAGCGCCGGCTGTCCCATCTGGGTCTGATAGGAGCGGATCTGCGAAAGGATCGAAGTGACGGAGTGGGACATCTGCAACGGTTCCAGAAACAGGGATGGGGTTGTCTGCTGTAGCCAGTGCAAGTGCCGTGCCGAAACCGGTTTTCGATTCAGTGAAGTGAGGGTGGGGGTGTTTGGTGGCAGGGCTGCGCCCTGCACCCGCAGAGGCCACGTCAACATCAACGTCAAAATCGGGCTATCCGTGGGGTGGCGGGGTGGGTCCGGTTACGGGGGACGCCGTAAACCCGTCCTTGGGGGCTTGGCCGCGGCATCCATGCCGCGGACACCCCCGCAACCGGACCCACCCCGCCTTCGACAGGTGGCCGCGATCTGTTGGAACCTGCGTCTGATGGTGCTTCTGATGATGGTGGGTGCCGACCGTTGGTCGGCACGGGGTCGGATCCCGTTGCAACGCAACCGGCTCTGACTCCGGTCGTGGCGCCATTTAACCGGCGTCGGTTTTCTGGCCTAGGGCTGCAGGGTCCATCGGCCGGAATTCTGGCGCTGGCGCGGGGCAATGGGTCCGTCGTGCTGGGTGTAGATGAAGCGACCCTGGCGGTCGCTCTGGCAGGTCAGCAGCAGGGTGTAGTGGGCGGGGCCGGCCGGGTGGGCCTCGGTCATGTGGAGTTCCGCGATATGCGGGGCCAGGCGCTGGTAGCGGTAGCTGCCGCCGATGCGCAGGTCGGTGCCGAGGATGTCGAGCACGTACTGGCTGCCGGCGAAGCTGACCTGGACCATGCGTCCGGCATTGGGGTTGTCCGGGGCGTACAGCGGGTCGCTGAGGTTGGTGAACTGGCGCTGGTCGAGCGTGGCGGGCAGGATGCAGTTGGCCGCGGTGGCCAGGGCCGGGCAGAGCAGGACGGCGAGCAGGATCAAGCGATGCATGTGGACCTCCTTGGGATGTCCTTGCCAATGCACCGCAGTTCGGCGCTGCTGTCTTTAGGAAGACTTGTAAACGCGGGAGTTTCGGCTCCCTACCGCAGGTGGCACTTTGACCCCTGCGAGTTCGTTCAGCTGGTCGGCGCGGCGTGCTCGCATTCGACGCCTCGCATGGGCTTCGGGTTAACCGTTGCCTCGGGCATTTGAGGAGCGTTCCTTCACTTCCTGCAGCCACGCTTCGAACATATCGGAAGGCAGGAGATCTTCGGTATTGGAGAAATGGAGATCGTGGCTGAACTTGACGCTCAGCTTTTCCGTAACGGCGTCGAAGTGCGCCTTCAGCTGGGTAGGGGGTTCTCGATCATGATTCTTATGAAGTTCAAGTAGGCGATCAAGATCGTCCAAGAGAAAATCCAGCAGGGCGCTGCCACGGGAATCGGAAAGGTCAAACGGCTGACCACTTCCGGCCGCGGGAGCGTCGTTCAACTGGTTGGTCCTGTAGAGGTGACCGCCAATGTCATAGAAGACGTCTGCAGATGACGTCCCATCTTCCGCTGCACCGTACAGGTAGACCCCATCCACGCGATGCTCTCCGTACTCCAGGCAAACGCTCAGCATTGATTCCAGTATTTCCTGCATGGAATCTTCGAAGGTCCCGTTCATGGCATTCCCTGGTCGAAATCACAACCCTTGAGGCTATTGCGTAACGAAGCAGAACGCATTGGGAAAAGTTGTAAATCTCAAAAACACGAACGCCCGGGCAAGCCCAGGCGTTCGTGCCCCCTTCATGCTGGTAGCGCGCTTCAGCCGGCCAGTTCGGCCTGCTCGCGTTCGATGCCGTACTTGCGCAGCTTTTCCACCAGGGTGGTGCGGCGCAGGCCGAGCAGCTGGGCGGCGTGGGCGACCACGCCCTGGGTGCGTTCCAGTGCTTCGTTGATCAGGCCCAGTTCGATGTTGGCCATGTGGTTGCGCAGGTCCATGCCTTCGTCGGGCAGGGCGGCCGGTGCCGCCGGGCGATTGACAGCGATGCCGTGCTCCAGCGCCGGCTGGTTGCCGCTGCCGGGCGTGTGGAACGAGAAGCTGCGCAGGTCCAGTCGCTCTTCGCTGGTGGCGGGCTGTGCCGGCGCCGGCGTAGCGACGGCGGCCAGCGCGGCATCGCCACGGTAGCGGGCCGGCAGGTCCTGTACGCGCACCGATCCACCCGGATGCAGCACGGCCAGGCGCTCGACCAGGTTGGTCAGCTCGCGCACGTTGCCCGGCCATTCGTAGCCCGCCAGTGCCTGCAGGGCTTCCGGGGTGAAGCGCACTTCGCCACGGCCGGTGCGCGCCAGCTGTGCGGCGATGGTTTCCACCAGTGCCGGCAGGTCCTCGCGACGCTCGCGCAGCGCGGGTACTTCAATCGGGAACACGTTGAGGCGGTAGAACAGATCCTCACGGAACTTGCCTTCGGCGATGCGGGTTTCCAGATCACGGTGGGTCGCGGCCACGACACGCACGTTGCAGCGGATGGTCTGGTTGCCACCGACGCGCTCGAAGCTGCGTTCCTGCAGCACGCGCAGCAGCTTCACCTGCATCGGCAGGCTCATGTCGCCAATTTCGTCCAGCAGCAGGGTGCCGCCTTCGGCCATCTCGAAGCGGCCCTTGCGCGCGGTCAATGCGCCGGTGAAGGCACCCTTTTCGTGACCGAACAGTTCGCTTTCCAGCAGGTCGGCCGGAATGGCGCCGCAGTTGATCGCCACGAACGGGCCATCACGGCGCGGCGAGCGCTGGTGGATGGCGCGCGACACCACTTCCTTGCCGGTGCCGGATTCGCCCAGCACCAGCACGGTGGTGTCGAACGCGGCGACCTGCTCGATCATGGTGCGCAGCGCGGTGACCGCCGGGCCGTTGCCGGTCGGTCCCTGGTCCTGCGCGGCGCCGGCCTGGTGCTCGGCATCCAGGCGCTTGAGGCTGGCGCGGCGCAGCAGGGCTTCCATCTGCGCGTGGCGCAGCGGCGTCTCCAGCGGCCAGATGTTGGCTTCGTGCAGGCCGTGCTGCTGCGCGAAGGCTGCGGCATCACCGTCGGCCAGCAGTACCGGCGGTGGCAGGCTGCTGCCGCCCAGCCAGTTGTAGAGTGCGGCGCTGGCGGCGTTGTCGTCCAGACTGCCGACGATCACTGCCATCCAATCGTTCTGGCGCTGCCGGCCCAGATCGAAGTCGGCCGCGTCGGAGACCCAGCGCGGGTTGAAGTCCATGAACTCCAGCAGGGCAACGGTGCGCTCTGCACGCACGGCGTCGTTGTCCAGCACAAGGATGCGCGATTCGCTCACGACTGTTCCTCCCTGAGGCCTTCCAGGATCGGCATGACTTCCTGGATGTAGGACAGCTTGCTGACGAAATTGTCGGCACCGGCACGCAGCGCGTGCTCGCGGTGCTCGGCGTCGTCGAAGTGGCTGGCGATCACGATGTACGGTGCGTCGTCCTGCGACTTGATCAGGCGGGTGGCCTGCAGGCCGCCCATCTCAGGCATTGCCAGATCCATCAATACGACCTGCGGGCGCAACGTTTCCGAACGCTCGATCGCTTCCAGGCCGTTGCCGGCGCTGCCGACGATCTGCAGCCAGTCGATCTTGCGGAAGTGGCGCATTGCCGCGTTGATGAAGCCCTCGTGGTCATCGACCAGCAGGACGGTAAGCTTGTTCATGTGCAACATCCTTTTCAGCCCACCCGGGCCAGCTGTGGTTGCCTGGCGCCGAGCCGGCGCCGTTCACGGGCCGGGGCGATGTCCAGTTGTTCCCGGTATTTTGCGACGGTTCGGCGGGCAATGTTCACCCCCTGGCGTGACAACAGGCCGGCGATCGCCTCATCGGCCAGTGGCCGACCGGCCGGTTCGGCGTCGATCAGGCGGCGGACCATGGCCTTGACCGCCTGCCCGGAGACGCTGGCGCCTTCCAGTCGGACGGCGAAGAAATGCTTCAGTTCGAAGGTGCCGCGCGGGGTCTGCAGGAACTTGCCGGTGGTGATGCGCGAGACGGTGGACTCGTGCATGCCGATTTCCTCGGCCACTTCCTTCAGGGTCAGCGGTGCCATGGCTTCCTCGCCACGCACCAGGAACGCGGCCTGGCGCTCAACGATCACCCGTGCGGTGCGCAGCAGGGTGTCGTAGCGCATCGACAGGCCGCGGCTGAACCAGCGCGCTTCCTGCAGCATCTCGCGCAGTGCCGGGGCGGCCTCACTGGTCTCTGCCAGCGCCTGTTCGTACTGGCTGTTGATGGAGACGCGGCGACTGGTGGCCGGGTTCAATGCCACTTTCCACTGGCCATCGGCGTGCCAGGCGACCACATCCGGAACCACAACGGCATTGCGTTCCGGCAGCAGGCTGTCGCCTGGGCGTGGCTGCAGCGACAGGATCAGGCGTACCGATTCGCGCACATCGTCGATCTCGGCGTCGTGCTGGCGGGCGAGGGCGGGGTAATCATGTGCGGCCAGCGCATCGAGTGCGCCGTCCAGGATGCGCGTGGCCAGGTGGCGGGCAGGCACCGCGCCGTGCAGGCTGCGCAGCTGCGCCTGCAGGCCCTCGCGCAGGTCCTGGGCGGCCATGCCGGCCGGGTCACCGTGCAGCAGCTGCTGGCGGATGGCTTCGACGCCGTCGGCGTCGATGTCGAACTGGGCGCTGGCCAGCAGCTGCAGCTGGCCCAGTGGCGCCTGCAGGTAGCCAGCCTCGTCGCAGTGGTCCAGCCAGAATGCGGCCACTGCCAGCTGGCGATCATCCATGTCCAGCGACAGGCGCTGCAGCACGCGCAGCTGCGGGTCGGTGGATTCGCCGGCGGCGATGCGCGCCATGCGGTCGTCGTCGCCGTCCTGCCAGCTGGCGCCGGCCACGTCCCACATCGACGACTCAGGCAGCTCGTCGAACGCGGCGGTTTCCAGCGTCGCGGTGGCAACGTCGGTGGCGTCGGCGGCCGGTGCTTCGGGTTCTTCGATTTCCAGCAGGGGATTCGAGTCCAGCAGGCGCTGGATTTCCTGTTCCAGGTGCAGGCCATCAAGCTGCAGCAGCCGGATCGACTGCAGCAGCTGCGGGGTGAGGTGAAGTTGTTGGCCCAGCTGGGTCGAGAGTGCAGCCTTCATCGTGGTTCCCCGGCGCCGCTCCCCGGCGCCTTGTGGAACGCATCTTGCTTTTGATCCGGCGGGGGCGGAATCGGGGGGTTCCTGAGGGGCTTCGTGAATTTCCTGACGGCGTGTAGGGATATTCCCTACATTGGCGCGGAATGTTGACGATGAGCTCCGCTAAGTTGCTGATTTCCGGTGCAAGGCCCGGATTGATCGGGCTGCGCCGTGTACGGATTCCTGTCGGGGAGTGTCGGGATGACGGGAATTCGACGCTGGGTGCGGGTTGGCTGCGTCGGCTGTCGATAGAGACGATCACCGGTAGAGTCGACTGTCAGTCGACTGCTCTCCGATCAGACCAAGGAAAAGTCCCGCGCTCCGCGCGCAAGTCGACTGACAGTCGACTCTACCAGCAGCCCACTCTACCCAGCCATCGCTTCGTCACGCCGAGGCTGGCGCTTACTCCAGCTCGTGCTGATGGCGCGCGGCCAGCAGCAGCAGATCGTTGGCGCGACGGCAGCCCAGTGACTCCATCATGCGTGCGCGGTGGGTTTCCACTGTCTTGACGCTGATGCCGAGGTCGGCGGCGATTTCCTTGTTGCTCTCACCCTTGCCGATGCGGCGCAGGATCTCGCGCTGGCGCGGCGACAGCGCGGCGATGCCGGTGGGTTTCTCGCGGCCGAGCATCGGTGCCAGCATCTTGGCGGAGATCTGCGGGCTCAGGAACACCTGACCGGCATGCGCCGCGCGAAGCGCCAGCTCCAGTTCCTGCGGCGCCGCATCCTTGACCACGAACCCGACCGCGCCGCGGTCGAGGGCATCGCGCACGTGCGCGGCGTCGTCGTGCATGGTCATCATCACAACCCGGGTACCTGGCGCGCGCAGCCGAATATCGCTTAGCGCTTCCAGACCCGTACGGCCAGGCAATGACAGGTCCATCAGGACCACGTCCGGGGCGTGCTGCAGGGCCAGCTGCAGCGCCTGTTCGGCGTTGCTGGCCTCTGCAACCAGCTGCACGTCGGCAAACCCCTGCAGCAGCCGCGCCAGGCCGGCGCGGACCAGGGTGTGATCGTCGACGATGAGAACTCGCACAGGCACGCAGCAGGTCCGTGTAGGGGAGTCCACCTTAACTTAGCTGAACGGGCGCGCCAAGGCTTGCCCGCCAAGCGTGATGGTGGCAGGTTTCAGCGCGCCCGGCGTGCCTCGGCCACCTGGCGCCGGTGCAGGCGGAACAGGTGGCGCTCCATGGCCATTTCCAGGCCATCGCCAAGGCGCTGGAAGCGCAGCCACAGATAGTGGCCGCCGCCGCCATCGGCCGCTTCGGCAATCACTTCCACCGGCAGGTCGATATGGTCGGGCAGCCAATCACTGGGCTGCAGACGGACCAGGCCCGCCTGGCCCGGGCTGGCGCCACTGCGCGGGCCCAGCTGCAGGCGGATGCCACGGCGCGACCAGCGCACCGGGCGCAGGGTCAGTTCCTGGCCCTGCTGGCGGACCAGGCGGCCAAGCAGCACCATCGCCAGATCCAGCTTCGCCTCCAGCCGCTGCAATTGCAGGCTGGCTTCATTGCGGTCGTCATGCTCGTCAACGCGGCTGTCTTCAACCAGCGCCAGGCTGCGCAGCAGGCCCTCGGCACTGCCGGTACGGCCGGTGCCACTGCCTGCCTGGAATTCGGCGGGCAGTGCCAGCTCGCAGCTGAGCGTTTCGTCGAACAGCTCGCTTTCGGCGGGATGGTGCAGTGACGTTGTCGGCAGTTGGGTCATGCCAGCGATTCTGCCTGCAGGTAGGCATGGGTCGCGCGAAGAGAGCGCTGGCCGTCATTCATCAGTGCTGCCACCGCATCGCGACGCTGGCGCAGCAGGCCCAGCAGGTTCTGCTGGCGCTCGAACAGCGCACTGAGTGGTGCGTGGTCGTCCGAGGTCAGCGGCTGTCTGAGCAGGGCATGCAGCGTGCTGTCGTGACCGTCGAGCAGGCTGTCGGCCTGGTCGAGCGCATCTTCGCCCAAGGCCTTTTCGAAGGCGTCCAGCTGGGCGTGCAGTTCGTGCAGGCTCATGGCGCCACCGCGGCCGGGCGGCGCTGTTCCTGCGGGATTGCATTCCAGGCGCTGTCGATCTCGCCCAGCAACTGAAGGGATTCATCGAGGGCGGCACGGTCGTTGTGCAGGTTGGCCTCGGTCAGGCGCTGCAGCACGTAGTCGTAGAGTGCCGAAAGGTTCCCGGCGATTTCACCGCCAGCCTCATGATCCAGCGAGCCATTGAGGTGGCCGACGATCGCGCAGACCTCGCCGATCGCCTTGCCCTTGCCGGCCTGGTCGCCACGCTCGAGGCTGGCCAGGGCGCGCCGCACGCGCTCCAGCGCGCCGGCCAGCAGCATCGCCACCAGCTTGTGCGGATCGGCATCGGCGACCGCACTGGTCACTCCCACCTGGCGGTACTGCTCGGCATATTGACGGCTGGAACCGTACATTCGTGATTCTCCTTGCGCGGGGTGCCGCCGGACGGTCGTGGGGACCGCTGCCGGCGGTGCGGCGTTGATTGCTGTTGCGTCCGTTATCGGTGCGTTACACGCCAAACTTGAGCGTTGCACGCAGTCCTTTAGCGGTTCAGCTGTGCCAGCTGCTGCTGCAGCGACGTATTGCTCTGCTGCAGCTTGCCCATCAGGCTGTCCAGCGCGATGAACTGCTTCTTGTAGCGCTCCTCCACGTTCTTCATGCGCGTGTCGAGGTCCTTGCGGCGCTTGTCGATGTTGTCCAGCGTGGTGTTGAGGCCCTTGGTGCGGGCGACGAAGGCGCCTTCCTTGCCGACCGTGGTGCTGACGTAGCCGTCGACCATGGTGTAGAGCGTGCCGGCACCGCCGGTGTCACCGGTGATTGCCGAGCGGATCTTCTCGGGCTGACTGGCCAGCGCGGCGGCAAACTTGGTGGCGTCCAGCACCAGGCTGCCGTCGGCGTTGGGGTAGCCACGCGTCTGCAGTCCCAGCGTTTTCGGGTCCAGGCCATCGGCGGACAGTTCCTTCAGCACGCCCGACATCACCGAGCGCAACTGGCTGGAGGCACCACGCATCTGCGCGTCGCCGGTCAGCGTGGCGGCTTCCTTGGTCTTGGCGTCGTACTTGGTCTCGGTGTTGATCGCCGCGATTGCTGCGTTGTAGGCGGTCACGAACTCCTGCATCACCTTGGTGGCTGCAGTGGTATCGGTGCTGATCACGACGGTGCTCTTGCCCTTGACCTTGAGGTTCAGGGTCAACCCCGGCACGGCGTCGGCCACGGTGTTGCTGGCGCTGACCACCGTGACGCCATCGATGGTCAGCTCGGCATCGGCTGCCGCGGTGTTTTCCTGGAGGCTGCCCACCAGTGCGGTCAGTTTCGGGTCGCTGCCGCCGTATTCGAGCTTGATGGCATTGGCGGCGCCGGTCTTTTCCTGGGCGATCGACAGGTACTGGTTGTCGCCCGAGGCGATCAGGGTCGCCTGCACGCCTTCCTTCCGGCCTGCGGCGTCGATCTTGTTGCGCACGGTGGTCAGCGTATCGCCGGCTTCCACCTCGACCTTCATCGTCTTTGCCTTGTCGCCAACGCCAACGGTCAGCGTCAAGGTTCCGGCGCCGAAGGTGTCGGTCTTCCCCACCGAGGTATTGGCAATCAGCTTGTGCGCGGTGGCAAGGGATTTCACCTCCACCTGATGCGTGCCATTGGAGGCCGCTGCCTTGGTCGTGCCCAGGTCGTACAGTGCCACCGAGGCCGTCAGCACGTCGTCGGTGTTGGCGGGCTGTGCCTTGCCGGTGGCGGTCACCGTGCGGGTATCGAAGGCCGTGGTGGCCTTCAGTGCGGTCAGTGCGGTCTTCAGCTTGTCGAAGGCCGCAGTGACGGTGCCGATCGACGACAACTGCATCTTGGCCTTGGACTGCTGCAGGTTCAGCGCGTTGTCGGCGGGCTTGCGGTCGGCCGCGACCAGCTGGTTGACGATGTCCGAGATGTTGAGCCCCGAGCCAATGCCACCGTATCCAAAGCTTGCCATGTGATTCTCCTGGTATCCGGGCCTGGCCGTCGTGCGGTGGCCCGTCGTCAACGAAAATAGCGGCCTGCGCCGCTGGGTCTTGAGGACTTCGTTGATGCACGTGCCGTGCCAATGGTCTGGCGCAGGTTCTGGCACGCGGGTTGCAGGAGGGCTGGGGCAGGGTGCGGGTAGGTTCACCGCGGGCTGCCGGGAGTCTGCAAAAAGCCCTCCCCCAATGCAGGGGAGGGATCAGGCTACTGACAATCGGGGGGAGACGAAGCCGCCCGGTACGTACAGTCAAAGGTACAGCGCTGAAAGAGAGGTCCGCAGGAGCGGGCGATGCCAAGCCGGTTCGGGAGTGATCCCGGGCCGGGCATGGCCCGCGCCTTCGTGCATCGTGGCTTCCCGGTTGCCGCTACCGTCGGTTCGACCCGACGGTAGCGGCGCCTTCTTGCCGTGGATCAGCGCAGCAGGCTGAGCACGCCCTGCGGCACCTGGTTGGCCTGGGCCAGCATGGCCGTACCGGCCTGCTGCAGGATCTGGGTGCGGGTCAGTTCTGCGGTTTCCTTGGCGAAGTCGGTGTCCTTGATGCGGCTGCGCGACGCCGACAGGTTTTCCGACGAGGTCTGCAGGTTGGCCACCACCGAGGTGAAGCGGTTCTGGATCGCACCGAGGTCGGCGCGGGTGCTGTTGATCGCACCCAGGGCCTTGTCGACCACTTCCATCGCCTGCTGTGCACCCTTCACGGTGGACACGTCGATCTTGTCGGCGAAGCTCTTGGCCACTGCGGTGGTGCTGGCGGTGATGTCGCCCGGGCCGGTGGCGATGCCGGTCCAGGTGCCGGTTTCCACGGCGATACCGAGGAAGGCGCCATTCTTGTCGACGCTGTCCTTGACCGAGCTCAGGTTGATCTTGCCACCACCGGCAGCGTCGACCTCGGCCAGGACGCCGGTCTCACCGATCTTGGCATTGATCGCAGCGACCATGGCCTTGGTGGCGGCGTCCTGGGTCTTGGTGCCATCGGCACCGCCCTGGGCGGCCACGTCGATGTCGGCGATGCTGATTGCCGAACCTGCGCCGTTGGTGATGGTCATGCCGGTCATCTTCACGCCGGTCGTGGCGTCTGCCGGAGCGGCGATGGTAAAGCTGACCGAATCGAACATCGCACCACCCAGGGCATTGGCCTTGGCGTCGATGGTCTTGTCGATGGCGATGGCCTGGCCGGCGTTGGCGCCGACCTGGAACAGCTGGCTGGAGAACGAACCGTCCAGCAGCTTGGTACCGTTGAAGTCCGACTGCTTGGCGACGCGGTCGATTTCCGAAACCAGCTGGGTCACTTCGGCCTGCAGGGCCTTGCGGTCGCTGGCCGAGTTGGTGGCGTTGGACGCCTGCACCGACAGCTCGCGGACGCGCTGCAGGTTG
>NZ_JCAFRP010000019.1:0-66482 GCF_059368315.1 Stenotrophomonas sp. YJH_SMC_119 | reverse complement strand
TGGAGCAACAAGAGCGAAGTGTTCGGCAACCAGATTCCGAGTGCCGATCCTGATGGGGATGGTGTGGCGTTCGAGCTTGCGTTGCGCTTCCCGGGCCAGCAGGCGACGGATGCGAGTGGGTTGTTCTACAACTATCAGCGGAATACGTCTCTGCAGTGGGGCGGTATTCGCAGAGTGATCGCATTGGACTACTTTGGGGGATTGCAAGCTTTGCGTATGTTGGTGGGAATCCTATTTCACAGTCCGATTCTCTGGGATTGTGCGAAGACGATAATGGTTCTGATGCGTCCATTCATCAAAAGACATATGGCAAGTACTTCAAGTCATGCATGTCTTACGTTCAGCCTCCGACATGGTTGACTTTGCCGGTGTCTAGTGCATCCGTTCTGATATTGTTTGTTGAAGTGCCCTTTGTTGCCGGTGTTGCAACAGTGGGAGGAGGAGCGCTGGCGAGCTATGAGGTTGGAGCAGCTATAGTCTGCGCTATGGCTGGAATTCAAACTCTGCAGTGAGCCCTATGAAACTGACACGCGGGTGGCTTCTTACATTTTCTGGGATTTGGCTAGCACTTTCGGCCTTGATGCTGTGGCTTGACCGAGTCTGGGAAGCGTGTGGCGCGTTCCTGGCTGCGGCAGCCTTCTTTCTGGTTGCCTTGAGGAGAAAGCAGCATTTGGCTGGTAGATCACAAGAGTAGCGCGCCTTCTCGGCCCTCTCTTCGAGGAGGGGGCTTGAGAATTGTGACTCCACCGGTAATCGCACCCCGCTGACCACTTCGGCAGGCACCGCCAGCTACACCTTTCCCCCAACCAGCCATCGCTTGGCTGCGGTGGATGGCGAGGTACGCAGCCATGACGCAGCGGGCAACACCACCAGCGTCCAGGTGGAGAACGTGGAGGTCGTCGGATTCGGGGGCGTGGTGTTCCTGTCCAGCACGACCCAGGTCTTCGGAAGTGACATTGCCACGGCCATGCTTGCCGATGCCGACGGCGTGCCGGTGAGGGTCACCTTGTGCCTTGACAATCAGGATCAGCTCTTCGAGCTGGAGCTGTGGAAGGTGGACTTCTCGCCGATCATCGGCGTCGATCTGAGGAGCGCTTTCAGCGAGCACTGACGCCTGCTGAAAGCGATCCAAGCTGAAGGGCATTGCGCATCGCCTTCACCCTTCGGGCTGCAACCGCCCCACCGCCTGCGCGCACAACGACTGGCAGGCCATGACCAACCCCTCCATCACCCGATCGCCCACGTACTCTTCCGGTTCGCCATTCTGCCGGGTGCGCTCCGCCGCCAGCAGCATCTCCAGCACCACCCGCAATCCGCTCAACGCGCAATCGGCATCTGCCAGGGCCAGGCAGCGGCCGGGCAGCTGATGCCGCTCCGGCCACGGCTGCCCATCAGCCGCCGCACCGGAGCCGATGCGGTGGAGATTGGCAATGAAGGTGTTCCTGTCCACTGTTGGCGCAGCCTGTGGCGAGCCGTCGTCGCCGGCGGTGCTGCGGTAGGCGTGCAGATGCGGGAAGTCCGATTCGTTCATGGCAAGGCTCCGTGCAGGGCAATCGGTAGCCGCCACCCATAAAAGTGGCGGGCGGTACGTGGTTCGAATCCGGGTTGGTCCCAAGCCGGTGGGCGCGAACGCCCCCACGCACCGCCCGCCATAGCCGGCAGACGGATTGCCAGCCGGCGCCACGGAATGTGGACGCCGACTGGCAAGCGCAATCACTCAGGACCAACTCGGGATTCGAAACCCGGCCACCCTTTTCCGGTGGCACGCCATCTGAGCCCCTGGCGCTGTGCAATGCCAATCAGAACAGTTGCAAACATCACTCGATTGGAGACGCTTTCGGCATTCTCCCACGCTGTTAAGCACCGCCAGCGCTAGCTGGCGCGGCGGTCCGCCCGCACCGTGCAATCTGCGACAGGTGTCGAGGTTGGGGGGCGTTAGGGAACAAGGGGGGAGGGGCGATGACGACAGGCTCTGAAGGGAAGGGCCTGAGTCGAGCATGGCCCGCCTCTACAAGCGTCAAAGCGTGACGTGCGACTCGGGTTGACGTTCCCAGCCACCAAGCGCAGGCTTGTTCAGCACGTTTCCTAAACAGAAGGAGACTTATGACCGCGACCGCTTCGCTGCACCCCACCCCCGACACCCAGGGCCGTTCCCGCCTGTGGAGTGTGTTCTGGCTGCAGGGCGTCATTCCCAGCAACATTCTGTGGGCGGTAGCCCTGTGGGCGCTGGCCAACCAGCGCACCACGCTGCTGTTGGGGGTATTTGCCGTGCTGCTGCTCTATACCGGTTGGATCATCCCGGCGGTCTGGCGGGCGGCGCCCACCGCGCACAACCCCAACCTGGGCGTGGCCGCGCGCGGGTTGACCGTGGCCTGGGGGCTGAACACCGTGCTGGTGATCTTCTTCCTGACCCTGCAGCTGGTGGCTCAATAGAACTGAACGGGCTCGCCGCCACGGTCGAAGGCGGCGAAGCGGCCGATCTGACCGTCATGGATGGCGTTGACCATCAGCTTCAGCGGGCGCGCGGCTTCGTCGCTGTTGGGTGCGAAACCGCCTCTGCCATCCAGCGCCGCCACGAACACCAGGTCCCAGTCGATGCCGGTGGTGGTCGATTCGGTCGCCAGCGCCTGGAAGCTGGGCACCTCGGCTGGCAGCTTGTCCACGCACAGCACCGGCGACAGGGTGCCGCCCTCGCGGCGGTCATGCCGGTCGCGCTGGTCACCGGTGGGCGATTCGGGCAGCTCGGCGCGCACGAATACGAACAGCAGGCGTTGCGGTTCAGCCTGCTCGCCGGCGGCATGCAGCAGTTGCTGGAAATCGTTCATCATCATGAGGGTTGTCACACGCCCGCTGCACGGAAAGCCGCATGCTGCCACAACGCCTGCCGCGCGGGGCCGAACGCGATTGATTTAAGTCATGCCCATGGAACTGAAGGCCGCGTACTCTGGCAATCGTTCCAGCAGGCGAGGGTATCCGGGCCGTTCCGGGCACAGGCAAGACGGTGGAGCAACAAGGTGGACCAGCCATGAGCCAACTCACCGACGGTTTCGGACGCAGCTTTCCGTACCTGCGCCTGTCGTTGACCGAAGCCTGCAACTTCCGGTGCAGCTACTGCCTGCCCGACGGGTACCAGGCCGACGGCCGCCCGCGTTTCCTGCAGGTGGATGAGATCGGCCGCCTGGTGCGGGCCTTCGCGGCGCTGGGCATGAGCAAGATCCGCCTGACCGGCGGTGAGCCCAGCCTGCGCAAGGACCTGGACGAGATCATCGCCACGGTTGCGGCGGTGCCGGGCATCCGCAAGGTGGCCATCACCACCAACGGCACGTTGCTGCCGCGGCGCCTGCCGGGGTGGCACCGGGCCGGCCTGACTGCGCTGAACGTGAGCATGGACAGCCTGCAGCGCGAACGCTTCAAGACCATCACCGGGCACGACCGCCTGCCGGAGATCGAACAGGGCCTGGCCCTGGCGCAGGCGTTGGGCCTGCCGGCGATCAAGCTCAACGCGGTGCTGCTGCGTGGCCTGAACGACGACGAGCTGCCGCAGTGGATGGACTACCTGCGTGACCGCCCCTTCAGCGTGCGCTTCATCGAACTGATGCGCACCGGCGACAACGAAGCCTATTTCCAGCGCCACCACCTGCGTGCCGACGTGGTGATCGAGCAGCTGCTGGCCGCTGGCTGGCACGAGCGGCCGCGCGCGGCCGACGCCGGCCCGGCGCGCGAGTTCGGCCACCCCGACCATCGCGGCAGCATCGGCATCATCGCCCCGTATTCGCGCGACTTCTGCAAGGGCTGCAACCGCCTGCGGGTGACCGCCAAGGGCGACCTGCGGCTGTGCCTGTTCGGCGAGTTCGGCGTGCCGCTGCGCCCGCTGCTGCAGAGCGACGATGACCACGACGCGCTGCTGGCACGCATCACCACACAGCTTGGCCTGAAAGCGGCCGGGCATGGACTGCACCAGGGCCAGACCGGGCTGACCCCGCACCTGGCCTCCATCGGAGGATGAGCAACACGATGAGTGGGGAATTGAATGCGGCCTTCCATATGGCCGATGTCCGAGACAAGCGCATCACCCGCCGCCGTGCGGTTGCGGTGGGCGAGCTGCATGCCGGTCCAGTGGCCTATCCGCTGATCGTCGAGCGCCGCCTGCCCAAGGGCGATGCGCTGGTGATGGCCGAGATTGCCGGCCTGCAGGGCGCCAAGATGGCCTCGATGCTGATGCCGCTGTGCCACCCGCTGCCGCTGGAACTGGTGCAGGTGTTCTGCGCGCCGGTGCCGGAACGGCAGGCGATCCGCGTGTGGTGCGAGTGCGCCAGCGAGGCACGCACCGGCGTGGAGATGGAGGCGCTGGCTGGTGTCAACGCGGCGTTGCTGACCCTGTACGACCTGAGCAAGCCAGTGGAACCGGCACTGCGCATCGAAGGCATCCGCCTGCTGTTCAAGGAAGGCGGCAAGCGCGGGGTTTGGCTGCACCCGGATGGCATGGACGAGGCCGAGCGCGTGCGTTTCAACCCACGTGCACCTAAGGGGTTGGAGAGTGCGGCCTGCGCGGTGATTACGCTGAGCGATCGCGCCAGCGAAGGCACTTATGAGGATGTGTCCGGCCCGACCCTGGTGACCGGCCTGAGAAAGCTGGGTGGCGACGTAGTGGCCGCCGAAGTGCTGCCCGATGGCATCGAGCCGTTGGCGGGCCGCCTGCAGGCCTTGGCTGCCGAGGGCGTGCGCCTGTGCCTGTGTACCGGTGGTACCGGGCTGGGCCCGCGTGACCTGACCCCGGAGGCGCTGCGTTCCTTGAACGCGCGGCCCGTGCATGGCCTGGCGCAGATGGTGCGGGCCCTGAGTGCGCAGCACACGCCGATGGCCTGGCTGAGCCGCGCCGAGGTGGTACAGCTGGGCAACATGCTGGTGTTCGCATTGCCCGGCAGCCCGAAGGCGGCGGCGCAGTGCCTGGATATCCTGGCGCCGGTACTGGGCCATGCCCTGGCGATGGTCGAGGGGGATGGCCACTGATGATTGCCTACAGCGATGCCTTGCAGCACCTGCTGGACGCGGCCAAGCCGCTGCCGGCCGAGCATCTGCCGCTGCATGAGGCCGCGGGCCGCACGCTGGCCCGTGACATCCACAGCGCGCAGTCGCTGCCGCCGTTCGACAATTCGGCGATGGACGGCTTCGCGCTGCGCGCCAACGGCACGGCGTTCGAGGCCGGTACCGAATTTGCCGTGCAGGGTTGGCAGGCAGCCGGTGATGCAGGTGCCGAAGGTGGCGAGGGTGCCTGGGAAATCATGACCGGTGCGCGCATGCCGTCCGGGCTGGATACGGTGGTGCCGGTCGAGAACGTGGACATCCTCGCCAGCGAGGAGGGACGCCCGACCCGCATCGCCCTGAAGGCATCGGTGAAGCCGGGCCAGAACGTGCGCCTGCGCGGAGAAGATGTAAGCGACGGTGAGCGCGTGCTGCAGGCCGGCCAGGTGCTTGATATCAATGCGCGCACCCTGCTGCATGCCATCGGCGTGGGCCAGGTGGCAGTGGTGGCACGGCCGAGGGCTGCGGTGATCGCCACCGGCAAGGAACTGGTGACCGAGGCGGCGCAGACGCTGCAATCCGGGCAGATCCGTGACAGCAACCGGCCGTACCTGGTCGGTCGCCTGCAGGCCGCCGGTGCCGAGGTGGTCTGGCAGGGCTCGGTAGGCGATGAGGTGGCCGCGTTCAACGCGGTACTGGATGCAGCGCTGGACGCGGGTGCGCAGATGTTGATCAGCACCGGCGCGGTGTCGGCCGGCCGCTACGATTTCATTCCCGACGCGCTGCGCGGCCGGGGTGCGCGCATCGTGTTCCACAAGGTGGCGATCCGCCCCGGCAAGCCGCTGCTGTTTGCGGTGCTGCCCAATGGCGCGCTGTATTTCGGCCTGCCCGGCAACCCGGTGTCGGCTGCGGTGGGCCAGCGCTTCTTCGTTGAGCCGGTACTGCGCCGCCTGCTGGGGCTGGCACCGGAGCCGGTGTTGACATTGCCCCTGCAGGCCGACGTGCGCACGCCGCCCGGCCTGCGCTTCCACGCGCGGGCGCGGGTGGAGGTGGACGCACAGGGGCGCCTGAGTGCGCGCGTGCTGGCCGGGCAGGAGTCGTTCCGTTTGATGTCCATGCTGCAGGCCAACGCCTGGGTGGTGCTGGAAGGCGAGGGAGGTCTGGCCAGTGCTGGCACCTACGTGCGCGTGCAGGGCTGGGGTCATCAGGACCCGGTGCAGCTGGCGAGCCAGGAGTCATGATGAGACAGGTAAATCTGCAGTTGTTCGGTGCGTTCTCCGATCTGGATGCCAGCCGCGAGATTGCCGTGGAGGTGGCCGGTGGCACCGTGGCCGACCTGCGCCAGGCGTTGCGCGAGCTGCTGCCGCTGCGTTGGCCCGGTTTCCGCGCGGGCCTGCTGGACTATTCGGCGTTCGCCGACCAGCAACGCGTGCTGCGCGACCACGAGGCGCTGCCCGACGATGGCCGTGTGGCGATCCTGCCGCCGGTGAGCGGGGGCTGAGCGATGAGCGAGATGATCATCGCCAAGGTGGTGGACCGCGCGCAGGCGGCGATCGATCCAGCCGAGGGCATTGCTGCGGTCTCTGATCCGGGCTTCGGCGGCATCGACGTGTTCATCGGCAAGGTGCGCGACGTCAACATCGGCCGGCTGGTGACCGGGATCACCTACGACCTGTTCGAGCCGCTGGTGCTGAACGAGTTCAAGCGCCTGGCCGCCGAGGTCGAGGCGGCGTTCGGTCCGAAGCTGAAGCTGTATGTGGCCCACGCCAAGGGCCGGTTGGGCATTGGTGATGTGGCGGTGGTGGTGGCGGCGGGCAGCCCGCATCGAGACGAGGCGTTCCGCGCCTGCCGGCAGTTGATCGAGGTGGTGAAACACCAGTGCCCGATCTGGAAGCAGGAACATTACGAGGACGGCGACAGCGAGTGGAGCGAGGGGTGCAGCCTGTGCCATGCGGACACCGAAGCTTCGCACTCCCATGACCATACGCATGACCACGGGCATTGACCGCGCCCTTCAGGGCGGCGCGGGATTCAGTAGGTCCACGCCATGCGTGGATGAGGCCTTTCCCGTGCATCCGGCCGGCGCAGCCACGCATGGCGTGGCTCTACTGCGATGAGCATCAACGGCATCGTGCTGGCCGGTGGCCTGTCCACCCGGATGGACCGCGACAAGGCGCTGCTGCCGTGGCAGGGCCGCACGCTGCTGGAACACATGCGGGGCCTGTTGATGCAGGCCGGCGCAGGCGAGGTCTGGGTCAGCGGAAATTACCCGGCGTTCGGCGGCGTACCGGACTGCGTGGCACGTTGCGGGCCGCTGGGCGGGCTCTACAGCGTGGCGATGCGCATGCCCGATGGCCCGGCCTGGGTGGTGCCGGTGGATACGCCGCTGCTGCCGCCGCGATTGCTGCAGCAATTGCGTGACGGCCATCGCGGTCCATGCACGATCTTTGCCGGCCACCCCCTGCCCATGCTGGTGGATATAGACGATGCTTGTCGCAACGTACTTGAATCGACGCTGGATGACCCGGACGGTCCGCGCTCGCTGCAGGCCCTGCAGCGTCGTCTTGGCGTGAACACCGTGGCGCTGGCGCCGGTTGACGAGGCCGGGCTGGTCAACTGCAATACCCCCGAACAATGGGAGGATGTTGCGTCATGAAAGTGCAGTTGCAGGACCAATCGGTACGGCTTCGCCTGGACGAGGCCGAGCTGGCGCGCCTGCTGGCCGGTGAAACGGTCGAGAACATGACCCGCTTCGGTGGTATCGAAGGCTGGGGCATGGCGGTATCGCTGCATGCCGGTGAACAGCCCGTGCTGCTGGACGGCGGCACCTTCTGCCGCCTGGTACTGCCGCGCCCGGCAGTCGAGGCATTGGCGGCGCGGCTGCCGTGCCGGGATGGCCTGCCATTCGACATTGCCCTGGAAGATGGCAGCCAGCTTCAGCTGCAGTTCGATGTGGACGTGCGCGACAGCGTGCGCCAGCGCGGGGTGACCCGCCGCAGCACCGCTTCATCGGTTTGACATTTGTCAGGGGCAGGGTGGAAACCGGCCCTTGATTGATCCAGATCAACCCCGTCGTCCGTGCTGCACGGCCTAATGGCTGCATGACGACGGGTTACAACTTGAAACGCAGTACCCACGTCATTCCACAGCCTTGGAGCCATGTATGACCGTCGGTAGCGATCCTGTTGTCCGCAGCACTGCCAGTCCCGGTCGCGTCATCAGCGACTGGACGCCGGAGGATCCCGGCTATTGGGAGCGCACCGGCAAGCGGGTCGCCACCCGCAACCTGGTCATCTCGATCCCTTCGCTGCTGCTGGCCTTCTCGGTCTGGGTGCTGTTCTCGGCGGTGTCGATCAGCCTGCCGAAGATCGGCTTCAACTTCAGCACCGACCAGCTGTTCTGGCTGGTGGCACTGCCCAGCCTGTCCGGCGCGACCCTGCGCATCTTCTATTCGTTCGTGATCCCGATCTTCGGCGGCCGCCGCTGGACCGCGCTGTCCACCGCGTCGCTGCTGGCGCCGACGCTCTGGCTCGGCTTTGCGGTGCAGAACCCGGCCACGCCGTACTGGGTGTTCGTGGCCATCGCGATCCTGTGTGGTTTCGGCGGCGCGAACTTCTCGTCGTCGATGTCCAACATCTCCTTCTTCTACCCCAAGCAGAAGCAGGGCCTGGCGCTGGGCCTGAACGCCGGCCTGGGCAATGTGGGCGTGTCGGTGGCGCAGGCGGTGATTCCGCTGGTCATCACCGTGGGCGTATTCGGTGCGCTGGGTGGTGCACCGCAGCCCGCGGTGGAGGGTGGGGCACCGCTGTTCCTGCAGAACGCCGGTTTCATCTGGGTGCCGGCCATCGCGCTGTGCGCCATCGCGGCCTGGTTCGGCATGAACGACCTGACCAGCGCCCGCTCGTCGTTCTCCGAGCAGGCGGTGATCTTCCGCCGCAAGCACAACTGGCTGATGTGCTGGCTGTACATCGGCACCTTCGGTTCCTACATCGGTTTCTCGGCCGGCTTCCCGATGCTGGTGAAGAGCCAGTTCCCGGACGTGAACCCGCTGGCCTACGCCTTCATCGGCCCGCTGCTGGGCGCGCTGATGCGCTCGGTGGGTGGCAGCATGGCCGACCGCTGGGGTGGTGCACGCCTGACCTTCTGGGTGTTCGCGCTGATGATCGCGGCAGTGTTCGGCGTGCTGCACTTCCTGCCCAGCGATGGCCAGGCCGGCAACTTCTACGGCTTCCTGCTCAGCTTCATGGCGCTGTTCGTGCTCAGTGGCATCGGCAACGGCACCACCTTCCGCATGATCCCGGTGATTTTCCGCACCCTGCATGAGCGCTGGTCGGCCAACGACAACGCCGAGGGCAAGGCCACGGCCGCACACCAGGCCAGCATCGAATCGGCCGCGGTGGTCGGTTTCTCCGGTGCGATCGGTGCGTACGGCGGTTTCTTCATTCCCAAGAGCTACGGCTCGTCCATTACGTTGACCGGCAGCCCCGACATGGCGCTGTACGGGTTCGTTGTTTTCTATGTCACCTGCCTGGCCGTGACCTGGTGGTGGTACTACCGGCGCGGTGCCGAGACACCCTGCTGACGACATGAAAACGCACCGCAGCCAGATGACACACACAGCCACGATGCCGATGTCCGCAAAGGGAGATTCCCGATGAGTTATTTCCTCGATCGCTTGCAGTTCTTCAAGCGTGACCCTCAGACCTTTGCCGATGGCCATGGATTTGCCAAGAGCGAGGGCCGCGACTGGGAAAACAGCTACCGCGCCCGCTGGCAGTACGACAAGATCGTGCGGTCCACCCATGGCGTGAACTGCACCGGCTCCTGCAGCTGGAAGATCTACGTCAAGAACGGCTTGGTCACCTGGGAAACCCAGCAGACCGACTACCCGCGCACGCGCCCGGACCTGCCCAACCATGAACCGCGTGGCTGCCCGCGTGGCGCCAGCTATTCCTGGTACCTGTACAGCGCCAACCGGCTGAAGTACCCGCTGATCCGCGGCACGCTGCTGCGCCTGTGGCGCGAAGCACGCAAGAGCAAGGCCCCGGTCGATGCCTGGGCCAGCATCGTGGAGGACAAGGAGAAGGCGCGTTCGTACAAGACCCGCCGCGGCATGGGTGGCTTCGTGCGCCTGCAGTGGGAAGAGGCCAACGAGATCATCGCCGCCTCCAACCTGTATACGGTGAAGCAGTACGGCCCGGACCGCGTGGTCGGGTTCTCGCCGATTCCGGCGATGTCGATGGTGTCCTACGCCGCCGGTGCGCGATATTTGTCGCTGCTGGGTGGCGCCTGCCTGTCCTTCTACGACTGGTACTGCGACCTGCCGCCGGCCTCGCCGCAGATCTGGGGCGAGCAGACCGACGTGCCCGAATCGGCCGACTGGTACAACAGTCGCTACATCATCGCCTGGGGCTCGAACGTGCCGCAGACGCGTACGCCCGATGCACATTTCTTCACCGAGGCGCGCTACAACGGCACCAAGACGGTGGCGATCTGCCCGGACTATTCCGAGCTGGCCAAGCTGACCGATCATTGGCTGCACCCCAAGCAGGGCACCGACGCGGCGCTGGCCTTTGCGTTCGGCCATGTGATCCTGCGCGAGTTCCATGTCGATTCGCCCTCGCAGTATTTCCAGGACTACTGCCGCCAATACTCGGACATGCCGATGCTGGTGCGCCTGGAACGTCGCGACGATGGCCGCCTGGTGGCGGGCCGCTTCCTGCGTGCCAGTGAGCTGGGCGGGCTGGGTGAAGCCAACAACCCGGATTGGAAAACCCTGGCCTACGACGAGAACAGCGGCCAGATCGTGGTGCCCAATGGCTCGATCGGTTTCCGCTGGGGTGAGAAGGGCCGCTGGAACATCGAAGAGAAGGCAAGCAATGGCGCCGACACACGCCTGCGCCTGAGCTTGTCCGAGGCCAACGACGGCATCGAGGCAGTGAGCTTCCCGTACTTCGGTGGCATTGAAAGCGATGGCTGGACCGCTGCACCGGCCGAAGAAGTACTGGACCGCAACATTCCGGTGCGCCGGCTGGCCACGGCCGATGGCGGCGAGACGCTGGTGGCCACGGTCTACGACCTGCTGCTGGCCCAGTATGGCGTTGACCGTGGCTTTGGCGGCGGCAACGTGGCATCGAGCTTCGATGACATGGTGCCGGGCACGCCGGCGTGGCAGGAGCGCATCACCGGCGTGTCGCGCGCCGAGGTGATCGAGATCGCCCGCGAGTTCGCGCGTACCGCCGACAAGACCCACGGCCGATCGATGATCATCGTTGGCGCGGGCATGAACCACTGGTTCCACAACGACATGAACTACCGCGGCCTGATCAACATGCTGATCATGTGCGGTTGCGTGGGCCAGACCGGTGGCGGCTGGGCGCATTACGTGGGCCAGGAAAAGCTGCGCCCGCAGACCGGCTGGCAGCCGCTCGCGTTCGGGCTGGACTGGAGCAAGCCGCCGCGCCACATGAACGGCACTTCGTTCTTCTACTTCAACACCGGGCAGTGGCGCTACGAGAAGCTGCAGGTGGACGAGCTGCTGTCGCCGCTGGCCGATGCGAGCAAGTACGGCGGCAGCCTGGCCGACCTGAACCTGCGCGCGGTGCGCATGGGCTGGCTGCCGAGCACCCCGCAGCTGGACCGCAACCCGCTGCAGCTGGTACGCGAGGCCGAAGCGGCCGGCGTGGCCCCGGCGGACTATGCGCTGGGCAAGTTCAAGGACGGCTCGCTGGACTTCGCCTTCGCCGACCCGGACGCCAGCCAGAACCACCCGCGCATGATGTTCATCTGGCGCTCGAACCTGCTGGGTTCCTCGGGCAAGGGCCACGAGTACATGCTGCGGCACCTGCTGGGTACGCGCCACGGGCTGCAGGGCAAGGACCTGGGCGAAATGGGCGCAGTGAAGCCGCAGGAGGTGAAGTGGCGCGACGAGGCGCCGGAAGGCAAGCTGGACCTGCTGGTCACGCTCGACTTCCGCATGTGCACCACCGCGCTGTACTCGGACATCGTGCTGCCGACGGCAACCTGGTACGAGAAGGACGACCTCAACACCTCGGACATGCACCCGTTCATCCACCCGCTGTCGAAGGCGGTGGACCCGGCCTGGGAATCGCGCAGTGACTGGGACATCTTCAAGGAGGTGGCCCGCACCGTGAGCGAGATGGCGCCGGGCGTGCTGGGTGTGGAGAAGGACCTGGTGCTGGTGCCGACCCTGCACGACACCCCCAACGAGCTGGGCATGCCGTTCGGCGTAGCCGACTGGAAGAAGGGCGAGTGCGAGGCCATTCCGGGCCAGACCATGCCGTCGATGACGGTGGTGGAGCGTGACTACCCGAACCTGTACCGCAAGTTCACCTCGCTCGGCCCGCTGCTGGACAAGCAGGGCAACGGCGGCAAGGGAATGAGCTGGGACACCAAGCACGAGGTGGAGTTCCTCGGCAAGTTGAACCACACCGTGCACGAAGAGGGTGTAAGCCAGGGCCGTCCGGCCATCTCGACCGCAATCGACGCGGCCGAAGTGATCCTGCACCTGGCGCCGGAAACCAACGGCCACGTGGCAGTGAAGGCGTGGGAATCGCTGGGCACCTTCACCGGTCGCGAGCATACGCATCTGGCGGTGGGCAAGGAACACGAGGCGATCCGCTTCCGTGACATCCAGGCGCAGCCGCGCAAGATCATCTCTTCGCCTATCTGGTCGGGCCTGGAAGACGACAACGTCAGCTACAACGCCGGCTATACCAACGTGCATGAGCTGATTCCGTGGCGCACGGTGACCGGTCGCCAGCAGTTCTACCAGGACCATGAGTGGATGATCGACTTCGGCGAGGCCTTCATGAGCTACCGGCCGCCGGTCAACACGCGCACGGTGGAGCCGCTGCTGAACCAGCGCCCGAACGGCAACAAGGAGATCGTGCTGAACTGGATCACCCCGCACCAGAAGTGGGGCATCCACAGCACCTACAGCGACAACCTGATCATGCAGACACTGTCGCGCGGTGGCCCGATCGTGTGGATCAGCGAGGACGACGCGCGCAGCGCCGGCATCGTCGACAACGACTGGATCGAGCTGTTCAACGTCAACGGTGCGATCGCCGCGCGTGCGGTGGTCAGCCAGCGCGTGATGCCGGGCATGGCGATGATGTACCACGCCCAGGAACGCATCATCAACGTGCCGGGCTCGGAGATTTCCGGCACCCGCGGCGGCATCCACAACTCGGTGACCCGCATCGTGCTCAAGCCGACCCACATGATCGGCGGCTACGCGCAGCTGGCCTATGGCTTCAACTACTACGGCACCTGCGGTACCAACCGCGACGAGTTCGTGATCGTACGCAAGATGGACAAGATCGATTGGTTGGACGATGAACAAGGAAGTTCGAGTGTCGCGGGCGCAGGACGCGCAGGAGCGACCGATGAGCAGCCCGCTGGTGCTTCGGCATCGGCCAGCAAGGAGGTGGTGTGATGAAGGTCCGTGCACAGATCGCGATGGTGCTGAACCTGGACAAGTGCATCGGCTGCCATACCTGCTCGATCACCTGCAAGAACGTCTGGACTTCGCGCGAGGGCGTCGAGTACGCCTGGTTCAACAACGTGGAAACCAAGCCGGGCATCGGCTACCCGAAGGAATGGGAAAACCAGGAGAAGTGGAACGGTGGCTGGGTGCGCACCGGCAGCGGCAAGCTGGTGCCACGCGCGGGTGGCCGCTGGCGCATGCTGGCCAAGATCTTCGCCAACCCGGACCTGCCGCAGATCGACGACTACTACGAGCCGTTCGATTTCGACTACCAGAACCTGCACACCGCCAAGGACAGCCAGCACCAGCCCACCGCGCGGCCGCGTTCGCTGATCAGTGGCGAGCGCATGCAGAAGATCGAGTGGGGCCCGAACTGGGAGGAGATCCTCGGTTCGGAGTTCAGCAAGCGATCGCGCGACTACAACTTCGACCAGGTGCAGAAGGAGATCTACGGCGCCTTCGAGAAGACCTTCATGATGTACCTGCCGCGCCTGTGCGAGCATTGCCTGAACCCGGCGTGCGTGTCGGCGTGCCCCTCGGGCGCGATCTACAAGCGCGAGGAAGACGGCATCGTGCTGATCGACCAGGACAAGTGCCGCGGCTGGCGCATGTGCGTGTCGGCCTGCCCGTACAAGAAGATCTATTACAACTGGAAGAGCGGCAAGTCGGAGAAGTGCATCTTCTGCTACCCGCGCATCGAGATGGGTGAGCCGACCGTGTGCTCGGAAACCTGCGTGGGCCGCATCCGCTACCTGGGCGTGATGCTGTACGACGCCGACCGCATCGCCGAGGCCGCTTCGGTGGCCGCCGAGAAGGACCTGTACCAGGCCCACCTGAACATCTTCCTGGACCCGAACGATCCGGCGGTGATCGCCGCCGCGCGCAAGGAGGGCATTCCGGACAGCTGGTTGGATGCGGCCAAGCAGTCGCCGGTGTACAAGCTGGCGATCGACTGGAAGCTGGCGCTGCCGCTGCACCCGGAATACCGCACGCTGCCGATGGTCTGGTACGTACCGCCGCTGTCGCCGATCCAGTCCGCCGCCGAACGTGGCCGCGTGGGCATGAGCGGCGAGCTGCCGGACGTGGCGTCGCTGCGCATTCCGATGCGCTACCTGGCCAACCTGCTGACGGCCGGTGACGAGGCGCCGGTGGTACGCGCGCTGGAGCGGCTGATGGCCATGCGTGCCTGGCGCCGGGCCAGGAACGTGGACGGCGTGGAAGACACTGCGGTGCTGGAACAGACCGGGCTGAGCATCGCCCAGGTGGAAGAGATGTACCGCTACCTGGCCATCGCCAACTACGAGGACCGTTTCGTGATTCCGACCGGCCACCGCGAGTACGCCAACGACGCCTTCGGCGAGCGCGGCGGCTGCGGCTTCACCTTCGGCAACGGCTGCAATGGTGACAGCCCGGCCGACCTGTTCGGCCAGCGCAAGACCACCACCTTCGTGGTGGACAAGGGCCCGAACCACCGCCGCAAGGAGGTGGTGTGATGAGCGTGCTCAAGCTGGTCGGGGTATTGCTGGACTACCCCCGCGAAGAACTGTGGGAGCACGGCGAGGAACTGCTCGCCGCCTGTGACGACCCGGCGCTGAACGCCGCCCGCCGCCAGCAGCTGCGCAGCTTCGTGCAGCAGCTGCTGGCCACCGATGCGCTGGATGCGCAGGCGGCGTGGCTGGCCAGTTTCGACCGCGGCCGTTCGATGAGCCTGCTGCTGTTCGAACACATCCATGGCGAGTCGCGGGACCGTGGCCAGGCCATGGTCGATCTGGTCGAAACCTACCGCCGCAACGGCTTTGAACTGGATGCCCGCGAGCTGCCGGATTACCTGCCGCTGCTGCTGGAGTTCCTGGCCCATCGCCCCGGCAGCGAGGCCCGCGAGTGGCTGCACCACATCGGCCATATCGCCGGGATGCTGGCGGCGCGTGCCGCCGAGCGCGAGCTGCCGCACGGGGTGCTGTTCGAGATCCTGGTCGAAGCCGGTGACGGCAAGGCCGATCTGCAGGCGCTGCGCCAGCGTGCCAGCGAAGAAGTCCGCGACGATACCGCCGAGGCCATGGACCGCTTGTGGGAGGAGGAGGCGGTGCGCTTCGGTGCCGAAGCCCCCGCCGAAGACTGCAAGCCGCCCGTGCGTTCGCCGGCCCGTCCTTCGCATCGAGAGGTCCAGCCATGAGTTACTCCCTGCATCAATTCGCCTTCCAGTACTACCCGTACATCGCCGTGGCCGTGCTGCTGATCGGCAGCTGGGCCCGCTATGACAAGGCCATGTACACCTGGCGCACCGGCTCCAGCCAGATGCTGTCGGACAAGGGCATGCGGATCGGCAGCAACTGCTTCCACATCGGCATCCTGGCCATCCTCGGTGGCCACCTGGTCGGCCTGCTGACCCCGCACGCAGTGTACGAGCACTTCATCACCTCCTCGCAGAAGCAGATGCTGGCGATGGTGGTCGGTGGTGTGTTCGGCGCACTGTGCTTCATCGGCATCAGCATCCTGCTGGTACGCCGCCTGTTCAACGCGCGCGTGCGGGCCACCGGCAGCTTCGGTGACACCCTGGTGCTGGTGTTGCTGTTCGCCCAGCTGTGCCTGGGCCTGTACAGCATCCGCATCTCGTCCGGCCACCTGGACGGCGGGGTGATGGTGCAGCTGGCCGAGTGGGCGCAGCACATCGTGACCTTCCGTGCCGGTGGCGCCGACTACATCGAGGGCGTCAGCTGGGTCTACAAGATGCATATCTTCCTGGGCCTGACCCTGTTCCTGATCGCGCCGTTCACCCGCCTGGTGCACGTGTGGAGCATTCCGATCAGCTACCTGTGGAGGCCGTACCAGGTGGTGCGCCGCCGCCAGGCCACGCTGCGCTACGGGCCGCGGGAGTAAGCCATGGGCAGCCTGCCGAAGTTCCTGCCGATCACCGTGATCGACTCCGCCGCGCCGGTTCCTGCCGAGGCGCATTCGCATCACCATGACGCGGCAGCGCAGGGGGCGCGCTCGCTCGGGCAGCCGGCGCCGTGCCGGCTGTTCGTGGACGAGACCGCGATCAGCGAGGCCGACATCGCCCGCGAGATGCAGCACCATCGGGCGATGCGCCCGGAACAGTCACGTGCCGAAGCGGCACGTGCACTGGTGGTGCGCGAGCTGCTGCGCCTGGAAGCGCAGCGGCTGGGCCTGCAGGCACCGGAGGGCAACCGGGTAAGCGATGAGGAAGTGCTGATCCAGCAACTGCTGGAAGACGCGATCGAAGACCGCGTGCCGACCGATGAAGACTGCCGGCGCTACTTCGTGCAGAACCCGGAGCGCTTCCGCTCTCCCGACCGTGTGCGCCTGCGCCATATCCTGCTGGCCGCGCCGGCCGACGACGTGGCTGGGCGCTTCGCCGCACGTACCGAGGGCGAGCGGCTGGTCGGGCTGCTGAAGGAGTCGCCGCACCTGTTCGCCGATTTCGCCCTGCGCCATTCGCGTTGCCCATCCAGCAGCGAGGGCGGCGACCTGGGCTGGCTGCAGCGTGGGCAGACCACGCCGGAGTTCGACCGCCAGGTGTTCCGCCTGCGCGAGGGCCTGGCCGGTTTCCCGGTGGAATCGCGCTGGGGCTACCACGTGGTCTGCGTCGATGCACGCGAGGAAGGCCAGCCGCAGCCGTTCGATGCCGTGTTGCCGCAGCTGCGCGACTACCTGGAACTGCAGGTGCGCCAGCGCGAGGTGCAGGCCTACCTGCTGCAGCTGCAGGAACGCTACCCGGTGCGCGGGCTGGATGCGATCGAAGCCGAAGCGGATATCGGCTGAAGCGGATATCGGCTGAATCCCCATGAACGAGGAGAATTCATGAACCAGGCCCTTGCCCCCGCCAGTGCCGGTCAGCAGCAACGTGCGCTGTGGCTGACTACGTTCGCCTTCACCGTGTGCTTTGCGGTGTGGATGATCTTTTCGATCATCGGCATCCAGATCAGTCAACAGCTCGGCTTGAATGACACCCAGTTCGGCCTGTTGATCGCCACGCCGGTGCTGACCGGTTCGGTCAGCCGGGTCTTCCTCGGCATCTGGTCCGACCAGTTCGGTGGCCGCAAGGTGATGGTGCTGGTGATGCTGTGTGGCGCAGTGGCCACCTGGATGCTGACCTACGCGCAGACCTACACCCAGTTCCTGATTGCCGCGCTGTGCGTGGGCATCGCCGGCGGCAACTTCTCGGTGGGCGTGGCCTACGTCTCCAAGTGGTTCCCGGCCAGCAAGCAGGGCACCGCGCTGGGCATCTTCGGTGCCGGCAACATCGGCTCGGCGGTGACCAAGCTGCTGGCGCCGCTGGTGATGGTGGCAGCCGGCTGGACCATGGTCGCCAAGGTCTGGGCCGTTGCGCTGGCTGTCACTGCGGTGCTGTTCTTCCTCTTCAGCAAGGAAGACCCGTCGCTGGAGCAGCGCCGCCGCGAGGGCGTGAAGCCGGTGCCGTTCGCCGAGCAGATGGCACCGCTGAAGAACCTGCAGGTCTGGCGGTTCTCGCTGTACTACTTCTTCGTGTTCGGCGGCTTCGTGGCGCTGGCGCTGTGGCTGCCGCACTACCTGGTGGGCGCCTATGGCATGGACGTGGGCCATGCCGGCATGCTGGCGGCGTGCTATTCGATCCCGGCCAGCCTGTTCCGCGTGGTTGGTGGCTGGATGTCGGACCGGATGGGCGCGCGCCGGGTGATGTACTGGACCTTCGGCGTGTCGGCCATCTGCACCTTCCTGCTGGCCTACCCGGATACCGAGTATGTGGTGAAGGGCATCCATGGCCCGATCCACTTCCATCTGGCCATCGGCGTGGTGATGTTCACCGTGCTGGTGTTCGTGCTGGGCTTCTTCATGTCGCTGGGCAAGGCCGCGGTCTACAAGCACATCCCGGTGTACTACCCCAAGCACGTGGGTGCCGTGGGCGGCGTGGTCGGCATGATCGGTGGTCTGGGTGGCTTCATCCTGCCGATCGTGTTCGGTGCATTGAACGATGCGGTGGGCATCTGGAGCAGCTGCTTCATGCTGCTGTTCGTGCTGGTGGCCGCTGCGCTGGCATGGATGCACTTCGCGATCCGTCGCATGGAACGCCGCCACTTCCCGCAGATCGACCGCGAAACCGATCTGCCCGAAGCCATCGATGCGGCCGCCGGCGAGCGGTTGCGCGGCGGGTGACGGTCTTTGCCGGCAAGCGGCCGGCACTACCAGAACGGTGCGCGATGGGTGGAGGGTGCTGCCGGCCAGCGGCCGGCACTACCGAGTGGTGGATGAAAGGGTAGTGCCGGCCGCTGGCCGGCAGGAACCATCAGATGCGCCACGCTTGATTTCAATCAGGGCCACGCGAAGAGGAACGCCCGAAGATGTCTGCCATGAGCTTCCACGTTGACGAGAGCGAGGACACTGCGCTGCAGGCGGCATTGCTGCGGCAACCGCGGCACGTGCTGTTTCCGCCGGCTGACCAGTTCAGTACTGGTTTTGGCGAAAGCGGCTGGCGCGCTGCCATGCGCGCCAGCAATGAGCACCTGATCCCACGCGGCTTGACGCTCGGCTTCCAGGCCGGTCGTGGCGGGCGCGATGTGCCGCCGCAGGCCTATCTGGACACCTTGCTGCTGGCGCTGCGGCTGCAGGCCGACGTGCTGGCCGAGGACCGTGAAGTGGTGGCGATGGTACTGCAGCTGGGGCTGGCCGAGACGTTGCCGCCGCCGCAGCTCGGCCAGCTGCTGGATGCGGTGCCGCAGCACCTGCGCACCGTGGCGCGGCCCCAGGTGGAGGTGCGGCTGGACGCAGGCAGCGCGCTGGCGCCGGCGCAGCTGCGTGCGGTGGGCTGCACCCGTTTGAACGTGATTGATCGCGCCGATGCACCGGGGCCGACCCTGCTGGCACAGGCGCGACAGGTGGGCTTCACCGCGCGCTACTACCAGTTGCGGGTACCCGGCAGCGAGGACGCTGGCTTCATTGAACGGCTGCACGAGGTGCTGGCCGAGGCACCGGAGCGCATCCTGCTGCCGGCGCCGTGTGCGCTGCCAGAACACCCCTCGGCCGTCCATTGGCTGCAGGCCTGGCGCCTGCTGCGCGCTGCGGGTTACGAACCGATTGGTGGCGATCACTATCAGCGCGGCGATCTGCCGAACCCGCACGGTCCGGGCGATGGCCAGCGCCATTGCGATCTTGCCAGCGTGCCACGCCGCGACCGCAGTGATTTCATCGGGCTTGGCCTGTCTGCCTGCAGCCAGATCGGCGAGGTGTTCTACCGGCTGGACGACGAACTGGGCGAATGGCGTGCGCGGCTGCAGGCGGGTCACATGGGAGTCTCCGCCGGGCTGATCCTGTCCGAGGACGAGCGGTTGGTGGCCGAAGTGGCGCAGAGCATCGCCTGTGACCACGCCCTCGATGCGGCTGCCTTCGAGTGGCGCAACGATGAACCGTTCGAGGAATGTTTCGCCGAACAGCTGCCCGCGTTGTCGCCGCTGCTGGCACGCGGCTGGGCGCAGTGGGATGCGCGCGTGCTGCGCCTGGCCGAAGAAGGGCGCCTGCTGTGGCGTATGATGGCCGCATGCTTCCGGCCGGCGGCCGCCATCGCTTGAGTCTTGCCCCGATGTCTTCAATTCCGCCTTCGCAGGGCCGTCTCGGCCGGGCCACACCCAACCCCGCCGCCGCCGATGATGGCGACGCACTGCACTTTTGCAGCACCTGCGCGTTCTCCGACGCATGCATGTCGCAGGGTTACGACAAGACCGCACTGGGCGACCTGCACGTGCTGGTCGACCATGTCGGTCCGTTCCATGCAGGTGACTACATCTTCCGCGCCGGCGAATCGTTCGATTCGATTGCTGCGGTGCGCGCGGGCATGGTCAAGACCTTCGTCGATGACAGCCAGGGCAACGAGCAGGTGCTGGGCTTCAGCCTGCCGGGCGAAGTGATCGGCCTCAACGCGATCCACGGTTCGCGCTTCCCCTGCAATGCGGTGGCGCTGGACACCGTGCACCTGTGCCGCATCTCGTTCCCCAAGCTCAGCCTGTTGGCGACCCGCATGCCGGGGCTGCAGGCCAAGCTGTTCAGCCTGCTCAGTGCGGAGATCGGCAAGGTCGCGACCCTGGCCGCCAACCACCGTACCGAAGAACGCATGGCCGCGTTCCTGCTGGACATGTCCGAGCGCTACGCGCGGCGCGGTTTCTCCGCCACGCGCTTCAACCTGACGATGGCGCGTACCGAGATCGCCAATTACCTGCGGATGGCGCCGGAAACCGCCAGCCGCGTGCTGCGCCGCCTGAGCGATGATGGGATCATTGCGGTGAAGCAGCGCGAGATCCTGTTGCTGCAGCCCGAGCGCCTGGCAGCGCTGGCGGTGGCCGACGAATCCGATCCGAACTGAACCTGGCCGGGAGCCGACGATGAAGCGAGCTGGACTGTTGTTGCTGGGACTGCTGGCTACGGTGCCGGCCTGGGCGGCCGAGCTGACGGTGTCGGCGGCATCGAGCCTGACCGAGAGCTTCCGCGAGCTGGGCGCGGCGTATGAGAGGGCGCACCCGGGAACCAAGGTCGATTTCAACTTCGCCGCATCCGGCGTGCTGCTGCAGCAGATCAGCCGTGGCGCACCGGTGGATGTGTTCGCGTCGGCCGATGAAACCACGATGGACCAGGCCCAGCAGCAGGACCTGCTGGCGGCCGGTACCCGCGAGGTGTTCGCGGTGAACGCGCTGTGGGTGGTGGTACCGCCGCAGGCCAGGGCCGCGCCGCGCACCTTGAAGGACCTGGCCGGTGCCGGTGTGCAGCGCGTTGCGCTGGGCAACCCGGACAGCGTGCCGGTCGGTCGCTATGCCAAGCGTGCGTTGGAAGCGGCCGGCCTGTGGCCGTTGGTACAGGGCAGGATCATCACGACGCAGAACGTGCGCCAGTCGCTGGATTACGTGGCGCGCGGTGAAGTGGATGCCGGCTTCGTCTATGCCACCGATGCACAGGCGATGCCCGACCGGGTGCGCCGCGCCTTCGCGGTTCCGGTGGCGGGGCGCATTGCCTATCCGCTGGCGGTGACCAAGGCCAGCGCGCAGTCGGCCGAAGCCAGGCGCTTCACCGCCTTCGTGCGTTCGGCGCCGGGCCAGGCGATCCTGGCCAAGCACGGGTTCGGCAAGCCCTGACGCATGGATCTGGACTGGAGCGCACTGGGGTTGTCGCTGAAGGTGGCCGGCTGGGCCACCGCGATCAATCTGGTGCTGGGCGTGGCACTGGGCGCGCTGCTGGCGCGGCGGCGCTTTCCCGGCCGCGAGCTGCTGGATTCGCTGCTGACCCTGCCGATGGTGCTGCCACCGACGGTGCTGGGCTATTACCTGCTGGTGCTGATCGGCCGCAACGGCCCGATCGGCGCGTGGCTGCAGTCGTGGTTCGGCATCAACCTGGTGTTCACCTGGCAGGCCGCGGTGATCGCCGCGGCGGTGGCTTCGCTGCCGCTGGTGTTCAAGCCGGCACGCGCGGCGTTCGAGGAAGTGGACGGACAGCTGGAGCAGGCCGCGCGCACGCTTGGAGTGTCCGAAGCAGCGGTGTTCTTCCGCGTCACGCTGCCGCTGGCGTGGCGCGGCATTCTTGCCGGCCTGCTGCTGGCCTTCGCACGTGCGATGGGTGAGTTTGGCGCGACATTGATGGTAGCGGGCAGCATTCCGGGACGCACGCAGACGCTGTCGATCGCCATCTACGAGGCGGTGCAGGCCGGCCAGGATGGCAAGGCCAATGCGCTGGTGATCCTGACTTCGGTGGTGTGCATCGTGATCCTGTTGCTGGCAGCGCGGCTGGTGGGCGGGCGTCGCCGGGAGCTGCGTGATGTGGCTTGACCTGCAGGTGCAGCGCCGCCTGCAGGCGGCCGGCCAGGATTTCGTGTTGGACGTATCGCTGCAGTGCACGCAGCGCCAGGTGGTGCTGTTCGGGCCTTCAGGCGCCGGCAAGAGCCTGACCCTGAAGGCGGTGGCCGGGCTGCTGCGGCCGGGCCAGGGCCATGTGCGCCTGCAGGGGCAGACCCTGTTCGACGCGGCCGCCGCTGTGGATCTGCCGCCGCAGCGCCGCCGGCTGGGCTACGTGTTCCAGGATTACGCGTTGTTCCCGCACCTGAGCGTGCGCCAGAACGTGGCGTTCGGGCTGGAGCGGGGGTGGTTGAATCCGCGCGCGCGCCAGCGCTTCGATGCGGTGGAGCAGTGGCTGCACGCATTCCGCATCGACACGGTGGGCGATCTGCTGCCCTCGCAGGTCTCCGGTGGCCAGCGCCAGCGCACTGCATTGGCGCGCGCCCTGGTGACGCAGCCGCAGGCGCTGCTGCTGGATGAGCCGTTCTCCGCACTGGACCACGACCTGCGCCAGCACCTGCGCCAGGAGCTGGAGACGGTGCTGGACAAGACCGGCATCCCGTTGCTGTTGATCAGCCACGATCCACAGGATGTGGCCATGTTTGGTCAGCAAGTGGCGCGCGTGGTGGACGGCCGCATTGTCGGCAATTGACCCGTGATGGACGCTCCGGCGATGGTTGGTCACATCTGATGGTAGTGCCGGCCGCTGGCCGGCAACCAAGGGATACTGGGCAGCCGGCCAGCGGCCGGCTCTACCGTGATGCACGGGCGATGGTTGGCTACATATTCTGGTAATGCCGGCCAGCGGCCGGCTCTACCGGTCCAGGATTCGTGCAGTCCAGTGGTACCGATCAATACAGCTCACAGTGCGTGCGGCCTTCACCGCGCAGCGCGTCCCAGCGCCCCTCGCCACCAATGGCATCGATGGCCTCGCGCACCGCGCCTTCCAGATGGCGCTTGTTGCCGCACAGGTAAAGATGCCCACCGCGGGCCAGGACGTCGCGCACTTCGCTGGCGCGCTGCTGCAGCACGTGCTGCACATAGATCTTTTCAGCGCCATCGCGCGAGAACGCGGTATGCAGGCCGGCCAGCACGCCACGCGCGTGCCAGTCCTGCAGCTGGTCTCGATACAGGTAATCGTGCTGGCGGTGCTTCTCGCCAAACACCAGGTGCACCTCGCGTTCGCAGCCGTTGGCCTGCAGCTCCTGCATCAGGCCCATCAGCGGTGCGATGCCGGTGCCGGTGCCGACCAGCAGCAGCGGCGCCTGGCCGGTATCGGGCAGGTGGAAGCCAGGGTTGGAGCGGCAGTACACACGGGCGTGCTCGCCGCCATGCAGCAGGCTGCCGGTGGCGGTGCCGAAGCGCTCGCGGCCGCGCAGGGGGTAGCGCACTTCGCGCACGCACAGGCTCAGCTGGTCGTCGCACGGGTGCGAGGCGATCGAATAGGCGCGCGGCAGCCGCGGTGAAAGCAGCTCGCGCAGCCGGGCCAGCGGCACGCTGTCCGGCGTGGCGTGGTCCTGCAGCACGTCCAGCAGGTCCAGGCCGTGCAGGTAGGCTTCCAGCTCGCGCTTCTGGCTGACCTTCAACAGGCCCTTCAGTACCTCGCTGCCGCCGAGCTTGGCCAGTTCGCGCAGCACGCCCTTGCTCAGCAGGCGCAGCTCGCGGTCGTGCAGGGCGGCCACGGCGGCGGTGTCGCCGTACCACGTAGCCAATGCCTGCAGCAAGGCAGGGTCGTTCTCGGGTACTACGTGCAGGGTGTCCCCCGCGCGGTAGGCCATGCCACTGCCGGCAATGTCCAGTTGCAGGTGCCAGGCGGCCGGGTCGCTGCTGTTCAAGCGGCGGCGTTCGAGGATAGGAGCGGCAAACGCATTGTCTTCGCCATAGGCGGTGACCTGCAGGTGCAGGTGCTGGCCAGCGCTGAGGTCGCCATCCAGCACCTGGCCGAGCACTGGCTGCCATTGCTGGAAGAACTGCTCGTAGCCCAGATCGGCGTCCACCCGATGCAGCAGTGGCTGCGCCTGGCGCTCGCTCAATGCGGCATCCAGCGCCTTGGTGAAGCCGCAGAAGCTCGGGTAGCCGGTATCACCGAGGCCGAACACTGCATAGCGCAGGCCGCTCAGCGTCGGGATCCGGCGCAGCGTTTCGAAGAACTGCTCGCCATTGGCTGGCGGCTCTCCGTCACCGAAGGAACTGGAGATCGCCAGCAGCACATCGCCTTGGCCGAGACTGGCTACGTCGATGTCGTTGAACGGGAGCACCTGCGGCCCATGCGGCTGCAGCTCCGCGCCCAGGCGCTGGGCCAGGGCGCGGGCGTTGCCCGACTCGGACGCGAAACCCACCAGCAGACGGCTGAAGGGCGTACTGGTCGGGAGAGCGTTCACGCGGCCTCGTAGAAGTCGTCGAACTTTTCCTTGCTGAACTCGACCAGGTCGTAGTTCTGCATCAGGTCGTTCACCACGCGGCGGATGCTGATGTAGGAGGTGATGTTGCCGTCTGCGTCGAACAGCGGCTGCACGGTGGTGTCGACCACGTAGAGCACGCCGCCCTTGCCGAGGTTGGGCACGATGCCGGTCCAGGTCTTGCCGGCCTTGATGGTGTCCCACATGTCCTTGTATACGGCCTTGGGCACGTCCGGGTGGCGCACGATGCTGTGCGGCTGGCCGATCAGCTCTTCGCGGGCGAAGCCGGTGAGCGTGCAGAACAGGTCATTGGCGTAGGTGATGTTGCCCTGCAGGTCGGTGGTGGAGATCACCATGACGTTCTGCATGGCGTTCAGCAGCTGGGCGTTGTCGGGGGTGTAGCTCATTGCAGGGTCCTTGTGGATGCCGGCCGCGCCGGCGTGTTCGGGTCCTGCATAGGAATACGCCCGCGCGGCGGCGGGCGGTTTGACATTGGTCAAGCGCGTAGCGCGAAGGCCTGCGACCGGGTGTCGCAGGGTGAGTCTCTTTGGAGATCAACCCAGCCCGGCTCAGGCGGCAAGCAGGATTGCCAACAGCCGGGCGTGGGCTCGGCCCCATCGCAGGAGAGACGTGCAGGAGGCGGGCGCATGTCATGTGTACTGAGCTCATGACGTGTTGTCACAAAGAAATCGCCATGGCTTCACGGTTGATTGATCGCATGCAGGGCTATTGTCGTCCTGAGCCTCTCGCTGACGTCCCCCACGTCCTGCGTCGACTTCCTTCCCACCATCAGCGCCCGTCCGGGCGCCGCTGGCGTCCGTCTGCCTGAAATACCCGAGAGACCCTCCCATGGCCCGCGCTGTCCAGTCCGCTTCATCTGTTGCGACCTCTCCCGGTTCGCTCGTGCCGATCGGCACCCGGCGTGGCCACTCGCAGCCACTGCAGCTGCCGGAGCTGGTACAGCGTGTGTTGTTCGTCGCGACCGAGATGGCCGACTTCATCAAGGCCGGGGGCCTGGGCGACGTGGCCGCAGCCCTGCCGCGTGCGGTACGCGGCGCCTGTGATTCGCGCGTGCTGCTGCCCGGCTACCCGGAGGTACTGCAGCGCCTGCCACAGCTGCAGCGGGTGGGACAGGTCAGCGCGAGGGCGGGCCTGCCTGCGTGCGGGATCGGCATGGCAGTGCAGGCAGACGGCCTTCCGATCTACGTGCTGCTCTCGCCAGAGCTGTACGAGCGCGAAGGTTCGCCATACGTCGATGGGCAGGGCCAGGAGTGGAAGGACAACGCGGTTCGCTTCGCCACGCTCTCACACGCGGCGGCGGAGATTGCGGCCGGGCGTGCCGGGCTGGACTGGTCGCCGCAGCTGCTGCACCTGAATGATTGGCCTGTGGCCATGGCGGCAGCCTACGTGCGTTGGGACCGGACCACCGTGCCGACCCTGCTGACCATCCACAACCTGGCTTACCAGGGACTGTTTCCGTATGCGCTTGCACCTGTGCTGGGCGTGCCGGTCGAACACCTGGATGAACTGCACTTCCATGGGCAGATGTCGTTCCTGCAGGGTGGCATCACCAATGCCACGCGCCTGAACACGGTCAGCCTGCGCTACGCGCAGCAGATCACCGCCCCGGATGACGGCTGCGGGCTGCATGACCTGTTGGCGCGCCGGGCGGCCGGCGGACACCTGAGTGGCATCGTCAACGGCATCGACGCCAGCTGGGATCCACGCCGCGACATCCACCTCAAGGCCCATTTCGGCATCGGCGAATGGACCGGGCGCGCCACCAATGCGCACGCGGTGCGCAGTGCATTCGGCCTGGCGCCCTCGGCCGGCCCGCTGTTCGCGGTGGTCTCCCGCCTGGTGCACCAGAAAGGCCTGGACATCACATGCGACGTGGCGCCGCAGATCGTGGCGGCCGGCGGCCAGCTGGTCATCATCGGTGGCGGCGAGCCGCAGGTGGAAGCGCAGGTGCAGGCGCTGGCCCGGCGCTATCCCGGACGGGTGGGCGCATTCATCGGCTTCGAAGAGGCGCTGGCCCGCCAGATGTTTGCTGGCGCCGATTTCCTGCTGATGCCTTCGCGTTTCGAACCCTGTGGGTTGAGCCAGATGTACGCGCAGCGCTTCGGCTGCCTGCCCATCGCGCACGCGACCGGCGGGCTGGTCGATACCGTCGAGGATGGCGTGACCGGATTCCTGTTCCACGGCGCCAATGCCGATGGCCTGCGCCGCTGCGTGGAACGGGCGATGCGCACCTTCCGCCTGCCCGGCCTGCTGCAGGCCATGCGCCGCGCGGCCATGCTGCGGCCGGGCGGTTGGGATGCGGCGGGGCGCGCATATCTGGCCCTGTACCAGCAGACCTGCCAGGTGGCCGCATGAGTCACGACAGCCTGCAGCCGGTCGCCCTCGAGGACGAGCCCATGGCGACTGCCGGACGGGAGGAGGGCGTGGTGGCTCCGGCCCTGGACGACCTGGTTCATGCACGGCCGGCCGATGCGTTTGCCTGGCTCGGGCCGCACCAACAGCCCGATGGCCAGCGCCAGCTGCGCGTTCTGGTGCCCCACGCGCGTCGCGTGGAGGTGATTGCGGGCCCGGAGCGGCGCTGGGATCTGCAACCGGGCCCCTTGCCCGGCCTGTTCGAAGGTGCAGCAGGTGAAGCGCCCGTGCCGTTGCTCGCCCTGCATTTCGAGCAGGGTGTGGAGCAGGTGCACGATGCCTATTCCTTCGGTCCGCTGCTGGATGAGGCGCTGCTGCAGCATTTCCATGCCGGTGACGCTGATGCAGCGCGCCAGTTGGGCGCAGTAGCGATGCAGGTACAGGGTATCGACGGCGTGCGCTTCGCGGTGTGGGCCCCCAACGCACGAAGGGTTGCCGTGGTCGGCGATTTCAACGGGTGGGATGGCCGGCGCCATCCGATGCGGCTGCGCCACACCGCTGGCGTGTGGGAGCTGTTCCTGCCTGGCGTGCAGGCCGGTGCCCGCTACAAATTCCGCATCGTCGGCGCCGACGGCCGGGTGATGCCCGACAAGTTCGATCCGATGGCGCGCTGGGCCGAGCTGCCACCGGCCACCGCCTCGCGGGTGCCTTCGGCCGCGCCGATGCAGTGGCACGATGACGCATGGTTGGCGGCGCGGCGGCAGGCCGGAACCTGCACGCCGCTGTCCATCTACGAAGTGCATGCGGGCTCCTGGCAGCGCAGCGACGATGGTTCGCCGCTGGACTGGGATGCCTTGGCCGACCGGTTGATTCCGTACGTGGCAGGGCTTGGTTTCACCCACATCGAGCTGCTGCCGGTCAGCGAGCATCCCTTTGGCGGTTCCTGGGGCTATCAGCCACTGGGGATCTACGCGCCAACGGCGCGCCATGGCACGCCACGGGCCTTCGCACGCTTCGTGGACCGCTGCCATCAGGCCGGCGTAGGGGTGATCGTGGACTGGGTGAGCGCGCACTTCCCGAACGATGCGCATGGCCTGGCCGGGTTCGATGGCACCGCGCTGTACGAGCATGCCGACCCGCGCGAAGGGGTGCACGCCGACTGGGACACGCTGATCTACAACTATGGCCGCAACGAAGTGGCCGCCTACCTGATCGGCAGTGCATTGGAGTGGGTGGAGCGGTTCCACATCGATGGTCTGCGCGTGGATGCCGTGGCGTCGATGCTGTACCGGGATTACAGCCGTGCCGAGGGCCAGTGGATACCCAACGAGCAGGGCGGGCGCGAGAACCTGCAGGCGGTCGCTTTTCTACGGCGGATGAACCAGACGCTGAGGGAGCGCTTCCCGGATGTGCTGGTGATCGCCGAGGAATCCACCGCATGGCCAGGGGTGACCGCGCCGGTGGAGCAGGGCGGGCTTGGTTTCACCCACAAATGGAACATGGGCTGGATGCATGACACCCTGCAGTACCTCGGGCGCGATCCGGTTCATCGCCAGCATCACCATAGTGAGATCAGCTTCGGCCTGGTCTACGCCTTCTCCGAACGGTTCGTGCTTCCGCTTTCGCATGACGAGGTGGTGCACGGCAAGGGAGCGCTGCTGGCCAAAATGGCGGGCGAGCCGGCGCAGCGGCTGGCCCAGCTCCGCGCGTACTACGGTTTCATGTGGGCGCACCCAGGCAGCAAACTGCTGTTCATGGGCGGCGAGTTCGGCCAGGGACAGGAGTGGTCGCACGATGCGGCACTGGACTGGGCACGGGCGGCCAGCAACGAGGGCCAGGGCCTGTCGCACCTGGTGGGCGACCTCAATGCCGTGCTGCGCTCCGAACCCGCGTTGCACCGCGACGAACGCGACGAACGCGGTTTCGACTGGAGCGTGGCCGACGACAGCCGCAACAGCGTCTACGCCTTCATCCGCCGGGATCCGGCCGGTAGCGGCCGCACCCTTCTGGTAGTGAGCAACTTCACTCCGGTACGTCGCGACGGCTACCGGGTCGGTGTGCCGCAACCGGGGTGTTGGACCGAACGGCTCAACACCGACAGCGGTTACTACGGTGGCGGCAACGCGGGAAACCTCGGCGCAGTGCATACCGAGCCGAGGCCGATGCATGGTCACGCGCAGTCGCTGCGGCTCACACTGCCGCCGCTGTCCACGCTGTACCTGCAGGTTGATGCATGACCGCAGTGGCGCCGCGCCTGGGCGCATGGCCGGTGGCCGGTGAAGGTGTCGAGTTCCGCGTGTGGGCACCGGACGCAGGCACCGTGGCGCTGTGCCTGCAGGGCGTGCTGCGGCCGATGCACCGCGACCCGGACGGCTGCCACTGGCTGCGGACACAGGCGTCGCATGGTGACCGCTACCGGTTCCGCCTGCCGTCCGGTCAGGACGTGCCCGACCCCGCCTCGCGCTGGCAACCGGACGGCGTCGATGGTGACAGCGCGGTGGTGCTTGGCACGGATGGAGCACAGCCCACGTGGCAGGGGCATGCCTGGCAGGACCTGGTGATCTATGAAGTGCACATCGAGGCCGGCGGCGGGTTCGCGGCGTTGACCGCGCAGCTGCCGATGCTGGCGGCCCTGGGCATCACCGCCATTGAACTGATGCCGGTCGCGCAGTTTCCCGGTGGCCGCAACTGGGGCTACGACGGCGTGTTCCCGTATGCACCCGCGCAGGCCTATGGCGGTCCGTCCGCGCTGAAGGCCTTTGTCGACGCGGCACACGATGCAGGGCTCTCGGTGCTGCTGGATGTGGTCTACAACCACTTCGGGCCGCAGGGGAACCGTCTGCGCGACTACGCGCGCGGGTTCTTCCGTGACGATCACAGCACGCCGTGGGGCGAGGCCATCGACTTCCGCCAGCCCTGGGTGCGGCGGTTCTTCATCGACAATGCGCTGATGTGGCTGCGCGACTATGGCGTCGACGGACTGCGCCTGGATGCGGTGCACGCCATTGACGATGACCGGTTCCTGCAGCAGCTGGCCGATGAGGTACGCTCGGCGGTGCCGCAGGCGCACCTGGTGCTGGAGAACGAACGCAACCAGGCGCGGTGGCTGCGCGGCGCCTATCAGGGGCAGTGGAACGACGACTTCCACAACGCGCTGCATGTGATGCTGACCGGCGAGCAGGAAGGCTATTACGCGGCCTATGCCGGGCGCGCCGAAGCACTCCTGGCGCGCTGCCTGGCCGAAGGATTCGCCTGGCAGGGCGAACCGGACCTGCGCGGCGATCCCCGCGGCGAACCCAGCGCCGACCTGTCGCCCGCGCGTTTTGTGGTATTCGCGCAGAACCATGACCAGGTGGGCAACCGCGCTTTCGGCGAGCGCCTGTCGATGCTGACCGATCCTGCGCCGCTGCGCGCGGCGCTGGCACTGACCCTACTGACGCCGATGATCCCGCTGCTGTTCATGGGCGAACCGTGGCAGGCGCAATCGCCCTTCCTGTTCTTCACCGACTACTCGCCACCGCTGGACGACGCCGTGCGCGAGGGACGTCGCCGAGAATTCGCGGGTTTCAGCGCCTTTGCCGATGTCGCCTCGCGCGCGCGCATTCCGGACCCGAACGATCCGGCGACCCTGCAGGCCTCGTACACACTGCCGCCCGGCGATGATCCCTGGTCGCAGCACTGGCTGCGCTGCACGGGTGAATTCCTCGGCCTGCGCAGGCGCTATCTGCAGCCGGGCCTGCTGCAGGCGCGGTCGCTGGGCGCGCGCGTGCTGGGCCAGGGCGCGGTGCAGGCGGGCTGGCAGTTGCCCTCGGGCCAATGGTGGATCGCGATCAACGTGGGCCCTGTGCCGGTGGCGCATGCGGTGCCGGCCGGCGAGTGCGTCGTGGGGCCGGACGCGGCCGCGATGCTGCCGGCAGGCGGCGGTGCGCTTGCGCGCTGGATCGCCGCATGAATACGGATGCGGCGGTGCGGGAGGCGGCTCGCCGTGCTGGCCTGCTGGTCCGCTGGACCGACGTGGCCGGAGCGGAGCGCGAGGTTGCGCCCGACGTGCTGCGCGCCGTGCTGCCGGAGTTCGCGTGCGACGGTGCGCCGGTGGCCCACCCGTTGCTCACCGCCTGCTGTGGTCAGCTCCTGGCCATGCCTGAGGCAACGGGCGCGGCGTGCTGGGTGGATGAGCAGGGCGCAGCGTTGCCTGCACGTGCGGATGCGCAAGGGCGCTGGCGGGTTCCGGATCAGCCAGGCTATTGGCAGTGGCGCCAGGGCGGGCAGCAACAGGCGGTTGCGGTGGCACCGCAGCGTGCCTGGTGGCCGCAGGGCCTGCTGCGCGGTTGGGGTCTGTCGGCGCAGGTCTACAGCCTGCGCGCGCCCGGTGATGCCGGCATCGGTGACAGCGCCGGCTGTGCGCGGTGGCGCGAGCTGCTGCGCCGTCACGGCGGCGATGCACTGGCGTTGAGTCCGCTGCACGCCGGCCTGGCACCGGGCACGGGCTACAGTCCTTACTCGCCCAGCGACCGGCGCTGGCTCGATCCGCTGCAGGTGTCGCTGCCGCAGGTTTTGCCGGAGGCCGCCGGCAGCGTTTTGCGCGAGGACGAAGCACTGGCGATGGCCGTTGAAGCGGCTACCGCAGCACGCCGCATCGACTGGCCGCACTCGGCGGCAGTGAAGTGGCGCTGGCTGCGCCAAGGGCGCCAATGGCTGCGGCAGCAGGCGCCGGCACAGTACGAACAGATGCAGACGTGGTGCGATGCGCAGGGCGAACCCCTGCTGCAGTATTGCGAGCACGCCGCCGACCGATTCACTGGAAGCGCCGACGACCATGCGTTTGCGCAGTGGTTGGCGCGGCAAGGCTGGGCGCAGGTGCAGGCGGGACTGCGCAGCGACGGCGCGTCGATCGGACTGATCGCGGATCTGGCAGTGGGTTGTGCACCGCAGGGCGTCGAGGCCCGGACCGGCGGCGACCGTCTGCTGCAGAGCCTCGAGCTGGGCGCGCCGCCGGATGCGTTCAATCCGCTGGGCCAGGCCTGGGGTATCACCAGCTGGTCACCCTCTGCGTTGCAGCGTGAGGGGTTTGAACCGTTCATCCGCGTGTTGCGCGCCGTGATGGCGGGTCGCGGTGGATTGCGCATCGACCACATCCTCGGCCTGCAGCGGCTGTGGGTGCTGCCGCGTGGCGCAGGCGCCGGGCAGGGGGTGTACCTGCGCTATCCGTTCGATGATCTGATCAACCTGCTGGTGCTGGAATCGTGGCGCCATCGCTGCGTGCTGATTGGCGAAGACCTGGGCGTGGTTCCTCCGGGTATCCGCCAGCGACTGGCAGCCCGTGGCGTGCTGGGGCTGGAGGTGCTGCCGTTCGCCCGCAACGGTGAGCGCTTCCTGCCGGCGCCACGGTGGCGCCGCGATGCGGTGGCCATGCCCTCCACCCATGATCTGCCGCCGCTGGCCGGCTGGCTGCGTGGGCGCGACCTGCGCTGGCGTGCACGCCTGGGTGAGCTGACCGAGCTTCCCGCGGCGCTGCACGCGCGTGCCAGCGAGGTACAGGCGCTGTCCGCAGTCGCCCGGGGCGAGGGCGCGACGCTGGAAGCGCGTGCGCTGTCACTGGTGGCGCACGCACCTTCACGGCTGGCGCTGCTCCCGCTGGAAGATGCGCTGGGCAGCCGCGCGCAGGTGAACCTGCCGGGTACCGTCAGTGGTCACCCGAACTGGCGCCGACGCTTGCCGCTTGCGTGGGATCCGGACGCGGCCGATGCGCGCATTGCCCGGTTCAGCGCCACGCGACGCAAGGCGGGACGATGACCCGGTTGCGTGCCACCGCACGCCTGCAGCTGCATGCAGGCTTCAACTTCGAGGCCGCTGCGGCGCAGCTGCCGTACTACGCCGCGCTGGGCCTCAGCCACCTTTACCTGTCGCCTATCAGCGCTGCGATGCCAGGGTCCATGCATGGCTACGATGGCCTCGACCCGGCCCGCATCAATCCGGAACTGGGCGGCGAAGAAGCCTTCCAGCGGCTGGCGACAGCGGCGCGTGCGCATGGCATGGGCCTGATCCTGGACATCGTACCCAACCATCTTGCGGCATCCCCGCAGACGCCCTGGTGGAACGATGTGCTGCTGCACGGGTGCAGAAGTCCCCATGCAGGATGGTTCGACATTGACTGGGAGGCGCCGGGCTGCGAGGGCCGGCTCTGGCTGCCAGTGCTGGACCGGCCACTGCACGACGCCGTGCGCGATGGCGTGTTGCGCGTAGCAGTGGACGATGAGCGGCCGACGCTGCGTCATCACGGGCTGGCATTGCCGTTGTCTCCGCGCAGCCATCCGCTGGCACCCGCGCAGTGGCCGGCATGGGCGGAACGCTGCAACCGCAGCGTCGAACGGTTGCACACGCTGCTGCAGCGGCAGCACTACCGGCTGGCTTGGTGGCGCACGGCGGGCGATCAGGTGAACTACCGGCGCTTCTTCGACATCAACGAACTGGCCGCACTGCGGGTGGAGCGCGACGATGTGTTCGCGGCGGTGCATGCGCTGCCATTGCGGCTGGTGCGTGAGGGGTGGGTTGACGGCCTGCGCATTGACCATGTGGATGGCCTGTCGTCACCCGGGCCGTACCTGCAACACCTGCGTGCGTCGCTCGACGCGGCCTGCGCGGCAGGCGGTCGCGACCCACAGGCAGTGAGCGTGCATGTGGAGAAGATACTGGCGGAGGACGAACAGCTGCCCGATGGCTGGGCCTGCGACGGCACGACGGGCTATGACTTCATGGACCAGGTTGGCGCCTGGCTGCATGATCCGGCTGCTGCACCCGCGCTCTCCCGCACCTGGCAAGCAGCGAGTGGCGACGCGCGCAGCTTTGACGACTTGCAGCAGGATGCCCGCAGCATGCTGCTGCGCACGTCGCTTCACACCGACTTCCAGCGACTGCTGCGCAGCGCGCAGCGGGTCCTGCAGCCCCGGCTGGCCGAAGCCGATATCGGAGCCGCTGCGCTTGCCCGTGCATTGGCCACGCTGCTGCGGCACTACCGTACCTACCGCCCCTATTCGCTGCAGGATGCGGGTGAACGGAAGGCCCTGGTGGACGCTGCCGTGGCAGCACGCGAGGCACTGGACGGTACGGCACACGCGGCACTGGATCTGCTGCTGCGGGCACTTCCCGGCGAGGCGGACGTCGAGCGCGCGCTGCGGGTGAGATTCGGGCAATTGGCCGCGCCGTTGAATGCCAAGTCGGTGGAGGACACAGCCTTCTATCGTTACTTCAGGCTGCTGTCGCGCAACGAAGTCGGAAGTGATCCGCAGCGGCTGGGCATGGAGGGACGCGAGCTGCTGGAACACGCAATGGGACGCCTGCAGCGCCATCCGCGGGCATTGCTTGCGCTGGCGACCCACGATCACAAGCGCGGGGCCGACAGCCGGGCGCGGCTGGCGGTTCTCAGCACCTGCACGGTCGAGTGGCGGGAGGCTGTGCGGCGCTGGAGCCGGATGTCGACCCGCGCGGGCGCGCCGATGCCGTTGCCGGGTGCCGAGGCCTATGCGCTGTGGCAGGCGCTCGTGGCCGCGTGGCCGATGCACGGTAACCCGGGCGCCGACTTCGCATCGAGGATGGTGCAATGGCTGACCAAGGCGTTGCGCGAGGGCAAACGGGTCAGCAGCTGGTCCGATCCCAACGTGGCGGTGGAGGAGGCCGCCGCGCAGTGGCTGCACGCGCTGCTGCATGGAGCGCCATTGCAGCCGGTGCGGGAGGCGCTGGCGACGTTCGTGGCGCGCATTGCGCCGGCCGGCGCCTGCAACGGCCTGGCGCAGCTGTGCCTGCAGCACTGCCTGCCCGGCGTGCCCGACCTCTACCAGGGCGGAGAAGGCTGGGACCTGAGCCTGGTGGACCCGGACAACCGGCGTGCCGTGGACTATCCAGTGCGGCAGGCGTGGCTGCGCGATACGCGCGGTTGGCCCGCCCTGCTGGAGGACTGGCGGGACGGTGGCATCAAGGCATTTCTGCTCAGGCGCTTGCTGGAGTGCCGCCGCAGGCACCCGCAGCTGTTCCTGCACGGCCAACTGCAGGCGCTGTCCGCACCGGCGCGTTCGCCCTGGCTGGCATTCGCGCGCAGGCATCAGGCGCAGGTGCTGCTGGTGATCGTGCGGCGTGGTTCGCCCACCGCCGTGCCCGGGCCCAGCCTGCACGCAGCACACGACGTCGGCACTGGCGTGATGCTGCACGGGCTGCCGACAGGCCGCATGCGCAACCTGCTGGACGGGCGCATCGAACATTTCAAGGCAACCGAGGACGCGGCACGGCTTCTGGCTGGCAGCCCGTTGGCGGTATGGATCAACGAGGAGACGGACAGGAATGGACAGCAGGGAACGACGGCAGCGGATTGAGGCATTGGCCCATCAGATATGGGAAGCGGAAGGGCGGCCGGACGACCAGCAGCAGCGGCATTGGCACATGGCCGAGCGCCTGGTGGAAGCCGAGATTGCCGCTGCGCGCGACGAGGAGGGAACCGATGGCCAGCCGTAAGTGGACGCAGACCTCGCGCGTGCGCGAAGGCCGGCCGTTCCCGCTGGGGGCGACCTGGGACGGCTTGGGTGTGAACTTCGCGCTGTACTCGCGGCACGCCACCCGGGTGGAACTCTGCCTGTTCGACGCGCGCAACCGTGAAGTCGAGCGTATCGCGCTGCCCGAGTACACCAACGAGATCTGGCACGGCTACCTGCCGGACGTGCGGCCCGGGCAGCGTTACGGCTACCGGGTGCACGGCCCGTATGCCCCGGAAGAGGGCCATCGCTTCAATCCCAACAAGCTGCTGCTGGACCCCTACGCCAAGCAGATCGTCGGCGAGCTGAAGTGGGCCCCACACCTGTTCGGCTACACCCTGGGTCACCGCGATGGCGATCTCAGTTTCGACCGCCGCGACAGCGCCGGTTACATGCCACGCTGTGCCGTGATCGATCCGGCTTTCAGCTGGGGCGCAGAGCGTGCACCTGCCACGCCCTGGGACCGGACCGTGATCTACGAAGCCCACGTGCGCGGACTGACCATGCAGCATCCCGACGTCCCGCAGGCCGAGCGCGGTACCTTCTCCGCGTTGCGGCACGATGCGGTGGTCGACCACCTCAGCCATCTGGGGGTGACCGCCATCGAGCTGCTGCCGGTGCATGCCTACGTGGATGACCAGCAGCTGCTCGAGCGCGGGCTGCGCAACTACTGGGGATACAACACCATCGGCTTCTTCGCGCCGCAGGCACGCTATCTGTCGCTGGGCACCGTGGCCGAGTTCAAGCAGATGGTCGCGCGCCTGCACAACGCGGGCATCGAGGTCATCCTGGACGTTGTGTACAACCACACGGCCGAAGGCAACGAGCTGGGCCCTACGCTGTCGTTCAAGGGCATCGACAACGCCAGCTACTACCGTTTGGCCGATGATCGCCGCTATTACATCAACGATACGGGTACCGGCAATACCTTCGACCTGACCAACGCCGGTGCGCTGCGCATGGTCATGGACTCCCTGCGCTACTGGGTGACCGAGATGCGGGTGGATGGGTTCCGCTTCGACCTGGCAACCATCCTCGGCCGCGAACGGCATGGCTTCGACGCCTCGGGCAGCTTCCTCGATGCGGTACGCCAGGACCCGATCCTGAGCCAGGTGAAACTGATTGCCGAGCCATGGGACATCGGCCCGGGCGGCTACCAGCTGGGCCAGTTTCCGCCGGGCTGGGCCGAGTGGAACGACCGCTTCCGCGACACGGTGCGCGCGCTGTGGCGTGGCGATGGCGGGCAGCTGGCGGAGTTTGCCACGCGCTTCACCGGCTCGGCCGACCTGTTCGAACACCACGGCAGGCGACCGTCGGCCAGCATCAATCTGGTGACGGCGCATGATGGATTCACCCTGCACGATCTGGTCAGCTACAACGATCGCCACAACGAGGCCAACGGCGAGGACAACCGTGACGGCCACTCACACAACCTTTCCAGCAACCACGGCGTGGAGGGAGACACCGATGATGCGGCGATCCTTTCGTTGCGTGCGCGGCAGATGCGCAACCTGCTGGCCACGCTGCTGCTGGCGCAGGGGACGCCGATGCTGCTGGCAGGCGATGAGTTCGGCCATTCGCAGCAGGGCAACAACAACGCCTACTGCCAGGACAATCCACTGAGCTGGATCGACTGGGAGCGCGCAGCATTGCCGGCTGCACAGGCGCAGGTGGCGTTCGTGCGGCGGGCGCTGTCGCTGCGCCGGCGCTACGGCCTGCTGCGCCGGAACCGGTTCCTGCGCGGCGAGTACGATGAGGCGCTGGGCCTGCGCGATATCGACTGGCGGCATCCCGATGGTCGCGGCATGGAGGAAGCGGACTGGCATGACGCAGGGCTGCGTGCGCTGGCGATCGTGCTGGACGGTCGCAGCCCGGACAGTGGCCTGCGCGAGCCCGGGCGGCATGTCAGCCTGGCCCTGCTGTTGAACGCCGGGGAGCAGCCGCAGCGGTTCTGTGTGTCAGACGACGCCCTGTCGTTCCGGCGCGTACTCCTGCAGACCGACGAAACGCCGTTGGAGCCGGATGAGGAAGGCGCCTGGACGCTGCCGCCGCGCAGCCTGTGCCTGCTGGCGGCAAGCAGCAGCGCGTGATTGCTCTGCTGCGCCACTACGGTGCGCCGGGCATTGCCCGGCGTACCGGTAGCTACCCCATCAGATAGCGCAACACACCCGCCGAGACCACGCCGATCAGCACGGTCGGCAGCATCGACAGCCGCGTGGCGGCCAGCAGGGTGATGGCCAGTGCGGCCAGGTCGGCCGGCTTGTCGGCCACGAAGTCCGGGGCGATCACCGAGATCAGCACGCAGCCCGGCGCGGCTTCCATCACCGTCACTGCGCGTTTGCTCAGTGTGCGGTTGCGCAGCGCGAGGAAGCCGACGATGCGGGTCAGGTAGGTGGCGGCGGCCATCAGCACGATGGTCAGTACCGAGGTCCAGTGGATCAGGCCATTGAAGATCATGCTGCGTCCTCCGCCAGCAGCCAGGCTGCGGCCAGGCCGGCCAGTGCGCCGCTGGCCACGTACCACGCACCTGGCACCAGCAGGTAGGTAGCAGCGGCTACAGCCAGGCTGACCAGCCACGGTCGCGCGGCCTTCATGCCCTGCCACATGCCGCGCAGCAGCACCAGGAATACGGCGGGGAAGGCCATGTCGAAACCATAGGCGTGGATGTCGCCCAGCATCGGGCCAACGATCGCGCCGAGCGTGGTGCAGGCCACCCAGACCGTGTACAGGCCTGCCGATACGCCCAGGTAGTAGGCCAGGCTGAAGCCAAGCGCGCGTCTGCGCGCATCGGCCACGCCCATCGCCCAGCTTTCGTCGCACATGAAGAACAGCGCCGGCAGCACCCGGCGGCGCGGCAGGTGCTGCAGCAGCGGGGCCAGGCTGGCGCCCATCAGCAGGTGACGGCTGTTGACCAGCGCGGTGATGGCCACGATCAGTGCAATGTGCGGTGGCGAGGTCCACAGTTCGACGGCGGCGAACTCCGAGCCGCCAGCGAAGTTGAGGCCGGTCATCAGCGGTACTTCCAGTGCGCTCAGGCCCTTCTGGGCCGCCTGCGCACCGAGCACCAGGGCGAACGGAATGAAGCCGATCATCACCGGCACGGCAGCGCGCAGGCCGCGCAGGAACTCGGCACGCGGCGCGGTATCGCAGGTATCGGGCAGGGGGAGGGTGGTACGGGCGTCCATCGAACGGCACAACAAGGTGGGGGTGGCCCATGCTAGCGGTCCAATCGCGAAATCGGGTTGCGTTGATAACACTTGATTCTGGATGATTGATATTTCATGCGGCCAAAAGTGAAAGGGGTGAAATTCCATGCAGTACCAGCTGGACAACCTCGATCGGCGCATCCTCGACGCCCTGCAGCGCGACGGCCGCCTGCAGAACCTGGAGCTGGCTCGCCAGGTCGGGCTGTCGCCGTCGGCCTGCCTGCGCCGGGTGCGTCTGCTGGAGGAGGGCGGCTACATCGACCGCTATGTGGCCTTGTTGAACGAGGCCAAGGTGGGCCGTGGCTTCACGGTGTTCGTGCGGGTGTGGCTGCGCGGGCAGGACGAGGACACCACCAATCATTTCATCAACAGCATCAAGTCGTTCCCGGAAGTGCTTGAATGCCATCTGATGGCCGGTGACTGCGATTTCCTGTTGCGGGTGGCGGTGGCCGACCTGGATGCCTACCGGCAGTTCCAGATGCAGCACCTGAACCGGATTGCCGGGGTGCAGAACACCAAGACCGAGATTCCGATGCAGCGGATCAAGCAGACGACCCAGCTGCCGCTTTGAGGGATGGGGTTTGCGGCCGGGTTCACCCGGCACCCGCGGGTAGTGCCGGCCGCTGGCCGGCAACCTCAGAAGCAACAGCCGAAGCAACAGCGTGCATTCCGTGGGACGGCGGGGTGGGTCCGGTTGCAGGGGACGCCGTAAACCCGTCCATGGGGGCTTGGCCGCGGCATCCATGCCGCGGACACCCCTGCACCCGGACCCACCCCGCCTTCGACAGATTTCCACGATCTGGTGGAACGGCATGAGCTGCTCTTGGTGGGTGTCGACCTTGGTCGACACGTCTGGGTCGGCACGGGGTCGGGTCCCGTTGCTGCGCAACGGGCTCTGACTCCGTGCGTAGATAGCGCGGTCTGTTCGATTCATTGATTCCTGATGGGCGACTGGGTTCACGTCGGCTGTAGGCAGCGGTCATCGCAATGACATGTGGCCTCGGTACGGTTTGAGCCCGCTTGCGGGTCGCGCGCGGGCCGGGGTTCCGGTGGTGGCGCGCGTCCACTGCAGCTGCTGTCGCTGCCGAGGGTCATGTGTTCTACGTCAGGGGGCTGAATGGACACCATGCGGTCAGAACTTGGAAGGTGGCCATCGCCGCTTGGCTGCTGCTGTCCTTTGCCGCTGCCGCGCAGGACGCTGTTCATGCCTACGACATCCCCACGCAGCCGCTGGAACAGGCGGTCGAGCGCTTCAGCGTCATCAGTGGGTGGTCAGTGATGTACCCGGGTGACCTGGCCGCCGGCCGCAGCAGCCATGCGCTGCGCGGCAGCCTGGCGCCGCTGCCTGCCTTGCAGGTGCTGTTGCAGGACTCCGGTATCGAGGCCGAGGTGATCGGCGAGCAGCGCGTGGTGCTGCGCCGGGGCGCGCCCTCGGCCGCTGAATCGGGTGTTGGCGCCGAACTTCCCGAGGCCGAGCGTCGGCGTCGCTACGGCGGCCTGCAGCAGCGGTTGCGTGCGGCGTTCTGTGACGACCCGGAGATCGCGCCCGGCCGCTATGCCGCGACGCTGCGCTTCCGCATCGACGGCGCGGGCCAGGTGAGCGAGCCCGAGCTGCTGTCAGGCAGTGGCAGCGCCCGCCGCGATGCGCGCCTGCTGCAGGCACTGCAGGGCCTGGTGCTGGCGCCCGATGCCGCTGCGCTGCCGCAGCCGGTGACGCTGCAGATCCGTCCTTCCGGCACCGACCACGACTGTGGCCGGCGCGCGCCCCTTCCATGACTTCAAGGATTCGAACATGAGCAACGGTACGGCTGGGGCAATTGACCTGATGGACCACCTTCTGGGTGCCTACGATGAGCTGAAGCGCCGGCTGGTGCGCAAGCTGGGCTCGGAGGAGCTGGCCGGCGACGCGCTGCAGGACACGTGGATGCGCCTGAGCGCGCGGCGTGACCGCCTGGATGCCGTGCAGAACCCCGCGGCCTACCTGCTGCGAATGGCAATGAATACCGTGATCGACCGCCAACGTGCTGACCACCGCCTGCTGAGCCTGGAGGAGGTGGATACGCTGATGGACATGGCCGACCCTGCACCCGGTCCGGCGCAGGCGGCCGAACTGGACTTCGCGCTGGAAGACATGGTCGGCCTGCTGCAGCGCATGCCCGAGCGCCGTCGCCGCATCCTGCTGGCGATCCGCGTCGATGGCCTGCAGCAGCGCGATGTGGCCGATCACCTCGGTGTGTCGCTGCGGCTGGTGCAGCGTGAGCTGAAGGCGGCCCAGGACTACCTGGCCGAGCGCAGCGGGCAGGGGCGCCAGGTGCGGTTCTGAACGGCGGCATCCGTCTACACTTTGACGCCGAGCAGAACCCCGCAGCGTGCGGGTCCGGCATGAGCCCCCATGGATCCTGACGATCGCCCGCAACGCCCGCTGGATGCCGTCGAGCGTCAGGCGCACGCGTGGGTGGTGCGGCTGACCTCGGGCGAGGCGACCGCCGCCGACGGGCGCAGGTTCCGTACCTGGTGTGAGGCTGACCCGCGCCATCGCGAAGCGTTTGGCCGTGCGCGCCGGCAATGGGAGCAGGTACGGCTGGCCGGCGAGCAGTTGCCCGCCGCCGCGCGCCAACCGGTGGCGCCGACGCCGGCCCAGCGCTGGAGCCGGCGCGCCTTCCTGGGCGCGGCGATTGCCGCCCCGGCCAGCCTGGTGGTGGTGGCGGCAATCCGCCCGCCGCTGGGGCTGTGGCCTTCGGTGACGGCGATGACGGCTGATTTCCACACCGGCACCGGTGAACGTCTGCAGATCGCGCCCTTGCCACAGCTGAAGATCGAACTGGATACGCAGAGCAGCCTGCGCCGCCGCGCCGATGCGCAGGGCGAAGGCTTCGAGCTGGTGCAGGGCCAGGCCGCGATCGAGACCCTGGCCGGCCTGCGCCTGGCGCTGTTCGCGGGCCCGGGTTGCGTGATTGCCGATGAAGGCGCGGTGCGTCTGGATGTGCGCAACACCCACGGTCAGGTACGGGTGACCTGCCTGCAGGGCAGCGCCCGCATCGAGCATCCGCAGGGCCGGCTGCAGCTGCAGGCGGGTCAGCAGACCCAGTACGACGAGCGCCTCAGTGGCGTGGTGGCCGAGGCCGTGGCCTCGGAAGTGAGTGCCTGGACGGAGGGCATGCTGGTGTTCCGCCGCGCACCGCTGCGTGAGGTGGTGGAGGAGATCAACCGTTATCGCCGCGGCAAGGTGCTGCTGGGAGAATCGGCGTTGGCGCGCGCGCCGGTCAGCGGTCGCTTCCGTATTGATGATCCAGACGCGGCACTGGAGCAGCTGCGACTGACGATGTCGCTGGATCTGCGTCGCTTTCCGGGTGGCATTGCCGTCCTTGGATAGATGAAGACGCTGGCCCTGCGCGCCGCGCAGGCTGTTGCAAGCGAGGAGAGGCCAAGGATGCGCAACGAGACCATCGGTGTGCTGGATCTGCGTCGCAATCTGTCGGCGCTGCTGGAAACCACGCAGCGACGGCCATTGATGGTGCATCGCTATGGCTCACCTTGGGTGTGCGTGGTGTCCGATGCGCAGTGGCAGCAACAGGCGGTGCTGCTGGATTTCGATCCGCAGTCTCACCCGCTGGCGATGCTGCTGCGCCTGCAGCAGCAGTCGCTTCCGCTGTCTGAAGCTGGTGCGTTGCCGCCCGCGGCGGTTGCACGCGCACTGCTGTTGATGGACGTGCATCGCATTGAGGATCTCGCACAGCTGCACGACCAGGTGCTTCACCATCGCCTCTGGCATTGGTTCGTAGCAGGCACCCATGGTGTGATGGACGGCTGGCAGCTGCCGGCGCTGCGCGTTGCGATGGCGTCATGGTTCGATGACGTGGACATGTCCAATGCGCTGGCAACATTCGCCGCGCGCAGCGACGTGGCGATACTGGCACGGCGTTGTGGAGGCGAAGCGCCGCGGCTGGAACGCGAAGCCTGCAGGCAGATGACGCTGCGATGACGTTGTCGATGAAGCGCCACGCAGTGCACAGAGCTGCATGCGCGCTGTCGCTTCACCTGCCTTGCTGACGTCTTCTCCAGAGTACGACGCACCACGCGTCGTGGAGCACGGGCGGCGCCGATGGCAGACAGTCGCAGGATCAGCATGCTGGAGCTGGATCGTCACCTGAGCCAGTCACTGGAGCAGGCACGGCATGCACCATTGAACGTGCAGCGCTATGGGCGCTCGTGGGTCTGGGTGCTGTCCAGCGACGCCTGGGCGGATGCGGCGCGCTGGGCGGCACTGGATGGTAGTGCGCACCCACTGGCGGCGCTGCGAAAAGCCCTCGACCTGCAGCTGCGGCCCTGGCCCGAGGCGGCGATGAGCCCGCTACCGCTTGATGCAGGCGATGCGCGGCTGCTGCAGCGCGCGGCTCTGCTGGTGGTCGTGCGCGATCTGAACAGTGCCCAGCGCGTGTACGACGACCTGCGCTATCACCAGGCCTATCGGATGTTCATCGGCCTCGATCATGGAACGGCATGGTCGCCGATGCAGTGCGTGCGCCTGCTGCAGGCCTGCGCGCACCCGTTGCTGCGCGGCTGCATCGACGATGCGCTGGCCAGCGTGCCGCAGCACCTGTTCGAGTCCGCATGTGCCCCGGCTGCACGTATTGCGCCTGCACTGGGACACGCGCAGCGGATTTCCAGCGGATGTTTATCGTACTGACACATGCACCGCTGACCATGGCGCAGCGGTCTCTTCCAGGATGACGAGGGCGGAACAATGGCAAGGCAGGTTCGTGGTCGCAGGGCTCGGCAGCAGGGTTTCAGCCTGATCGAGATCATGGTGGTGGTGGTGATCATCGGCATCCTCGCCGCATTGATCGTGCCGCGGTTGATGGACCGCCCCGACCAGGCGCGCGTAGTGGCGGCGCGCCAGGACATCGCTGCATTGATGCAGGCGTTGAAACTGTTCAAGCTGGACAACGGGCGCTATCCCAGTGCCGAGCAGGGGCTGCAGGCGCTGGTGAAGCCACCGCAGGGTGGTGGCGCGATGCCGGTCACGCCCTATCTGGATCGCCTGCCCAATGATCCATGGGGCCATCCGTACCAGTACCAGATTCCCGGAACCCATGGCGACATCGATGTGTTCTCGCTGGGCGCGGACAGCAAGCCCGGTGGCGACGCCGGGAACGCGGACATCGGCTCCTGGCAGCTGTGAGGCAGGCCGATGTCAGCCCGGATGCGTTCTGTTTCGAGTGTCCGCCAACGTGGCATGGCGGTGATCGTCGCCCTGCTGGTGGTGGCGCTGGTGGCGGTGATTGCCACGGCACTGCTGACCCGGCAGTCGGCCCAGCTGCGTGCGCTGCGTGGCGACCAGCTGCGCGCACAGGTACGCATGGCGGTGGACGCAACGCTGGAGCGTGCGGCGCAACAGCTGCGTGAGGATGTAAAGGAACAGCTGACCACGGTGCGCAGCGGGCGCTGGGCGCGCCCATTGGAGCTGCAGGCGCCGTTGCCGGTGCAGCTGCAGCTGGTCGATGCGCAGTCGATGTTCAACCTGCGCAACCTTCTTGCGCATGGCAGGCCGGACCCCGAGGCGCGGCGCGCGTTCATCGCGTTGTGTGCCGGGCAGGGGCTGGGCCAGGGCGCCTGCGCATCCGCCGCCGACCACATCCAGACGCGCCTGCGCGATGGCGACATGCAGGCGCAGGCGCCGCTGCCGCGCGAATCACTGATCGAACAGGCCTTGCCTGGCGCCGATCCGATGCCGTTGCAGGCGCTGGCGCGGCGCACCGTGGTGTTGCCGGCGCAGACCGTGGTCAACGCCAACACCAGCGACCTGCGCGTTCTGCAGGCGGTGACGCCCGTGGTCGAGCCGGCACGGCTGCAGGCGCTGCTCGGTGAGCGCGATGCTGGCCATTGGCTGCTCAATCGCGGCGACATCGCCAACCGACTCCAACTGAGCAACGAACAGATGGCCGTGCTTCCCCTGGGTATCCATAGCGAATGGTTCCTGGCCGTCGGCCAGGTGCAGGCTGACGGCAGTGCGGTCAATTTTCGCGCGCTGTTGTGGCGCGAATACCGCGACGATGGGGTGCGTGTGCAACGGGTGTGGACGAGGATCGGCGCATGAACGTGCAGCTTCGGGTGCGCCTGCCGGCGCTGGAGCGCCTGCGCGCCGACAGCGCGGTGGACTGGGCGCAACTGCACAAGGGCGATGTACTTGCTCACGGTCGCGACACGCTGGCGGCGCTGGGCCTGCGGCATCCGCAGGCCGCGGTGCATGCCTGCCTCGATCCGAACGACCTGATCCTGCTGGAACTGCAGCTGCCGCCATTGTCCGGGCGCCGCCTGCAGTCGGCGCTGCAGGGTGAGGTGGAGGCGATGCTGCTGGATGACCTGCAGGAGGTGGCGCTGGCCCACGGCGCGCAGGCGGCAGACGGCACGGTTCCGGTGGCCTGGCTTGGCCAGCAGGCCATCGCGCAGGTGCAGCAGATGCTGGCCTCGTGTGCGCTGCAGCTGCAGGCGCTGTATCCGACGCCACTGCTGCTGCCCTGGCAGGAAAGCCATGCCACGCTGCAGGTCAGCGGCGAGCACCTGCTGGTACGCCGCGGGCGCGATCGGGGTTTCGTTCAATGGTATGGCGGACGTGATGCCTGTGCGGTGATGCAGGCGCTGGCCGTGCGCCTGCAACAGGCCGGCGTGCAGGCCGTGCAGTGGATCGATAGTGTGCCGCCGACGTGGCCGGACAGCCTGCCGGCCACCGCCGTCACGCATGAACGGCAGACCTCTGGCCCCTTGCCAGGCTGGTCATTGCCGCTGCCCGGCGCAGGCCGGCAAGCACCGCGACTGGCGATCGGCCTGGCACTGGCAGCAGTGCTGCTGGCTGCACTCGGCCTGCAGCTGCAGGTCTCGCGTTGGCGGATCGAGGGCGAGGCCCTGCAACAGGACATGGCGCGCCAGTTCGGCGCGCGCTTCCCGGAGATCACCGATGTGGTGGACCCGGTGTTGCAGGCAAGGCGAGCACTTGCCGTGCCGCTGCCGGCGCCGCCGTTGCCGGCGCTGCAGCGTCAGGTTGCCAGCACGCTGCAGGCGGTTCCGGAGCTGGCCGGGCAAGTGCGCAGCCTGCATTACCAACCCGGGCAGCTGGACATGGAGCTGGATGCCGATGCCCAGGCATTGGCCGACGATCCGCAGCGGCTTGAGCACTGGCAGCAAGCAGTTCAGGCACAGGGCCTGCAGCTGGCGCGCCAAGCCGGTGGACACCTGCGAGTGAGCGGAGCTGGGCAGTGACGACCCGCACCCTATGGCTGGGCGAGGGGCTGGTGGGCCTGCAGCACCGCTGGCAACGCCTGCCACCGCGCGACCGGCTGATGCTGTGGGTGATGGTGGTGGCGCTGCTGGTGGCGGGCCTGTGGTCGTTGTGGCTGGAGCCACTGCTGAAGCAGCGCACGTATTGGCAGGCCGAGCTGCCGCGGCTGCAGGCGCAGTCCCGCGCACTGGCACCGCTGCTGCGCGCCCGTGAGCGCCAGCAGCTGGCGCAGAGCCAGCACCCGACACTGGCCGGGCTGCGCGATGGCATCAAGACCGCCGGCCTTGCCGCCGGCCTGCATATCGAAGCGCGCGACGGGCGTTGGCACCTGCAGGTGCAGGCAGTGCCCGCCGACGCGCTGTGGAACTGGCTGCTGCCCGTGCTGGCCGATCCGGCCATCGAACTGCAGCAGCTGCAACTGACACGCACAGGGGATGCGAACATGCCGGCGGCACGGATTTCCGGAAACATCGTGATGGTGGCCACCGCGGGTGCCCATCCATGAGGGCGATGCGCAGCCTTGCCTGCAGTACCGCACTGGCCCTGATCGTGTGCATGGCCCACGCACCGGCGCTGGTACTGGCGCAGGACGCCCGTGATGAGCCGGTGCAGTTGAACCTGGTCGACACCGATATCGGTGGCGTACTGCGCATGGCAGCGCGCTTCACCGGGCGCCAGTTCCTGGTCGATCCACGGGTGACCGGCAAGATGACAGTGGTTTCCGATGGTCCGGTCAGCCGTACCCAGGCCTACCAGTTGCTGCTGGGCGCACTGCGCATGCGCGGCTTCGCCGTGGTCGAGAACGGCGGCGTCAGCCGGGTGGTGCCGCAGGCCGATGCCAAGCTGCTCGGTGGCCGCGTTGGCAGCGGCGGTGCGGGGGGGGAGATCGCCACGCGCACCTTCGCGCTGCGCTACGAGAACGCGGCCGCGCTGGTGGCGGTGCTGCGGCCGATGATCAGCCCGGACAATCCGATCACTGCCAATCCGGGCAACAACACGCTGGTGATCACCGACTATGCCGACAACCTGGAGCGCATCGCGCGTGTGATCGCCAGCGTGGATACACCGGCCGGCATGGACACCGATGTGGTGAAGCTGCAGCAGGGCATTGCCGTTGACGTCGCGGCGATGGTCGCGCCGCTGCTGGATGCGCAGGGCGCCGAGCCCACCCAGAAGGTGGTGGTGATGGCCGACCCGCGCAGCAACAGCGTGCTGCTGCGGTCGAGCAGTCCCGGGCGCACCCGCCTGGCTAGGCAGCTGGTGGAGAAGCTGGACCGTGCCCAGGATGAATCCGGCAACCTGCATGTGGTCTACCTGCGCAATGCCCAGGCCAACCAGCTCGCGGGTGTGCTGCGTGGCGTGGTGGCCGGGCAGAGCGATGCACCGGCGATGGGCAGCAACGAAGGCATCACACCACTGCCCGGCGACGCCAGCCGCTCCACCCCCGCGCAGCCGTCGCAGCCGCAGCAGGCCAAGCCCGGAGGCAATGCGCTGGAATCGCAGCGCCTGGATCCGAGTCGCCGTGACCCGATCGATGCGGGAAGCACGGGCTTCAGCCAGAACGGCATCTCGGTACAGGCGGACGTGGCCACCAACACGCTGCTGATCTCCGCCCCCGAGCCGGTGTACCGCAACCTGCGCCGGGTGATCGACCAGCTCGACCAGCGCCGTGCACAGGTGCTGGTGGAAAGCCTGATCGTGGAGGTCAACCAGACCGACGCGGCCGAACTGGGCGTGCAGTGGATGCTGGGCAATGGCCGCACCTTCGGCGGCACCCACTTCGGCGGCGCCACCGGTGGCAGCGGGCTGAACACCACCGCACGCACCACCCTGGACGTGCTGCCCAAGGATGGCCTGAAGATCGGTGTGATCGACGGCACCATCAACCTGCCCGGCGTCGGCCAGATCCTCAACATGAAGGCGTTGGCCAACGCGCTGCAGAGCAAGGGCGGTGCCAACATCCTGTCCACGCCGAACCTGATGACGCTGGACAACGAAGCGGCCAGCATCATGGTCGGCCAGACCGTGCCGTTCGTCAGTGGCCGCTACGTGACCGACGGTGGCGGTGGCAGCAACAACCCGTTCCAGACCATCGTGCGCGAGGACGTCGGCCTGAAGCTGCGGGTGCGCCCGCAGATCTCCGAGGGCGGCACGGTGAAGCTGGACATCTACCAGGAAGTCAGCAGCATCGACGCGCAGAGCGCGAACAGCACGGCCGGCATCATCACCAACAAGCGCGCCCTGGATACCAGCGTGCTGCTGGACGATGGCCAGATCATGGTGCTGGGTGGCCTGCTGGAAGACAGCGTCAGCCATGGCCGTGATGCGGTGCCGGGGCTGGGAAAGATCCCGGTCCTGGGCGCCTTGTTCCGCAGCGACACGCGCAAGCGCGCCAAGACCAACCTGATGGTGTTCCTGCGCCCGCACGTGGTGCGTGACCCGGCCGCCGGCCAGCGCCTGACCCGCGACCGCTACGACTACATGCGCAACGCGCAGGCCGGCGCGCAGCCGGTACAGAGCTGGGCCTTGCCGGCGCTGTCGGCACCGCAGCTGCCACCGCAGGACCTGTCTGTACTCGGCCAGGGCAATGCACGCGATGACCAGGGCCAGCCGCTGCAGAACAGCAGCCTGGCGGCGCTGTACCCGTCCGGTGACGGCGATGCGCAGCTGGTGCAGTTCGCGCAGGGGCTGGACCCGGCGCGTGCCAGCCAGGGCGTGGCGCAGGTGCGTGCACTGGGCCTGCAGGCCTATGCCGAAGCGACGCCCGGCGAGAGCGGGCAACGCCTGCGCGTGCGATTGCCGCGCGATCCGGCGACGCTGGACCCTGCGCTGCAGCAGCTGCGCGGGCTGGGCTACACGCCGGAACTGGTGATCGGGCCGTGAGCGCTTCCGCGCAGCTGCCGTACGCCTGGGTGCGCAGCCATGGCGTGATGCTGTCCGAAGTTGGCGGCGAGCCCGTGTTGCTGGGCACCGCCGACACCGCAGCGTGGGCCGTGGCCGAGCTGCGGCGCCGGCATGGCCCGCTGCCGTTCCAGGCGCTGGATGCTGCGACGTGGCAACAGCGGTTGGGTGAGCAGTACCGTGACGGCGGCGATGCCGCTGCCGTGGTGGGTGCCGCCGAAAGCGAAGTCGATCTGGACCGGCTGATGCAGGACATGCCGGAGGTCACCGATCTGCTGGATGCGCAGGACGATGCGCCGGTGATCCGCATGATCAACGCGCTGCTGGCACAGGCCGCACGCGATGGCGCCAGCGATCTGCATATCGAACCGTTCGAGACCCATTCGGTGGTGCGCTACCGCGTGGACGGCACCCTGCGTGACATGGTGCAGCCGCGGCGCGCACTGCACGCGGCGCTGGTGTCGCGCATCAAGATCATGGCCCACCTGGACATCGCCGAGAAGCGGCTGCCGCAGGACGGGCGCATCGCGATCCGCGTGGGTGGGCGTCCGCTCGACATCCGTGTCTCCACGGTGCCGACAGGGCATGGCGAGCGCGCCGTGCTGCGACTGCTGGAGAAGGATGCCGGCCGTCTGCAGCTGCAGCGCCTGGGCATGGCCGATGACACCCTGGCCACGTTCACCGGGTTGATCCGTCAGCCGCACGGCATCGTGCTGGTCACCGGGCCGACCGGCAGCGGCAAGACCACGTCGCTGTACGCCGCACTGGGCCAGCTCGACAGCAGCACCAGCAACATCCTCACCGTGGAAGACCCGGTGGAGTACGACTTCGCCGGCATCGGCCAGATCCAGGTCAACGCGCGCATCGGCATGAGCTTTGGCACCGCGCTGCGTGCGATCCTGCGCCAGGATCCGGACACCATCATGATCGGTGAGATCCGCGACCTGGAGACCGCGCAGATTGCGGTGCAGTCGTCGCTGACCGGGCATGGCGTGCTGGCCTCGCTGCACACCAACGATGCGATCTCGGCGGTGACCCGCCTGGTTGACATGGGTGTGGAGCCCTTCCTGCTGGCCTCGTCGCTGCGCGGCGTGCTGGCGCAGCGGTTGGTGCGGCGGCTGTGCACGCAGTGCCGTCGTGCCGAGGTGGACGGCGAGGGTCGCACCGTATGGCGCGCGGTGGGCTGCGCGGCCTGCGCCAACAGCGGCTATCGGGGGCGAACCGGCATCCATGAACTGTTTGTGGTCGACGACCGCGTGCGCGCACTGATCCATGAAGGGCAGGGCGAGCCTGCGCTGCGCGAGGCGGCCCGGCGTGCCGGCATGCGGACCTTGCGGCAGGACGGCAAGCGCTGGGTCGACAGCGGGGTGACCACGCTGGAAGAGATCCTGCGCGTCACCGGCGACGATTGAGGCCTGCATGGCACTGTTCGACTACCAGGCTGCCAACGCGCAGGGCCGCATCGAAAAGGGCCAGTTGGATGCCGACAGCCCGCGCGGTGCTCGCCAGCTGCTGCGCGGGCGCGGGCTGACCCCTGTGCAGGTAAGCGCCGCGCGCAGTGCCGGCGGTGGCTGGGGCGCTCGCCGGCTGTCTGCCAGCGAGCTGGCCTGGGCTACGCGCCAGCTGGCCAGCCTGTTGGCGGCCAGCCTGCCGCTGGAAGGCGCATTGAGTGCGGTGATCGAGCAGGCCGAACGCCCGCACGTGGCCCAGGCGCTCACCGCAGTACGTGCCGACGTGCGTGCCGGTCAGCGCTTGACCGTGGCGCTGGCAGCGCGGCCACGCGATTTTCCGCCGATCTATCGGGCGCTGGTGGGAGCAGGCGAAGACTCCGGCGATCTGGCACGGGTGATGGAGCGCCTGGCCGACTACATCGAAGAGCGCAACGCGCTGCAGGCCAAGGTACTGACCGCCTTCATCTACCCAGCGGCGATCAGCCTGGTATCGGTGGCGATCGTGATCTTCCTGCTCAGCTACGTGGTGCCGCAGGTGGTGACCGCGTTCGTGCAGGCGCGGCAGACGCTGCCGATGCTCACGCAGATGATGCTGGGCGCCAGCGCGTTCGTGCGCAGCTGGGGCGTGTGGGCAGGGCTCGGCATCGCTGCGCTGGTGGTGGCCTGGCGGTTGGCCCTGCGCAGGCCCGAGCTGCGCCTGCGCTGGGACGCGATGCTCATGCGGGTGCCGATGGTCGGGCGATTCGTGCTGGGTGTGAACAGTGCGCGCTTCGCCTCGACACTGGCGATCCTGCTGGATGCCGGCGTGCCGCTGCTGCGTGCACTGGAGGCGGCGCGGCAGACCCTGGGCAATGCGCTGCTGGCGCGCTGTGCCGACGATGTGTCCGCGCGCGTGCGCGAAGGTGCTGCGCTGGGTGCTGCGTTGAAGGTACAGAAGGTGTATCCGCCGATCCTGGTGCATCTGGTGGCAAGTGGCGAGAAGACCGGTTCGCTGGCGCCGCTGCTGGATCGCGCCGCGCAGACCATCTCGCGCGAGATCGAGCGTCGCGCGATGGCACTGACTGCGTTGCTGGAGCCGACCATGATCCTGGTGATGGGCGGCGTAGTGCTGACGATCGTGTTGGCGGTGCTGATGCCGATCATGGAAATGAACCAGTTGGTGCAGTGATGCGCAACGCGCATCACAGGTAGAGTCGACTGTTAGTCGACCAGCGCGGAGATCGAGTGCATTCAGATCGTTTCCGCGTGCGAAAAGCAGTCGACTAACAGTCGACTCTCCCCAGTCGATCCCATCGGGTCGATCCCATCAGGTCGATTCAATTCAGTCGATTCAATTCAGTCGATTCAACTCAGTTGATCGGGCGGCGTCGGAATGTGGCATGGGTCGATTCTCCACACAATCCTCCACACCTTTTTTCGATCTTCCACAGGTTTCTTAAGCGGCCTGTCATCGGCGCGGACCAGCATGGACACGTCGCCGCAGAGTGGGCTGGGAGGCCCTCGGCGGCAGCAGGCGTGTAGTGACCGTTCCTCCCTTGGCGTTTCCCTTCGCAGTAAACCCTTCAGGAGAAGATCATGATCAAGTACAAGACCCTGGCCGCGCTGGTTGCCACCGCGCTGCTCGCTACCGTTGGCGCCGCCTCCGCGCAGACCGTTACCGGCGGCGGCGCTTCGCTGCCGGCCGACCTCTACAAGGGTTCGTCCGACAGCATCCTGCCAGCGAACTTCACCTACGCCGTGACCGGTTCGGGCACCGGCAAGAAGGCCTTCCTGGAAAACAACTCGCTGCTGTTCTCGACCACCGGCACCGTGCACTTCGCCGGCAGCGATTCGGTGCTGAGCAGCACCGAGCTGAGCACCTACACCACCAACTTCAACCAGCCGACCAACGCCAACCGCTACGGCGCGCTGATCCAGGTGCCGTCGGTGGCCACGTCGGTCACCATTCCGTTCAACAAGGCCGGTTCGGCGGTGGACCTGAGCGTGGCGCAGATCTGCGGCGTGTTCTCGGGTGCGATCAGCGACTGGTCGACCATCGATGCCAACCGCAGCGGCCCGATCCAGGTGGTGTACCGCCCGGAAAGCAGCGGCACCAGCGAAATGTTCAGCCGCTTCCTGACTGCGGCCTGTGCGGCTGAGAACGCTGGTACCTCGAACCTGGTGGGTGGCAAGTTCGCCATCAAGTCGACCTTCGCCGACCTGTACAAGCGCGATGCCAACGGCAACCTGCCGGCGTTCCTGGTGGCCGCGCCGGCCACCGGTGGCACCCCGCTGTACAACGCTGTCTACGCTGCTGAAGGCCGTATCGGTTACGTTGGCCCGGACGTGATCCCGAGCGTGACCGACGCGACCAAGGTCGCCAAGGTCAAGGGCTTCTCGCCGGATCAGGTGAGTGTGCAGGCGACCCTGGACACCGTCGCTCCGCCGACCGGTACCGCTGCCGAGGACCCCGCCAACTGGGTGCCGGTGTTCGGCAACCCGTCGGCCGGCTATCCGATCGCCGGCTACACCAACCTGGTGATCGGCCAGTGCTACAAGGATTCGAGCGTCGCCACCAGCCTGCGCGGCTTCCTGGCCCGCCACTATCCGGCGACCTACACCGTCGCGTATGAGAAGTCGATCACCGACCACGGCTTCATCCCGCTGACCAAGGCCTGGCGCGATGCGATCCGCAACCGTTTCGTGCTGGCCAGCAGCACTGCCGGCCTGAACAATCCCAGCACCTGCGCCGGCATCGGTCGTCCGCTGTAATCCGCAGCACGGGTTGAATCCTGCTTGACCCGACGCCGGCCCCTGGGCCGGCGTCGCCATTTCCGCGACGGTGCGGCCGCCGCAGTGTTTCGCTGTCGGCTTCGTGTCACGTGAACCGTCTATCAGTGGCAGGGCATGCGTTGCGCGTGCCTCCCCGATCGTCGCCGCAGCCGCGGCCCACCAGGTTGATGAGGTTCCGATGTCGCACCCGCTCCCGTCCGCTGTTCATCCGGCCGCGCCGATGCGCCGCAATCATCCGATGGCGTGGGCCATCGCGGTCGCCTTGGGCAGCATGGTGGCCCCGGTCAGCCAGGCGCAGCAGGCGTTCAGCCCGGGCTGGTTCGCCGAGCGGGGCGCGGCCCAGGGCAGCGCGGCACAGAGCGGCCGGATGCCCAACGGGGTGCCGATCCAGTTCCAGTTGCCGGCCCAGCAGCAGGATGCAGCACGGCAGAAGCTGCAGCAGTCGATCGACAACCTCGGTACGGCTGCGCAGGCGATTGCCCTGCAGCAGCGCCTGCAGGAACAGGCGCGGCAGGCGCGCCGCGAGGCTGGCTTCATCGTTGCTGATGGCCTGGGTAAGGATGGCCTGAGCGTCGACCAGAACCCGCTGACCCGCGGCTGGCTCAATGCGCGCGACGCGATCCAGTCGCAGGGCAGCGACGGGCGGGTGCAGGTTACGGTCGAGCAGACCGCGGACAAGGCGATCCTGAACTGGGAGACGTTCAATATCGGCGGCAACACCACGCTGAACTTCCTGCAGAACCCTGACTGGGCAGTCCTGAACCGCGTCAATGATCCGCAGGCGCGGCCCAGCCATATCCTGGGCCAGCTGAAGGCCAATGGCACGGTGTTCGTGGCCAACCGCAACGGGGTGGTGTTCGGCAACAACAGCCAGGTCAATGTACGCAATCTGCTGGCGGCTGCAGCACGGATCAGCGATGCGCAGTTCCGTGACAACGGCCTGTACAGCCCCGACGCCAGCAGCAGCGCGCTCAGCGATGCATTTGGCAAGGTGATGGTGGAGCAGGGTGCCCGCATCGCGACCCATGAGCCGACCAGCGCGACGCGCGGCGGTGGCTACGTGCTGCTGGCCGGGCACAGCGTGGAGAATGCTGGCCATATCGAGGCGCGCAAGGGCCAGGTGCAACTCGCTGCCGGTGACAGTTTCGTGATCCGGCGCGGCGTGGGTACGGCGACCAATACCAGCTCCACCACCCGCGGCAATGAAATCGCGCCGCGCTTCGTCGCTGGCAGCACGGCGGGCAGCGTGCGCAACACCGGTCTGCTACGCGCCCGCGAGGGTGACGTGACCCTGGCCGGGCGCAACGTCGAGCAGGCCGGTGTGGCCGTGGCCAGCACCACGCTGGCGCAGCGCGGCACCGTGCATCTTCTGGCTTCGACCAGTGATGCCGGCAGCAGCGTCACGCTTGCCGATGGAGCCACCACGGCGGTGCTGGTCGAGGACGATGGCAAGGCCACGGTGCTGGATACGCAGCGCAACAGCCTCATCAAGGAGTCGGCAGAGCAGGACGCGATCCGCGCCGGCGCGCGCTCGGCAACCTTCGACAATCTGTCCCAGCACAATGATCGCCGGGACCAGTCGCGGGTGGAGATCGTCTCGGGTGGCAACATCCATTTCAGTGCGGATTCGCTGACGGTTGCCACGGGCGGCCAGATCATCGCCGACGCGGCAGCCCGCAGCTACGTAGACGACGCGGCACGCGTGGATGTTTCCGGCGCAGTGGGCGTACAGGTGTCGATGGAAAGCAACAATGTCCAGGTCAAGGTGCAGGGCAACGAACTGCGCGATGCCCTGGACAACCGCGACAGCGGCAAGCTGACCAGCAGCGAGGTCTGGGTCGACCGCCGCAGGCTGGTCCACGTTCCGGCCGGTACCGGGGGCTACGCGGGTGAGCGCTGGTACGCGGCGGGTGGCCTGCTGGAAGTGGGCGGCTACCTTGACAATCAGGGGCACTCGATCGGCGAATGGGCCGCGCAGGGAGGCACCGTCCTGCTGGGCGGCAGGGAAGTGATCACGCATGGCGGCTCACGCATCAACCTTGCCGGTGGCAGCCTGGATGTGCAGAGCGGCGTGATCCGGCAGAGCTGGGTGCGCGGCGTCGATGGCCAGGTCTACCGCCTTGATGACGCGCCGGCGGAGATGCTCTTCGATGGCCTGTACAGCGGCCATGAAGTAAAGCAGGAGCGCTGGGGCATCACCGAGACCTTCCGTGATCCGATTGTATTCGCGGCGCAGCGTGTCGATAACGGATACACGGTCGGCCGCGATGCAGGACGCCTGATCATCTCCGCACCGACCGCGGTGCTGGATGGAAAGGTTGAGACGGCTACCTTCCAGGGCGCGCAGCAGAACCGCAGGCCGGATACCGCGCTGGAGGGTTATGCGCAGGCGCAGACGGCGGTCGCGCGCAATGCGCAGCTGTACCTGGGGCGCTACGACGGCCAGGGCCGCAGCGGTGTGTTCGGCTCGGATGTGCGCCTGGATGACAAGGCTCGGACGAAGGCCGCGTGGTCGCTGCTGGCCCCGGTCAACGAAGTGCGGCGTGGCACCGTGTGGCTGGATATCGCAGAGCTGAGTGCCCAGCAGTGGGGACGGATCGACCTGGCGACCGCTGATCGCATCCGCATCGACGGCAGCCTTCGGCTTCAGGCAGGCGGACAGCTCAACCTGACCGGCAGCGAGGTGGAACTGGCAGGCGACATCGGCATCGCCGGCGGCCAGCTGTCGGCGGGCAACCTGCTGGATGTGCAGGGCCGGCCGACGGCGCTGCTGCATGATGGCCGCGCGCGCACCGCCATCGCCGACGGCACGCGGATCGATCTCTCCGGTGAATGGAGCAATGCGTCACTGGCGACGCCGCGCGACGCGAGCGGTGCCTGGACGGATGGCGGCCGCCTGAGCCTGGGCAATAGTCATGACGTGGCCGTGGGCGCCGACTCAACGGTTGACGTCGAGGCCGGTGCTGCGCTGGACCTGCGCGGCAAGGCCCATATCGGCAAAGGCGGCAGCGTCAGCCTGCAGGCGAACAGCAGTACGGTGACGACCGACGGCAGTGGCCGGGTGCAACTGGGCGACGGAAGCCGGTTCAGTGGTCGAGGACAGGGGGGTGGTTCCTTCTCGCTGGGGACCGGTGGCCAGGTGCGGCTGGGCGATGCGGACCTGGCGGGCACATCGCTGCGACTGGACCCCGGCCTGTTCGGCAGTGGCTTCGCGCAGTACGACATCAATGGCCACCAGGGTGTGGAGGTGGCCGATGGCGCGCGGCTGGTCGCTGCCCTGCCAGGCCTGCGCCTGACCCAGGACGCGCGGATGGCGACCGACCGGGCGTCCGCACTGGCAGCGTGGGACGCGCCACTGTACAGCGCTGATCCGTCGAGCGGGCGCGTCAGCCAGCGCGCGGGTGCGAGCATCAGCCTGCGTTCGGAGCGCAACAGCGTGGGCGGTGACCTTCGGGTTGGCAAGGATGCACTGGTGGCGGTCGATCCAGGGCAGACGATCTCGCTGCTCGGTGCAGGCAACATCGATGTTGAAGGCACGCTGCGCGCGAAGGGCGGCCGCATCCTGATCGACGATGTGCGCCCGGAGAACGCGCTGTACGCCGGGCAGCGCACCGAACGCACCTGGCGTTTCGCCGAAGGCGCGCTGCTGGATGCCGATGCAGACGCGATGTCGCTGCCCGATTCCAGCGGCCGCCTGCGCGGGCAGGTGCGCGCAGGTGGGCGCATCGAGATTGGCGGGGCGCTGGACTGGGAGACCACCGCATTCGTCGACAACCGACCACCGGAAGCCTTCGTGGTGGTCGAACGCGGTGCGCGCCTGCAGGCGCGGGGCGCGTCGGCCGAACTGGACATCGATGGCCAGGGCCGCGTGCGCGTGGACAGCGACGGCGGGCAGATCGTGCTGCGTTCGGCCAACGCGCTGTACCTGGACGGCGGGATGGACGCGGCCGCCGGTGGTGCCGGCGCACGCGGGGGCACGCTTGGCCTGGCCTTTGGCGGGAGCATCCATGCACGTGGCGCCAGCGACGAGGTACTGCGAGCGCGTGCGATCAGCCTCAGCCAGCACAGCGCACCGGCGCAGCCACTGCCGGCCACATTGGAATATGGCCACGCCGCGTTGTCGGTCGAGCAGCTGCAGGCCGGCGGTTTCGACAACCTGTCCGTGTTCGGTGACATCCGCGCGGTCGGCGACGTCGACCTGCGCCTGGCCCAGAGCCTGCGCATCCACGGCCAGGGCACTTCGAGCCTGGGCATGGCCGTGGATGCCGGGCTATCGTCTGGGCTGCGACTGAGTGCGCCCTACGTTCGCCTGGCGCAGGCACGCTGGCGCCAGATGCCGGGCGAGAACCTGCAGGGCACCGCCGCGGTCGCTTCGTCCGGGCCGGAAGATCACGCGCTGGCGGTGCAGGCCGAGCTGATCGACATCCGCGACGTCACCTGGCTGCCGGGTTTCAAGCATGTGGCGCTGGAAAGCCGCAGTGACGTGCGCCTGACCAACGGCATTGCCAGCAGTGGCAACACCAGCGCGTTGATGACGGCTGGTTCGATGGACGTGACCGCTGCGCGCCTGTACCCCACCACAGGCGCGATCGGCACGCTGGTGGCCGGCGCGTCGGCGCAGACCGTGCAGACCGCTGATTACTGGACCGATCCGGATGCCGTGCTGCGCATCCACGGCACCGGTGCGGACACGAAGCCGGCGCCGGAATCGGCGCTGGGTACGCTTCGCCTGGTGGCCGCCACGGTGCAGCAGGGCGGCAACGTACAGGCGCCGATGGGCACGCTGCAGCTGGGTGGCCTTATCCAGAACGGAACCGTCGGCAGCCGGGTGGAACTGCTGCCAGGCAGCGTCACCTCGACCAGTGGCGCCGGCTTGTCGCTGCCCTATGGTGGCACCGTCGATGGTGTCGACTGGCGGGTCGGTACGCGCAGCCTGGGTTCGCTGACGCCGGCCGGCATCTCCTCGATGGGGGTGACCCTGAAGGCGAATGAGATCGAGGTGGCGCCGGGGGCCCTGCTGGACATGTCCGGCGGTGGTGAGTTGACCGGTGCCGCCTTTGTGTCAGGACGCGGTGGCTCTGTCGACGTGCTGCGAACGGCGTTGGCCGACGCCAATCCGCGCTATGGATTCAGTGCGTCGGGCAACCCGGTGTATGCGATCGTGCCGGGACGCGCCGGGACATTTGCCCCCAGCGGCGAGGAAGGATTCGCCGCACCGGCCGTGGGCCAGCAGATCACCGTGCCGGCGGGCGTGCCCGGCCTGGCAGCAGGCACCTACACGCTGATGCCGGCAAGCTATGCGCTGCAGCCCGGTGCATTCCGGGTTGAGCTGGGCGCCACCGGCACCTCGGGCATCGCGCAACCCATCGCGACCGGTACCGGCACCTGGCGTGTGTCCGGGCAGCAGCGCACGGCGCTGGGCACGGCAATCTCGCCGTTGCTCACCGACATCCTGCTGACCCCCGCCGCAGTAGTACGCCGGCACTCGGGCTACAACGAAACCTCCTACAACAGCTTCGCGCAATCGGTGGCCGACCGCCGCGGCGAGTCGCGTGGCTGGCAGACCATCGATGCGCTCGGGTTGACCCTTGCGTTGGGCGAAGGCGCAGGTCGTGCAGACACGCCTGCCATCCGCTTCGCCGGCACCGCGCGGTTCGGCGCCGCCACCGACAACGGGCGAGGCGGCACGCTGACAGCCACGTTGGCCAGCCCGGCGGTCGGTTCACTGGAGATCGTCGACGGCGGTGCGCAATCGCAGGCGCGTGATCGCGGTGCCACCTTCAGCGACGACGCGCTCAATGCCTTCCTGCCGGCGCGGATGATGATCGGCGGGCAGTTCAACCAGGAGGCCTCGCAGGTGGCGGTGACCGGCCAGGCGCGCAGCGTGGCGATCCGTTCCGGCGTCACCTTGAACGCACCGGAAGTGCTGGTGGCAGCGGCCTCCGGTGGCAGCGGCGTGCTGGTCGAGGCCGGTGCGACCCTCGATACACTGTCGTTCGCATCCGCCAACGCGAATGCCAGCGCGACCCTGCCTTACCAGGTCTCCGGCGGCCTGCTGGCGGTGTCCAACCAGCGCCTGAACCTGATCACCGGCACCACCGGGGTGGAGGCCGGTCCAGTGGCGATCGACATCGGGGGGTGCCAGACGGCGTGCGACGGCCAGACCCGGCTGGTTTCCGATGGCAGCATCGCGGTAGCGACCGATGGCGCGCTGCAGATGCGCGACTCGGCCAGCTATGGCACCCGTCAGCTCGGCCTGAGCATGGCGGCGCTGAACCTCGGCAGTGCCGAAGCGATCGCCCTGGCCGCTGCGGCAGGGGCGCTGCCCAGTGGCATGACCATGAACCAGTCCGTGCTGCAGCAACTGCTGCGCGGCAATGATGCCACTGGCGCGCCGGCGCTGGACACGCTGAGCCTGGTCGCGCGGGACTCTGTCAACGTGTTCGGCAGCGTCGACCTGGACGCGCGCGACAGTGCCACCGGCCGCAGTGGCCTGCAGACGCTCGTGCTTGGTGCGCAGGCCATCCGCGGCTACGGTGCTGCGACTGACCGGGCGCGCATCCTGGTGGACACGCTGGTCTGGGACGGCTCATTGGCGGCGAGTCAAGCGCCGGGCAGTGACGCGTCGGTGCCGCCGGCCGATCCGATGGTGGACCGGCTCGGCGCCGGGCAGCTGGACATCTTTACCCGCCAGCTGCAGCTGGGGCGGGCGCCATTCAGCCGTCCCAGTTCTGAAGTACCTGCGAACCGGCAGGTGCTCGGATTCAGTGCGCTGAACCTGAGTGCTTCGGAGCAGCTGTCGTTCTCCGCGCAGGGCACGCTGGACGTGTTCCAGCAGCGCGGCGACTATCTGGCCGACAAGGGCTGGCAGTACAGCGGAGGCAGCCTGGGTATCGATACACCGCTGTTGACGGCCGATCCCGCCGCGCGGCTGCGCGTGCGCACCGGCGGCGACTTCCGCCTGCAGGGGGGCACCGGCAAGGCGGGTGGCGATGCACTGGGCAGTGAGCTGAGCATCGACGCCAACCGGATCACGCTGGACAGCACGGTCGCGCTGGCGTCCGGACGGCTGTCGGCGAACGCACGCCAGGGCATCACGCTTGGCAGCCGGGCCGCGTTGGATCTGGCCGGACGCAAGGTCTCGCTGTACGACGTGGACAAGTTCAGCTGGGGCGGCGATGTCCTGCTGTCCAGCGACACGGGTGACATCCGCGCCGATGCGGCCTCCCGCATCGATGTTTCCGCCCGCAACAACCGAGGCGGACGCCTGACGGTCACCGCAATGGCCGGCCGAGCCGATCTGGCCGGTGTTCTGCAGGGTGCCGCCACTGGTCGCTACGATGCCGGTGGCACGCTGGTGCCCTACGACGGTGGCGAACTGGTGGTGCGGGCACGCCAGCTGCAGGACTTCGCCGGCCTCAACCAGCGATTGACCGCCGGCGGCGTCGTCGGCGGTCGCAGCTTCCAGATCGGTGAGGGTGATCTGCGGATCGGCGACGAAGTGAAGGCGCGCCGGGTCGATATCAGCGTCGATGCGGGCAGCCTGACCGTGGCCGGCCGCATCGATGCCAGCGGCGAGCAGGTCGGCAGCATCCGCCTGTACGCCCGCGATCAGTTGCAGGTGGACGGCACGCTGGACGCGCACGGTACCGGCCTGCGCGTGGACAGCCATGGCAAGATCATCGACAGTCCAAACCGGGCCACCATCACGCTGGGCAGCGCCGAAGGTGCCGTCGGCCTGGGCAGCGCGGCGCAGCTGGACCTGCGTGCGGGCAGCGATGTTACCGTCGGTGGACGTCCTGGCCAGAACGATGGCACCCCGCGCGGCACGCTGAAGATCGATGTGCCGCGGCTGGGCAGCAACGACGCGGCGATTGCCGCGGCCACCGGCCTGCGCATCGATGGCGCGGCCGACATCCAGCTCAATGGTGTTCGCCGCTACGACGATGCGCCCCTGGCAGCCACCGCTGACGTGCGCGGCAACCGCGCGCAGCTGGTCACCCAGCAGTGGTTGGACCAGGTGGTCGATCCGCACAGCGTGGCCTGGATCGATGCTGCGCTGGACAACGCGGATCTGCAGCAGCGCACGCGGGCGCTGGGCGATGTCCGCCTTCGTCCCGGCGTGCAGGTGCTGGCGCGGCGCAGCGATGCCAACCCGGACGGCGACCTGACCATTGCCGGCGACATCGATCTGTCCGGCTACCGCTACGGGCCCGAAGCCAACCGCGCCGATCCATCGCGGCGTGGCTTCGGCGAATCGGCCTCGCTGGTGCTGCGGGCCGAAGGCAACATCAACGTCTACGGCAGCATCAACGATGGGTTCGCACCGCCGCCGTCCACGCCGGATGAGGGTGGCTGGCAGCTGTATGAGGGTCGCAATGGCAGCGCGGGGCAAACCCCCTTTGGCGGCGGCCTGGTGGTGCCGGTGGACGGAGTGAAGCTGCAGCCCGGCACCGAGTTCCAGGCCGGCACCCGCCTGAACTATGACGTGCCGGTCGAATCGGTAACGCTTCCGGTCGGTACCGTGCTGCCCGCGCCGATGGTGATCTCGCAGAACCTGCGCCTGCCAGCGGGCACGGTGCTGGGTGCGGCGGTGACCACCGACTCCGGGCAGACGCTGGCGGCGGGCACCGTGCTGCAGGAGCCGCTGGTGTTGGCGGCCGGTGCGCGCCTGGGGGCCGGCTTCCGCCTGCGCAGTGCGGTACAGATGGCGGCACAGGAATGGCCCGCCGGCGCGACGCTGCCGGTTGCGTTGCGCCTGGCACGGGAAGTCGAGCTCAAGGTGGGCGCGTACATCCCATCGTTGACCAAGGTGGAGTTGCCCGGCAACGGGCCGGTGAATCTGCGGCCGGCCGATGCCGGCGGCAACCAGGGGCGCAACTGGGCGCTGGCGCCGATGCTGGCCGAGGGCACCACCTCCTGGGACCTGACCGTGGTTGCCGGTGCCGATGCCGGGGCAGCCGACCCACGCAGCCGGCGCTGGGGCAGTGAAGGCAGCGTGGTGCTGGCCGACACCCACCAGGGCTCGATCGGTACGGTCAAGACCGAAATCATCTGGGTGGGTGATCGTGCGTTGACTGAGCGGGCATCGCTGGACTGGATCGGCGACACCTCCTATGCAGGCCGTCCGATTGCGGAGTTGGCCGACATGTTCGGCTTCACCGAAGACGAGTTCTGCGCGATGTCGGCCGACTACTGCGGCCCGGCCCCCCGCCAGGTGGCCGCGCAGGGCTCGCTGGATTACTGGGGCGACGAGTCCTACGTAGGCACCCCTGCGAAGGACTTCGCCGCGATGTTTGGCATGACCGAAGACGAGTTCTGCAGCACGGCGCCCACCTACTGCGCCGGCGGCGGCACGCAGACCGAAGTGACCACTTACGGCAAGCGCGCAGGCACGCCGGCGTGGAGCGTGCTGCGCACCGGCAAGGGGGACCTCGAACTGCTCGCTGCCGGTGATGTCGTGATGAAGTCCGGCTTCGGTGTGTACACGGCGGGCGCTCCCACCACGCTGGGCGAGGGCCGCGACGCTGCCTTCAATTCGCCCCGTGCAGCAGCCCCCAGGAACACCGCACTGCTGGGTCCGAACCTGGTGCCGGGCAGCTATGATGCCGCGTTGGCCGGCTACCAGGCCTGGTATCCCGATCATGGCGGCAACCTGCGCGTCGAAGCCGGGCGAGATATCGTCGGTGACGTCTGGACCGGGCGCGCAGAGTCGGGCACCAGCGAGCGCGACTGGGCGCTGTACTCCAGTGCCGCGGTCGGCAATTGGCTGTGGCGGCAGGGAACCGGCAGCACCACCGGTGTGGAGCCGGTGCCGACCAGCTGGTGGGTGAACTTTGGCGCCTACACCAACGTGTCCGCTGCTGCTGGCGCCTCTCCGCGGATGGTCGGCTTCACCGGCTTCGGTACATTGGGCGGCGGCAACTTGACGCTGGAGGCCGGGCGTGACGCCGGCGTGCGCGATGCGATAGGTGACGCGCTGGACTCGACGATCGCACCGCGCTCGGGTGCGATCATCGCGGCGGTGGGATCGACCGGCCGGGTCAGCGATGGCCAGCTGCACCTGACCGGCGGCGGCGACCTGCAACTGCGTATCGGTGGCGCACTGAATCCGAATCTGCGGGCGACGTTCTCCAGCCTCAATGCCTCCAGGGCGGGACAGAATCTCGATCTCAACGGTACCTTCAGCAATCTGCGTGGCAGCCTGCAGCTGGATGCGGGACGCATCGGTGCAATGGGCGTCACCCTGGAAAGCTACGCGACGCTGGGCCAGCTGCGTGCGGCCGATCTGTTCGCCGCCGACGCCGCTCGCCCGATGGGCGGGCCGGTGCTGGTGCTGGGCGATGCGGTCGCGCAGCTGCAGGCGCGGGGCGATGTGGTGCTCGGCGGCGTCGCCGATGCCGGCCGGGTTCCGCTGGCCAACTACAGCGCGGTGCTGCTGGATGATGGCGCGCGCGCTGCAGGCAGTACGTGGTTCTCCCTGTGGACCGCCAACACGGCCGTGGATCTGTTCAGTGCCGGTGGTGACCTCGCGCCAGGCCTCGCCGGGCCGGAAAACGTGACGGGCAGCAATCTGTGGCGCGAGCAGGTCCAGCTTGTTGTGCGTGGCGGTGATGATCTGCTGAATTACTGGCTCTATCCTTCGCGCTTCAGCGCGATTGCTGCGCAGGGTGACATCAAGCTGGACCGGATCAGCACCACGCCGGGGACGCAGGATGTGATCCTGCTGGCACCCTCGGCGACAGGACGGCTGGACGTCCTGGCCGGTGGCGGCATCTTCGCCCAGCCTGGCGCGACCCAGATCGCGCGCTCGGCCAGTGACGCGCGCCTGCCGGGACCCTTCGACCCGGCATTCATGGCCGAGCAGGGTGATTCCGCAGGCAATGTGACCCGCACGCGGCACAACCTTTCGGTCGACGGCAACATTGCATCGCCGGACGCGTCGCTTCCGCTGTTTGCGTTCGGTCCGAATACTCCGCTGTCCTCCGTGTCTGCGGCCCTGGCGCCGAGCCGTTTCTACGCGGTGCAGGGGGACATTATCGGCCTGGCCACCGGCGCCCGGCGCACGCTGAATCCCAACGCGGGGCAGCGCACGCAGTTGAACTGGTTCGAAGCCGCCGGCGCCGTGCAACTGCGGGCAGGCCGGGACATCCTCGGGGTGTCGATGACCGCGTTGAACACCGCGCCCACCGACATCACGGTGGCGGCGGCAGGCCGCGACATCGTGCATCTGAACGCGACCATCGCTGGCCCCGGCAACACCGAGATCAGTGCCGGCCGCCAGCTGCGCCAGGAGGATGCGGGCAGCATCGTCAGCCTCGGTGGCATCGTGCAGGGCGACACCCGTCCCGGCGCCAGCATCGCGCTGACGGCCGGCAACCAGCAGATCGACTTCGCGGCCCTGCGTGCCCGTTATCTGGACCCAGTCAACCTTGCCGATCCCGCGCAATCGCTTGCATCGCAGCCGGGCAAGGCAGTCAAGGTCTACAACCAGGAGCTGAAGCAGTGGCTGCAGCAGCGCTTCGGCGTGGCTGCCGACGGCGACGGGGCGCTGGCCGCGTTCGATGCGCTGCCGCAGGAACAGCAGCGCATCTTCCTGCGCCAGGTCTATTACGCCGAGCTGCGCGAAGGTGGAAGGGAATATACCGATGTAGAAGGGCCCCGCTTCGGCTCCTACCTGCGTGGGCGCGAAGCCATCGCCACGCTGATGCCGGACAGGAATGCGGCCGGTGCGACGATCGACCGTACCGGCGACATCGTGATGTACGGTGGCTCCGGCGTGCGTACCGAGGCGGGCGGCAACATCGAGCTGATGGCACCGGGTGGGCAGATCGTGATCGGTGTGCAGGGCGTGGTGCCACCTGCCAGCGCCGGCCTTGTCACCCAGGGGCAGGGCGATATCCGCCTGTTCAGCCAGGACAGCGTGCTGCTGGGCCTGTCGCGGGTGATGACCACGTTCGGCGGCGACATCCTGGCGTGGTCGGAGCAGGGTGACATCAATGCCGGTCGCGGTTCGCAGACGACGCTGCTGTACACGCCACCGCGTCGCGTCTATGACGGCTGGGGCAATGTGATCCTGTCGCCGCAGGCTCCCGCCAGTGGCGCCGGCATCGCGACCTTGAACCCCATCGCCGAAGTACGACCGGGCGACGTCGACCTGATCGCACCGCTTGGCACCATCGACGCGGGCGAGGCCGGTATCCGCGTCTCGGGCAACATCAACCTGGCGGCGCTGCAGGTGCTCAATGCCGCCAACATCCAGGTACAGGGCGAGAGCAAGGGCCTGCCGGTGCTGGCATCGGTGAACGTCAATGCGCTGGCCTCGGCCAGTGCGGCAGCCAACAGCGCCAGCCAGGCGGCACAGGATGTGATGCGCAAGAGCCAGGACGAGGCACGGCGCAACCAGCCGTCGGTGATCAGCGTGCAGATCCTCGGCTTCGGCAGTGGCACCAGCGCCATCAATCCGCCGGCGCGTGGCAACACTGCCAACAGCGGCTATGACGCCAACAGTGCCTTCCAGTTCCCGCAGGCAAGTCGCGACGAGGGCACGCAGCGCCGGTAGGTGCCGTCCTTGGTCGGCACACGTTGCTGCCCACCAAGGTCGGCAGTAGATCCACGCCATGCGTGGATGCGACCGGGCCGAAAGAACGAACAGCATCGGGCCAGCCGCCACGGAACGGCAGCGGCCCCAGCCAGGACGGCACCGAAGGCAGGGAGCGGCCATCAGCGGTGAGGACCACCGACACGGCGCCGCCGGGTGCAGGAGAGCACCCGGCGGCAGGCTCGGCAGTAGATCCGCGCCATGCGTGGATGGCTGGGCCAGCCTCAGTGCCGACCAACGGTCGGCACCCACCAAAGCAGGCCGGGCAGTAGAAGCCGCTCGGCAGTAGATCCACGCCATGCGTGGATGGCTGGGCCAGCCTCAGTGCCGACCAACGGTCGGCACCCACCAAAGCAGGCCGGGCAGTAGAAGCCGCTCGGCAGTAGATCCACGCCATGCGTGGAAGGCTGGGCCAGCCTCAGTGCCGACCAAGGTCGGCACCCACCAAAGCAGGCCGGGCAGTAGAAGCCGCTCGGCAGTAGCAACTGTCTTGTCAGGGGCAGCTGAGGGCCACCTCGGCGTCTCGCTTACGGGCGTTGAGGATCACCAGCATTTTGCGCATGACCGCCACGAGCGCCACCTTGCTCGCTTTGCCCTTGGCCTTCAGGCCAGCGTAAAACGCGCGCAGCCTTGGCTCGTACCGGAT
>NZ_JCAFRP010000018.1:0-71946 GCF_059368315.1 Stenotrophomonas sp. YJH_SMC_119 | reverse complement strand
GCGAATCGCTCTGGTGGGTGCCGACCTTGGTCGGCACAGTGCCGGCGACATCGCGATCTGACAGATGGTGCCAACCAAGGTTGGCACCTGCCAATTCCGAGCGGTGTCGGCGATTCCGATCCGCCGCAAGCAGACCTGATCGTCTGGTAGTGCCGGCCGCTGGCCGGCAACCTCACGATTCCCTGGTGGGCATCTGCCGGCCAGCGGCCGGCACTACCAAATGCGAGGCCGTGCGCAACGCAGGCTTCCGCCCTCAGGTATTGGCCGGCGAACTCAACGGCGGGCGCACCAGGTCGCGGTGGAAGAAATAGATTTCCTGCACCAGGAAGCGCCAACTGGTGTGGAAGCTGCGGAAGCGCGTGCTGGGCGTGGACGAGGCCAGCGCATCGATGCCGAGCGCCTTGCTCAGGCGCAGCGCGCGCGCCATGTGCAGCGGATCGCTGACGACGATCACCCGGTGCAGGCCGCGCTGGTCCATCAGCCGCTTGGCTTCAACCAGGTTCTGCACGGTATTGCGCGAAGCGGTTTCGATCAGGATCGCATCGTCCGGCACGCCATGCTTCAGCGCGTAACGCCGCGCCACCTGCGACTCGGAGAAGCGCGCACCGGTGCCGCCATAGCCACCGGTGAAGATCAGCAGCGGCGCATAGCGTGCTTCATACAGATCCAGCCCGTGGCGGATGCGTTCTTCGAACACCGGTGACGGCTTGGCGTCATAGGCGGCCGCACCCAGCACGATGATGGCGTCGGCCTTGGCGGCCTGGTCGCGTTCACCCACCCAGACGATCCAGGCGGTCACGCCCAGCAGCCAGATCACCAGCAGCACGAACAGCCGCCACAACCAGCCCAGCAGGCCGGTGCGTTCGCGGTGCCGCCCGCGGCTCACGCCGCCCCCCAGCGCAGCGCTGGCAGGTCGACGTTGCCGCCGGACAACACCAGGCCCACGCGCAGGCCGGCGAAGCGCTGCGGCTGCGCCAGCACCGCAGCCAGCACGGTGGCCGAAGAGGGCTCCACCACCTGCTTGAGCACGTCCCACAGCAGGCGCATCGCCGCCAGCGTCGCGGCGTCATCGACCACGATCACCTCGGCACCGGCGGCGCGCAGCAACTCGAAATTGGGCGCGCCAATCAGGGTACGCAGGCCATCGCAGATGGTGTCCGGGGTGAACGCGCCCTGGCGCTCGCCGATGGCCAGCGAGCGCGCGGTGTCATCGGCGCCGGCCGGCTCGGCCAGGATCAGCCGGGTCTGCGGACTGGCGTGCTGCAGGGCCAGCGCGGTACCGCTGGCCAGGCCACCGCCGCCCACCGGCACCACCAGCGCGTCGAACGGGCCGTCGCTGTGCAGCAGTTCCAGGGCCGCGGTGCCCTGCCCGGCCATCACCGCCGGGTTCGTATAGGGATGCACCAGGGTTGCGCCGGTATCGGCCTGCACCTTGGCGCAGGTGGCCTCGCGGTCGGCGATGGTCGGCGGGCAGCGCCAGAGCGTGGCGCCGTGGCGGGCGATGTTGGCCAGCTTGGCGGCCACCGCCCCCTCCGGCACCACCACATGGCAGGGGATGCCCCGGGTGCGTGCGGCCAGGGCCAGCGCGGCGCCGTGGTTGCCGGAGGAATGGGTCACCACACCAGCACTGGCGCGGTCGGCATCCAGCGACCACACCGCATTGCAGGCACCACGGAACTTGAATGCGCCACCACGCTGCAGGTGCTCGGCCTTGAAGGCCAACTGCGCACCGGTCATTGCATCGAGGGTGCGCGAGCGCAGCACCGGGGTCACGCTGGCATGCGGGGCAATCCTCGCAGCAGCAAGCAGGACATCATCGGCGCGGGGCAACAGTGAATCGCTCATGACGCAAGATTAACGTATGCCCCCGCGCTGGCGACCGGGGCACAGGTCATGCCAGCATGCAGGCCTACGCCGCCATTCATCCTGGCCAGCCGAATTAAGGGCCGATTCAATGCCCGCGCACGAAGCTGGCTGCACATCCGTCCTCTGGGGGGACCCACCATGAAAATGCGCCTGTTGCTTGCCGGTGGCCTGTTGTTGGGCCTGACTGGCTGCACCACCTACGACTATGTAGGCGGTGGCCGCGGTGGCGGCTACTACCACGGCGCGCCGTCGGTGGAGTACCGCTACCCGGCCGGCTATCCCTACAACTACGGCTACCCGTACTACGGTGGCTATGGCGGCTATTACGGCGGCTATGGCAACCCGTACTACTCGCGCCCGATCTACCGCCCGCCGCACAACCACCGCCCGCCGCCGCGTCCGCCCGGCAACGGCGGCGAGAATCGTCCGCCGCCGCCGCCGCGGCCGTCGTACAACGGCGGTTCCCCGTGGCGGAACATGGATTCGATGCGCCGCCCGCCGCAATCGAACATGCAGCCGCCGTCGCCCGCGCCGCAGGCCCGCCCGTCCCCGGCACCGAGTGCGCCGAGGATGAACGGTTCCCCCTGGCGCAACATGGATCGTGCGACGCAGCGCACAGTTGAGCGCTGAACCGTCTTGCATTTCACACGGTCCAACCCGCAATCTACGCGGACAGTGACGGCCCGCGTCACAAAGTGACAAAAACGACACGGGCCGCCGCAAAAAGCTCTACGTCGATATCCGACAGGAACATCTGGATCCCCCCTGTTCCGGCCCTGTCGGATGTCGGCACCTCTGAAGGCAGACGGCCCCGCAATGCGGGGCCGTTTGTTTTGCCGGGCCGCCAACCGGCGAGAGCCCCAGCGTCGGTGGATCCACGCCATGCGTGGACCGGGCCTTTCCCGGCACCCCAAAAAACAGGGCCGGACAGTCCCCCGACTGCCGGCCCTCTGCTCCCCCACCGTGCGCCTGTACCGGCCCCTGTTCCAATTCCGGTCACGGGCGCCTACGGCGCCAGCCACGGTGGGTGCTATTGGGTTATCTGCAAAAATCCTGCCAACTTTAGGGCTGATTTCGGCGCCGGCCGGCCGGTACCGACGTCCCGGCCCCGAATGGCGCTAAAATCGCCACCCCGGCGCCGCCCCCCGGCCGCGCCCGCCCCCAGCTGAACAGCCCCCATGAATCCGTCCTTCCATCGTTACGACGTCATCGTCATCGGCGGTGGCCACGCTGGCACCGAAGCCGCGCTGGCCGCGGCCCGCACCGGCGTGCGCACCCTGCTGCTGACCCACAACATCGAAACGGTGGGCGCGATGAGCTGCAACCCGGCCATCGGCGGCATCGGCAAGGGCCACCTGGTCAAGGAGATCGACGCCCTGGGCGGTGCGATGGCGCATGCCGCCGACCGCGCCGGCATCCAGTGGCGCACGTTGAACGCCTCCAAGGGCCCGGCCGTGCGTGCCACCCGTTGCCAGGCCGATCGCAACCTGTACCGCATGGCGATACGCGCCATCGTCGAAGGCCAGGCCAACCTGACCGTGTTCCAAGCCGCAGTGGACGATCTGGTCATCGAAGGCGACGCCGTGCGCGGCGTCATCACCCAGACCGGCCTGCGTTTCGACGCCGGGGCCGTGGTGCTGACGGCCGGTACCTTCCTCGCCGGCAAGATCCATGTGGGCCCCACCCAGTACGCCGCCGGCCGCATGGGCGACCCGCCGGCCACCACGCTGGCCGCGCGCCTGCGCGAGCGCCCGTTCCAGGTGGACCGCCTGAAGACCGGCACGCCGCCGCGCATCGATGGCCGCTCGCTGGACTACAGCGTGATGGACGAACAGCCCGGTGATTCCCCGCGCCCGGTGATGTCCTTCCTCGGCTCGGTGGACGAGCATCCGCAGCAGGTCAGCTGCTGGATCACCCACACCACCGAACAGACCCACCAGATCATCCGCGACGCGCTGCATCGCTCGCCGCTGTACAGCGGCCAGATCGAAGGCATCGGCCCGCGCTACTGCCCGTCCATCGAGGACAAGGTAGTGCGCTTCGCCGAGAAGGCCAGCCACCAGATCTTCGTCGAACCCGAAGGCCTGGGCATCATCGAGATCTATCCCAACGGCATCTCCACCTCGCTGCCGTTCGACGTGCAGCTGGAGATGGTGCGCAGCATCCGTGGTTTCGAAAACGCACACATCACCCGCCCCGGCTACGCGATCGAGTACGACTTCTTCGATCCGCGCGGGCTGAAGGCCTCGCTGGAGACCAAGCTGGTCAACGGCCTGTTCTTCGCCGGCCAGATCAACGGCACCACCGGCTATGAAGAAGCGGCCGCGCAGGGCCTGCTGGCCGGCCTCAACGCCGCACGCCAGGTATGTGGACTGGATGGCTGGTGCCCGCGCCGCGACGAGGCGTACCTGGGCGTGCTGGTGGATGACCTGATCACCCACGGCACCAACGAGCCCTACCGCATGTTCACCAGCCGCGCCGAATACCGCCTGCAGCTGCGCGAGGACAATGCCGACCAGCGCCTGACCCCCGCCGGCCGCGAAATGGGCCTGGTGGATGACCATCGCTGGAGCGCGTTCGAAACCAAGCAGGCCGCCGTCGCCGCCGAGCGCGCGCGCCTGGGCGCACTGTGGGCGACCCCGGCCAATGCACTGGGCCGCGAGGTACAGGACACGCTGGGCGTGGCGGTCAGCCGCGAAACCAATGTGCTGGACCTGATCAAGCGCCCCGAGCTGGATTACGCGCAGCTGATGCAGGTGCCGTCGTTGGGCCCGGCCGTGGCCGACGCCAAGGTGGCCGAGCAGGTGGAGATCGGCGTGAAGTACGCCGGCTACCTGGATCGCCAGCGCGAGGAGATCGAGCGGCAGCAGCGGCACGAAGCCACGCCGATCGCTGAAGCCTTCGATTATGCGACGGTACGCGGGCTGTCGGCCGAAGCGCTGCAGAAGCTGGAGCGCGTGCGCCCGCAGACCATCGGCCAGGCGCAGCGCATCCCGGGCATGACCCCGGCAGCGATCTCGCTGCTGCTGGTGCATCTGGAGCGGGCGCGCCGCGGCCGCGTGGCATAAGCGGTCGCACCTGCTTCTGGTGGGGGCCGACCTGGGTCGGCACATGAGTCTGCCCTGGTGGGTGCCGACCTTGGTCGGCACGAATCATCAGATCGCGATGCTGCATGCATTTGTGCCGACCAAGGTCGGCACCTACCGGAGCGGAAGGCACACCCACATTGGCGGGCCCGTTACCGCGCGTCCGCGCCACCACCCAACACCTTGAACAACGTCACCCGGTTGCCCGCCTCCTGCTGCTGCAGGGCGATCAGGTCCTGCTGCGCGGCATACAGGCTGCGCTGCGCATCCAACGACTGCAGGTAGCCATCCAGTCCAGTGCGGTAGCGCGCCTCGGCCAAGGTGTAGCTGCGCTGGCTGTCAGCCACCAACGCGCGTTGCGCGTCCAGCTGCGCGGTCAGGTGATCGCGCGTGGCCAGCGCATCGGCCACCTCACTGAAGGCCTGCTGGATCGCCTTCTCGTACTGCGCGATGCCGATGTCCTTGCCGATCTTCGAGGCATCCAGCGAGGCTTTCAGTGCACCGGCATGGAAGATCGGCGCGGTGATGCTGGGCACGAACGACCAGCCACGGGTGCCGGCCGAGAACAGCGTCGACAACGCGGTGGAGCTGTGCCCGTAGTTGGCAGTCAACGTCAGCGTCGGGAAGAATGCAGCGCGCGCGGCACCGATATCGGCGTTGGCTGCCTGCAACGCATGCTCAGCGGACAGCACGTCCGGGCGCTGCAGCAACACGCTGGAGGGCAGGTTGGCGGGCAGCGGTGCCAGCGCGACGCTGCCTTCCAGCACCTGCGTTGTCGGCAGCAGGGCCGGATCCAGCGGCGCCCCCACCAACAGCCGCAATGCATCGCGATCCTTCGCCTGCTGGGCCTGCAGCTTCGCCAGCGCACCGCGCGCGGCTTCCACGCTGGTCTGCACCTGCGACAGGTCCAGGCCCGAGGCCAGCCCCTGTGCATGGCGGGCCTCGGTGCGCTGCAGGGTCTGCTGCTGGCTGTCCAGCGTCTGTTGCGTGAATGCCAGCGACTGCTCGTCGGCCGCCAGCGCCAGCCACGCCGTCGCCACTTCAGCCACCAGGCTGGTGCGCGCGGCGCGCTGGTTCTCGGCGCTGGCCAGCCAGTTCTGCAGCGCCTCGTTCTTCAGGCTGCGGATACGCCCGAACAGGTCCAGCTCCCAGCTGCTGATGCCCACCTGCACGGCATCGGATTCGGTCACCTGGGTGACGCCGGTCTCGCTGTTGGCATCGCTCACCCGCGAACGGGTGACACTGCCGCTGGCATCTACCGACGGCAGCAGTGCCGCGCGCTGGATGCGGTACTGCGCGCGCTCCTTTTCCACCTGCAGCACCGCCACGCGCAGGTCGCGGTTGTTCTGCAGCGCCAGCGCGATGACCTGCTGCAGGCGCGGTTCCAGGAACACGTCGCGCCAGGCCGGCATCGCCAGTGCCGGTTCGGCCTCGCCGGTGCCGGCATTGCCGAACTGTGCCGGCACCGGCGCCTCGGGTCGCTGGTAGTGCGGGGCCATGCTCACGCAGCCGCCCAGCACGGCGGTCATCGTTGCGGCCGCCAGGGCGCGCAGCAGCATCGGCTTCATGGGCTTGTCTCCGGGACAGTGGCGTCGGCCGGCGCGCGGCCCGGGAACAGGCGGCGCACCAGCAGGTAGAACAACGGCACGAAGAACATGCCCAGCACCATCGAGGCAACCGTACCACCGGCCACGCCGGTACCCAGCGAACGGCGCGCAGCCGAACCGGCGCCGGTGGCGAACACCAGCGGCAGTACGCCCATCAGGAACGCCAGCGAGGTCATTACGATCGGCCGCAGCCGCAGATAGACGGCCTGCAGGATCGCTTCGCGGGTGCTCTTGCCCTGCTGTTCGAGGATGCGCGCGAACTCGACGATCAGGATGCCGTTCTTCGCTGCCAGACCAATCGTGGTCAACAGGCCGACCTGGAAGTACACGTCGTTGTTGAGGCCACGCAGGTTCATCATCAGCACGGCGCCGAACATGCCCACCGGCACCGCCAGCATCACCGCGAACGGCACCGCCCAGCTTTCATACAGCGCGGCCAGGCACAGGAACACGAACAGCAGCGAGATGGCGTACAGCATCGGCGCCTGGTTGCCCGACAGCTGTTCCTGGTAGGCCATGTCCGACCAGGCATGGCTGAAGCCTTCCGGCAGCGTGTCGGCCAGGCGCGCGATCTCGGCCATCGCCTCGCCGGAGCTGACGCCCGGTGCCGGCTGGCCGGTGATTTCCATCGCCGAGATGCCGTTGTAGCGCTGCAGTGCGGCCGGCGCGCTGGTCCAATGCGTGCTGATCAACGACGACAGCGGCACCATCTGCCCGGCCTGGTTGCGCACGCTCCAGCGCTCGATGTCCTGCGGCTGCATGCGTGCTTCGGCGGTGCCCTGGATGAACACCTTCTTGATGCGGCCCTTGTAGATGAAGTTGTTGACGAAGTCGCCGCCCAACGCCGCGTTCAAGGTGTCATTGACGTCCTGCGGGTTCACGCCCATCGCCTGCGCCTTGGCGTCGTCCACCTTCACCGCGTATACCGGCGCGTCTTCCAGGCTGGCGTAGCGCACGTTGACCAGCTTCGGGTCCTTGGCGGCTTCCTTCAGCAGCGTGTTGCGCGCGGCCACGGCGGCGGCATGGCCTGCACCGCCTTCGTCCTGCAGTTCCAGGGTGAAGCCACCCGCATCGCCGAGGCCCAGGATGGCCGGTGGCGAGGTGATGAACACCTGCGCATCGGGCACGCTGGCCATCGCCCGCGTCAAGCGTGCGGCGATGGTATCGGCGTCGTCCTTGCGGTCATCCCAGTCCTTCAGCCGGATGAAGGCCTGGCCGACGTTCTGGCCGCTGCCGGTAACACTGAAACCGGCGGTGGCCTGGATCGAGAGCACGCCGTCGTCCTTCACCGCGACGGCACTCAGACGATCCATCACCGCCCGCGTCTGCTCCAGCGTGGAACCGGCCGGCAGCTTCACCAGCGCGTTGAGCATGCCCTGGTCTTCATCGGGCAGGAACGCGCCCGGCAGGTGCCACAGCAACAGGCCGGTGGCCACGCTCAGCACCAGGTAGAACAGCACGCCGAGCGTGCGGCGGCCGAGGAAACGATCCACGCGGTGACGCAGGCCGTTGGAGGTGCGCTCGAAGCGGTGGTTGAACCAGATGAAGAACTTGCCCAGCAGGCTGGGTTCGCCACCGTGGTCGCCATGCGGATGGCCGCCCTTGGGAATCTGGTGCAGGATGCTGCCACACAGTGCCGGGGTGATGGTCATCGCCACCAGCACCGACAGGATCATCGCGGCGGCGATCGTCACCGAGAACTGGCGATAGATCACCCCGGTTACACCGCTGAAGAACGCCATCGGCAGGAACACCGCGGTCAGCACCAGCACGATGCCGACCAGCGCGCCGGTGATCTGGCCCATCGCCTTCAGCGTGGCCGGCTTCGGCGCCAGCCCTTCGAAGGTCATCACCCGCTCCACGTTCTCCACCACCACGATGGCATCGTCCACCAGCAGGCCGATGGCCAGCACCAGTGCGAACATGGTCAGGGTGTTGATCGAATACCCGAATGCAGCCAGCACGCCGAACGTGCCCAGCAGCACCACCGGCACCGCGATGGTCGGGATCAGCGTGGCGCGCCAGTTCTGCAGGAACAGGTACATCACCAGCACCACCAGGATGATCGCTTCGATCAGGGTGATCACCACTTCCTTCAGCGAAATGGTCACGAATGGCGTGGTGGTGAAGGCCACGTGGGCGGTGTAGCCATGCGGCCAGTACTTCTGCAGCTGCTGAAGCCGTGCATCGATGGCCTTGGAGACGGCGATCGCGTTGGCACCGGCATTGAGTTCAATGCCCAGCGACGCCGACGGCTTGCCATTGAAGGTGCTGATGCTGTCGTAGCTTTCCGGCCCGAGGCCGATCTTCGCCACGTCGCCCAGACGCACCACGCTGCCGTTGGAATCGGCCTTGAGCACCACCTGCGCGAACTGCTCGGGCGTGTGCAGGCGGCTGCGCGCGGTTACCGTAGCGTCGAGCTGCTGGCCCTTCAGCGCCGGCTGGCCACCCAGCTCACCGGCGGAGACATCGGTGTTCTGTGCCTGCAGTGCGGTCTCGATGTCCGAGGGCATCAGCGCGTACTGGCGCATCTTCTCCGGATCCAGCCAGATGCGCATGGCGTATTCCTGGCCGATCGGCTGGATGTTGCCGACACCGCTGACGCGGCTGATCTGGTCATCGATGCGCGCTTCCATGAAGTTGGCGACATCGAAGTTGTCCATGCTGCCGTCTTCGCTGGTGAACGACAGCACCTCGAAGATCGAACCACTGGACTTGGTGATGGTCAGGCCGTTCTGCTGCACCGCCTGCGGCAGCGTGGCCATGGCGGCCTGCAGCTGGTTCTGCACCTGCACCTGCGCGGTATCCGGATTGGTACCGGTGGCGAACACCAGGTTGACCTGCGCCGAGCCGTCGGAGGCACTGGTCGAGGTCATGTACATCAGGTGATCGAGGCTTTGCTGGGACTGCTCGATGACCTGGGTGACCGCGTTTTCCACGGTCTGCGACGAGGCGCCGGTGTAGGTGGCGCGGATGGTGATGGTGGGCGGGGCGATCTGCGGGTAGCGGTCCACCGGCAGGATCAGGATCGCGAGCAGGCCGAGCAGGCTGACCGCGATGGCGATCACCCAGGCGAAGATCGGCCGGTCGATGAAGAAACGAACCATGTGGGCCAGGCCTCAGTGCGACTTTTCGTCGGTGTTGCCGTTCGGATCGACCGCCGGCATCGCCGCCAACTGCGCCGTCGTGGCCGCCACCGCTTTCACCTGCTGGCCGAGCGATACCGCGCTGCCGTTGCTGACGATCACCCGTTCGCCAGCCTTGAGGCCGCTGGTGATCTGCCACTGGTTACCGACCACCTGGCCGGTGCTGACGCGGCGCTCGACCACATGATCCTTGGCGTCGAGCAGGCGCAGCAGCGGTTCGCCGCGCTCGTTGCGCACCACCGCCTTCTGCGGCACCAGCAGGGCACGCGCGTCGGTGGCCATCGGCAGCACCGCCTTCAGGTACATGCCCGGCAACAGCAGGCCGTCCGGGTTCGGAATGACCGCGCGCAGCTTCACGTTGCCGGTGCTCGGATCCACTGCGCTGCCGACGAACTCCAACGTGCCTTCATGCGCGTAGGTGCTGCCGTCCTCCAGCAGCACCTTTACCTGTGCCTTGCCATCGATGGCCTTCACCAGGCCCGCATCGAGCTGCTTGCGCAGCGCCAGCATCTGCGTGCTGGACTGGGTGACATCCAGGTACACCGGGTCCAGCCGCTGGATGGTGGTCAGTGCCGTATCCTGGCCGGCCGCGACCAGCGCGCCGGCGGTGACGCTGGAGGTGCCGATGCGGCCGTCGATGGGGGCGGTCACCCGGGTGTAGTCGAGGTTGATGCGGGCAGCCTGCAATGCAGCGCGCGCGGCAATCACGTTGGCCTGCGCCTGCTTCAACGCCGAGGTGGCATCGTCGGCGTCCTGCTTGCTGGCTGCATCCATGCTCACCAGCGCGCGGGTACGCTCGGCCTTCGGCTGTGCCGACAACACGGTGGCCTCGGCCTGCGCCAGCTGCCCGCGGGCGGTATCGAAGGCCGCCTGGTACGGTGCCGGGTCGACCTGGTACAGCAGCTGCCCTGCCTTGACCTGCTGGCCTTCGGTGAACAACCGCTGGCGGATCAGGCCGCCGATCTGCGGCCGCACCTCGGAGATCTCGAACGGCACGGCACGGCCGGGCAAGGTCTGCTGGAGTGCCAGCGGCTGCGCGCGGGCGATGATGACGCCCACTTCGGGCATGGCCGGGGCATCGGTCCTGCCCGCCGAACAGGCGGCCAGGGCCAGCAGCAGGGGCAACAGCAGGGGACGCGGGGAACGGGACAGCGGGCGCAGGAGGGACATGGGGGGCGTGGGGGCCTTGCGTTGACCCGTGCACGCTGCCGTGAAACTGTGCAGAGAATATGGAGATTGTGCGACGGGCTCAGCTGGCGCTTGCTTTCGGCGCCGCATGCGCCGCTAATGGCCTTCGCGATGGCGAAGTTCCAACTCAAATTCGGCCTGACCGCGAAGACCTTCCTCGCGATCTTCACCGCCTGCCTGCTGGTGCTGGCAGTGAACGGTATTGCCAGCCGCGTGGCCTTCCAGACCGGCTTCCTGGACTACCTCAACGACCAGGGCGACCTGCGCATGCAGCGGCTGATGCCACACCTGCAGCGCGAGTACCGCGAGCACGGTGGCTGGGAGCATCTGCACGGTGATGGCGACCGCTGGGCGCGGCTGCTGCGCCCGGACCTGGCCCATGGGCACGAAGGACCGGTGCCGTCGCTGTCCGACCAGACCGGCGTGCCGTCGCGCCTGGGCCTGTTCGACGCGCAGCACCGTTTCGTGGCCGGCAACCCCGACGCCACCAGCGATGACGAGCCGCATGCGGTGCAGGTGGACGGGCAGACCATCGGTTGGCTGGGCATGGTGCCGTTCCAGACCGTCATCGCCACCAACGACCTGAACTTCTACAACACCCAGGTGCGCGCCTGGTGGGTGATCGGCATCGCGCTACTGCTGGTGACGGTACTGCTGGCCTGGCTGGTATCGCGTGCGCTGCGCCAGCGCCTTGCCAAGCTGGCCGCTGCCACCCACCGGTTGGCCGCCGGTGACTACGCCACCCGCATCGAGCGCACCAGTGACGATGAGCTGGACGCGCTGGTCAACGACTTCAACCGGATGGCGCAGGCGCTGGACGATACCGAACGCAACCGCCGCGCCTTCATTGCCGACATCTCGCATGAGCTGCGCACGCCATTGGCCGTGGTGCGGGCCGAGCTGGAGGCGATCGAAGATGGCATCCGTCCGCTGGACCGGGCCAACCTGGTGGGCCTGCAGGGCGAGATCCGCCAGCTGGGCAAGCTGATCGACGACCTGCACGACCTGTCGATGACCCAGTCCGGCGGCCTGGCGTACCGCTTCGCGCCACTGGACCTGGTGGCGCTGCTGCGCAGCGAACTCAATGGCATGCGCGTGCGCTTCGCCAATGCAGGCCTGGCGTTGGAAGAAGACCTGCCCGCCACGCCGTTGCAGGTGTCCGGTGACGAGCGGCGCCTGCAGCAGGTGCTGGCCAACCTGCTGGAAAACGCACTGCGCTACACCCATGCCGGTGGCCGCGTACGCGTGCAGGCAGCGCGCGTGCCTGCCGGCGTGCAGCTGGTCGTGGAAGACACCGCGCCGGGCGTTCCGCCCGACAAGTGTGCACTGCTGTTCGAACGCTTCTACCGCGTGGAAAGTTCGCGCAACCGCGCCAGTGGCGGCAGCGGGCTGGGCCTGGCCATCAGCCACAACATCATCCTCGCCCACCACGGCGTCATCCACGCCGCGCCCTCGCCGCTGGGCGGGCTGCGCGTGGTCATCACCCTGCCGGAGCCTGCATGAGTGCGTCGCCCGCCACGTCCACGAAGATCCTGATCGTCGAGGACGAGCCACGCCTGGCCTCGGTACTGCGCGACTACCTGGCCGCCGCCGGCATGGCCAGCGAGTGGGTGGACGACGGTGGCCAGGTGATCGACGCGTTCGTGCGCTACCAGCCCGACCTGGTGCTGCTGGACCTGATGCTGCCGCAGCGCGACGGCGTGGACCTGTGCCGCGAACTGCGTGCCAGCAGCGATGTACCGGTCATCATGGTCACCGCACGGGTGGAAGAGATCGACCGCCTGCTGGGCCTGGACATCGGTGCCGACGACTACATCTGCAAGCCGTTCAGCCCGCGCGAAGTCGTCGCGCGGGTGGTGGCGGTACTGCGCCGCTATCGCCCGGATCCCGCTGCACGCGCCAACAGCGGGCTGCACATCGACGAACCGGCGGCACGCGCCACCTGGAACGGCAAGGGCCTGGACCTGACGCCGGTGGAGTACCGCCTGCTGCGCACCCTGCTGGCCACGCCAGGCCGGATCTGGGCGCGCGATGAGCTGCTCGACCGCCTCTATCTGGACCATCGCGTGGTGGTCGACCGCACCGTCGACAGCCATGTGCGCAACCTGCGCCGCAAGCTGGCCGACGCCGGCATGGAAGGCGAGCCGATCCGTTCGGTGTACGGCATGGGCTACAGCTACGAGCCCTAGCCGGTAGTGCCGGCCGCTGGCCGGCAACCGCAGAATTCCAAGTGCGCCCGTGAGCTTGCCGGCCAGCGGCCGGCACTACCGGTGCGCACTTGCGTTACAGTCGAGCACGCTCGACATTACGAACACAACTGCATGGACGACATCCACCCGATCGCGCCGGACAAGCGCGCCGCCATCCTTTCCACCCTGGCTGACATCGAACAGCGCTACGACGTACGCGTGCTGCTGGCCTGCGAGTCGGGCAGCCGCGGCTGGGGCTTTTCCTCGCCCGACAGCGACTACGACGCGCGCTTCATCTACGTGCATCGCCAGCCTTGGTATCTCAGCGTCAACGAGAGCACCGGTCCCGGCGAAGCGCAGCGCGATGTGATCGAACTGCCGATCGACGATGAGCTCGACGTGAGCGGCTGGGACCTGCGCAAGGCACTGCGACTGGTTTCAAAATCCAATCCGACACTGATCGAGTGGCTGCGCTCGCCGATCGTCTACCAGCAGGATCAGGCGGCGGTGTCACAGTTGTGGGAAGCAGCGAAAGCGTTCCATTCACCGCTGGGCACCTGGTGGCACTACTTCAACATGGCGCGCTCGAACCATCGCGGCTACCTGCGTGGCGAAACGGTGCGCACCAAGAAGTACCTGTACGTGCTGCGCCCACTGCTGGCCTGCCAGTGGATAGAGCACGAACAGACACCCCCGCCGATGGCCTTCGAGGATCTGCTGGACCGGCTGCTGCCAGACGGTGCGGTGCGTGAAGTCATCGATGCCTTGCTGGCGGTCAAACGGGCCAGCGCCGAGGTCGCCGCCGGGCCACGCATTGCGGCGATCAGCGACTACATCGATCGTGAACTGGCCATCCGGACTGCGCAGGCGCCACAGCTGCCCGCCGGACGAGGTGATGCTGCGTGGCTGGATGAGCTGTTCCGGCAGATGCTGGCCGAGCACGCGCCTGCGTGAAGAGCCGCACCTGCCTCTGGTAGTGCCGGCCGCTGGCCGGCAACCACGGAAATCCAGGCGTGCCGCGCGGTTGCCGGCCAGCGGCCGGCACTACCACACGGGTATCATCGTCGCGAACGCCCTGATTTCCGGAGACCCCGATGAACCCGCTGCGCCCCTTCCGCGACAAGATGCCCGTCCTCGGCGAGCGCGTGTACATCGACCCGTCGTGCACGATCATCGGTGACGTGGAACTGGGCGACGACGTGTCGGTGTGGCCGGGCACGGTCATCCGCGGTGACGTCAATTACGTACGCATCGGTGCACGCACCAACGTGCAGGACGGCACCATCATCCACGTCAGCCACTACAGCCCGTACAACAAGGCCGGCTACCCGACCCTGATCGGCGAAGGCGTGACCGTCGGCCACGGCTGCATCATCCACGCCTGCACGATCGGCGATTACAGCCTGATCGGCATGGGCGCCTGCATCCTCGACGGTGCCCGCGTTGAACGCCACGGCTTCGTCGGTGCCGGCGCGGTGATCGGTCCCGGCAAGGTGGTGGGCGAAGGCAAGCTGTGGGTCGGCAATCCGGCCCGGCCGGCACGCACGCTGAGCGACAAGGAGATCGAGTCACTGCACTATTCGGCCGACCACTACGTGCGGCTGAAGGACGAATACCGGGGCTGAGCAGCCAACGCTGCCGCGCGGCTCTGCTAAAGTCTGGGCCCGACCAGGACCTGTCGAGACCCCCATGCCTGTGGTTGCCAGCCGGAGAGGACTCCGGCGCCCACAACGAAGGCCACCGCGCTGATGGCCGCACCGATGCTCGATACCTACCGTGAGGTGGTGACGCCGGAGGGTGTGCTGCTCCAGTTGCCGGTAGCCGGACCGCTGCCGCGGGCCATGGCCTGGCTGGTCGATCTTGGCGTGCGCATCGCGGTGCTGGTGCTGATGGCGATTCCGCTGGCGGTGCTGGACGAATTCGGCTCCGGCCTCAACCTGGTGCTGATGTTCCTGGTCTACTGGGTCTACCCGATCGTGTGCGAGGCGCTGTGGGGCCGTACCCTGGGCAAGCGCGCGCTGGGCCTGCGCGTGCTGTCCCGCGATGGCGCGCCCGTGGGCTGGATGGCGGCGATCACCCGCAACCTGCTGCGCACGGTGGACATGCTGCCGTTCGGCTATGCACTGGGCCTGGTCAGCAGCCTGTTCGATCCGCACGGCCGCCGCCTCGGCGACCTGGTGGCCGGCACCGTGGTGGTGCACGCGCCTGTGCTGTACCTGCCGCCGCCACCTACCATCGACAGCGTGCTGGCCCCGCCGCAGCCACTGCGGCCGGAGGAACAGGCCGCGCTGATGGCCTTCGCCGAGCGCGCGCCACGGCTGTCGGCGGCCCGCCAGCAGGAGCTGGCCGGCATTGCCGAGCCCCTGACCGGTACCCACGGCCAGGTCGCCGTGCTGCACCTGTACGCCATGGCCAACTGGCTGCTGGGGCGGCGATGAAACAGGAACAGTTCGTCGCCCGCTACCAGCAGGAATGGCAGGAGCTGGAACAGTGGCTGCTGCTGCGTGCCGGCGCCTCGCGCCGCGCGCGCCGCAAGGCCAGCGGCCTGGCACTGGACGATACCGCCGTCCCGCAGCGCTACCGGCGCCTGTGCCAGCAGCTGGCGCTGGCCCGCGAGCGCGGTTACAGCCCGCAGCTGGTCCAGCGCCTGCAGCAGCTGATGCAGCAGGGCCACAGTGTGCTGTACCGCACACGGCCGACGCGCTGGCGCGCCGCGCTGGAATTCCTGGTGGCCGACTTCCCGCTGCTCGTGCGCAGCCAGGCACGCAGCATGTGGGTGGCGCTGGCGATGTTCGCGCTGCCGGCAATCGCCTGCTTCGTGCTTGTACAGGTCTACCCGGACCTGATCCATACGTTGATGGACAACCGCCAGATCGCCGCGATGGAGCGCATGTACGACCCTGCCGCCGAACGACTGGGCCGCGACAGCGGTACCGACTGGATGATGTTCGGCCACTACATCCTCAACAACATCAGCATTGCCCTGCGCACCTTCGCCAGCGGCCTGCTGGCCGGGCTGGGTACGCTGCTGGTGCTGCTGTTCAACGGCGTCACCATCGGCGCGGTGGCCGGCCACCTGCAGCACATCGGACACGGTGGACCATTCTGGCGCTTCGTGGCCGGCCATGGCGCGTTCGAGCTGACCGCGATCGTGATCGCCGGCGGTGCCGGCCTGCAGCTGGGCATGAAGCTGCTGGCACCGGGCCGGCGCAGCCGCCTGGACGCGCTGGTCGACGGTGGCCGCATCGGTGCGCGGCTGTGCCTGGGCGTGGCGTTCATGCTGCTGGCCGCAGCCTTCATCGAAGCGTTCTGGTCGTCGATCGCCGAAGTCCCCGCATGGACCAAGTTCGGCGTCGCCGGAGTGCTCTGGGCCGGCGTGCTGCTGTGGCTGTGGCGTGGCGGGCGTGGAGGCGGCCATGCGCATTGACCGTCTGGACGTGGTGCTGCGTGCACGCAGCGGCTGGGAAGCGATGGAGCTGGGCAGTGCCCTCGCCCGCCGCCATGCGCGCGCCGTGTGGGGCAGCTGGCTGCTGGCCAGTGCTCCGTTGTTCGTGATCTTCAACGCGCTGGGATGGTGGCTGGATGCCTTCGGCTGGGCCTGGCTGGCGATGTGGTGGTGCAAGCCACTGTTCGAGCGTGCGCCGCTGTATGTGCTGTCACGCGGCATCTTCGGCGAACCGGTCAGCACACTTTCGGCCCTGCGTGCGCAGCGCCACTGGGGCAACACTGGTTCCTGGGGCTACCTGGGCTGGCGTCGCTTCAGCGTGCTGCGCAGCCTGTGCCTGCCGGTGAACCTGCTGGAAGGCAACGCACCGGGCCAGCGCGGTCCACGCCGCCGTGCGGTGGCTGCCGGCGCCGCAGGTGCGGCGACAGTGCTGACCGTGACCTGCATGGCGTTCGAAGCGGTGCTGGTGTCCGGCGCCATCGGTGCAGTGTTCATGTTCATGCCACTGGACCTGATGTCCGAATCCTGGCGTGCGGCGTGGGACATGATCGGCAAGGACACGCCGGCATGGGCACGCTTCGGTTTCAATCTGGCCTGCTGGCTGGCCTCGGCGCTGATCGGCCCGTTCTTCGTCGGTGCGGGCTTTGGCCTGTACTTGAACCGGCGTACGCAGATGGAAGCCTGGGACGTCGAAATCGCCCTGCGCCGCCTGCGCGATCGCCTGCTGCCGGCGGCATCGACGCTGGCGCTGCTGCTGTGCCTGGCACTGCCGCTGGTCTCCGCCCCGGTGCATGCGCAGGACGCAGATGCCGAGCCCGGGCGCGCAATGGGCAAGCCCAACGCCAGTGACATCGCCGCCGAAGACGACGACGATGAACCGACCATCGACCCGGCCAACACGCCGGCCACCATCTTCGGTGGCACGCCGGTGGACACCGCCGGTTTCCGTCAAGCGGTTAACCGCGCCTATGAGGACCCGCTGCAGCGCCCGACCCGCGAGGTCACCCGCTGGAAGCCGATCGAGCAGGCCGAGGAAAAAAAGAAGGAAGACAAGCAGCTGCAGCGTGACACCAACAGCAAAGGTGAACGCAAAGCGCGCAGGGACGGCATCGCCTGGCTGGCACGGCTGGCCGAATGGGGCCTGTGGGGCCTGCTCGGCATCCTGCTGCTGGTGCTGCTGCTGACCGCGCGGCTGTGGCTGCCATGGCTGCGTGGCAGTGGCCGGCGCAAGGCCGACGCTGCACCGGAGGTGCTGGAGAAACAGGTGGAGTTGCCGGTGGTGCTGCCGCCGGACGTGGCCACCCAGGCTGGCCTGCTCTGGGACCAGGGCCGGCCGCGGCAGGCGCTGGCCCTGCTGTACCGCGCCAGTGTGCGCACGGTGGGCGAGCGCAGCGGTATCGCGCTTCCACCCGGTGCCACCGAAGCGCAATGCCTGCGCGCGTCGCGGCGCATGCCTGATGCCACCGATCGTGACCTGTTCGCGCGCATCGTGCGCATGTGGCAGTACGCCGCCTACGGTGGCCGCCTGCCCAGCCGCGCCGATTTCGATGCATTGGCCGATACCCTGCGCCAGCAGTACGGGTGGCAGGCATGAGTCCGCGCCTGTTCTGGTCGCTGCTGCTCGGTGCATTGGTGCTGTTCGGTGTACCGCTGACCATCCTCTACCTGCGCACGCACGAACGGGTGACCGAGACGATCCGGCTGCCGCCACAGGGCGAAGCCGCCTACAACCCGCTGTACGTACTCGGCCAGGCCCTGCGCGCCGATGGCATTGACGTGCACTCGCGGCCACGGCTGGAACTGCAGCAGATGGCACTGGGGCCGAACGATACGGTGGTGCTGCTGCAGGACAGCAGCGAACTGCCGCCGCCCGTTGCCAGCGCGCTGCTGGACTGGGTCGACGGTGGCGGCCACCTGCTGGTACGTACACCGCCGCCGGCCGAGGACGATGCCGGCAGCACGCAGGGCCCCTTGCTGGACCGGCTGGGCGTGGACAGCCTGTTCCAGCGCAGCGACTGCCAGCCGTTCCATGTCGACGACGATCCTGGCCACGTCGAATTCTGCGGTGGCCGTCGCTTCACCCTGGGTTTTGCCGCCAGTGCGCAGGCCGAACGTCGCTGGGGCACGGATCGCGACCTGGTGTTCGCGCGCCTGCGCCATGGCCAGGGCAAGGTGAGCGTGCTGGCCGACATGGAGTTCATGCGCAGCGAGGTGGACTCACCGGCGGCGCGCCTGGCCTCCGCAGGGGGCAAGGCCAGCGACGGCCTGCACGACGCGTCGCATCGCGACCTGACCCGCTACCTGCTCGATCCGAACTACGGCAAGGGTGCGGTCTGGCTGGTCTATGCCAGCCGCCCGCCGTCGCTGTGGTCGCGCATGTTCTATCAGGGCTGGCCGCTGTGGGCACCGTTGCTGCTGGCCCTGCTGGGTTGGCTGTGGGGCCGCTCGCAGCGCTTCGGCAGCCTGCTGCCGTCGCCGGTTCTGGAACGCCGTTCGCTGCTGGAGCACGTGCGCGCCAGTGGTGAACTGCTGCTGCGTTTCGGCCACGGCGCGCGCCTGTACGAGGCCGTACTCGCCCTGTTCCTGCACCGCCTGCGCCTGCGCGCACCGGTTGCCGCCGCACTCGATGGCGCGCCGCGTGATCAGGCCATCGCCGAGCTGCTGAAGTGGCCGCAGGGCCGCGTTGCCAGCGCGCTCACGCCCCCTCCGCCGCACGATTCCTCCGCCCTGCGCGAGCGCATCCGCTTGCTGCTCCAGATGAGATCCCTGCTATGACCGAAGTCCCCGAGCTGCCGGCGGCCGCCAACGCCCGCCTGATCGAACGCGTCGATGCCATCCGCGATGCCGTCGGCCACGCCTTCATCGGCCAGGCTGATGTGCTGGACCAGATCCTGGTGGCCCTGCTGGCCGGTGGCCACGTGCTGATCGAGGGCGTGCCCGGGCTGGGCAAGACCCTGCTGGTGCGCGCGCTGGCCCAGGCACTTGAGCTGGACTACGGTCGCGTGCAGTTCACCCCCGACCTGATGCCCAGCGACGTCAGTGGCCACGCGGTGTACGACCCGAAGAGCGAGAGCTTCAAGATCCGTCGCGGCCCGGTGTTCACCAATCTGCTGCTGGCCGACGAGATCAACCGCGCACCGGCCAAGACCCAGTCGGCGCTGCTGGAAGTGATGCAGGAAGGCCAGGTGACCATCGAAGGCAAGGCCTTCACCCTGGCGCCGCCGTTCATGGCGCTGGCCACGCAGAACCCGCTGGAGCAGGAAGGCACCTACCCGCTGCCGGAAGCGCAGCTGGACCGCTTCCTGCTGAAGGTGCTGATCGACTACCCGCAGCTGGAGGACGAGAAGCGCATGGTGACCGCGATCACCAGCGGCCGCGCCGCCAGCGATTTCGACCTGAGCCAGGTGCCGCGCGTGCTCGGTGCCGGTGAGCTGCTGGAACTGCAGCGCGCCACGGCGGCGATCACCGTCGATGACGAAGTGATCGACTACGCGGTGCGGATTGTGGCGGCCACGAGGCAGTGGCCGGGTATCGCGGTCGGCGCTGGCCCGCGTGGCAGCATCGCGCTGGTACGTGCCTCGCGCGCGCAGGCGGTGTTGGCCGGCCGTGACTTCGTCACCCCCGACGACGTGCGCGACATCGCGCGCCCCGCGCTGCGCCATCGCATCGCGCTGGCACCGGAACTGCAGATCGAAGGCCAGGACGCCGACGACGTGCTGGGTGCACTGCTGGCCAAGGTGGAAGCACCGCGCCGATGAGGCCGGCCCCGCTGCTGCTGGCGCTGCTGCTGGCCTGGGCCGCCCTGGGTGGCCTGGTGCTGGGCGGCCTGCTGCCGCGCTGGAGCTGGGCGCTGGCCGCGGTGGCGATTGCCGTGCCAGCGTTGATGGATCTGTGGCGGCAGACGCGGCGTCCATCGCCGCAGATCCAGCGTGAGCTGCCCGAAGCGCTGGCACTGGGCGTGCGCCGCGAGGCCGCGCTGCGGCTGCAGGCGGACGCATCGATGACGGTGCAGGTGTTCGACCTGGTCCCCGGCGGCTGGCCGCTGGAGTCGCTGCCGCAGCGCGTGCGCCTGAAGGCCGGCAGCGCCTCCACCCTGCACTACCACCTGCAGCCGCTGCAGCGCGGGCGCTTCCGCTTCGACGGCGTGCACCTGCGCATGCGCTCGCCATGGCGGCTGTGGTGGCAGCAACGCACGCTGCCTCCCGTGCTGGACGTGCGGGTCTATCCGAACTTCGTACCGCTCACTCGCTTCGCCCTGTTCAGTGCCGACCAGGCCTCGCGGCTGGTCGGCGCACACGTGAAGCGCCGCCGTGGTGAAGGCACCGACTTCCACCAGATGCGCGAGTACCGCATCGGCGACAGCCTGCGCCAGCTGGACTGGAAGGCCACCGCGCGTGCGCGCAAGCTGGTCTCGCGCGAGTACCAGGACGAGAAGAACCAGCAGCTGCTGCTGATGCTCGACAGTGGCCGCCGCATGCTGGCCAGCGAAGGCGGGCTCTCGCACTTCGATCATGCATTGAACGCCTCTCTGGTGGTGGCCTACCTGGCGCTGCGCCAGGGCGATGCTGCCGGCCTGTTCGCCACCGGTGGCGAGCGCCGCTGGGTGGCACCGCAGCGTGGCATGGGCACGGTCGAGCACCTGCTGCGTGCCAGCTACGATCTGCAGCCGCGCGCGGTGGCCACCGACTACCTGGCCGCCGCCACCGAAGTGTCGCTGCGCCAGCGCCGGCGCGCGCTGGTGATGCTGGTCAGCAACGTGCGCGACGAAGACATCGAGGATCTGCTGGCGGCGGTGCGCCTGCTGCAGAAACGCCACCTGGTGTGCGTGGCCAGCCTGCGCGAGCGCGAACTGGATGCTGTCCTCGATGAAGAGGTGCAGTCGCTGGAGGACGCGGCACAGGCCGGCGCCGCGGCGCTGTACCTGCAGCAGCGCGCGAAAGCGCATGAAGCGCTGCGCAGCGAGAAGGTGATGGTGCTGGACGTGACCGCCGACGCCCTGCCCGGTGCACTGGTGGAGCGCTATCTGGCGGTGAAGCGCGAAGGGTTGCTCTGATACCGGGAGCGGTTGCCGGCCAGCGGCCGGCACTACCGACACATCGCTCTGGTAGGTGCCAACCTTGGTTGGCACGAAACCCACAGCGCCGACCAGGGTCGGCATCTACCAGCAACGGTTGCCGGCCAGCGGCCGGCACTACCCCTGCAGCAATCGCCGCTGCAATCGCTCCACCGCGCGCTGCAGCAACACCCGGTTGCGGGCCAGCTTCATCCACTGCGGCAGGCGCGAGAACATGGATCGGTGATGGCCGCGGCTTTCGCGCAATGTCGCGCTCGCGTACTCGTGCAATGCCTGCAGATGTTCAACGTTATAGGCCCAGAGCAGGCCTGCGCGGGTCGGTTCGACCAGGCACAGCGGCAATCCGAAGTGCGGATCGGCAGGCTCGGCATCACGCAACGGACGCACCGAGACCGAAACATCGGTACTGCGATCACATTGCGCACATCGAGCAGCGAAGGACGCCGGTGCAGGAACGCCAGCGGGAACCCGACGACGCACGTGCAGCCACTGATGCCCACAGAATCCACAAGGTTGGCGGCCCAGCATGTAGACCGCACCGACCCAGTCACCACTGTCCAGTGCAGAACTGCAGCCGGTGCAGCGGAATCGCGCGGTCCACCGGTAAGGTTCCCAGCTGGCGACCACCCAGCCGGGGGTGTCGCAGCGATGGCAACGCACCGCGACACGGTCCGCGAAGGCCTGCAGGCTGCGCCCGTCATCGAAGTGCCGGCCAGGCACGGGCGAAGAACGCCCATGCCGGCCAGGCCAACGCCGCACCGCCATCAGACGTAGATCCGCGTCGGCGCCTCGTCAACGATCGCATGCGGCACGAAGCGCGCACTGTCACGGGTGATCGCGCTGTCGTCTTCGCGGATGCCGATGCCGCAGGCGTGGTCACCCACCACCCAGCTGCCGATCAGCGGATAGCCGCCTTCGAAGCGGGTGAGCGGATGGGCGCGCTGGATGATCGCCGGGCCATCGTAGGGACCGTCGCTGCGCTGGGTGCTGCCATCGGCCAGATGCATCTCGATGTTCGCGCCTTCGCGCGAGAACAGCGGCTTGCGCACCCAGCCCGACGCCAGCGTGCTGCCGTCATCGAAATGCGCTTCCAGCAGGTTCGGATGGCCCACGTTGCGCTGCCACAGCAGCGGCAGGATGCCCTTGTTGCTCAACACCGCCTTCCACGCCGGCTCCAGCAGCTGAACGCCCGAGCCGGGCAGCGCGCGGCCGAATTCCTCGGCCATCAGGTCTTCCAGCGGATACAGCTTGAACAGCGTGCCGATCACCGAATCGTCCAGCGCGGTGAAGCGGCCGTCCTCGGACAGGCCAATGTCCTCGATGGCGATGGCCTGGCCATGCAGGCCGGCCTGCGATGCACAGTCGCGCAGATAGTCGACGGTGCCGCGGTCTTCTTCGGAGCTGCCCACGGCACTGAAGTACAGCGGCGGCGGCAGCTGCGTGGCCAGTTCGCCGAAACGCTCGACCAGCGCTTCGTGAATCGCGTTGAACTGGTCGGCGTGCTGCGGCAGGCGACCGGCGTTGCGCTGGTCTTCCAGCCACTGCCATTGGAAGAAGCTGGCCTCGAACAGCGAGGTCGGCGTGTCGTAGTTCAGTTCGTACAGCTTGGCCGGGCCAGTACCGTCGTAGGCCAGGTCCAGGCGACCGTACAGATGCGGCTGGCGCTGGCGCCAGCTGTCGGCGATCCAGTCGCGGTAATGCGACGGAATCGCCAGCTGGTCCATCAAGCGTTCGCTGGCGATGACATCGCCGACCAGGTCCAGCGCCATCTGGTGCAGCTCGGCGCTGGGGTCTTCGATGTCCTGCTCGATCTGGCGCAGGGTGAACGCGTAGTACGCGCTTTCGTCCCAGTACGGCTGGCCGTCGATGGTGTGGAAGCGGAAACCTGCCTCTTCCGCGCGCGCCCGCCATTGGGCACGCTCGGCAATCCGGATGCGCTGCATGGGTCGATCAGCCGCCGTAGCTGCCGCTGCTGCTGCGACGCGCGCTGGTGTTGCCGAAGCCACCACGGCTGGCAGTGACCGCACGGTTCGGTTCGCTGGTGACCGGGGCCAGGCCGGCCTTGCCCGCGCCGATGCCGCTGGCGGTGTTCAGGCCACCAGTGCCACCCGGTGCCGGGCGCGCCCAACCCGCATTCTTGTCCTGGTAGGCCGGCGCCGATGCCGGTGCCTGCGGTGCCAGGCCTCCGCGGTTGCTCAGCATCTGCGACATGAAGAAGCCCATCATCATCGGGCCGATGAACGAGGTACCGGCCGAGGTGTGCTGCTGCACGCACTGCTCCGGCTTGTAATCCTTCTCGCAGGCTTCCCTGCTGGCGTACTTCGGCGCCGCATCGGCGGCCTGCTTCTGCGCTTCGGCGAAGGCATTGCGGCACGACGACGGATCGCCGGTGGCCTCGGTGCAGGCCTCGACCGAGGTGTACAGGCCTTCCTGCACCTTCACCTCCGGCTCCTTCTGGCAGGCGGTGAACAGCAGCGGCGCGGCGCTCATCAGCAGCAGCGCGGTGGTGCGGGAACGTTTCATGGCCTCATGCCCTGTCGACGGATCAATGCCCCAATGATGCCAAATCCGGGCCAGCAACCGGAATCGGCAAAGTCCGAAAGATGAACGGACTTTCATTTTCGTCGTTCCAATCAGGAATCGGGGGTCAGAGCCCGTCGCGCAGAACGGGATCCGACCCCGTCAGATCGCAGGAAACTGTCGAAGGCGGGGTGGGTCCGGTTGCGGGGGCGTGAGCGCCATGGATGGCGCGACCGAGGCTACATGGACGTACTTGCGCCGTCCCCCGCAGCCGGACCCACCCCGCCATCCCACGGATAGCCCAGCTGTTGCTGTTGAGGTTGCCGGCCAGCGGCCGGCACTACCCCGGGTGCAGGGCGCAGCCCTGCCGCTCTCTCCCCGGTGGTTGCAGCAGCAACCGAAAAAATTGGCCATGATCGGCTGACCCCCACGTCGTACGGCCCGCCCGTTCCGCCAGCCATGCCCGAATACCGTTCCCGCACCTCCACCGCCGGCCGCAACATGGCCGGCGCCCGCGCCCTGTGGCGTGCCACCGGCATGAAGGATGGCGACTTCCACAAGCCGATCATCGCCATCGCCAACTCCTTCACCCAGTTCGTGCCCGGCCACGTGCACCTGAAGGACCTCGGCCAGCTGGTCGCGCGCGAGATCGAGCAGGTCGGCGGCGTCGCCAAGGAATTCAACACCATCGCCGTGGACGACGGCATCGCGATGGGCCACGACGGCATGCTGTATTCGCTGCCCAGCCGCGAGATCATCGCCGACGCCGTGGAGTACATGGTCAACGCGCACTGTGCCGACGCACTGGTGTGCATCAGCAACTGCGACAAGATCACCCCCGGCATGCTGATGGCCGCGCTGCGCCTGAACATCCCGGTGGTGTTCGTTTCCGGCGGGCCGATGGAAGCGGGCAAGACCAAGCTGTCCGAGCACAAGCTGGATCTGGTCGATGCGATGGTGGTGGCTGCCGATGACAGCGCTTCCGACGAGAAGGTGGCAGCGTTCGAACGCAGCGCCTGCCCCACCTGCGGCTCCTGCTCGGGCATGTTCACCGCCAACTCGATGAACTGCCTGACCGAAGCACTGGGCCTGTCACTGCCCGGCAACGGCACCACGCTGGCCACCCACGCCGACCGTGAGGCGCTGTTCCGCCGTGCCGGCCGCCTGATCGTCGAACTCTGCCATCGCTGGTATGGCGGCGAAGACCCGAGCGCGCTGCCGCGCGGCATCGCCACCCAGGCGGCGTTTGCCAATGCGATGACCCTCGACATCGCCATGGGCGGTTCCACCAACACCATCCTGCACCTGCTGGCCGCCGCGCAGGAAGCGGAGGTCGACTTCGACCTGACCCACATCGACGCGCTGTCGCGGCGCGTACCGCAGCTGTGCAAAGTGGCGCCGAATACGCCGAAGTACCACATCGAGGACGTGCATCGCGCCGGCGGTGTGTTCGGCATCCTCGGTGAGCTGGACCGCGCCGGCCTGCTCGAAACCACGGTGCCGACCGTGCACAGCGCCAGCCTGGCCGAAGCACTGGAACGCTGGGACGTGGTGCGCAGCGACAACGACACCCTGCATACCTTCTTCAAGGCCGGCCCGGCCGGCATCCCCACCCAGGAGGCCTTCAGCCAGGCCACGCGCTGGCCGACGCTGGACGTAGACCGCGCCGAGGGCTGCATCCGCTCGCTGCAGCATGCGTATTCGCTGGAAGGTGGGCTGGCCGTGCTGCGCGGCAACCTGGCCGTGGATGGCTGCGTGGTGAAGACCGCCGGCGTGGACGAATCGATCCATGTGTTCGAAGGTCCCGCGCGTGTCTATGAAAGCCAGGACGCCGCCGTCGCCGGCATCCTCGCCGACGAAGTGCAGCCGGGCGAGGTGGTGGTGATCCGCTACGAAGGCCCGAAGGGCGGCCCCGGCATGCAGGAAATGCTGTACCCGACCAGCTATCTGAAGTCGAAGGGACTGGGCAAGCAGTGCGCACTGCTCACCGACGGCCGCTTCTCCGGCGGCACCTCCGGCCTGTCGATCGGCCATGTCTCGCCGGAAGCCGCCAGCGGGGGTGTCATCGGCCTGGTGGAAGATGGCGACCGCATCCGCATCGACATTCCGGCCCGCCGAATCGACCTGCTGCTGGATGAGACCACGCTGGCCCAGCGCCGCAGCGACGCCGATGCGCGTGGTTGGAAGCCGCGCGCGCCGCGCCCACGCAAGGTCACCAGCGCGCTGAAGGCCTACGCCCTGCTGGCCACCAGCGCCGACAAGGGCGCCGTACGCAACACCGCGCTTCTGGGCGATTGACCGCCATACGGTAGTGCCGGCCGCTGGCCGGCATCTGGGAAAAGGGGACGGAGGGAATTAAGTCGTTTGTGCCATAAACGACTTAATTCCCTCCGTCCCCTTTTTTCCGGCCAGCGGCCGGCACTACCGGTCAGCCGATCACACGCTTGAACGGCGGCAGCGCGTCGATGATGCGCTTGCCGTAGCGGCGGGTCAGCAGCCGCGAATCGAGGATGATCACGCGGCCGGTGTCGGTGGAAGTGCGGATCAGGCGGCCTGCGAACTGGGTCAGCGTGCGCAACGCATGCGGAATGGCGATCAGGTTGAAGGCATTCAGCCCACGCCCCTCGAACCATTCGCTGAGGGTGGCGGTCTGCGGATCGGTCGGCACCGCGAATGGCACCTGGGTGATCACCACCGTGGTGCAGGCTTCACCGGGCAGGTCGAGGCCTTCGCCGAACGAGTTCAGTCCGAACAGCACCGAACCCTCGCCTGCGGCCACGCGGCGCAGGTGCTCGTCGATCAGGCGGGTCTTGGACATCTCGCCCTGCACCAGCACCTGCTTGCGGCGCGCGGCCGACATCAGCCCGGCCACCTTCTCCATCTTCCAGCGCGAGGTGAACAGCACCATCGAGCCTTTGGCCCAGTCCAGCTCGGTGTCGAGATAGCGCGCCACTTCGCGCGGATGGCCTTCGCGGTCGTCCGGAGTGACCGGGAATTTCGGCACGATCAGTTCGGCCTGGTTGGGCAGGTCGAACGGTGACGACAGCGAGACCATCTCGGCCTCTTCCGGAATGCCGTTGTCGATCGCCAGCGACTGGAAGTCGCCACCGCCGGTCAGCGTCGCCGAGGTCATCACCACCGAGTCCACTTCATCCCACAGCAGCTTGCGCAGCACGTGCGCGGCCGACACCGGCGAGCCGTGCAGCACCAGGTCGCCGTCGCGGGTGGCGGTGACCCAGCGCGCCATCGGCGGCGCACCGTCCTTGTCTTCGCGACGCCAGGCCTGCCACAGGTTGTACTGCTGCTCGATCATCTCCAGCGCCATGCCCAGGTTGCGCTGCAGGCGCTCGCGCGCGGCATCGTCCGGCTTGCCCTTGGCCACCTGCGCGGTGGCGGCATGCGCCCAGTTGTAGAGACTGCGGGTATCGTCGGCCAGTGCTTCGATCGGCTCGCGCCAGGCCTCGGGCAGGCGTCCATTGGCGGCGCGCCACATCGGTTCCTCATCGGCTGGCGCCGGCATCCACACCCGCTCGATGTGGTCACGGAACGCGCGCAGCTGCTTGGCCACGTTGCTGGCCACCTCGATCGCTTCGTTCGGCAGCAGGTTGCCGAGGCGATCCTTGTCGACCGCGCGGTAGGCGCCGGCGATCAGGATCTGCAGGCGACCGGTGCGTTTGGCCATCTCGTCCAGCGCCAGGCTGGCCGCGCCCTGGTCGATCGCCACGTTGCCGATGTGATGGCCTTCATCCAGCACCAGCAGCATGTCCGACGGCGGTGCGATCAACGGCTGGCCGTTGTCGCTGTCGCCGATCGACAGCGCCGACAGCAGCAGCGCGTGGTTGGTGACCACGATCTGCGCATCACGCACGGTGTTGCGCGAACGCAGCACCGCACACTGCGCCGAATAGGCACAACGGCGCCCGGCGCAGCCCGAAGCCGGCGTGGTGATGCGGCTGCGCAGGCCGGGGCTGATGGTCTCCGGTGCGTTGTCGATATCGCCATCCCAGCTGCCGCTGGTGAAGGCGTCGGTCAGGCGCTTGGCGATGTCCATCTCGATCGGCGCCAGTGGCCGGTCGAACAGCGGCGCGTCATCCTCGAACATGCCGCCCTGCGAGCCCTCGCCCTGCGCCTCGGCGGCATTGCGCGTGCACAGGTAGCGGGTACGGCCCTTGGCCAGCGCCACGGTCGCCTCCAGGCCGGTGGCTTTCAGGAAATTCGGGATATCGCGCTCGACCAGCTGCGACTGCAGCGCCACGGTGCCGGTGCTGATCACCAGCTTCTTCTTGCTGGCCAATGCGATCGGCACGCCTGCGGTGAGGTAGCCCAGGCTCTTGCCGACGCCGGTGGGCGCCTCGACCACGCCGACGCCACCGCTTTTCGACAGCGCACGCGACACCACGCCGATCATCTGGCTCTGCGAGCGACGGGTGGAAAAGCCGGGGGTATTGGCCTGCAGCGTCGTGTACGCCTTGCGGATCGCGTCCTTCAAGGTGTCATCGAGGGTGCGCGGAGCGGCGACGGTTTCGGTCACGCCGGGAATTACCGTAGCTGGATCAGGCCGGGCATTGTCGCATGGCCGGCCGCATTCACCGCCGCTGGGACCCTGAACGGGCCGGCGACGACGCCCGCTGGCGGTCCCGGTCCAATGGCCGGACCATCCCAGGGGCAGATACGCCGGGCATGGCCCGGCGCGACCGGTCAGGCGGCCGGGAGCGTACGGGTACGCAGCAGGCGCACCAGCGCCCACACCACCAGCACCACACCGATGGCCTCGACCATCGCCAGCGCGAAATGCAGCACGCCGAGGATGGCACTCAAGCTCGACACGGCACTGAAATCACCGCTGCGGACCATCAACATCGGCAGGATGCCCGCCGCCATGCCGCCGAGGCTGGCCAGCAGCAACAGCAGCAGGCCGACCAAGGCACCGGTGCGGGTGGCATCGCGCGGTGCGCCGACCACCCAGACCAGGCCCACGCACAGCGCGATCAGCACCGGCAGGCGCACGCCCACCATGCTCAGCACCGTGACCAGCAGGGTTGTGCCGTCCATCGATCAGTCCTCGCCGGCCAGCACGGCCGAGCCCTGACGCAGCGACTGGTAGACCTCGTCGGTCTGCGGGCGCACACCGTGCCACTGCAGGAAACTCTCAGCGGCCTGCTCGACCAGCATGCCCAGGCCATCGACCGTATTGCGGCACTCCGCGGCGCGCGCCCAGGCCAGGAAGGCGATCGCCGCTTCGCCGTAGTTGAGGTCGACGGCGGTGGTCATCGAGTTGACCAGCGACAGCGGCAGCTTGAACTCGACGTCACGGTCGCGGCCGGCCGAGGTGGCGTTGACGATCAGTTCGAAGTCACCCAGATCACGCAGGTCTTCCCAGTAGCGGCTGATCGCGCGACCCGGCTCACCCATCGCATCGATCAGTTCATCGGCGCGTTCCGGCGTGCGGTTGACCACCACCAGCTCGGTGATGCCGGCATCAAGCAGCGCCGGGGCGACGCTGCGCGCGGAGCCACCGGCACCGATCAGCAACATGCGGCGGCCACGCAGGTCCAGGCCATGGCGGTCGGTCAGGTCACGCACCAGGCCGATGCCGTCGGTGGTGTCGCCATGCCAGCGGTCGCCCTTGCGCAGCAGCGTGTTGACCGAACCGGCGCGGCGCGCGCGTGCGGTCAGGGTGGTGCACACCGAGAACGCGGCCTCCTTGTGCGGCGAGGTGACGTTGGCGCCGACACCGCCGTCGGCGGCGAAGGCCTCCAGGCCGGCCAGGAACGCCTCCGGGGCCAGGTCGATCGCGCGGTAATCCACCGCGATGCCTTCCTGGCGACCGAACGTCGCGTGGATCTGCGGCGACTTCGAGTGGGCAACGGGGTGTCCGAAGACGGCGTAACGGTCGGTCATGGAATCCTCAAGCTGGCTAGACTGATGCTCTGTTCGTGCATGGAACCGGATGATGCGCATCACCCTGCCCCTGCTGGTGCTTGCCGCCAGTCTACTCTCTGCCCCCGTGGCGATGGCGTTGAACGAGTACGGCATCGAAGGCATGGGCGTGGTCTCGACCCGTGCCGACGAGGGCCGCGCCACGATCAGTGCCGACGGCCAGCGCATCGTCTTCGCCCGCCGCGGCGAAGCCGGCTGGGGCCTGTGGGAGGCGCGCGTGGTCGATGGCCGCTGGCAGCAGGCGCAGGCCCTGCCGGTAGGCGTGGCCGGCGAGGCCCGCGATCCCTACTTCAGCCGCGACGGCCGCTGGCTGTTGTTCGCCGCCGGCCGCGAAGGCGCGCTGGCGCTGTACCGGGCTGCGGTGGAAGCCGATGGCCGGCTGGGCAAGGCGCACCCCATGGCCGGCGACGGTGGACGCCACGAAGAGCGCGGGCCGGCCCTGAGCGCGGACGGCACGCGGCTGCTGTTTGCCCGCCAACAGGGCCGTGGCGCCGGCTGGAACCTGTTCGTGGCGACGCTGGATGCGCAGGGCATGCGCGGCCCGGCCACCGCATTGACAGCGTTGAACAGCGCCGATGACGAGACCGACGGCGACTGGCTGGGCAACGATGGCGCAGTGGTGTTCAGCCGCGGCAACGGCACGACCGCACAGGTGTGGAGCAGCGGCTGCGCGTGGAGTGGCGCGGCCCTGCAACCGTTGGGACTGTCGTTCAACCAGACCGGCGGCTGGACCGGCGCGCCGGTGATCGACAACGCCAAGCCAGGCGAAATGATGGTGGCCAGCAGCGCGGCCAGGGCACCGCGTGCCGGTGGCGTGGACGTGTACCGGTTGGCGGTGCCGAAGGTGGCGGCGGTGGCCGGGTGCGTGCGGTAGATCCACGCCGCGCGTGGATGCGCCCGCGAAGGGGTCAGAGCCCTTTCCTGCGGAAAGGGATCCGACCCCCGGCATTGCCCGTCAGCGCGACAACACCTTGGCGCGCAACTGCTCGTACTCCATCTCGCTCAGCTGGCCATTGTCCTTGCGCTGGTTCAGCGCGGCCAGCTCGGCCTGCACGCTGTCCGGCAGGGCCTGCTCACGGGCCACGTGGCGGGCGGCGGAGAGCTGCTCCGGTGGACGCTTGCCCGCGCGCCAGGCGGCGATGAAGACACCGACGATGATGGTGCCGAACACCAGCGTGCCGGTGCCCCAGATCAGCCATTGCATCCATCCCAGTTCGGGTCCCATCGCGCAGTCCTCCGTCTATCGTGGCGCTATTGTCAGCGCTCGCGCAGCCATCGCGCCACCTGCGGCGCGAAATAGGTCAGCACGCCATCGGCACCGGCCCGCTTGAAGCCCAGCAGCGACTCCAGCACGCAGGCGCGCTCGTCCAGCCAGCCGTTGGCGAAGGCGGCCTTCATCATCGCGTACTCGCCACTCACCTGATAGGCGAAGGTCGGCACACCGAATTTCTCCTTCACCCGGCGCACCAGGTCCAGGTACGGCATGCCCGGCTTGACCATCACCATGTCGGCGCCTTCTTCCAGGTCCAACGCGATCTCGCGCAGGGCCTCGTCGCCGTTGGCCGGGTCCATCTGGTAGGTCTTCTTGTCGGCCTTGCCGAGGCTGGCCGCGCTGCCCACCGCATCACGGAACGGACCGTAGAACGCCGAGGCGTACTTGGCCGAGTAAGCCATGATGCGCACGTTGACGTGGTTGTCGGCATCCAGCGCACGGCGGATCGCGCCGATGCGGCCATCCATCATGTCCGACGGCGAAACGATGTCGACGCCGGCTTCGGCATGCGACACCGACTGCTTGACCAGCGCTTCGACAGTGATGTCGTTCAGTACATAGCCCTTGTCGTCGATGATGCCGTCCTGGCCGTGGGTGGTGTACGGGTCCAGCGCCACATCGGTCATCACCCCCAGTTCCGGGAAGCGCGACTTCAGCGCGCGGATCGCGCGTTGCGCCAGGCCGTCCTCGGCCCACGCCGCCGATGCATCCAGCGATTTCAGCGACGGGTCGATCACCGGGAACAGGTCGATTACCGGAATGCCCAGCTCCAGCGCCTCTTCGGCCACCTTCAGCAGTTCTTCGATCGACAGCCGCTCCACGCCCGGCATCGACGGCACTGCGGTGCGGCCGGCCAGTTCGTGCACGAACACCGGGTAGATCAGGTCATCGGTGGTCAGCGTGTTCTCGCGCATCAGGCGACGCGAGAACTCGTCGTGGCGCATGCGGCGCGGGCGGTAAAGCGGATGGGACATGGCAGGCTCCGAAGAGTGGCTATTGCAACAGGTAGCCCTGCGGCAGCAGGGGTTCGGGCAACGGGCGTTCGCCGAGCGCATCGAGCTGGTCGATCTCGATCGTGCGCACCAGCGCGTCCAGCGGCAGGTCGTTCGGCTCCAGGCCGAACGGGTCTTCCATTTCTTCGCCCAGCTGGTCCAGGCCGAAGAAGGCATAGGCCAGCACCGCCGACAGCACCGGCGTGCCCCAGCCCAGCGAACTGGCCAGGCCGAACGGCAGCAGCACGCAGAACATCCACGCGCAGCGGTGCAGCAGCAGGGTGTAGGCGAACGGCAGCGGCGTGGTGAGGATGCGCTCGCAGCCGGCCTGGATCGACGACATCGCGTGCAGGCGCTCTTCCAGCTGGGTGTAGAGGATGGGCTCGAGCTGGCCGGCGCGCAGCGCATGCGCCAGTTCGGCCGCGATCATCGCCAGCAGTGCATCGGGCACGTTCTCGCGCTGGCCCAGCTGTTCGCGCTGGCGCTTGTCCAGCCACGGCAGTGCTGCCAGGGCGACGATGCGACCACGCAGTCGCGCCGCCAGCGCATGGGCGAACGCGGTGGTGAGGTAGGCGACGCGACGACGACGGCCCGCGTCGTCGGCCAGCAGCAGGTTTACCTGGCGCGCCAGCGAACGCGATTCGTAGACCAGCTGGCCCCACAGCTTGCGTCCTTCCCACCAGCGGTCGTAGCAGGCGCTGTTGCGGAAGCTGAGGAAGATCGACAGCACCAGGCCAAGCAGGGTGAACGGGGTCACCGACACGCGTTCGATGCCGGTGGGGGGCGCCAGTTCGACCACCGCAGCCACGGCGATGGACAGGATCAGGATGGCCAGCACCTTCGGCGCGATCGCTTTGACGATCGAACCGCGCAGGATGTACAGAAGTTGCCAGCCGTGGGGACGGGGTCGGATGATCATGGGGCAGCCGCGCGGGGCGCGGATTCACAGGCACGCGGGGGGCTCGCGCAGCCATTCATTGTACGCCCCCGCCCGGCCATCGGCCGTGTGCCTGCGACGCCCTGTCGCACCCGGGACCGGGCTCAGACCACGCCGCCGCCCAGGCCAAGACGCAGGATGCCGACCACCACCACGATACCGTTCAGGACCAATCCGGCCCACGCCCGACCACGCTTGCTCGGGTGGGTGAACAGGATGCCCAGCGCGGCGATGACCGCACCGACCGCGGCGAACGGGATCAGGAACCAGTTGCCCCAGCCCAGCAGCGGAATCAACGCCAGGATCATCCACAACAGCGCCAATACGCCCCACAACAGACTGATCACACCCATGCCGCTCTCCCGCAGTTGGTTCCTGGCCCCACCATAATCGTTCCCGTTGCCGCCGCCTACTGCCATTGGCGGGGCTGTCACCCGACCCGTGCTAGCGTGCTGTCGTGCGTGCCCCGGCCCGGGTGTTGGCGCCGATTCAGAGTGGCCCGCCGATCATCGCAACCAGTCCTGCAGGGGAAGTGCCATGAACATCCGTTGGGCCGCGTTGGCGGCCACGCTGCTGGTCGCCGCCGGCTGTGCCAGCACCTCCAAGGTGATGCTGGGCCGCGCGCGCGCACCGATCGATCCGGCGCTGGTGCAGATCTATTCGACGCCACCGGCCGGCTCCCAGGAAATCGCCCAGCTGGAATCGTCTTCCGCCGTCGGCTTCGGCACCCAGGGCCAGACCGACGCCGCGGTGGCCCGCCTGAAGCGTGAAGCCGCAGCGCTGGGCGCCAACGGCGTGGTGCTGATGGGCGTGGGCAGCAGCGGGTCGCCGGTAGGCATGTCGGTGGGCGCGGGCACGTTCGGCTCGCACGTCGGTGGTGGCGTCGGCATCGGGATTCCGACCACGCAGAAGCGCGCCGCAGGCGTCGCGATCTGGGTGCCGAATCCGGCACCGCCGGCGCGGTTGCCGACACAGGTGATTACCCCGCAGCGGTGACGCAGCAGCGTCACCGGGGTAGTGCCGGCCGCTGGCCGGCACATCCCTGCAACAGCCAACACATCGCTCTGGTGGGTGCCAACCTTGGTTGGCACGAACCCACAGCGCCGACCAAGGTCGGCATCTACCAACACCGGTTGCCGGCCAGCGGCCGGCACTACCGGAGGGTGTTCAGCGCTTGTACTTCGGTACGAACACCTTGTTCACCGCGTCGGCCAACTGGTCCGGCGGCAGCAGGCCCTGGTCGAGCAGGAAGTTGTTGAACGCGAGGCGGTCGAACTTCGCACCCAGCGCCAGTTCCGTCTGCATGCGCAGTTCCAGGATGCGGGTGTAGCCGTAGAAGTAGCTACCGGCCTGGCCCGGCATCCGCACCATGTAGCGGTCCAGTTCCTGCGTGGCCATCGCCTTGGACAGGCCGACCTGCTCCATCAGCACGCGCTCGCCGTTGGCACGGTCGGTCAGGCCGAGGTTGAGCATCGGGTCGAGCATCGCGCGCGCGGCGCGCAGCAGGCGGAACTGCAGGGCGATCATCTGCCCGTCCAGCGGCTCGTACGGCACCATCTCGGCTTCGGCGTACAGCGCCCAGCCTTCCACGTTCACCGAATTGAACGCGAACATGGTGCGTGCCAGCGACACACCACGCTCGACCATCGCGGTGAACTGCAGCTCGTGGCCGGGGCGGCCTTCATGCGCGCTCAGCGTCCATGCTGCCGCACCGAAGTTGAAGTCGTCGTACTGCGCGCCCGGGCCCGCTGCCGGGTTGCCCAGCGGCAGCACGAAGGTGCCCTGCTGCCCGGTGTTGTTGACCAGCGGGGCCGGCAGGAAGTGCGGGGCCGGGCTGGCCGCGCTCTCGGCGGCCGAGCCAAGGCGCATCTGCATGGCGCGCTTGGGCACGTCCACGATGGCGTGCTCGCGGATCAGCGGATCGATCGCATCGATCACCTTGCGGTAGTGGCCTTCCAGATGATCGTCGGCGATCTTGTCGGCCTTCAGCGCGCGGATCACCGCCACCGGATCGCTCGGGTCGGCCACCTTCAGCCCCTTGTCCTTCACCACCAGCGGTGCCAGCTGCTGCATCGCCGAGCGGGTTTCCATGAACTCCAGCTGTGCGCGCTGCATCAGCAGCTTCGGGTCGATGTCGATGCCGACCTGCTTGAGCTGGTAGGCGTACAACGGCGCCGGCAGGCGTGCGTCGGCACGTGCCTTCGGCAGTACCTCCTTGCGGGTCCAGGCGGCGTAGTCCTTCATCTGCCCGGCCAGCGCCTTCATTGCTTCATCGGCGCCGGCAATCTGGTACTTCTTCAGCAGCGACTCGATACCGGTGATGTAGGTCTCGACGTTGTCCAGCGACTGCTGCACTTCAATCTTCGTCGGCTGCAACAGGCTGCTGTCCTTCAGCCGTTCCTCGTAGCGCTGGCGCGCCAGCGTGGTGAAGGCGGTGCCGCCCGGCTGCAGGCCGGCATAGGCCTTGAGGCGGTCGACCGCCTTGGCCCGGCGCTCGGCCGGCACCTGGTCGGACAGCAGCAGGTTGAGGCCGCTGAACACGGTCTGCGGCGCATCGCTCCACGGCAGCAGGTACTTCTCGTTGAGCTCGCTGCCTTCGATGTTCTGGCTGGCGGCGTGGATCATGATTTCCAAGTCCTGGCGGACATTGGGATCCTTCTCGACGGCCAGCTTTGCCTTCAGTTCGTCACGTGCCTTGGCCATGGCAGCGCGGTAGCGCTTGCCGTTGTCCGGGCCGAGATCGGCCACCTTGTCGTCGTAGCCGGGCACGCCGAAGAAGCCGGTTTCCTCCGGCTGGAACGGGCCCTGGGCGTCCAGCAGAATCTGCGCCAGCGCATTGCTGCGGGCGACCCAGGCCGGGCTGGCCGGGGTGGCGGCCTTGGCGGAGGGTGCCGCCAGCGCCGGTGGTGCGGACAGCAGCGGTGCGGCAGTCAGGGCCAGGGCAACGGCGAGCGCAATCGGCTTCATGGGACACTCCAGCAAAGGGTTGCCCGCACCCTACGCGCTCACGGCGATGGCGACAATCGGTGGGAAGTCATGGCGGGCTGGTTGTGCAGCCGGGCTCCGCGGAAACCTGGCGGGAGTAGAGTCGATTGTCAGTCGACCATCGCGCGCAGCGCGGGGTTTTTCGCTGTCTGATCGAAGAGCAGTCGACTGACAGTCGACTCTACCCCGGTCGACCATCGCGCGCAGCGCGGGGGTTTTCGCTGTCTGATCGAAGAGCAGTCGACTGACAGTCGACTCTACCCGGTCGACCCTACCCGGTCGACTCTACCCAGTCGACGTCCCGCAGTCGCCTGCGCCCGGAGGTCACAGCGCGGCGGTCAGCGGGCATTCGCCGCGATCACGGCAGGCCTTCAGCTCGCACTCCTGCGCGGCCTCGTCGTCATCCAGCGCCGTCAGGTCGAAGGTCTGCTTGTCCTCGCCCAACACGTACATCACCGGGTAGTCCCACACGTCATCGCGACGGGTACCCTGCACGAACAACCGCCCGTGCGCATGCGGTCCTTCCAGGGCTACGGTCAGGCCGACATCACGCTGGCCGTTGATCGCCGTCTGCATGCTGCCCAGCGGCATCGACTCGATGTTCAACGGCTCACCGAACGCTTCCACCAGTTCAATACTGCAGCCCGCCCGCCGCAGCGCCTCGCGCATCGGCGGGCTCTCGCGTGCCGCCTCGCTCCAGCGCAGCACGCTCCAGGTCACCACACCCCCTGCACCACCCAGCACCAGCACCACCATCAACGGCATCGCCCAGCGCCAGTGGCGGCACCACCAACCGGCGGATGCCGGGTCATGGGCGGGAATCGGCGGTGGCAGGGTCATCGGCGGGCTCCTTCCCGTTTCTGGATCAGGGCTTGAGGCAACGTCCCAGGAAGGCTTCGGCCACGCGGTAGCGATGCAGGGCATCGGCGCCGGACAGGCCATGCTTGGCACCCGGGTAGGTCATCAGCTCGAACGGCTGTGCACGCTTCTGCAACGCGCTCATCAGGCTGGTCGAATTGGTGAACAACACGTTGTCGTCAGCCATGCCGTGGATCAGCAGCAGCGGCGAGCGCAGGCCATCGATATGGGTCAGCACGCGCGCTTCGCGGTAACCCGCTTCATTGCGCGCCGGCAGGTCCATGTAGCGTTCGGTGTAATGGCTGTCGTACAGGCCCCAGTCGGTCACCGGCGCACCGGCCACGCCACAGGCGTACTGGTTCGAAGCCTTGGCCAGCAGCATCAGGGTCATGTAGCCGCCGTTGGACCAGCCCTGCACGCCGATGCGCGCCGGGTCCACCCATGGCTGCTGCTTCAGCCAGGCCACGCCGCGCAGCTGGTCGGTCACTTCCACCGTGCCCTGCTTGCCATACAGCGCACCACCGAAGTCGCGGCCACGGCGCGGGGTGCCACGGTTGTCCAGCGAGAACACCACGTAGCCCTGCTGGGCCAGGTACTGGTTGAACAGGTGGTCGCCACGGCCGGGCCAGCTGTCGGTGACGGTCTGGCTGGCCGGGCCACCATAGACGTACACCGCCACCGGGTAGCGCTTGGACGGATCGAAGCCGGCCGGCTTGATCAGGCTGTAGTTCAGCGGGGTCTTGCCGTCGGCAGCCATCAACGTGCCGAACTCCACCGGGCGCTGCGCATCGCGGTAGCGCGCATACGGATGCTTGGGATCGGCCAGGTCGTTCTCGAGCAGGGTGGCGATCTTCTCGCCATTGGCGCGGAACAGTTCGATCTGCGGCGGCGTGGTGCTGTTGGACCAGCTGTCTACGTAGACGCTGGCGTTGCGGGCGAAGCTGGCGCTGTGCATGCCCGGCGCCTTCGACAGGCGCTGCGGCTCACCGCCCTGCAGCGACACCGCGTAGATCTGGCTTTCGCGCGAGGTCTCGATGCCGGCGCGGAAGTAGGCCTTGCCAGCCTTTTCATCGACCGCCAGCAGCTCATCCACCGGCCAGTTGCCGTGGGTCAGCGCGGTGGCCTTGCCCTTGCTGTCGATGCGGTACAGGTGCTGGAAGCCGGTGCGTTCGGACGACCACAGCACGCTGCCGTCATCGAGGAAGCGCAGGCTGTTGTGCAGCGGCACCCAGGTCGGGCTGGTCTCGTGGGCGAGCACGCGCTGGCGGTTGGAATCGAGTGCCACTTCCACCAGGTCCAGCTGCTTCTGGTCACGCGACTGGCGCTGGAAGCTCAGGTGCTGCGCATCGCGCCAGTCCACGCGGGCCAGGTAGATGTCCTGTTCCTTGCCGAGGTCGACCCAGCGCGGCTGCGCATCGGCGGCCGGTGCGATCACGCCCAGCTGCACGCGCACGTTGGCATCGCCGGCGGCCGGGTAACGCTGCTCGATCACGTCGGTGCGGTCGGCATAGACCTCGTAGCGCTTCTGCACCGGTACCGGCGATTCGTCGATGCGGGCAAAGGCAATCGCCGAATCGTCCGGCGCCCACCAGTAACCGGTGTGGCGATCCATTTCCTCGTCGGCGACGAACTCGGCAACGCCGTTGCCGATGGTGGTGCTGCCGTCGCGGGTCAGCTGCAGCTGCCTGCCGCTGGCCAGGTCGATCACCCACAGGTTGCGGCCGCGGATGAAGCTGACGAAGCCGCCCTTGGGCGACAGCTTGGCGTCGGTGGCGAAGCCTTCACCATGGGTCAGCTGGCGCACCGCCGCCTGGCCCTGCTGCTTGAGGTCGTACAGGTACAGCTCGCCGCCCAGCGGGAACAGCAGGCGCTGCGCGTCCGGCGACCACTGGTAATCGACGATGCCGGTCATCGCGGCGATGCGCTGGCGCTCGCGGCGGGCCTTCTCCTCGTCGCTGAGGGTCTCGGTGCCGGGCAGCACCACCTTGGAATCAACCAGCAACCGGGTCTGGCCACTGTCGATGTCGTAGCTCCACAGGTCCAGCTGGTTGCGGTCGCTGTCCTTGCCGCGCAGGAAGCTGACCTGCGAACCGTCGGGCGCCACCTTCGGCTTCATCAGGGTTGGGCCGGACAACGGCAACGGGCCGGTGATGGCTTCCAGGGTCAGCTTTTCAGCGTGGGCGGCGGTACTGGTGGCGAGCATGAGGGCGAGCGAAGCGAACAGGTGGCGCATGGAGGATCCCGGCAAACGGCAGGTCCGCCCCCGCGATGGACGCGGAGCGGTCGTCCCCCATCCTAACCAAGCCTGTGCGGGAAGGCAGCATGACCTTCTGCCCATGGCCTGGTGCTGGGGTCAGAGCCCTTTGCGCTGCAAAGGGATCCGACCCCGAGGCGGTCAGCGCTGGCCGAACAGGTGCTTGCGCTCCTCGTCGCTGAGCGGCTTGCCGGCGTTGGGGTTCACCTGCTGGCGCAGGGCATAGGCCCGCTGGGTGGCCGGGCGTGCGGCAATGGCTTCATGCCAGCGCTTGAGGTTCGGGAACGCGGTGAAATCCACCGGCAGCGTGTCGTAGGCGCCGATCCACGGGTAGCTGGCCATGTCGGCGATGGTGTACTCGTCGCCGGCCAGGAAGGCGTGCTGGGCCAGGCGCTTGTCCATCACCCCGTGCAGGCGGCGCACTTCGTTGTCGTAGCGCTCGATGGCATACGGGATCTTTTCAGGCGCGTATACGTTGAAGTGGCCCATCTGGCCGCTCATCGGGCCCAGGCCGGCCATCTGCCAGAACAGCCACTCCAGGGTGGTGACGCGGCCGCGGGGGTCGCTGGGCAGGAAGCGGCCGGTCTTCTCGGCCAGGTACAGCAGGATCGCGCCGGACTCGAACACGCTCTGGGGAGCACCGCCATCGGCCGGGGCCTGGTCGACGATGGCCGGCATCTTGTTGTTCGGCGAGATCGCCAGGAATTCCGGCTTGAACTGGTCGCCCGAGCCGATGTTGACCGGGTGGATGCGGTATTCCAGGCCGGTTTCTTCCAGCAGCAGGGTCACTTTGTGGCCGTTCGGGGTGGGCCAGTAATACAGGTCGATCATGGCGGCGGCTCGGGGTGCGGAAAGGAACCTGAAGTCTAGTGCGTGAGTTGGGTTGGCACCGTCATGGCGGGCCGGTAACCTCGCCTCTCCCCCGCAACGCAGCATCCCTCGCATGAGTGCAAACCGCCCGCCGCTCTCCCCCTTGTCCACGCTGATCTTCGCCTCACGCTGGCTGCAGCTGCCGCTGTACCTGGGCCTGATCGTGGCGCAGTGCGTCTACGTGTTCCTGTTCGGCAAGGAACTGTGGCACCTGATCTCGCACTCGGTGTCGATGGGCGAGCAGCAGATCATGCTGATCGTGCTGGGCCTGATCGACGTGGTGATGATCTCCAACCTGCTGGTGATGGTGATCGTCGGCGGCTACGAGACCTTCGTCTCGCGCCTGCGCCTGGAAGGCCACCCGGACCAGCCGGAATGGTTGAGCCACGTCAATGCCAGCGTGCTGAAGGTGAAGCTGGCGATGGCGATCATCGGCATCTCCTCGATCCACCTGCTGAAGACCTTCATCGCCAGCGGTGCGCTGGGCGGCATCCCGCTGTGCACGCCGGAGCAGATGAGCGTGGCCGCTGCCAACATCGGTGTCGCCCGCTGCTCGATGCTGACCCAGGATGGCGTGCTGTGGCAGACCATCATCCACTGCGTGTTCATCCTGTCGGCGATCGGCATCGCCTGGACCGACAAGCTGATGTCCAACAGCCACAGCAGGTCGCACGACAAGGCACACGACCACTGAGGTCGCCGCCGCCAGCGGCTTGACCGCCGCTGCCCCATTCCGGCCACCGTCCCTTGTGCGCGGCGGTGGCCGGGATGCTAGATTGCACCCTCGCCGTTGCCGGCGGTGGCGTCGGGAAACGTCACCCTGCCGCGCCCGGACCGCAGGTCCCGGCCATGCGTATCAATGATTTACGTCACGTCGTCTTCTAGAGGGGAGCAGGATGTCGCACGTCTCAACGATCACCGCCGCGCGCCGGTGGCTGCCGGTTGCCCTGGCACTGGCACTGGCCGCCTGCTCGGGCAAGGAAGAATCCGCAGCGCCTGCTGCCGCCACGGCGCCTGCCGCTGCCGCACCCGCCGCACCGGCGGTTGCTGCCAAGGTGCAGTCCATGGGTACCGAGCAGCTGCGCGAGTCGGCCAGCCAGGCGCTGCGCGAGAACCGCATGTATGCACCGGCCGGCGACAACGCCATCGAGTACTACCTCGCCCTGCGTGACAAGACGCCGGACGACGCCTCGGTGAAGAGCGCACTGACCGACCTGCTGCCGTACACCCTGATCGCCGCCGAGCAACACCTGGGCCGCGAGGACTACACCGAAGCGCAGCGCCTGGTGGCACTGATCGAGAAGGTGGATGCATCCGCGCCGGCCCTGCCGCGCCTGAAGGACGGCCTGGCCAAGGGCGTGCAGAACGCCGCCAAGCGCACCGAAGCGGAAGCCGAGAAGGCCAAGAAGGACGCCGAGGACCGCAGCAAGCAGCAGACCGAGCAGCAGCGCCTGAGCGAGCAGCGCGCCAAGGAAGCCGACGCCGCCAAGCAGATTGCCGCGCAGCAGGATGCCGCGCGCCGCGACAACGAGCGCCAGGAAGCCGAGCGCCAGGCCGCCGCCCGCCGCGAGGCCGAGCAGAAGCAGCAGCAGGCTGCCGCCCAGCAGGCCAGCGCCGCACGCCAGGCCGCCGCACCGGCAGCGCCCACCCTGCGCCCGGTCAGCACACCGGCGCCGCGCTATCCGGGCGAAGCGCTGCGTTCGGGAACCTCCGGCGAAGTGCTGGTGGAGATCACCGTCGGCACTGACGGCTCGGTGGTGAACGCTCGCGTGCTGCGCGCGACGCCGGGACGCGTGTTCGACCGTGAAGCCCTGAACGCGGTCAAGCGTTGGCGCTTCGAGCCGGTCAGCGCGCCGGTGACCACCCGCCGTACGCTGGTGTTCGCGCCGGGCAACAACTGAACGAAAAAGGGGACGGAGGGGATTAAGTCGTTTCTGCCCCTGCAATGACGCCAAGGCCCGGCATGTCCGGGCCTTGTCCGTTTCAGGCCGCTCCATCGATCAGGTGTTGCAGTGCCGGATCGCGCGCCGTCAGCACCTGGAACAGGCCCAACGCGTGCAGGCCCGGCAGCAGCGCACGCAGGTCGGCTTCGGCAGTGGAACGGGTGGCAACATCGCTGGCGGGATCCTGCCAGTCACGGACGCTGGCCAGGAAGGCGCCGACACTGCCCTTGCGCACGGTGAGGCCGTTCACCTGCACGTCGTTCTGATGGTCGGGGAGGATGTCGTGTGGCTGCATGGGGAAGCGCTCCGTTGAAGTGGGCCCCAGTGTCGGGGCCCGGAGGCGACGTTTCTGCCGTATAACTGCCAATCGATATGGCAGATCAGACAACCGCCGCATTGCTCGACCCCGCGCTGGCCGATGCCACCGATGGACCGGTGGTGCTGGCGGCCCGGCTGCACCAGCTCGGCAAGCGTCGCACGGCCCGCCACCGGCATGCGCGTGGGCAGCTGCTGGGTGCGTACCAGGGGCTGCTGCGGATCGCCGCCGACGACCTGCACTGGCTGCTGCCCGCAGGTCACGTCGCCTGGATACCGCCGTTGCTGCCCCACGCGCTGCTGGGCGCAGACGGGTTCAATGGCTGGAGCCTGTACTTCAACGCGGAGGCCTGCCTGGGTCTGCCCGCCACACCACGCATCTTCCAGCCCAATGCGCTGCTGCAGGCGGCGACAGCACGTGCGCTGCAATGGCCCCATGCGCCACTGGATGCTGCGCAGGCACGCCTGGCCGGCGTGATCGCCGATGAGATTGCCGCCAGCACGCCGCTGCCGCTGGCCCTGCCACAACCGCGTGACCGGCGCCTGGGCCGGATCGCCGCCGCGCTGGCTCGCGCGCCGCACGACAACCGCAGCGTCGAGGACTGGGCCGCCAGCAGTGGCCTGTCCGGCCGCAGCCTGGCCCGCCACTGGCTGGCCGAGACCGGCATGACGCTGAGCCAGTGGCGGCAACGCCTGCGGGTGCTGCTGGCGCTGCCACGCCTGCTGTCCGGCGAGCCGGTGATCAGCGTCGCGCTGTCGATGGGGTACGACACGCCCAGCGCCTTCATCGCCGTGTTCAAGCGCGAGATGGGGGTGACGCCTGCGCGGTATGGAAAGGACTGACGCATTCGGCACTACCGCCGCCTTTCCGCACCTCCTAAGCTCGCTGTCGATCTCAAGGGAAGAACAGATGAAGTACGACGACGCCAGCTGGCATTCCGGCGGTGATTTCCCCACGGATCTTCCTGCAGAGGCTGGGGCTACTCACATTGGCATGTACCTGGCGTGGCTGCTGCTACAGGGAATGGCAAGCGCGGAACTCGCGGAAGACGCAGAAGAAGACCTGCAAGCGCTGCTGGAACGCAGAACGACGCCAGGCCTGTTCCTGCTGGAGTGCAGCGACGGCAAATTCGTCGACGATCTGATCAGTGATGAAGCCAACACGTTCACCGCTGCGTACTACGACCTCGAGAATGGCCAGTACCTGGACGACTATGAGGAACAGCTGGGCGCCAATGTCCCGGATCTGTACCACGTCGCCGATACCTGGGAGAACTTCGACCGCCTGGCGCCGGTGATTGCCCAGCGCTTCGCCACTTGGCAGGCAACCCAATCCTGAAAACAACGAGGCCCGGCATGACCGGGCCTCGTTTCATATCCGCCGGGCACAGCCCAGCGCTATCTCTGCGGTCAGCCGGAGATGGCCAGGCGCTCGTTGTGATAACGGCGCACGGCGGCGAACCACAGCACGGCGGCCAGGCCGAGGCTGGCGCCGAGGTAGATGGCCCAGACCGCGGGTGTGATGGTCTCGTGGCGGATCACCTTCAGCAGCATCTGGTTCTGCGACAGGAACGGCACGGCGTACTGCCACAGCTGGCTCTTCACCGGGTAGGCAATCAGCGCATAGCCCGGCAGCATCGGCAGAAGCATCAGCCAGGTCATGTGGCTCTGCGCTTCCTTCATGCTCTTGGCCGCTGCGGCCAGGAAGGTCAGCAGCGAGGTGCCGATCAGCAGCATCGGCAGCATCACCAGCAGCATCTGCACCATCGCCATGATGTTCATGTTGAGCTGGCGGCCGATGTTGCCGGGGGCGATCTGCGCGCTCACCTTGAACGCGGCCAGGGTCAACAGCAGCGAGGCAAAGCCGACCATGCAGGCGGCGGCGATCTTGCCGCTGACAATGGCACTGCGCGACCCCGGCGTGGCCAGCAGCGGCTCCAGCGACTGCCGCTCACGCTCGCCGGCGGTGGTGTCCATCACCAGGTAGGCACCACCGAGGAACGAGGTGAGAGTCAGCAGGATCGGCAACAACGCCGACAGCATCAGGCCACGCTTGGCTTCGGCACTGGCCATGTCCTGGCTGGCCACGTCCAGCGGCCGTGCGACCTGGGCGTCGATGCCCCGCGCCATCAGCCGCAGCGCCCCTACCTGGCCGTTGTACGTGGCCAACGCCGCCTGCAGGCGCGCAGTGGGCACCTCGGCGGCACGTCGTGTGCTGTCACTGATCACCTCCACCAGCGCCGGCTTGCCATCGGCCCAGTCCCTGCCGAAGTCCGGGCTGATGCGCAGCGCCACGTCGATGTCCTGCGAACGGATGGCCTCGGCCAGGTCCTTCGGCGCAGCAGCGGTATTCAGGCCCTGGGCAGCCAGGAAGCGCACCAGGTTCGGCGCATGTTCGGCGCCGATGGTGGGAATCTGCAGCGGCTGCTCGATCTGCGTGCGCACGCGGCTTTCGGACAGCTTGCCCATACCCAGGATCAGCAGCGGGTACAGCAGCGGCCCGAACAGCAGGGTCAGCGCCAGCGTACGCCGGTCGCGCGACAGGTCACGCAGCTCCTTGCGCATCACCGTCATCAGGGTCGACATCATGCTCATGCGTGCAGGCCCTCTTCGCTGCCGATCAGTTTCACGAACGCATCCTCCAGGTTGGATTCGCCGGACTGCCCGCGCAGTTCATCGGCGCTGCCGGCGGCCATCACCGTGCCCTTGGCGATGATCACGATGTGATCGCACAGCGCGGCCACCTCCTGCATGATGTGGCTGGACAGGATCACGCAGCGGCCTTCTTCGCGCAGGCCCAGCAGGAAGCGGCGCAGTGCGCGAGTGGTCATCACGTCCAGGCCGTTGGTCGGTTCATCGAGAATGACGTTGCGCGGGTCGTGCACCAGTGCGCGGGCGATCGCGGTCTTGGTGCGCTGGCCCTGCGAGAAGCCATCGGTCTGGCGGTCGAGGATGTCGCCCATGTCCAGCGCGTGCGACAGCACCTCGATGCGCTCGCGGATGCGCTCGGCCGACAGGCCATGCAGTTCGCCGAAGTAGGCGATGTTCTCACGCGCGGTCAGGCGCTTGTAGACGCCACGCGCGTCGGGCAGCACGCCGAGATGGCGACGCACTTCCACCGGATTGCGCGCAGCATCGACACCATCGACGCTGATGCTGCCCTGGTCGGGGGTCATCAGCGTGTACAGCATGCGCATGGTGGTGGTCTTGCCGGCACCGTTGGGGCCCAGCAGGCCGGTGATCTGGCCATCGGCGGCGCGGAAGCCGACGTTGGCCACCGCCTGGATGCGGCCGGTGCGGGTATCGAAGGCCTTGTGCAGGTTGTCGGCGACGATCATGGTTCCCATCCGTTGAACGAGGTGAACGCCGGCACGTAGCTCAGCGTGTCCAGGCAGCCGGCATCCAGCGCCTTCGCATCGGTCGTGTCGATGAACTGGCCAAGCAGGCGCGGCATGCAGCCGGCGGTCAGCGTGCCGTGGCCCTGGCCACGGGAGACCAGCGCGCGTCCATTGGGCAGGCCCTTGAGGACCTGCTCGGCATAGCGGGGCGGGGTCACCGGGTCCAGTTCACCAGACAACAGCAGCGCCGGTACGTCACTGCGCAGCGGCACGGCATTGGCTGCCGGTGCCGGCCGGTGCGGCCATGCCGGGCAGGCGGCAAAGAAGGAACTTGCCACGTCGTTGCCGAACAGGCGCCCGGGATCCTCGGCCGGCGCCTGGTAGCGCGGCGCGTCTTCGCTGCAGATCACCGACCAGTGCATGCCACGGTTGATCTGGAAATCCATGCTGCGGTTCGCACCGCGCGCCAGCGAGGCGAGCGGCGCGTAGCGGCCGTGCGCGGCTTCATCAAGAACCAGCGGCAGCAATGAGGCGTACTGGGGTACGTAGGAAAACGCAAACGCCAGGCCCACCACGCTGTCCGGTGTCAGCACATCCTTCCGGGTGTCGTAGGTGCCGGGATCGCGATACTCGACCGGAACCGGTGCACGGCGCAGGGTCTCGACCACGCTGCGCAGCTGCGCACGGGTATCGGTCGGGAAGCGCCTGCTGCAGGCAGCGTCCTTGCGGCACTGCGCCGACTGCAGGGCGATCGCGTCTTCGAACGTCCTGGCGAAATCGCCGCCCACCACCAGCTCATTCGGCACCACGCCATCGATGACGATGCTGCGGGTGTGCTGTGGATAGGTACCCGCATAGCGCTGGGCCACGCGGGTGCCGTAGGACGCACCGATCAGATTGACCCGGTCCACGCCCAAGGCCTGGCGGACCGCGTCCAGGTCGGCAATGGCTTCGGTGGTGGTGTAGAAACGTGCGTCCGCACGTCCCTGCAGGGAAGCCGCGCATCGCTGGGCATAGTCGCGCATCAAGGCCTCGGAGGGCGCCGCGTCCTCGTCCATCGGCAGTTCCTTTCCGTCCGCGCCGAGGCAGCTGAGCGGGTTGGAGCCGCCGGTGCCGCGCTGGTCGACCAGGAAGATGTCCCGCTGCTTGCGCACCTGGCGCAGCGCGGTATCGACGATGACGGCCACTTCGCTGGCGGCCTGGCCGGGGCCACCGGCCAGGAAGAACACCGGGTCGGGCTGGCTGGAGCCGCTGCTGCCCGATTCCAGCCAGGCGATGCGCAGGCCGATGCGCCGGCCAGCGGGCTGGGCCCGGTCCTCCGGCACCTGCAGGGTGGCGCACTGCGCTTCCACGTTGGCACTGGCACCTACCGTGGACAGCGTGCAGGGCTGGAAGTCGATCGTGCCGAAACGGCGGCTGGGTGCATCGCTGGCGCCTTCGGCGCCGGGTGACGGTGACTGGCTGCAACCGGCAAGCATCAGGCTGGCCAACGTTGCGGCCAGCACGAGGTGGTGTCTTTGCATCGTGCTCGTTTCCCCTGGAGGACGTTCCTGGCAACCACGACGGGCTGCCGCGGAAGATGTGACTCAACTTACACGGGCACGGCGTCGTCGGCGATGGGCAGACGCGAAATCTCCGCCGGCGTGGCGCAGGCCAGGCGATCGCGGCCGGCGGCCTTGGCCCGGTACAGCGCCGCGTCTGCCGCTGCCAGCAGCGTGGACAGGTCGCCGTTGCCGTCGTCCATCGCCAGGCCAATGCTGGCAGTGACCGTCACCGGCCCAGTGGTCAGCGGCGCCGGTTTCTGCTGCAGAGCGGTACGGATCGCCACAGCCCACGCCATCGCTTCACCCTGCGTGCTGCCGGCCAGCACCAGCACGAACTCCTCGCCACCGTAGCGGCCCAGCAGCGTGTCATGGCCCTGCAAACCGTGCTGCATCAATGCAGCGAAGTGGCGCAGTACCTCGTCTCCGGCCAGATGGCCCCAGCGATGCAGAGCAGGAAGCCAAGCGCGGTGAGGGTGGGGACATCCAGGGACATGCGGCGCTCATCGGCCGGGGCGGCGCGCGCATCTTGGCGCCTTGTGCTGCGATCCCCGCGGCGCTGCCTGGCCCGATGGAGATGCGGGGTCTGAAAACGGCGAGCACGGCGGCCGGTGCCTGCGCAGAATCCGTGGGAAACCAAGGAGACGCCCATGCATGCGTGGTACCTCGGTGGCATCGACCACCGCCCGTTCCTGCACCTGTTCGAAAAGAGCGACACCGCGCTGGCTGCGCTGGGCATCCGGCGTCGCTGGGCCGGCGAATCAGGAGGACACCCCTGCCGGATCAGCCTGAGCGATCCGCCCGGTGGCAGCGAGCTGCTGCTGTTGTCCCACGTGCACCTGCCCCTGCACTCGCCCTATCACGCCTCGGGCCCGATCTTCGTGCAGCGTGGCGTGACCCGCTGCGTGCTGCCGCCGGGCGAAGTACCCCCGTACGTGCAGCGCCGGATGATCTCGTTGCGCGCCTATGACCAGGCTGCATTGATGCTGGCCGCCGAGATCAGCGCAGGCACGGATGTCGGCGCTCGGCTGGACGCGCTGTTTGCCGACCCTGACGTGGCCTTCGTGCAACTGCACAACGCGGCCCACGGCTGCTTCTCGTGCCAGGCGGATCGCGTCGGCATGGCGCCGACATGACCGGATCTCCACGACGTGATCGTTGCCACGCCGGACACGTGATCGCCAGCGCATCCGTTCAGGCCCACGTGAAGCCCGCGGGAAGGGCTTCACACCCACAGTCACGGATCAGCATTTCCATGGTTCCGCACCCGGCACCGCAACTCGATACTCGCGATGGTGCCGCCGAAAGTCCGCCGCGCAGCGCAACTCTGCGGTCACCGCTCTCTTTCGACGACCACAAGGAAGCGCCATGTCATTCCGATCCACACCGCTGCTGCTGGCCACCTCGTTCGCCGCTGCAGGCCTGTGCCTGGCCGGCAACGCGTTCGCCCACGGCACCATGACCACGCCGGTCAGCCGCGTCTATGCCTGTTTCCAGGGCAATCCGGAGAACCCGACCAACCCGGCCTGCGCCGCCGCGAAAGCGGTGGGCGGATCGCAGGCGTTCTACGACTGGAACGGCATCAACCAGGCCAACGCCAACGGCAACCATCAGGCGGTGGTGCCCGACGGCAAGCTGTGCAGCGGCAACAATCCCACCTTCCGCGGCTTGGACGTGAACCGCAGTGACTGGCAGACCACGCCGATCCACGCCGATGCCAATGGCAAGTTCACCTTCGTGTTCAAGGCGACCGCGCCGCACGCCACGCGCGACTGGCGCTTCTTCGTCACCCGCGACGGCTGGCAACCGGGCAGCCCGTTGCGTTGGGCCGACCTGCAGGAGTTCTGCACGCTGGGCAATACACCGCTCTCTGCCGATGGCACCTACAAGCTGCAGTGCACGCTGCCGCAGCGCACCGGCCAGCATGTGATCTACAACACCTGGCAGCGCTCGGATTCGACCGAAGCGTTCTACACCTGCATGGACGTACGCTTTGAGGGCAGCGGCGGTGGTACGACGCCGGCACCGCAATGGCAGGATGCCGGCCCGGTCACCGCCCGCGGTGAATTGCCGGTCGGTACGACGCTGGCACTGCGCGTGTTCAATGCCAGCGGCAACGATGTCGAACGTGTGGAAGCGACGCTGGCCAGCGGCCAGACCTCGGCCGCGCAATGGCCCTTGGCGCTGGCCCGCAAGGTCAATGCCAGTGCCCGGCATGCGCGCGTGGGCGTGCTTGCCAATGGCGTGATCACGCCGTCGGCGTCGGCCACCGACAATCGCGTGTACCTGAAGGACGGCAACCGCTTCCAGCTCGATACCCAGGTGCCGGACCCGGGTACGCCATCGCCAGGTGGTGATTTCGACCACGTGTACCCGGCGGGCATCGGCAGCTACGTGCCGGGCCAGACCGTGGTGAAGAGCAGCGACGGCAAGCTGTATGCCTGCCGCCCGTTCCCGGAGGGTGCATGGTGCAACGTCAATGCCGAGGCCTACCGGCCGGGCGTGGGCGCGGCCTGGCGCGATGCGTGGATCGCGTACTGACGCAGTGATGTGGGAGGCGGTGCACATCACACCGCCTCCTGGCTCCCCTGTCGCGCAGTGGGGCGCGCGTTGCAGAAACAGAGGAACCCAGCAGCCTTTCAAACTTGTCTGATGGGCATATGGCGGCTACATGGGAAGACTCCGCGAGGTTTCCAACACTTCGCAAAGGAGTTCCTGCATGCACCTGTCCCATCGGGCCGTCCTCGCACTGTCCGCCGTTGTCGGCCTGGCACTGTCCGGCAACGCCTTCGCCCACGGCACCCTGTCCAAGCCGCTCAGCCGCGTGAAGCAGTGCCACGAGGGCAATCCGGAGAATCCGACCAACCCGGCCTGCGCCGCCGCCAAGGCCATCGGCGGCGCCCAGCCGTTCTACGACTGGGCCGGTGTCAACCAGGCCAACGCCAATGGCAACCATCAAGCGGTGGTTCCAGATGGCGAGTTGTGCAGCGGCGGCAACAGCAAGTACCGCGGCCTCGATCTGAACCGCAGTGACTGGCCGACCTCGCCGATCCGCGCCGATTCGCGCGGGCGCTACACTTTCGAGTTCAAGGCACCGGCCCCGCATGCTACCCGCGAGTGGAAGTTCTACGTCACCCGCGACGGCTGGCAGCCGGGCAGCCCGCTGCGCTGGGCCGACCTGCAGGAATTCTGCACGCTGGGCAACGTGCCGGTCTCCGGCGACGTCTACAAGCTGGATTGCCCGCTGCCCAAGCGCAGCGGCCAGCACATCATCTACAACACCTGGCAGCGCTCGGATTCCGGTGAAGCGTTCTATACCTGCGCGGACGTGCGCTTCGAAGGCGGTGGTGGCGTTGAACCGCCGCCGCAGTGGCAGGACGCCGGCCCGGTCACCGCCCGCGGTGCGTTGGAAGAAGGCACCACCCTGACGCTGCGCGTGTTCAACGCCCAGGGCAATGATCTGGAGCGTCCGGAGATCACCCTGGCCGCAGGTCAGACCGCTGCGAACCAGTGGCCGCTGGCGCTGGCCCGCAAGGTCAACGCCAGTGCACAGCAGGCGCGTGTGGGCGTGATGAGGAACGGCGTGATCACGCCGGTCGCCTCGGCCACCGAGAACCGCGTCTACCTGAAGCCGGGCAACCTGTTCCAGATCGATACCCGCCTGCCGGGCCCGGTCGATCCGGTCGATCCGCCGCCGGGTGACGACTACGACTTCGTGTATCCGGCCGGTATCGGCAGCTACACGCCGGGCGAAACCGTGGTCAAGGGCACCGACGGCAAGCTCTACGCCTGCCGGCCGTTCCCGGAGGGTGCGTGGTGCAACATCAACGCCGATGCCTATCGCCCGGGCACCGGTTTCGCCTGGCGCGATGCCTGGGTCGCGTACTGAGGCAGGCGACCGGGGGCGGCGTGGCGCCGCCTCCGGTTCTTGGAGTTGCCGGCCAGCGGCCGGCACTACCAGGGTTCGTGGGGCTGCCCGGCCAGCGACCGGCACTACCAGGGTTCGTGGGGCTGCCGGCCAGCGGCCGGCACTACCCTGACTTACTTGCTGCTGACGTACTTCTCGCGGCGGATCTGCGGGTTGCCCAGGCCGGCGGCCTTCAGCAGCTCGGCACAGGCATCGACCATGTCCGGGTTGCCGCACAGGTAGGCGATGTCGGTGGCCGGGTCCGGCGTTAAGCCGGCCAGCGCCTGCTGCACGTAGCCGTGCTGTACGTCCGGGTGCGGATCAGCCGGGAGTTCACGCGACAGGCACGGAACATAACGGAAGTTCGGGTGCTTTTCGGCGAAGCTGTAAAAATCTTCGCTGTACAGCAGCTCGCCCGGGCTGCGCGCGCCCTGCAACAGCACGATCTGCACACCGCGTTCGGCCATGGCCTTTTCCAGCAGCGGCAGCATCGAGCGGTACGGGGTAACGCCGGTACCGGTGGCGATCAGCAGGTAACGGGCGTTGTGGTCACCGGGATTCAGGCAGAACCGGCCATAGGGGCCGGACGCACTGATCTGGCCGCCCTGCTCCAGTGCCTCGAACAGGGCCGTGGCGGCGCCACCGGGCACGAAACTGACGGCGATATCCACCGCCTCGCCTGGGCCCAGCGCGTGGTCGTGGATGGTCGCCAGCGAGTAGCTGCGCTTGGTTTCGGTGCCGTCGGCGTAGCTGAAATGGACCTGGATGAACTGGCCGGGCTGGAAATCCAGCGGCTGCCCATCGTCACGCACGAACTGGTAGTGGCCGACGGTCGGGGCCAGCATGCGGCAGCCGACCAGCTTGAGGGGGAATTGAACAGGCACGACTTTTCGGGACAGTGTGTAGCCGGGGCAAGCCCTCGGGGTCTTCTATAATAGCCCCTCCCCGCCCCTCTCCAGCGCCAGCCCATGGGCGCGAAGGCTTCGAGCTTGGCATCCCAGAACGATACGGCGCCCGCCCTGCGCGTGCGCGACCTGCGCAAGACCTACGACAACGGCACCCAGGCCCTGAAGGGGGTTTCCCTGGAAGTGGCCCCGGGCGACTTCTTCGCCCTGCTCGGCCCCAATGGCGCCGGCAAGTCGACCCTGATCGGCATCATCAGCTCCCTGGTCAACCTCAGTGAGGGCCAGGTGGAAGTGTTCGGCAGCGACCTGGTGCGCAACCGCAGCGCCACCATGCGCCTGATCGGGCTGGTGCCCCAGGAAATCAACTTCAACCTGTTCGAGAAGCCCTTCGACATCCTGGTGAACTACGCCGGCTTCTATGGCGTACCGCGCGAGGAAGCCGAGCAGCGCGCCGAAGAGGAACTGAAGCGCGCGCACCTGTGGGAAAAGGCACAGGTGATGAGCCGCACGCTGTCCGGCGGCATGAAGCGCCGGCTGATGATCGCCCGCGCGATGATGACCCGCCCGCGCCTGCTGATCCTGGACGAGCCGACCGCCGGCGTGGACATCGAGATCCGCCGCGACATGTGGCGCGTGCTGAAGGAGATCAATGCCGCAGGCACCACGATCATCCTTACCACGCACTACCTGGAAGAGGCCGAGTACCTGTGCCGCCACCTGGCGATCATCAACCATGGCCAGATCGTCGAGCAGGGGCCGATGCGCACCCTGCTGGCCAAGCTGGACGTGGAGGGCTTCCTGCTGGACATCGACGGTGACCTGCCGGCACAGCTGCCGGTGATCGAAGGTGCGACGCTGACCGCGCCGGACCCGCACACGCTGGACATCGACATGCCGCGCGCAATGGACCTCAACCGCGTGTTCGCCACGCTCAACGAGGCCGGTATCCGCGTGCGTTCGATGCGTACCAAGAGCAACCGCCTGGAGGAGCTGTTCGTGCGCCTCACCGGCAACCTGGAGAAGCCTGCATGAGCACCACCGAGCTGACCGACGGCCAGCGCAACCGCATCGCGCTGATGACCATCGTGCGCCGCGAAGTCGCCCGCATCATGCGCATCTGGGGCCAGACCCTGGTGCCACCGGCGATCACCATGACCCTGTACTTCCTGATCTTCGGCAACCTGATCGGGTCGCGCGTGGGTGACATGGGCGGCTACACCTACATGCAGTTCATCGTGCCGGGCCTGGTGATGATGAGCGTGATCCAGAACAGCTACGGCAACATCAGTTCCTCGTTCTTTGGCGCCAAGTTCGGCCGTCACGTGGAAGAACTGCTGGTCAGCCCGATGCCGAACTGGGTGATCCTGTGGGGCTACGTGGCCGGTGCGGTGCTGCGCGGCCTGATGGTGGGCGTGATCGTGCTGATCATCGCGATGTTCTTCACCCCTGTGCGCATCCCGCACCCGCTGGTGATGCTGACCACGGTGATCCTGGGCGCGACGATCTTCTCGCTGGCCGGCTTCATCAACGCGGTGTATGCGAAGAAGTTCGATGACGTGGCGATCGTGCCGACCTTCATCCTGACCCCGCTGACCTACCTGGGTGGCGTGTTCTATTCGGTGAAGCTGCTGCCGGGCTGGGCCGAAGCGGCCACGCACGCCAACCCGATCTTCTACATGGTCAACGCGTTCCGCTATGGCCTGCTGGGCAGCAGCGATGTACCGCTGCCGGTGGCCTACGGCCTGATGATCGGTTTCGTGGTGGTGCTGACGGCGTTGGCGCTGTGGCTGCTGCGTCGCGGCGTGGGCATGCGCAGCTGAGTTTTGCCTGCAGGGCCTGCGGCCCTGCACCCGCCGAATCAACGGCAACGGCAACGGCAACGGCAACGGCAACGGCAAAAGCAACGGCAAAAGCTGACTATCCGGGGGATGGCGGGGTGGGTCCGGTTGCGGGGGACGCCGTGAATCCGTCCATGGAGGCTTGGCCGCGGCATCCATGCCGCGGACACCCCCGCAACCGGACCCACCCCGCCTTCGACAGATTGCCGCTGCTGTTGGTGGGTGTCGACCTTGGTCGACACGATGGATCCACGCCATGCGTGAATGGAGCGTTCACGGTAAGGCCGACGCCCGGATCTTTTCGTTCGGGATTGCGGCTAGGCTGTGGCGATGAAGATCACTTCCATTCCATTGGACAAGGCCGTGTCGGACGGCCCCATCGATGCCTTCAGCCATGCGTTGCTGGGCGATTCGCCCACGCTGGATGAGGTGCTGGAATACCTGGCGTCACTACAAACGGCTGATCCCCGGTATCGCTACCTGTGCACGCTCGATGATGTCGGCCAATGCCGCTACACCAGCATGCATGCGTCCGACGACGCGCGCATCGCGCTGTACGAGGACGAAGATCCGGAAACCCCCGAAGACGCGTTGGCGGCACGCGAGCGGTTGCTGGCGCATGTGGTCGCGCAGCTCGAGCATTCCTCTCATCGGCTGGAATGGAGCGCGCTGCCGGGCACGCTGATGTGCAGCGACGAGGACATCGAGGCGCTGGTCGCCGCCAATGCAACGCCGGACCTCATCGTCGACGAGGTGGTCTGCGTGCAACAGGTGCCGGTGGACCGCGATGACCTGCTGATCGCCGCCCTGCCCAACGGTTACTTCAGCGCGGACTGGGACATCTTCCAGAATCACGCCCTGATCCGGCACCTGCAGGAACACCATGACTACCGCTTGTTCGGGCTCGGCGCATCGTGGCTCGGCTTCCAGCGCGACAGCGCGCCGTCGCCTGCACAGGCAAATGCGTTGGTCGCGGACCTGCAGCGCGTCTACGCGGCCGGAACGCATGACACGTGGTCAAAACTGGCTGCAACCCTGGCCACCCGCACCACACTGCTGTTGGGCTACACCGAAGACTTCAGCGAACAACTGCCCTGAGCACCGCTCTACACGAGCGAGCGCAGCGAGCGACCCGCCTCCGCTCCTGATCTGTTTTCCGTGGTGGCCGCACCCGGAAACTGTCAGGGGTCGTGTGCGATGGGCTCGCGGGGGTATCCGCGCCTTGGATGGCGCGGCTAAGCCCCCAGGGGTGAGGGCGCTTTGCTTGCGAAGCATTGCTTCGCAAGCGCCCGAACGCACAGCCGCCAGCGGCTGGGCCGGACCGCGGAGCGGGGTTCACGGCGTCCCCCGCGAACCCATCGCACACGACCCAGCTCATGAAACCAACTGCGCGAACCACCACGAGGGGCTCCGCCGTTGGCCGCAATCTCCGGCACAATCGCAGATCTGATTCTCCAGAAAGCGGTGAACGTGCAATGCGCATCCTGATCCTCGGCGCCGGCGGTACCGGCGGTTACTTCGGTGGTCGCCTGGCCCAGGCCGGCGTGGACGTGACCTTCCTCGTGCGCCCCGCGCGCGCCGCACAGCTGGACCGCGATGGCCTGGTCATCCGCAGCCCGCTCGGCGATGCCAGCTTCCCGGTGCAGCACGTCACCGCCGATGCGCTGCCCGCATTGGCCGCGCAGAAGCCGTTCGATCTGGTCATCCTCAGCTGCAAGGCCTACGACCTCGACAGCTCGATCGACGCCATTGCTCCAGCCGTGGGCGCGAACACCACCGTGCTGCCCATCCTCAACGGCCTGCACCACTACAACGCGCTGGACCTGCGCTTCGGCCGCGAGGCGGTGCTGGGCGGCCTGTGCTTCATCAGCGCCACCAAGGCACCTGATGGCGCCGTGCTGCATCTGGGCAAGCCGGCCAAGCTCACCTTCGGCGAACGCGATGGCGGCGCGGCGTCCGCACGCGTACGTGCCTTCGCCGCCGCCTGCGCGCAGGCCCATCTTGATCACCTGGCCAGCGAACACATCGGCCAGGAACAGTGGATCAAGTACACCTTCCTGACCGCGCTGGCCGCCGCGACCTGCCTGCTGCGTGCGGATATCGGCACCATCGTCGCCACCGATGATGGCGAGGCGATCGTGCGCGGCCTGTACGACGAATGCCTGGCCGTGGCCGAAGCTGCCGGTGAGCCGATTCCCGATGCCGCGCAGGACACCGCGCGCGGCACCCTCACCCAGGCCGGCTCTGCATTGAAGGCATCGATGTTGCGGGACCTGGAGGCTGGCCAGCAGGTCGAGGCCGAGCAGATCGTCGGCGACATGCTGGCGCGTGCACGCAAGGCCGATCAGGAAGCCCTGTTGCTGCAGGTCGCCTACAGCAGCCTGCAGGCCTACCAGGCACTGCGCGGCGCGTGAGCCTCCCGTTGCGGGCCAGCGCGCTGCCTACGCGGGTGCTGATCCTCGGTATGGGCTGGAGCGGATGCGTGCTGGCCACGCAGCTGCAGGCACGGGGAGTGCACGTCGTCGGCACGGTGCGTGACCCCTCGTCGGCGCCGGACGATGGCCTGCTGCGGCATCAGCTGCACGCTGACACTCCACCGTCGCCCGCCCTGCTCGATGAGGTCGCGCAGGCCGAGGCCGTGCTGTGCAGCGTGCCGCCAGATGCTGCGGGCGACCCGGCACTGCGCCTGCTGCTGCCGGCTCTGCGGGCCAGCCCGGCACTGCGCTGGGTGGGCTATCTGTCGTCCACGTCGGTGTATGCCGATCGGGCCGGCGGCTGGGTTGACGAGCACAGCGCAGCCGATGCCACCGAAGCAGCCGGCGTGCAGCGCCTACGTGCCGAAGCGCAATGGCGTGCGCTTGCAGAGGTACGTGGCATCGCTTCGGCGGTGTTCCGCCTGCCCGGCCTGTACGGGCCGGGGCGCAATGCGTTGCTGCAGCTGTCACAGGGCCGTGCCCGCCATGTGATTCGGCCGGGCCTGGCGTTCAACCGCCTGCACGTAGAGGATCTTGCGGCAGTGATCGTCGCGGCGATGCAGCGACCGGTTGCGCAGGGGATATACCTGCCCAGCGATGACGAGCCGGCACCACCGCAGGATGTGCTGGCCTTCGCCGCGAAGCTGGGCGGGTTTGCGATGCCACCTGCCGTGGCCTGGGACGACCCTGCACTCAGCCCGACGCTACGCCGCTTCTACGAGAGCAACAAGCGCATCGACAGTCGTGGCACGCGTGAAGCGCTGGCGTGGCAGCCGCGCTTCCCCAGCTACCGTGAGGGCCTGCGCGACCTGCTCCGGTAGTGCCGGCCGCTGGCCGGCACCACGGTTGATTGCCGGCCAGCGACCGGCACTCCCATCAACCCGCGTCGGGCAGGCGGAAGAACGCACGCGTCGCCGCAGTCGCATTGGCCGCCGTCACTGCAACGTCCTCGCCACGGTCACGCGCCAGTTCTTCCACGATGTGCGAGAGGAACATCGGTTCGTTGCGGCGGTCCTTCGGCATCGGCTTCAGCGTGCGTGGCAGCAGGTAGGGCGCATCGGTCTCGATCATCAGGCGGTTGGCCGGGATGTTCTTCACCAGTTCGCGCAGGTGCGCGCCACGGCGCTCGTCGCACAGCCAGCCGGTGATGCCGATGTACCAGTCCTGGTCCAGGTAGTCGAACAGCTCGTCGCGTTCGCCGGTGAAGCAATGCACCACCGCCGGGCCTATGCGACCTTCGAAGTTCTTCATCTGTGCCATGAAATCGGCATGCGCGTCGCGCTGGTGCAGGAACAGCGGCTTGCCATTGTCCGCGGCCAGCTGCAACTGGCGCTCGAAGGCACGGTGCTGCGCCGGGCGCGGCGAGAAGTCACGGAAGTAGTCCAGCCCGCACTCACCCACCGCCACCACTTCCGGGTGATCATGCAGCGCGCGCATCTCGGCATCACATTCCTCGGTGTACTCCACCGCATGATGCGGGTGCACGCCGGCGGTGGCATACAGGAAGCCCGGGTGCTGCTGCGCCAGCTGCACGGCCAGCGGCGAGTGCTCGCGGCTGGCACCGGTGATGACCATCTGCACCACGCCGGCCTGCCGTGCGCGGTCCAGCACGGCATCGCGGTCGCGGTCGAAGGAGTCGTGGGTCAGGTTGGCGCCGATATCGATCAGGTGCATGGTCATCGCGGGGGAAAAGTGCCCGCGCATTGTACCTGCGGCCGCCATGGCCCCTTATTCTTTGCCCATGAATGCCCCGCTCTTCCCGATTTCCCCGCTGCTGCCGCAGATCCAGCAGCACCTGGCCGTGCAGCCACGGCTGGTGCTGGAAGCCCCGCCCGGCGCCGGCAAGACCACCCAGGTACCACTGGCCCTGCTCGAAGCGCCATGGCTGCAAGGCCGGAAAATCATCCTGCTGGAGCCGCGCCGGGTCGCCGCACGCAGCGCCGCGCTGTTCATGGCACGGCAGCTGGGCGAAGAGGTCGGCGGCACGGTCGGCTACCGCATCCGCTTCGAGAACAAGGTCTCGGCACGCACCCGCATTGAAGTCGTCACCGAAGGCATCCTGACCCGCATGCTGCAGGACGACCCGATGCTGGAAGAGGTCGGTGCGATCCTGTTCGACGAATTCCACGAGCGCCATCTCAGCGGTGACCTCGGCCTGGCGCTGGCGCTGGACGTGCAGGCGCAGCTGCGCGATGACCTGCGCCTGGTAGTGATGTCGGCCACGCTGGATGGCGAGCGCCTGGCACGCTTCCTCGATGCGCCGCGGCTGAGCAGCGAGGGCCGCAGCTACCCGGTGACGGTCAGCCATTTCCCGGCGCGCCGCGATGAGACGCTGGAACTGCAGGTGCGCCGCGCGGTGCAGCAGGCCCTGGCCGATCACCCCGGTGACCTGCTGGTGTTCCTGCCCGGCCAGCGCGAGATCGCGCGGGTGCAGGCTGGCCTGCAGGAATCGCTGGATGCCGGCGTCGAAGTACTGGCCCTGCATGGTGAGCTGCCGGTGGAACAGCAGGCGCGCGTGCTGCAGGCCGCCAGCGATGGCCGCCGCCGCGTGGTGCTGGCCACCAACGTGGCCGAGTCGTCGGTGACCCTGCCCGGCGTGCGCGTGGTGATCGACAGCGGCCAGGCACGCGAACCGCGCTACGACCCCAACAGCGGCTTCACCCGGCTGGACGTGGTGTCCATCGCCCAGGCGTCGGCCGACCAGCGCGCCGGTCGCGCCGGTCGCGTGGCCGAAGGCGTGGCCTGGCGGCTGTGGCCGCAGTCGCAGCGATTGGAGCCGCAGCGCCGCGCCGAGATCGACCAGGTGGAACTGGCCGGACTGGCACTGGAACTGGCCGCCTGGGGCAGCAGCGACCTGCGCTTCCTCGATCCGCCACCTGCCGGCCCGATGGGCGCCGCCCGCGAACTGCTGCAGCGGTTGGGCGCATTGTCCAGCAGTGGTGCGATCACCGCACTCGGCCGCCGCATACTGGCGCTGGGTACGCACCCACGGATGGCGGCGATGCTGCTGGCCGCGCCCGATGCACGTTCGCAGGCGCTGGCCGCCGATCTGGCCGCGCTGCTGGAAGCGCGCGATCCGCTGCGCCAGGGCGGTGACGCGCTGGCGAGCCGCTGGCGCGCACTGGCCGCGTTCCGCAATGGCCGCACACCGGGCGATGCCAACCGCGGCGGGCTGGCCGCCATCGATGCCGCCGCCAAGCAGTGGCGTCGCCGCCTGCGCTGCGAAGCCAAGCCGCCGGCCAGCATCGAGGCCCATGAGCTGGGTGACCTGCTCGCTCACGCCTTCCCTGATCGGATCGGCTTCCAGCATCCCGGCGATCCACTGCGTTACCTACTGGCCAATGGGCGCAGCGCGCGCCTGCACGAGCTGAGCGACCTGCGTGGCGAACCGTGGCTGGTGGCCAGCGAGCTTCGCTTTGAGGCACGCGATGCGCTGCTGCTGCGCGCCGCACCGGTGGACGAAGGCCAACTGCGCAGGGCGTGGCCGGAGCGCTTCGTCACCGAAGACGTGGTGCGCTGGGACAGCGAGCGCCGCGCCCTGGTGGCCCTGCGCGAGAGCCGTTTCGACCGGATCGTGTTGGACAGCCGCTCGGCCGGCCGGGTCGATCCGCAGCACGCCGCGCAGGCGCTGACCGATGCGGTGGCCGAGCTCGGCCTGCAGGCGCTGCCGTGGACCGAAGGCCTGCGCCAGTGGCAGGCACGGGTGGAATCGCTGCGCCGCTGGATGCCCGAGCTCGGCCTGCCCGACTGCAGCGACGACGCCCTGCTGGCCAACCGTGCGCAGTGGCTGCAGCCCGCGTTCGCCGGCAAGACGCGACTGGATGCGCTGGACGAATCCAGCTTTGGCGAAGCGCTGAAATCGCCACTGGAGTGGTCACAACGGCAGCTGGTCGAGCGTCATGCGCCGACCCGCATTACCGTGCCGTCCGGACTGGAGCGGCCGATCACCTATGCGCTGGACAGCGAGAGCGGCGATCCGCTGCCGCCGGTGCTGGCGGTGAAGCTGCAGGAACTGTTCGGCCTGGCCGACACGCCGCGCATCGCCGATGGCCGCGTGCCGCTGACCCTGCACCTGCTCTCCCCCGGTGGCCGCCCGCTGCAGGTCACCCAGGACCTGCGCAACTTCTGGGAAAGCACCTACGCCGAAGTGAAAAAGGAGATGAAGGGCCGTTACCCGCGCCACCCATGGCCGGATGATCCGTGGACGGCGACGGCCACGCACCGGGCCAAGCCGCGCGGAACCTGAAGGGCGGGGTCGGATCCCATTGCATCGCGATGGGCTCTGACCCCAGGCGTGGCGCTGGGGTCAGAGCCGTTTCCCAACGGAAAGGGATCCGACCCACCCTGCCTGATCCTGAATGGCTACGCTAAAGTCACACCGCCTGCGTCCCCGACTGACATACCGTTTACGGGCAACACGCGACACTGGACTTCGACCCGAGGCAAAGGACCCCTGCATGAGCAAGCTGACTGTAATCACCGACCGCGCTCTGGAGCGCGCCCTGGAGCTGGCCCACACCGCCGGCGATGGCCTGAAGAGCGCCGGTGGCAGCCTGCGCAACGCGGACTGGATCAAGACCGGCGCCGCCCTCGGCGCAGTGAAGACCGGCGGCAAGGTCGCCACCAAGTTCGCCCGCCGCAACCCGGCCGTGACCATTGCCGCGGCTGCCGTCGGCGTCGGCCTGCTCGGCTATGCGCTGTACCGCAAGCAGCAGAAGAAGAAGGCTGCCAATGGCCACGTGGTGAATGGGCAGGCGGAGCGCATCAACGCACGCGACCGCCGCAACGACACCGTGGTGGACGAGCACAGCGATATCGGCAGCGACGCCTGAGTGTGACCGACCGGTTCAGAGCCCTTCCTGCGGAAGGGATCTGAACCCGGGCCGGGGCCGGATGCCGCGAGGTATCCGGCCCTTTCTGTTTCAACCGATCTGCCGCCACTGCCCCGGCTGCAGGTCGTCCAGCCGGTAGGGTCCCATCGACACGCGGACCAGCCGCAGCGTCGGCAGGTTCACCGCGGCGGTCATCCGCCGCACCTGGCGGTTGCGCCCCTCGCGGATCGTGATCGCCAGCCAGCTGTCAGGCACGGTCTTGCGGAAACGCACCGGCGGATCGCGCGTCCACAGCGACGGCGCCGGATCGAGGCGCTCGATCTTCGCCGGCAGGGTCGGCCCGTCATTGAGCACCACGCCGTCGCGCAGCCGTTGCAGCTGCTCATCGCTGGGCGTGCCTTCCACCTGCACCCAGTAGGTCTTGTCGGCCTTGTGCCTGGGGTCGGTCAGCTTGTGCGCCAGCGTACCGTTATCCGTCAGCAGCAGCAGGCCTTCGCTGTCATGGTCCAGGCGACCGGCGGCATACACGCGCGGCGGCAGGCCGAACCCGGCCAGCGTCGGCCGCGGCGGTACGCTGCGGTCGGTGAACTGGCAGAGCACGTTGAAGGGCTTGTTGAAGGCGATCAGCATTGCGGGCACGGCAGTCGGCGGGTGGGGCATTGTCCCATTCCCGCATCGCCGCCGCGATCACCACTCAGCCGAAGACCTTCCTTTCCATCAACAGCGCAACGAGCACCACCACGGCGCCGCACGTGGCGGCAGCGTTGGCGCGATACCGTAGCCGCGCTACCGGTGGGCAGGCCCTGCGCGCACGTTCGTCCCACAGGCAACCCACGAGCAGCACCGCAAAACCTGCCGCCGCCACGAGATCATGCACGTGACCCGCATGGAACACGAAGTCGTACAACCGCGGCAGCGCCATCAATGCGAAGGCGAAGTACAGCACTTTCTTCAACAGCACACTCCATTGGTGGCAGCGCCGGGCATTGCCCGGCCGCTACCCATTCCGCCCGACACCGCGCTGCGCGCTCACCAGGCACGGCCCTGCCCCCCCTTTACGGCTTGATGAAGCGCAGGGTCATGCGGTCGCTTTCGCCGATCGCCTGGTACTTCGCATCATCGGCCTTGTCGTGCTGGTTGGTCGGCGGCAGCGTCCACACGCCGTTCGGGTGGTCCTTGGTGTCGCGCGGGTTGGCGTTGACCTCGCTGCGCGCGTCCAACCTGAAGCCGGCGGCCTCGGCCATCGCGATCACCTGCTGCTGGCCGACATAGCCGGTGTCATCGTCGTCGGCCACGTCGGCCTTGGCGCGGTGCTCGACCACGCCCAGCACGCCGCCCGGCTTGAGCACGTTGAAAAAACCCTGGAACATGCCCTGCGCCTGGCCGGCCTTGCGCCAGTTGTGCACGTTGCGGAAGGTCAGCACCACATCGGCTGAACCGGCCGGGCCGAACACCGGCTTGGCCGGATCGTAGGCCACCACGGCAGTCTTGCCGAACTGTGCCGGTGCAGCGGCGTACTTCTTTTCCAGGCTGTCGCGGCTGCGCTGCTGGTAGTCGCGTCCACGGCCTTCGGGCACCGCCATCGGATCGACCACCGCAGCAACGTAGTGGCCCTTGTCGTGCAGCAGGGGCGCCAGGATCTCCGAGTACCAGCCGTTGCCGGGGGTGATCTCGATGACGGTCTTTTCCGGCGTCACCTTGAAGAACGACAGCGTCTGCGCCGGGTGGCGGAAGCCGTCGCGCTTGACGTTGTTGGCATCACGGGTGGGTGCCTTCACCGCCGCGTCGATGGCCGGCGACACCTGGATCTTCGCCGGCGCCACCGTGGCCGGTGCGGCGAACGCGGGAACAGCGGCAAACAGGGCCGAAGCAAGCAGCAGGCGGCAACCACGCAGGGACGAAGCAGGCATCATCGGAGCGACTCCAGCGGAAGATGCGGCGAGACTAGCAGCCGCGGCGTCCCAGGTGTTCACAAAACGTTAGCTGCGTGCGTATCGCGGAACACTGTTTTGTGGTCGCCGCCGCAGCACGGTCACACTACGCGTTTTATTCTGGAGCACTTCCCCCAAGGAGTCCGTGCCCATGACGGCAACCCGCGAACTGGGCCGTTCCGGCCTGCATGTACGTCCGCTCGCCTTCGGTGGCAACGTGTTCGGCTGGAGCGCCGATGAGAAGGCCAGCTTCGCCCTGCTCGATGCCTTCGTCGACGCCGGCTTCAACCTGGTCGACACCGCCGATGTGTATTCGGCCTGGGTGCCGGGCAATGCCGGCGGCGAATCGGAGACGCTGATCGGCAAGTGGTTTGCCCGCAGCGGCAAGCGCGACAAGGTGGTGCTGGCGACCAAGGTGGCCAAGTGGGCCGAACGCCCCGGCCTGACCCCGGACAACATCAATGCGGCGGTCGAGGATTCGCTGCGCCGCCTGCAGACCGACGTGATCGATCTGTACCAGGCCCACGAGGATGACGAGTCGACGCCGCTGGAGGCGACCCTGGCTGCATTCGGCCGGTTGATCGAAGCTGGCAAGGTGCGTGCGATCGGTGCTTCCAACTACAGCGCCACGCGCCTGGCCGATGCGCTGAAGGTGTCCACCGACTACAAGCTGCCGCGTTACGAAACCCTGCAGCCGGAGTACAACCTGTATGACCGCGCCGGCTACGAAAAGGAACTGGAACCGCTGGTGCAGCGCGAACAGATCGGCGTGATCGGCTACTACGCGCTGGCCAGTGGCTTCCTCAGCGGCAAGTACCGCACGCCGGCCGATGCGGCCAAGAGCCCGGCGCGTGGCGAGAACGTGGTGAAGCGCTATCTGAATCCGCGTGGCCTGCGCATCCTGCAGGCACTGGATGACGTGGCCAGCAAGCACAACGCCAGTGCCGCGCAGATCGCACTGGCATGGCAGATCGCACGGCCGTCGATCACCGCGCCGATCGTCAGCGCCACCAGCGTCGAGCAGCTGCACGATCTGCTGGCGGCGGCCAATGTGTCGCTAAGCGTGCAGGATGTCGCGCAGCTGGATGCCGCCAGCGCCGAAGCGTGAGGGCCGGTAGTGCCGGCCGCTGGCCGGCATTGCACACATACCGCAGAAAATAATTGAACAAAATGGTTGCGCACGACTAAATCGTGGTTTATCGTGCGCACCTCGTTTCAACAACCACTGGAAACTTCCCTTGAACGCGCATTCCGTCGCCATCGCCAAACTGCTGCCATGCCTGCGCATGGACGGGCCGGCGCACGCGTTCGGCAAGGAAGACCAGCTGACAACGGCCTGATACCCGCCCTGCGGAGATCGGCCACCCCGATCTCCGAGGCCTGACGACGCCCTCGGAACGCAAGTCCCGGGGGCGTTTTCGTTTGCGTCGGCACAAGGACCCGCGATGCCAGAACTGCACCCCGCGCGGCGACCCGCCGCTCACTGACCCAGGCTTTTCCCGCCCCGCCGAAGGATTTACTTCGCGCGACTGGCAGCGCCTGGACATTATCTGCATCGCATCAGAACATTATCGCTCGCCGATAATGTCGGTGGCCTGCACCCTCGATTATCCAACGGTCCCGTTTCAACCACGGGCTGGTGCGCGCGGCGTTGCCGTGGCGTATGCCGGAGGTCGCGGACATGCCATCGCCTGGATCGCCTGCTGGAGGCAGGCACCGGTTCGCCGGTACGCGGTTCGATTCCGCGCGGTCCCCAACTGGATAGCTCAGCTTGGTCAGAGCAACGGATCCGTAATCCGTCTGTCGTGGGTTCGATTCCCACTCCAAACCACATGACCTGTCACGTCATGACTTGAAGCAACACCCGGGGCGCAAGCCCCAGCGGCCATCGTCGCCGTCCACCGACATCGCCTTCGGGCAGGAACGTGGAAGGCAACGGACCTCACGCCGGGCCCCGGCCCGCCGCCACTGCCAGCCACGTTCCGCACCGGTGCTGCCTGCCGGGAACGACGATGGCAGCACTGCCGGCGCATCGAAGGCTCCGCGCGCGGACCGTCCGCCGATGGCCGCCCTCTTCCGCTGCCTGCACGTGATGTGCAGGCAGCCTCGCCACGACCGGATCGACCCGGGTCATGGCGATTCATCCGCAACGGGTCGAACCACCAGAGCCATACAAGGAGAGACTCCCATGTTCTGGACCATCAAGGTCGTGATCGGCGACGGCGAGCGCGGCCTGGTGTATCGCAACCGTCGTTTCCAGCAGATCCTGCTGCCGGGCGTGCACCGCCTGTCGCCGTTCGGCGGCCGGCCGCACGTGGACATCCACACTGCATCGAAGGGCGCGGCCTACACCGGCAGCGACCAGGACAGCCTGATCGAAGCGCTGGGCGCACAGCTGGACACGCACTTCGTGCTGGCCAACGTCGGCGCCAGCGAGGTCGGCCTGTTGCTGCGCAACGGCCGCATCGATGAAGTGCTGCCGCCGGGCAGCCGCCGTCTGTACTGGCGCGGTTCGGTCGATACCCAGGTGCAGGTAATGGCGTTGGGTGACGAGCCGCGCATTCCGGCCGACGTGCAGCAGCGGCTGGGTCAATTGGGCGTGCTGCCGCGTGTGGCGGTGATCAGCACGGTGCCGAGCGAGTCGGTCGGCCTGCTGTTCATCGATGGCACGCTGCGGCAGACGCTGGACGCCGGCCTGCACGCGTTCTGGAACTTCAACGGCAACGTGTCGGTGGAGCGTGTGGAACTGCGTGCACGTTCACTGGACGTGTCCGGCCAGGAGCTGCTCAGCCGCGACAAGGTGACCCTGCGGGTGAACCTGGCCGCGACCGTGCAGGTGGTCGACCCGGTGCGTGCGCACCGCACGCTCAGCAATGCCGATGAGTTCGTCTACCGGCAGCTGCAGTTCGGCCTGCGCCAGGCAATTGCCGCGCGCAGTCTGGACGAGCTGCTGGGTGACAAGGCGGCACTGGACGGCGAGATCGCTGCGCATGTGCAGGCGGCGATCGAAGGCCACGGCGTGCGCTTGCTCGGCGTCGGCATCAAGGACGTGATCCTGCCGGGCGAGATGAAGGAGATCCTCAACGGCGTGGTGCTGGCCGAAAAGCAGGCCCAGGCCAGCGTGATCCGTCGCCGCGAGGAGGCCAACGCCACGCGTTCGCAGCTCAACACCGCAAAGCTGATCGAGGACAACCCGGTGCTGATGCGCTTGAAGGAGCTGGAGGCACTGGAGAAGGTCACCGAGAAGATCGACACGCTCACCGTGTTCGGCGGCCTGGATGGCGTGCTGAAGCAGCTGGTGACGATCAGGTAGGGGTAGCGGTGGCGCAGGGACGCGCCGCCGGCCCATCAATGACATTAAGGAAGACATGGACACTCAACAGAACTATCAATGGCTGCATGCCGAGGGCACCACGCCGATCAAGGGCTGGGTCAACGGAGTGCCGCTGGAAGCGCAGGCACATGAGCAGCTGCGCAACATCGCCGCGATCCCGTTCGTCGGGCCGTGGGTGGCCGTGATGCCGGACGTGCACCTGGGCAAGGGCGCGACCGTCGGCTCGGTGATCCCGACCCGCGGGGCGATCATCCCGGCCGCGGTCGGCGTCGACATCGGCTGCGGCATGGCGGCGGTGCGTACCACGCTGCGCGCCGATGACCTGCCCGATGACCTGCGGCAGCTGCGCAACAGCATCGAGCGCAGCATTCCGGTGGGCAACGGGCGCGGCGGCGAGCATCACCGCATGCCCGACAGCATCCACACCCGGCTGGTGCAGTCCGGGCTGGCCGCCGGCCTGGAGAGGATCAAGGACAAGCACCGCCGCATCCGCACCGACAAGCTCGACCGCCAGCTGGGCACGCTGGGTGGCGGCAACCACTTCATCGAACTGTGCCTGGACGAGACGGACACGGTGTGGGTGATGCTGCACAGCGGCTCACGCGGTACCGGCAACCTGATCGGCACCTACTTCATCGAGAAGGCGCGCGAGGAACTGGCCCGGCGCGTGCTGGGCTTCCACCTGCCGGACAAGGACCTGGCGTTCTTCATGGAAGGCGAGCCGCTGTTCGATGACTACGTCGAAGCGGTGTCGTGGGCGCAGGACTACGCCCGGCAGAACCGCGAGGCGATGATGTCGCGCGTGCTGGCCGAGATGCGCCACCGGCTGCCGAAGTTCCAGCTGGCAGCGATGGCGGTGAACTGCCACCACAACTACGTGCAGAAGGAGACGCACCACGGGCAGGAACTGCTGGTAACACGCAAGGGCGCGGTCAGCGCGCGTGAGGGCGAGCTGGGCATCATTCCCGGCAGCATGGGCACGCGCAGCTACATCGTGCGCGGCAAGGGCAACGCGGACAGCTTCCACAGCTGCAGCCACGGCGCCGGCCGGGTGATGAGCCGTGGCACGGCGCGCCAGCAGATCACGCTGGCCCAGCACCGCGAGGCCACCGCGCATGTGGAATGCCGCAAGGACAGCGGCGTGCTGGACGAGTCACCGGCCGCGTACAAGTCGATCGACGATGTGATGGCTGCGCAACTGGACCTGGTCGACGTGGTGCACACGCTGCGCCAGGTGCTGTGCGTGAAGGGGTAATGGAGCGGTGCCGGCCAAGGCCGGCCTCTACCAGAGCAACACGTCGCGTCGGGGGTCAGATCCCTTTCTGCGAAAGGGATCTGACCCCGGCACATTCAGCGCGGCACGCTGTCTTCGGCCACCAGCGCATGGTGCACGCCGATGCCCGCGCGCACGCCTTCGGCCATGGCCAGGGTGATGTTGCCCACCGTGGTCGCATCGCCTGCGGCATACACGTTCGGCACCGAGGTGTGCTTCATCGCATCGACCTCGATCAGCACGCCCAGCGGGCTCTCGACCAACGTGCAGCCCAGCTGCTGCACCAATGGCGTGGCCATCGCCTGGGTGGCCGGCACGAACAACGCACGCTGGGCGATTCGGCGGCCGTCGGCCAGCTCCACTTCCAGCCAGGTCGGCTGGTCGCCCTGCACGCCCAGCACGGGTGACGTCTCGATCTGCACGCCGCGCTGTTGCATGGCGGCGCGTTCCTCATCCGTGATGTCCAGTCCCATGCTGAAGAACGTGACATTGCCCCAGTCCGCGAACAGCGGCGCCTTGCTGGCGGACATCGGATGACCGCCAAGCAGGCCAATGGCACCACCACCCACTTCATAGCCATGACAGTACGGGCAGTGCAGCACGGTGCTGCCCCAGCGCTCGGCGAGGCCCGGCAACGCAGGCAACTGGTCGGCGATGCCGCTGGCGAGCAGCAGCTTGCGCGCGGCCAGCACCTGGCCATCGGCGGTACGCACTTCCACGCCTTCGGCGCTGGCGGTGGCCTGAACGGCTTCGGCATGCACCCAACGCACCGTGGGGTAGTCCAGCAGCTGCTGGCGCGCGGTCTTCAGCAGCTCGGCGCCACTGATGCCATCCAGCCCGAGCACCCCGTGCGAATGACTGGCGAAACGGTTGCGCGGCGAACCGGCGTCGATGACGGTGACCGGGCGACGGGCACGGGCCAGGATCAGGCCGGCGGCAATGCCGGCATAGCTGCCGCCGACGATGAGCACATCAGGATTCATGGTGACCTTCCAGGGAACGGTGATGGGCAAGATGGCGGGCGAAGTCGGCGCCGAGCTGGTCCAGCGTGGTCGCCTGCAGCCGCGCTTCGAGCAGGCGCTGCGCTTCGCGCGCCCCTTCGAGCAGGGCGCTGTTGACCAGCTGCTGGATCGGGCAGCCACCGCCGGAGTCGCGTGCGCCGACCTGGACCAGCGGTGGTGCGCCCACCGCCAGGTAGATGTCATGCAGGGTGATCGCCGCGGCATCGCGTGCCAGCAGGCTGCCGCCGCCGTGGCCGCGGGTGCTGCGCACCAGGCCGGCCTTGTGCAGCTGCGCCAGCAGGCGACGGATCACCACCGGATGCGTCGGCAGGCAGGACGCCAGCTGCTCGGACGTGCGCGGGGCGGCATGGCCGACCAGGTGCGCCATCACATGCAGGGCGTCGGACAGTGGATTCGCGGATTTCATGTAACAACTATAGTTACATTTAAATTCTCTGTCGAGGGTCTTCTTTCGTTCCATATGGACACATTTGTCCTATGAAACATCCCCTTCACATCACTAAACGAAACGGTAATGTGATGAGCGTCGCACTTCAGACGTGTGAGGACAGGTCGATACCGCATTGCCCCTTCCCGAGAGTCCCTTCCATGAAAGCGTCTGTCCGTGCTCCGCGCCTGCAGTCCAAGCTGCTCGGCGCGGTTTCCGTTGGTCTGGCCGTGGTCCTGCTGTGCGCATTGGCGGGCCTGGCCTCCGCCTGGTTGAAGTTGTCCACCGAGGTTCCACCCGAAGTCGCGCACAGCCGCGACGCCGAACGCCTGCAGCGCGAGTTCCGCGGCCAGGTGCAGGAATGGAAGAACGTGCTGCTGCGCGGCCACGACGACGCGCTGCGCCAGCGCCATCTGGACGCCTTTGACAGCGAGGGCCGCCTGGTCGAGCAGCTGGCCAGGGGCCTCGTAGCCAGCCCGGACATACGCACGCGCGAACTGGCACAGTCCTTCATCGGCCTGCACACGCAGCTGCAGAAGGACTACCACGCCGCCCTGCAGGCGTTTGCGGAAGCCGGCTACGATCCCGCCGCCGGCGACAATCTGGTGCGTGGCAAGGACCGCCCGGTGGCGACCGCACTGGATGCGCTGAGCACGCATGCCACGCAGGTGGCCGAAGCAACCGTAGCGGCGCGGTCGCAGCAGGCGCGGCAGACCCTGCTGCTGTGCGCGGCGCTGACCGTGCTGGCCGCCGTGTTGCTGCTGATGGGCCTGGCCTGGTGGCTGCGGCGCGCGGTGGTGCAGCCGGTGCTGGCGGTGGAAGCCGCTGCGCGTGCCGTGGCCGCCGGTGATCTGCAGCACGTGGTGCAGGTGCGCAGCCGCGACGAGATCGGTCGCCTCGCGCAGGCGATGCAGGCGGTGCAGTCCACGCTGCGCGGCGTACTGGACGCACAGGCGACGATGGCGCAGGCGCATGACGCCGGCACCATCAGCCATCGCATGGATGCCAGTGCATTCCCGGGCGCGTTCGGCACCATGGTGGCCGACTGCAACACGCTGGTTGACGCGCACATCCAGGTGAAGATGCGCGCGATCTCGATCATGGGCCGCTATGCCGTCGGTGACCTCAGCCAGGACATGGAACGCCTGCCCGGCGAAAAGGCCGTGATCACCAACGCGTTGGATACGGCCAAGGCCAATCTCGGCATGATCAACGGCGAGATCCGCCGCCTGGCCGAAGCCGCCGCCGCCGGTGACTTCGGCCAGCGCGGCGACAGCGCACGCTTCGAGCATGATTTCCGCGCAATGGTCGACGGCTTGAACCGATTGATGCAGACCACCGAACTGAACCTCGGCGAGGTCTCCAGCATGCTGCGCGCGATTGCCGATGGCCGCCTCGGCGCGCGCATGCACGGTGATTTCCAGGGCGTGTTCGCGCGTATCGCCGGCGACGCCAACACCACCGCTACGCAGCTGGCAACCATCGTCACCGACATCAAGCACGCCTCCGGCAACATCCACACGGCGGCGGCGGAGATCGCCGCCGGCAACAACGATCTGTCGCGCCGTACCGAACAGCAGGCCGCCAACCTGGAAGAGACGGCGGCATCGATGGAGGAACTGACCTCCACCGTGCGCCAGAACGCCGAGCATGCGCGCCAGGCCAACCAGCTGGCGATCGGCGCGCACACCGTTGCCTCTCACGGCGGCAGCGTGGTCGGCCAGGTGGTGACGACGATGGGCGCGATCGAAACCTCGTCGCGGCAGATCGCCGAGATCATCAGCGTGATCGACGGCATCGCCTTCCAGACCAACATCCTGGCGCTGAACGCCGCGGTGGAAGCGGCACGCGCCGGCGAGCAGGGCCGCGGCTTCGCGGTGGTTGCCAGCGAAGTGCGCACCCTGGCACAGCGTTCGGCGGCAGCCGCGAAGGAGATCAAGGCGTTGATCGAAGCGTCGGTGGAACAGGTCGGCCACGGTGCACGGCGCGTGCGCGAGGCCGGTGACACCATGGCCGAGATCGTGGCGTCGGTGCAGCGTGTCACCGACATCATGGCCGAGATCTCCGCCGCCTCGCAGGAGCAGAGCGCGGGCATCGAACAGGTCAGCCAGACCGTGATCCAGATGGACGGCACCACCCAGCAGAATGCCGCGCTGGTGGAGGAAGCCAGCGCCGCCGCGCGCAGCCTGGAGCAGCAGGCGAACCGGTTGATCGACGCGGTGGATGTGTTCGATCTGTCGACCACCGCCGCAGCGAAGGACGCGCTGGCGCGCGCGGCCTGATTGATCCGGTTGCCGGCCAGCGGCTGGCAACCCCGCCACCACATGGGTAGCGCCCGACCGTTGGTCGGGCGATGGCAGGGGCCGTGCGGACCAACGGTCCGCACCCACCGTAACCTGCGGTAGTGCCGGCCGCTGGCCGGCAACCCCACCACCACATGGGTAGCGCCCGACCGTTGGTCGGGCGATGGCAGGGGCAGTGCGGACCAACGGTCCGCACCCACCGTAACCTGCGGTGGTGCCGGCCGCTGGCCGGCAACCCCATCACCACATGGGTAGCGCCCGACCGTTGGTCGGGCGATGGCAGGGGCCGTGCGGACCAACGGTCCGCACCCACCGTAACCTGCGGTAGTGCCG
>NZ_JCAFRP010000017.1:0-86801 GCF_059368315.1 Stenotrophomonas sp. YJH_SMC_119 | reverse complement strand
GGTAGTGCCGGCCGCTGGCCGGCAACCCCATGGACCTTGGCGCGCATCCCGGTAGTGCCGGCCGCTGGCCGGCAGCCCCATGGACCTTGGCACGCATCCCGGTAGTGCCGGCCGCTGGCCGGCAACCCCATGGACCTTGGCACTACCTTTATGAATGGGCGATATTTCCCACCCTGCCCGCCCCGCCACGGCTTCGGTATGCTGGCGCCCTTTCCTGAATCCGGCGCCGCGAGCGCACTGCCGATGAGCCTGTTCCGCCCCCGCATGCTGCTGTCCGTCGCCCTGATCGGCCTGCTGGCCGGCTGCGGTGGCGATCCGGTCCGCCCCACGCCGCCGCCGGCGCCGACCGTGGTGCCACAGGCCAAGCCGGTGAAGATCGGTATCGCCCTCGGCGGTGGCGCGGCCAAGGGCTTTGCCCACATCGGCGTGATCAAGATGCTGGAAGCCAATGGCTTCGAACCGGCGGTGGTGTCCGGCACCAGTGCCGGCAGCGTGGTCGGCGCGCTGTACGCCAGCGGCATGGACGCGTTCCAGATGCAGAGCAAGGCGGTGGCGCTGGATGAAGCCAGCATCCGCGACGTGCGGCTGTTCTCCGGTGGCCTGGTGCAGGGCCAGAAGCTGCAGGACTACGTCAACGAACAGGTTGCCAACCGTCCGGCCGAACGCCTGAAGAAGCCGTTCGCCGCCGTCGCCACCCAGCTGGAAACCGGCGAGCGGGCGATCTTCGTGCGCGGCAACGTCGGCCAGGCGGTGCGCGCGTCGAGCAGCATTCCCGGCGTGTTCGAACCGGTGAAGATCGGTGGTCGCAACTACATCGATGGCGGCGTGGTCAGCCCGGTGCCGGTGGATGCCGCGCGCCAGCTCGGCGCCGACTTCGTGATCGCCGTGGACATCTCCAGCAAGGCCAGCGGCAAGGCGCCGACCGACATGCTGGGCATCGTCAACCAGTCCATCTCGATCATGGGCCAGCGCCTGGGCGAACAGGAACTGGCACGCGCCGACATCGTCATCCGGCCGAAGGTGCTGGACATCGGCGCTGCCGATTTCAGCCAGCGCGGCACGGCGATCCTGGAAGGCGAAAAGGCCGCGATGGCCGCAATGCCGCAGATCCGCGCCAGGATCCAGCAGCTGCAGCGTGCGCGTGCTGCGGCCGCTGCACCGGCGCCGGTGGCTGCCCCCAAGTGCGAGGAAGCCTCGCGCCTGGGCAAGCTGATGGGCCGCAAGGACAAGTGCTGAGGGCAACCCGCTCCATGCGGGTCACCCCCAGGGGCCTCACGACGGGTCAGGCGCCGATCTGGGCCAGTGCGTCGTTGGCTGCGGCCGTCACCGAGCTGCCGTAGCCATGGATGTACGAGCCGTTGCAGACCAGCGTGGCGTGCAGAATGACGCCATTGATTTCGGCCTTCTCGAAGTTGCAGCTCTGGCCTGCCGCTGTGGAGTAACGCATCAGTCGCATGGCGATGACGTTGGCGTCATCGATGCTGGCACCGAGCCCACTGATGGACCAGCTCTTCAGGGTCTGCGTGTTGCCGCAGTCGTAGCGGAAACGGAACCCCCAGGATTCCGGATAGTACGAACCCTGCAGCGGCGCTGCGCAATGGGTACCCGTGGCCGCCATTTCCGTCGCGATGGCCAGCGAGTTGCGCGCCGCGGTGGTGGGTGAGTTGCCCACGCCGGCGATCGACCAGCCATTGCAGACAAACTGGGCGAAAACACCCTTGCCGTAGGCACCACTGACGATGCTGCTGGCATCCGCGCTGCAGCTCACGCCGGCCTGCAGCACCGCCATGAAGCCGTTGAGGTTCTCCACCGCTTCATTGACCGAGACGCCGATTCCATAGACATAGCTACCATTGCACTGGCGCTTGGCCAGCGTCGACGAGTTGCTGGTCATGCCGACGAATTCAGTGGTACCGCAACTCAGCGCCAGAGGTTGGGCGTTGGCGATCTGGGGGGAAGCACCCGCAGCGGCAGGCATCAGGCCAGCGACAAGCAGGGCAATGACTGGAGCAAGGCAGACTTTCATGTCGATCTCTCCGGACAGGGTTGTCCAGTGAGTCTAGGAAGGCTGATTGCGTCACTCTGTCAGAGGTTCATCCGTCTCGCCGTAGGAAAATGCCTTGCGTCGCCCAGGATGCAAAGCAAGTCACGCTCTCCCACATCCGCCGGATGATCACGACTCCAGCTGCGAAAGCGGCAGTGCCTGGAAACCCTTCACCGTGCGCAGCACGAAGCTGGAATTGGCATCGGCCACGCCACCGGCGTTGAGCAACCGGTCCAGCAGGAAGCGAGAGAAGTGCTCCAGGTCGCGCACGTAGACGTGCAGCAGGTAGTCCATGTCGCCGGTCAGCGCATGGCAGGCCACCACCTCGTCCCACGCTTGCACGCTGTCCACGAAGTGGCCGATGGCGGCCTGGTCGTGCTTTTCCAGCTGCACGCGCACGAAGGCCTGCAGGCCCAGCCGCAGCTGCCGCGGCTCCAGCCGCGCGCCATAGCCGACGATCACACCCTCGCTTTCCAGCCGCTGCAACCGCCGCAGGCAAGCCGAAGGCGAAAGATTCACCCGCGCCGCCAGTTCGGCGTTGGTGGCGCGCCCATCCCGCTGGATTTCAGCCAGCAGGCGTATATCCGTGCGATCAAACTGGACTTCTCCGGCCATTGTTGCCCCGCAACATGGTGAGTACGCAAGGATATTGCGCCAACAGGGCCAACGGGCGCAACTTTTGCAACCCTGTTGCGCGTGCTCTGCCCTAGCATCGTAGGCATCCCGTCAAGGAGTGCCCCATGGACCTCGCCCAGCCCCGCCGCGTCGAACACCAGCAGACCGACAAGGGCTACGTGCCGGTGTACACCACCGCGCTCGTCGAGCAGCCGTGGGACACCTATACCGCCGACGACCACGCCACCTGGAGCACGCTGTACCAGCGCCAGCGCGAGCTGCTGGTCGGCCGCGCCTGCCAGGAGTTCCTGGATGCACAGGACGAGATGGGCATGAGCGCGCACATGATTCCGCGCTTCGACCAGCTCAATGAAGTACTCGGCGCCGCCACCGGCTGGACCCTGGTCGGCGTTGAAGGCCTGCTGCCGGAACTGGATTTCTTCGACCACCTGGCCAATCGCCGTTTTCCGGTGACCTGGTGGATCCGTCGCCCGGACCAGATTGATTACATCGCCGAGCCGGACCTGTTCCACGATCTGTTCGGCCACGTGCCGCTGCTGATGAACCCGGTGTTCGCCGACTACATGGAGGCGTACGGCCGTGGCGGCGTCAAAGCCCATGCGATCGGCCCGGACGCGCTGCAGAACCTCACGCGCCTGTACTGGTACACGGTGGAATTCGGCCTGATCGACACGCCCGAGGGCCTGCGCATCTACGGCGCCGGCATCGTGTCGTCGAAGGGCGAGTCGCTGTACTCGCTGGAATCGGCCGCGCCCAACCGCATCGGCTTCGACCTGCAGCGGATCATGCGCACGAAGTACCGCATCGACACCTTCCAGAAGACCTACTTCGTCATCGACAGCTTCGAACAGCTGATGCAGGCGACGTCGCCGGACTTCACCCCGATCTACGCGGCACTGGCCAGCCAGGCGCATCTGCCGGCCGGTGACGTGCAGGGCGATGACCGCGTGTTCCAGAAGGGCACGGGTGATGGCTGGGCCGACGGCGGGGACGTGTAAGCGCACGACGTACAGCGCTTCGCATTGAAAGGAAAACGGCGCACCTGGATGCGCCGTTTTCGTTGTTGCCTGCCTGCGCCATTGCAGCGGCGCAGGCGAGGGCAGGGCACTCAGGCGTCCACGGCGCGGCAGGAACCGCGCACCATCAACTGCGGATGCACGCTGGCTGCGGTCGGCGCATCCGGCACGTCGGCCTGCACCAGCATCGACGCGGCCACGCGGCCGATATCGGACACATGGCGGCGCACCGAGGTCAGCGGCGGCCACAGCCGCGAGGCCAGCGGGCTGTCGTCGTAGCTGACGATCGACAGCTGCTGCGGCACCGCGATGCCCGCACGCAACGCCACCTGGTACACGCCGGCAGCCATTTCATCGTTGCCGGCAAAGATCGCACTGGGGCGTTGTCCGCCCAGCAGCAACCGTTCGGCGGCATGCACGCCGGATTCGAAGGTGTCGCCCGCTTCCAGCACGCGCTCGCCCGGCAAGGTCAGCCCCACCTGGGCCAACCGGTCAAGGAAGCCATGGGTACGCTCACGCGCCGCGCGCCGGTCACCCGGTCCGGCGATCACCGCGATGTCGCGGTGGCCGAGCGAGAGCAGGTAGCCCGCTGCTGCTGCCGCGCCATCGCGATCGTGGGTGACCACCGCCTGCACGTCTTCTTCCGACGCATGCGCGTTGATCCGCACGTAGCGGCAGTCGATGTCGTCCAGCATCTGCGCGAGTGCAACCGATTCGGATGCACGCGGGCCGAGGATCACCCCATGCAGCTTCTGCTGCTGCACGAAGCGGCGCACGCCCTGCGCGCAGTCCGGGTCCTGGCTGTCGCAGGGATGCACCACCAGCTCATAGCCGGTGCCGCGCAGCGCTTCCAGCGCGCCGTGCTGCAGGTCGACAATGCATTGGGCGCCGGGGTCGTCGTACACCAGCCCGATCAGGAAGGAGCGGCGGAACGCGAGTCCGCGCGCCAGGGGGTCGGGCACGTAACCGACCTCGCGCATCAACGCCTCGACCTTGTCGCGGGTGTCTTTGCGCACCAGCGGCGAGTTGTTGATGATTCTTGAAACCGTTTTCTTGGAAACTCCCGACAGTCGTGCGATGTCGTTGATCGTGGCAGCCTTGCCTTTCGATGCCGGCAACGCGGCATCGCTCATATTTCGCACTGACATGTATAGAACCAGGTAAGTCGGAGAATTCTAGCCTTGCGCCCGTCGGGCGCGAAGTTGCGGAATGTCGCAGCTGGAGCGGCACAGACCGTGTTCGACACGTTCCACCGCGTGAGGTTCCATTGTGATCGCTCTACTGCGTTTGCATCTGAACCGTTTTTCACGCGTGCTTGCCATGAATGCGGGTGCCACGCGCGCGAACACCAACATTCCCTTAACCATGCTCCGCTACAGTCGGGGCATGGACCTGCAGACTTCTCCGTTTCCGGCGTTCCGTGGCCGCGACCGGTTGATCGCCGCAGTCGACGCGGCGATGACCTCCGGTGATGCCGGGCGCATCACCGCCGACCTGCAGCTGGCGCTGCAGGAAGCCATCGCGGACAGCCGCATCGAGCTACCCGAATGCGTGCACCGTCCGGTCAGTGATCATTACGCGCGACGCCCGCTGTACCACAGCCAGGAACACGGCTACAGCGTGATTGCCATGAGCTGGGGCCCAGGGCAGGGCACGCCGCTGCACGACCACGATGCCATGTGGTGTGTGGAGGGCGTGTGGTTGGGGGAACTGGAGATCACCCGTTACGAGCTGCTGGAATGCGCCGGCGAACGCTGGCGCTTCCGACGCCACGCCGCGCTGCGCGGCGGCTGCGGCAGCGCCGGCAGCCTCATTCCACCTCACGAATACCACACCCTGCGCAATGCCAGCGATGAAGCCCTGGCCATTTCGGTGCATGTATACGAAGCGCCGATGGAACGTTCGGCGGTGTTCGACCCGCTTGGGGGTGACTGGTACCAACGCCGCATCCAGGCACTGCAGGCCGACGCAGTCTGAATCCGCCGCAGGGCAGGGTACCAGCACCTTCGCAGCGTGCATGGCATCATGCGCCGCTGCGCTGCCGGACCCGGCGGCGATCCGCGATGCCCCATCGGGCAAGGAGCAAGACCATGTCCAGCGCTGATCCGCGCCTGCGCGCGCTGTTGAAGCTGGCACCGGTGATTCCGGTGTACACCCCCGAAGATGTGAATGAGGCGGTCGAAGTGGCCCAGGCGCTGTTCCGCGGCGGCCTGCCGGTGATCGAAGTGACGCTGCGCACGCCGCAGGCGCTGGATGCGATCAAGGCCATGGTCGAGGCCGTGCCCGATGCCGTCATCGGCGCCGGCACCGTGCTCAACGCCGCGCAGATGCAGGCGGCGAAGCAGGCCGGCGCGCGCTTCGCGGTGTCGCCCGGTGCAACGCCGGCGCTGTATGCCGCCGCGCGCGATGCCGACCTGCCGTACCTGCCCGGTGCCGCCACCGCCTCGGACCTGATCCTGGGCGTGGAGCACGGCACGGACACCTTCAAGTTCTTCCCGGCGGTGCAGGCCGGTGGCGCTGCGCTGCTGGCGGCCTGGCACGGCCCGTTTGCCGACGTGCGCTTCTGCCCGACCGGCGGCATCAGCGCGCAGACCGCGCCGCAGTTCCTGCACCTGCCCAACGTGCTGTGCGTGGGCGGCTCGTGGCTGACCACCCCGGCGCTGCTGCAGACCCGTGACTGGGACGCCATCGAACGACTGGCGCGCGAAGCATCGGTACTGGCCAGCTGAACCTGCTGCACGGATCTTCAAAGGTTTGATCGTGATCAAAGCGCCGGCCTCGAGCCGGCGTCATTCTGTGGGCAAGCGCACTGCGGAGATCCGAACATGCAATCCACCATGAAGGCCGCCGTCGTACGCGAGTTCGGCAAGCCGCTGGTCATCGAGGAAGTCTCGGTACCGCGCCCGGGGGCGGGCGAGGTGCTGGTCAGGATCGAGGCCTGTGGCGTCTGCCACACCGACCTGCACGCCGCCGAGGGCGACTGGCCGGTGAAACCGAACCCGCCATTCATCCCCGGCCACGAGGGCGTGGGGCACGTCGTGGCCGTGGGAGGCGGGGTAGGGCACGTCAAGGAAGGCGACAGGGTCGGCATCCCCTGGTTGTACTCGGCGTGTGGCCATTGCGAACACTGCCTGGGTGGCTGGGAAACGCTGTGCGAGACGCAGCGCAACACCGGTTACTCGGTCAACGGCGGCTTCGCCGAGTACGCACTGGCCGATGCCAACTATGTCGGCCTGCTTCCGAAGGAAGTGGGCTTCGTCGAGATCGCGCCGGTGTTGTGCGCCGGCGTGACCGTCTACAAGGGCCTGAAGGTGACCGACACCAAGCCCGGGGACTGGGTGGTGATTTCCGGCATCGGTGGCCTGGGCCACATGGCGGTGCAGTACGCCCGTGCGATGGGCCTGAATGTGGCTGCGGTGGACGTGGACGACAACAAGCTGGCATTGGCCCGGCAGCTCGGCGCGCAGATCACCGTGAACGCGCGTACCACCGATCCGGCCGCATTCCTGAAGAAGGAGATCGGCGGTGCGCACGGCGCCCTGGTCACGGCGGTTTCGCCGAAGGCGTTCGAACAGGCTCTGGGCATGGTCCGCCGCGGTGGCACCGTGTCGCTCAATGGCCTGCCGCCCGGCAACTTCCCGCTGGACATCTTCGGCATGGTCCTCAACGGCATCACCGTGCGCGGCTCGATCGTCGGCACCCGGCTGGATCTGCAGGAGTCACTGCAGTTCGCCGCCGAAGGCAAGGTCGCAGCCACGGTCAGCACCGACCGCCTGGAAAACATCAACGACGTGTTCGCGCGCATGCACGCGGGCACCATCGAAGGCCGCGTGGTGCTCGACTTCGCCGCCTGACTGCCTGTGCATGGCCGCCGCTGCTCCGTACCCCTCTCCCACGGGCACGGCGGCCATGCCGATCCATCGGTAGTGCCGGCCGCTGGCCGGCAACGCGGGCACTCTGTGGCAGCCGTACAATACGCGCATGCCTGGCCTGCTCAAGACCCTGTTCCTGTCCATCGTCGCCCTGATCGGCGGCGTGCTGTCGCTTGCGCTGGTCAGCAGCGTCGCCGGCTGGCTGCCGCCGTTGCTGGGCCTGTCGCCGGACAGCAACAGCGTGCAGTTGGGGTGGGACCTGGCCTTCAGCGTACTCGGTGGCGTCGCCGGCATTTCCTTCGCCACCTATTACGCACCGTGCTGGCCGCGTTCACATGGCTTCTCGATCTGGTCGCTGATCGCGCTGGGCTGTGGCTACGCGATGTGGACGGCGGGTGCGGACTTCCCGTTCTGGTTCGTCATTTCGCTGTTGGCATCGCTGCCGTTGCAACTGCTGGTCGGTTGGTGGTTCGGGCGCCGCCCCTCGCGCGATCTGCGCTGAGCGCATGCAGGTAGTGCCGGCCGCGGGCCGGCAACTGCAGGATGGCCGAGGTTGCCGGCCAGCGGCCGGCACTACCGCTTCAGCGACGGCAGCCTCTGCTTCAACCGCGCGATGCCCTGCCATGGGTCACCCTTCAGCCGCTTGGCGCGCGCCAGCGCCTTGGCCATCGGAAACGCGTCGGCCGCGCTCACCCGGGCCAGTTCTTCCCAGCGCAGCGGCACCGCCACGCCGGCAGCATCGCGCGCGCGCAGCGACCACGAACACACGCTGGTGGCACCGCGTGTGTTGCGCAGCCAATCGATGAAGATCACGCCGCCGCGCTTGGCCTTGCTCATCGTCGCCACGTAGCGATCAGGCTGCTCCAGCGCCATTGCCTGCGCGAACGCCTCGCAGAACGCCTTGGCCTCGTCCCAGCCAGCCTTGGGCTGCAGCGGCACCACCACGTGCACGCCCTTGCCACCGGACAGCCGCACGAAGCTCTGCAGGCCCACCTCCTGCAGGCGGTCACGGACATCGCGCGCAGCGGCCTTCACCTGTGCCCAGCTCACCCCTTCGCCGGGGTCGAGATCGAACACCAGACGATCCGGGTGCTCGGGATCGGCCACGGTCGCGCCCCACGGATGCAGTTCCAGGGTGTTCATCTGCACCAGCTGCAGCAGGCCCCGCGCATCGTCGACGTAGACGTAATCCTCGCGGCCGCTCTTCTGCTGCAGGGGTACCGCATGTACCGCGTCCCCCAGACCGGGGCCATGGTGCTTCTGGAAGAAGCAGGCCTTGCCCACGCCGTCCGGGCAGCGCAGCAGTGACAGCGGACGTCCGGCAATCTCGGGCAGGATCCAGCGCGCCATGCGCTGGTAGTAGTCGGCCACGTCACCCTTGCGCAGTTTCTGCCTTGGAAACACCACCCGCTCCGGATGAGTGATCTCGACCTCGCCTCCGGTCTCGGTATCTGCGGTGCTCATTCCCAGGTCCTCCTTCTGCTTGTCGCTGCGCAGTCGCTTGAAACTGGCCTGGCGCAGCAGGCCTTCCTTGCCCCAGCCACGGAAGGCCACCTCGGCCACCGCCACCGGCTTCACCCAGCGTACGCTGGCAGCGCGGAACGGCACATGCGCCGGCAGCTGCAGCACGGGCGTCTTCACCGCCAATGGCTGCAGTGCCTTGAGCAGCGCGCGCAGGCTTTGGTCGTCGAAACCGGTGCCAACGCGGCCCACATAGCGCAAGCCGCCCTTGTCCGGCGTCGCCAGCAGCAGCGAGCCGAACCCCACCCGTGAACCCTTGGGTGCCGTGTAGCCGACGATCAGGAACTCGTCGGTGTCTTCGTGCTTCACCTTCACCCAGCTGCGCGCGCGGGTATTCACGTACGGGGCATCCACCTGCTTGCTGACGGTGCCTTCGAATCCGGCCTTGCCACTGGCATCGAACACCTGCGGGCCATGGTCGATCACGTGCTCACTGAAGGCCAGGGTGCCAGGCGCGGGCCCAATGAGCTCTTTCAGGAGTGCTTTGCGCTCCAGCAACGGCGCACGACTGATATCCGCTCCAGCCACGCCCGGAAGATCGAACACGATGTAGCGCAGCGGTTGCTTCGAACTGCCGTCGATCACCCGCTGCAACGCTGCGAAGTCACTGCGTCCTTCCTTGTCCAGCACCACCAGTTCGCCGTCCAGGCGTGCATCGCGCACCGGCAGCGCCTGCACGGCCTGCACCACTTCGGGAAAATCATCGGTCCAATCCAGACCATTGCGGGAGCGCAGCTTGACCTCGCCATCGTGCAGATCAGCCAGCAGGCGATAGCCATCCCACTTGATCTCGTGAAGCCAGCGGTCGCCGTCCGGCGCACTGTCGCGATGATCGGTCAACTGCGGTTTGAATGCATGCGGGTAGGGTGCGTCACGTGCGCCGTGCAGTTGCAGCGCGCGTGCATGCCAGCGCACATCGGCCTTGCGTGTGGTCGTGCGTGCGACGGGTGCAGCTCGCGCCGTCTTGTCCGCGGAACGCTTCTTCGCCGCAGGTGTTCGTTTCGGCATCGGTGCCGTCAGCAGGTCATCCGCCTCCGCGTCGCGCGCTTCCCCGTCACCGCGCTTGATCAACAGCCACTGCACCTGGCGTCCTTTCATCGCGGTCCGCACCAGCTTCCAGCCACCGGCCAGGCGTTGTCCATGCAGCACGAAGTCGATCTTGCCCGCCGCCAGTGCCTGCAGTGGATCGCCTTCACAGGCCCAGGTGCCGTGATCGAAGACTTCCACGTGGCCCGCACCATAGTGGCCTTCAGGAATGTCTCCCTCGAAACCGGCGTAGGAGAGCGGATGGTCTTCCACTTCCACGGCCAGCCGCATTTCACCGACGCGCAGGGAAGGCCCCTTGGGCACCGCCCAGCTCTTCAGTACGCCGTCCATTTCCAGGCGGAAGTCATAGTGACGCGAGCTGGCATGGTGCAGCTGGATGACAAAGGTCGGCCGCTGCTTCGGGTCGCCCGGTGCGGGCGTGTCGTCGGGCTCCGTTGTCTGCCCGGCGCCACCGCCAAGCCGGCGTTTGCGCCGATACTGGTGCAACGACATGGCTCACCCCGCCTTGCGTCGGGGTGCGGTCTTCTTTGCAGCCTTCTTCGTTGTCTTCTTTGCGGCCTTCTTCACTGGCGACTTGGCGGTTGCTTTGCGCGTTGCGGCCTTCTTCGCTGGCGTTCGCTTGTTCGCATCCAGGCTCTTCTGCAGCAGCGCCATGAAGTCGACCACATTGGTACTGGCGTCCTCGCGCGGTGCCGGCTCATCGTCCACCCGCGTGGTGCCGCCCTTGGACTTGATGCGCTTGTTCAACACCTGCTGCAGGCGCTCGCGGAATTCATCGTGGTACTGCGACGGATCCCAATCGCCGGCCATCGACTCGATCAACTGCTCGGCCATCGCCGTTTCCTTGCTGGTGATGCGATAGTCGGACAGCTTGCCGGTGGGCAGCTTGTAGTCCTCGGGATCCACCAGTTCCTGCGGATAGCGCAGGATCATCAGCACCAGCGCGTCCTCATGCGGCATCACCGCACACAGGTATTCGCGCGTACGCACCACCACCCGCGCGATGCCCACCTTGCCGGTGCTGCGCAACGTTTCGCGCAGCAGCACATAGCCCTTCTCGGCCTTCTTGCCGGGCACCAGCAGATACGGTTTCTCGTAATAGCGCGGGTCGATCTGCGCCGCATCCACGAATGATTCCACCTCCACCGCTTCGTGGCTTTCAGGCGCGGCCGAGCGGATATCACCTTCCTCCAGCACGACATAGCTTCCCTTGTCGTACTCATAGGCTTTGACGATGTCCTTCCAGGGCACCTCCTCGCCGGTGTCGGCGTTGACCCGTTCGAAACGTATCGGCTTGCGGTCGCGGGAATCGAGCATGCGGAACTGCAGGTCGACCTTGCGTTCGCCGGACATCAGCGACACCGGCACGTTGAGCAGGCCAAACGACAGCGTGCCGGTCCAGATCGGGCGGGCCATGGGCGTACCTTTGGCGGAACAGGGCATCCAGCTTCGGATGGGCGGTGTAAACCACCCGTGTCGATACCGTGCACGTGGGTTCTACGCAGATGCGGTAGTGCCGGCCGCTGGCCGGCAGAGCTCGCGGCCTGAAGTTTGCTGGGGTTGCCGGCCAGCGGCCGGCACTACTGCAGCAACGGCCTCACCGCCGCCGCCGGAATATGGTCCAGCGCGCGCCAGGCGTCTTCCACCACCGGCCGCGCCTGCGACCAGCCCAAGCGTGACTGCCCGCGCATCTGTTCCCAGTGCTCGGCCAGTTCCTCGCAGGTATCGGCGGCATCACCGCGTGGCCAATCCGCAGCATGCGTGGTCAACGCGAAGGCATACACCGGGCACAGGTCGCGCCAGTTCCGGTGGCTCTGCCCGCGGCGCTCCTCGTAGTCGCTGAGCATGTACTGCAGGTAGTCCTGCGCCACCGCCTGGGGGTCTTCATGGCGACGCGTACGGCGCTGCGCGCTGCGCTGGCCGAGCGGATCGAGCAGGGCGTTGAACACGGACGGTGCGGGTCGTTCAAGACGGGGCATGGCCGGCTCCTGCAGCGGGGGCGGGTGGGCAGGAATACGCGCGGTGCCGTTACCGGGGGGTGAGCGAGATGTTCATGACGCCAGGTTCGCAACGGCTTTACCTGCGGGGCGGTGTAGTGGAATCCCCCAAGGGCAGGTACCAGACCATGAGCCGAGAGACCTCGCGAGACCCGCTGCGGGAGAACCACCCGCCCATTCCCGGCGAGCAGCGCGGCAAGCGCGATGCCGACAACGCCGACTACCGCGGCACCGGCGCGCCGTTCTTCGATGCCGAGCACGACCACCTGCCGGTGAAGCACGAGGCTGAACAGGCGGCCCAGGACCGCAAGGATGGCGGCGACCGCCATCGCGGTGGCCAGGAGAGCCCGCTCAAGCGCCGTGAACGCAAGCAGCGCGCCAGCGACAACCAGGACGAGGCGCTGGAGGAGACCTTCCCGGCCAGCGACCCGACCTCGCCGTTCGTGCCAGCCAAGGCCCCCGACTGACCGGTAGTGCCGGCCGCTGGCCGGCAACCTCTGGGCTGCCCTACACAGAGCGATGCCGGCCAGCGGCCGGCACTACCCCTTTCAGCGCCACGACCATTGCAGGCCGACGTTGGCTCGCCGTCCCGGTCCCGGCTCGTAGAAGCGACCATTGCCGTCATTGACGATCACCGAGCCGATGTAGGCCTGGTCCAGCACGTTCTCCAGCCTGGCGAAGGCGCGCAGCTCGCCGCCCGGCAGCGTCCATCGACGGCCGGCTTCCAGGTACAGCAGGGCGTAGCCCGGCGCGCGCTCGGTGGCCACGTCATTGACCACGGTATCGCTGCTGGCCATTGCCTCCAGCGCCCACTGCCAATCGGCAGGGCTCCACTGCAGCCGGGCGAAGGCCTGCTGGCGCGGCACGCCGGGCAGACGGCTGCCTACAGCGACCAGGGTGTTCGAGGTCAGGTACGGCGAGCGCACCTGCGCCTGCAGCCAGGTCCACGCCAGCTGCAGTTCCAGGTGCTCGGCCAGCGGCTGTCGGTACTGCAGCTCCAGCCCCTGGCGGCGGGTGCGGCCAATGTTGCGGTAGGTGCTGCGTCCGCCGATATTGCTGGCAACGGCCAGCTCGTCGTCGGTATCTGCACGGAACAGGCTGACATCGAGCTGGGTTCCATCCTGTGCGTGCCACTTGCTGCCTAGCTCCAGGCTGCGGCTGCGGGCGGCCGCCAGATCCAGCGCCAGACCCGCCTGACCATCGGCGCGATACCCCAGCTCGTTGAAGGTGGGGGTCTCGAATCCACGCCCCACGGCGGCATGCAGCCGCCACTGCGGGCTGGCCTCGAAGCTGACGCCTGCCACAGGCGTGATCGCCTGGTAGCGCCGGTGGCCACTGTCGTCGGGGTTGGCGCCGACGATGTAGCGGTCATTCGATTCGAATCGCACGGCGCTGTGGCGCAGCCCGGCCAGCAGCGACCAACGCGGGCTCCATTGCCACCAGGCCTGGGCGAACTGATCCACGTTCTGCACGACGTCGATCTGGTCACGACGCAGCCGCCCCCGCACGCCCAGGGCGCTGCCGATGAAGTTCTCGTAGCCGGTGCGGTGCTGGCGCTGGCGGTCGGCGCTGAGCCCGGCCACCAGATCCAGCGGTCGACCCGCCAGATCGCCGTGCCAGCCCCAGCGCGCGTCCAGCCCGCCATAGCCGCCCTGCAGATCGATCACGCCGCCGGCATGCAGCGGGCTGTTGGTCTGGGGTGCCGGCGGAATCGGCAGGTACTGGCGTACCGCGCGCTGGCCGGCATAGCCCATCAATTGCCAGCGCTGCGCTCCCGTTTCACGGGTCCAGCGCAGGCCGGCCTGCTGCTGGCGCACGGTTTTGCGGGTGTTGTACTGGTGCGCGACTGCCGTGGCCTGGCGCGGATCAGCCGCCACCTGGGCACGGGTCAGGCCCAACGGATCCTGCGCATCGGGGGCGTCAAGCGCATTGAGCAGCAGCTCCAGCCGCCCACCGCCCAGCTCTCCACCGATGCGTGCGTTGAGCGATTCACGGCGCGCGCGGCTATGGTCCCGCCAGCCATCGGTGCGGAAGTGATTGGCGGCGATGTTGTAGTCCAGCACTTGACCGGCACCCTTCAGCTGCGCACCGACACTGAGCGTGTTGTCGGCGCCGGCATTCACGCGCAACCGCCACGGGTCGCCGGCCTGGCCCTGCGCGCTCCAGACCTGCAGCACGCCGCCGGAGGAATTGCCGTACAACGCCGAGAACGGCCCGCGCAGCACCTCGATGCGCTCGGCGCCCAACAGGCTGGCATGCGACAGCTGACCCTGGCCGTCAGGCATGGTCGCCGTCACCCCGTCGATCAGCACCCGCACCCCGCGCACGCCAAAGGTCGAGCGTGCGCCGAAGCCACGAATCGACAGCTGCGTGTCCTGGGCGAAGTTCTGCCGGTCACGTGCCAGCAGTCCGGGGACCCCGGCCAAGGCCTCAGACAGCTGCGCACCGGTGCCCGCGCGGCTGGCGTCGATCCAGACCGTGTCCTGGCTGGCCGGCAGCGCGAACGGATCGATGCCTGGCACCCGGGCGGCCTGTACCTGCACCGCAGGCAGGGCGGTGGGCGCAGGCTCGGCCACCGCCGCCCAGGGCGACAGCAGCAGGGCGGACAGTGGCAGGCAACGGCGTCGTGCGGCGGGATTCATGATTCAGGTTGATGGATCAGGCGGCAACGCACGCCATGGTACGGGGCCGCGGATGACGATGGCGGCGGCCAGCCCCGGCAGGCTTTGTTACGATGGGCTGTTTCCGGCCGAAAAGCCGCGGACCGCGTAGCGCACTTCCTCCCCCTTTCCGTCTACCGAACGAGTACCGCCGTGTCCTTCTTTGCAAACGTGGAACTGGTCCCAGGCGACCCGATCCTGGGCCTGACCGAGGCGTACAACGCCGACAGCCGCCCGACCAAGGTCAACCTGGGTGTGGGCATCTACTACGACGAGAGCGGCCGCATTCCGCTGCTGCGCGCCGTCAAGCAGATCGAGCAGCAGCTCGCCGCCGAGGCCAAACCGCGCGGCTACCTGCCGATCGATGGCCTGCCGGCGTACACGCAGGCGACGCGTGAGCTGGTGTTCGGCAAGGACTCGCCGCTGCTGGCCGCCGGCCGCGTCACCACCGCACAGACCGTCGGCGGCAGCGGTGCGCTGCGCGTCGGCGCCGACGTGCTGAAGAAGCTGCTGCCGCACGCCACCGTTGCGCTGAGCAACCCGAGCTGGGAAAACCACCGTGCGGTGTTCAGCGCCGCTGGTTTCGACGTGCTGGATTACACCTACTTCGACCCGAGCACCCATGGCGTCGATTTCGACGGCATGCTGGCCGACCTGGGCAAGCTGGACGCCGGCACCGTGGTGCTGCTGCACGCCTGCTGCCACAACCCCACCGGTGCCGACCTGACGGTCACCCAGTGGAAGCAGGTCGCGCAGCTGCTGAAGGACAAGCAGCTGTTCCCCTTCATCGACATGGCCTACCAGGGCTTCGACAAGGGCATCGAGCAGGACGGCGCCGCCGTGCGCATCATCGCCGAAGCCGGCATCGACAGCTTCATCGTCGCCAACTCGTACTCCAAGTCGTTCTCGCTGTACGGCGAGCGCGTGGGTGCGCTGTCGATGGTGGCACCGACCGCCGCTGACGCCAAGGCGGTGCAGTCGCAGGTCAAGCGCGTGATCCGCACCATCTACTCCAGCCCATCCACCCACGGTGCTGCGCTGGTGGCCGGCGTGCTGACCAACCCGGAACTGCGTGCGATGTGGGAGCAGGAGCTGACCGAGATGCGCGAGCGCATCCACGCCCTGCGCCAGGGCCTGGTCGAGAAGCTGGCTGCCGCTGGCGCGCCGCAGTTCGGTTTCATCAACGAACAGGCCGGCATGTTCTCCTACTCCGGCCTGAGCCGCGAGCAGGTCGAGCGTCTGCGCGACGAGTTCGGCATCTACGCCGTCGGCACCGGCCGCATCTGCGTGGCGGCGTTGAACCAGAACAACCTGGAATACGTCGCCAAGGCCGTGGCCACCGTCGCCAAGGGCTGAAACAACGCTCCAGTAGCTTGAAGACAAAGGCGCCGAAAGGCGCCTTTGTTTTTTTGCTTTTGCTCTTGCCTTTGCCATCCCCACCGCGCTCGCGGCGAACCCTGAAGCGCGTGGGAGGGGGAGGCGCCACGAGTGCAACGCATCTGGAAACGATTACGCCTTCCCGCGCTCACGCACGGCCCCGCCATACGGGCGACAATAGGCGTTTTCCCGCTGCCGAGACCTGCCCGCTCATGTCCCGTACTTCGTTGACCCGCTTCCTGATCCAGGAACAGCACGCCGGCCGCATCAACGCCGACCTGCGCCAGCTGATCGCGGTCGTCGCCCGCGCCTGCACCAGCATCTCCATCGCCGTCAGCAAGGGCGCCCTCGGTGGCGTGCTGGGCGATGCCGGTACCGGTAACGTGCAGGGCGAGGCGCAGAAGAAGCTGGACGTCATCAGCAACGAGATCCTGCTTGAAGCGAACGCCTGGGGTGGCCACCTCGCCGCGTGCGCCTCGGAGGAAATGGACCACAGCCAGCCGGTGCCGGACATCTACCCGCGCGGTGATTTCCTGCTGCTGTTCGATCCCCTCGACGGCAGCTCCAACATCGACGTCAACGTCTCCGTCGGCACCATCTTCTCGGTGCTGCGCTGCCCGACCAATGTCGAACTGCCGGGCGACGACGCCTTCCTGCAGCCGGGCAGCAAGCAGATCGCCGCCGGCTACTGCATCTACGGGCCCAGCACCCAGCTGGTGCTGACCGTCGGCCATGGCACCCACGCCTTCACCCTGGACCGTGAGAAGGGCGAGTTCGTGCTGACCACCGAGAACATGCAGATTCCGGCGGCTACCCAGGAGTTCGCGATCAACATGTCCAACCAGCGCCACTGGGAAGCACCGATGCAGGCCTATGTCGGCGATCTGCTGGCGGGCAAGGAAGGCACGCGCGGCAAGAACTTCAACATGCGCTGGATCGCCAGCATGGTCGCCGACGTGCACCGCATCCTGACCCGCGGCGGCATCTTCATCTACCCGTGGGACAAGAAGGATCCGTCCAAGGCCGGCAAGCTGCGCCTGATGTACGAGGCCAACCCGATGGGCCTGCTGGTCGAACAGGCCGGCGGCGCCGCCTGGACCGGCCGCGAGCGCATCCTCGACATCCAGCCCGACCAGCTGCACCAGCGCGTGCCGGTGTTCCTGGGTTCGCGCGAGGAAGTGGCCGAAGCCGTGCGCTACCACCGCGCGCACGACGACGCGCAGGGCTGATTGGCGGTTGCCTGACGACGGTCATGGCAGATCGATGACATGACCGTGGGGTGACACCGAGGGCGGCAAACGGCACCATCAAGCCGTTGCCGCCTAAGGAATGCACGCATGCACGAGCAGGGCCCGGTCGATTTCATCGAGGTCATCCACAACGCGGTCCCCAGCGAGGTCTGCGCGGCGATCGTCGAGCGCATGCGGGCGGCGCGTGGCCTGCAGCCCGGTGCCGTGGGCAGTGGCGTGTTCCCGGAACTCAAGCACAGCAAGGATCTGCGCATCAGCGGCCTTGATGGCTGGCAGGATGTGGACCATCAGCTGCAGCACGCGGTGTTCAACGGCCTGCTGACTTATCTACGCCGTTATCCACAGGCATTGATCGCGCCGCTGATGTTGCAGATCCAGGACAGCAAGGGCCAACCGCGACGCCTGTCTGCCGAGGACTTCCCTGACATGCCGCAGCAGCAGCTGGCCGACCTGGCCCGCACCTGCCTGCGCCCGGGCGCCATCAACCTGCAGTGGTATGCGGCGGGCGAGGGCGGTTACCCGTACTGGCACTGCGAGCTGTACCCCAAGGATGCGCAGGCCGAGACCCTGCACCGGCACGTGCTGTGGACGCTGTACCTCAACGAGGAATTCGAAGAGGGCGAGACCGAGTTCCTGTTCCAGGGGCGGAAGATCGCACCACGCACCGGCAGCCTGCTGATTGCGCCGACGGCGTTTACCCATACCCATCGCGGTAACAGGCCGCAGGGGGGGGACAAGTTCATCGCGACGAGTTGGATCCTGTTCCAGAGCGCGCAGAAGTTATTTGGGGGACGGTGAGGTCATCGTACTCCTCCCGATTGGAGCCGATATCCAGGCAAGTTCGTTATGCCGTCGGTGGTTTACCGGGCCTCAGGAGAGCAGTAGTAGTCGCCGCCCCTGTCCGAGTCCCAGTAGGTTCCTCCATAGAGCTTCACCGTACTGCCTCTTGTCGTCAGCTCTACCGAGCGCGCCAGGCGATCCTCGCAGAAGACCATCAATCTGTAATGGCGCTGCCGTTTGTCTTTCTGCAGTCGCCACCGCTTCTCTGCGGCTTGTTTGATGAAGAAAGCGGCGATCTGCTCTGGATCAGATTCGAGTTCGGCGTCGAAGACGGCCCCCAGGAACGTGACCTTCGGTAAGAACTTAACGTTCGTGGGATGGCTCCCTGAAGGAAGTTCAAAGGTCTCGGTAGCAGCGCGCAGTTCTGATTCTGTTGGCTTTCCGGTCCAATCGCCACCTCCAATGGATCCAAACATTGAAAGATAGGTACCGCCTATCAGGGCCGCAATCACAGCGTATAGAAGCAAATGAGCCAATGATTTCTTCTTCACCAACCATTCCCCCAATCGCCATCCTTCTTAGACAGCTCACCCGGTGATGCACCGCCGCCAATTCCAATACCAATTTCAGTGGAAGTTCCACCGCCGGCGGAATAGTTGATACCTCCACCAACTCCAGCTCTACATTAGGGCTTCGGCTTCCTCCACGGTCTGATCAGGGTTTTGTACATGACCCAGGCAATCCAGCCGCAGACCAACCCAACCCCAGCGACAGTGATTTCCTCTTCCCCGAAAGGAGATCCACTTACCCCTTGATAGACGACGAAGACAGTTGCTCTCAACGACAACAGGGCAAATATCACTACAGGTGCCCAAAGTATGAACTTCATCATTCCCCCGTGTGCAATGCATGGACCCATGCTCGACAACTGGCCGTCTAGACTCTCTGTCCCGACATCTGCGGCATCATGATCTTCTTGCATGTACGGATTACCGGCATGAGGTTCCTCTTTCCGCTCTTGCCTCCGCGGTACTACCGCCGAGAATCGATGTCAGAAGAGGCAGCATTTTCCCTCAGAACGCGGTGCCAGTACGCGTAACTCCAAGCTTTCCATGCTAGCTGTTGCAGCTTCCAGAACCCGAAAGCCATCAGCCTCAGATTGGCTGTTGCAAGCGGCCGTGGCAAATAGAGTCCAGCTTGCTCGACTTCGCTCCAGATAGAGTCGGGCGGGCTCGACGCTACCGCGGGCGACGGCGATAGAGAATCCCGCCTGCCACAGCGCCGAACACCGCCACACCGAAACCAACGAGCTCTTCTTCTCCAAGCGCGTCGCCGGAGATCGGCTTGCCGCCCGTCAGCAACAGAAGGTTCAACGGAAGCATCCACAGGAACGCGATGCCCAGCCAGTAGATGATCTTCATGTCATGTGCTCACGGGTCCGGATACATCGACTTGAACCAGTAGGCGGATCTGTTCCGCATCCATGAGCTGAATTCTCCCGTCTCCAGTTTCCGCAGCTGGCGCATGTCTATTCCATAGCGCTGGAACAGCGAAATCAACTCTCTCATATCTTCGTCATCCACAGCCGACGGATCAACAGAGACGTTGATCGTCCTGAGGAACCCTTCGACAGACACCACGCCCGGAATCTGGTTCAACCTGGAGAAGAACGCATCCTCGTCCAGTCGTGATTAGAACCTCAGGGAATGAATTTCTATTTTCAGCATTGCCAGTCGTCGCAGAAGTGATTGCATGCAGGCAGTTCCACCCGGCTATCGGGTGGGACCAAAGGATCCCCAGAGATCGTCGTTTCCTCCTTGCCAGGCACTGAGCTTCTCGACAGGGATTTCCTTCAGTTGACAGGTGAACTGGAGATAGAAGGAACGGTCTTCTTTTCGATAACTGTTCCACCCGACAGCCGTCACTTTGACTTCCATCCGATTATCGCGCTCATGCGGCTGATGTAGTTCTACGTCGACTGAATCGGACAGCCAGTTGTCTCCCTTGTGCACAAAGCCCGCGCCGCCACTGGTGAGGCGTGCATCCACTACCTCCGGCGTCCCTTCCGACGAGGGCGCGTATCGCTTCAAGCTGCCTGTGATCTTGATGTACTGCTGGGAGTCGATCACGCCTGGCGACTCCGAGAAGAGGCGCAGCAGAAGGAGGGTATCGGTGCCCTTGCGCACCCTCTGACCTGTATCTGCCACCCACAGACGCTGTTCGAACTCGTCCAGGCCAGCCGGCATGTCAGTGACGATCGCGGCCTGCGGAACGATGATGCATTCGTGAATGGAGCGAGCTTCCACCTGCACGCTCGCAAGGTAGAGAAGGAGACCACTGGCGTGGAAGCAGTGAGTGCGTTTCATCATGTACAGCACGTTCGTGCGGATTCAGTTGCGCGAACGTCTGGAGGGGTGTGCCTGTTCGAAGGGGGATGCCTCCGGATCATGCACTCCCGTCCATGCATCAAGCTGCTCCAGAGACAATGGCTTGGCTCTCAGATGCTCTGACACTGTGGTCGGTGCCTCGCACTCTCCCGGCCACTGCAGTGGGCTTGCAGAGCGAAACGTTGCATCGACCTGGACCTCGATGCCGAAGTCTCCTGCGGAAACCACGGTAATCTGCCCTGCGACCGGCACTGCGTAGCAGCCCGTCTTTCCGGCAAACGCGCTGGACCCTCTGCTATGGAACATCCGTACTCGATCATTTGGGACAGAGAACCGGTCGCCTGCTTTCGCATCAGCGGGGAGCTGGATCGTGAGCTTGCTGAAGGTGGAACGGTCGGTCCTCCACGACGTGCGGAATCGTCTCAGCCCGATCACTCGGCTGTCCCCGGCAACGATCTGGTGACAAGCGAAGAGCCGCTGGCGCGGCTCGACCGTAAGGCAGGTGGGGTCGCGCATGGCAGCGTCTTCAACCACAAACGCACGGGCAGCCTCTGCATCGGTACCACAGAAAAGCAGAAACGCACCACAGCTGAAGGCATGTGAGCGCTTCATGTGCGAACCGATTCGTCGTCAAGCGAACGGCATCGCACTGTCACGGATCCTGGGTCATCCATCTGCATCCCTCCCTGGCTTGCAGGCCATCCGGCCAAGCGCAGATTGTTGCCGGTAAGCCGGGCAGCGGTCCAGCGTTCTAGAACAGACTTCCCTGCGGCGAATCCTTCTTCGGCGTCAGCGGCTTCACGAACCGGCTGCAATCCAGCTTCGGCCAATGGCTGTTCTGCGCATTGAAGCCGAGACGCTTTCGCGCCAGCTTGAAGCGGTTGTTCAACAGATCGGCATACACGCCCTGGCCACGCATGCGGGTGCCGAACTGGCTGTCGTAATCCTTGCCGCCGCGCAGCTGCTGGATGGTGCTCATCACGTGCGCGGCGCGATCGGGATGGTGGGTGTCCAACCAGTCGCGGAACAGCGGGGCCACTTCCAGCGGCAGGCGCAGCAGCACGTAGCCTGCGGTGCTGGCGCCAGCATCGTGCGCGGCCTCCAGCACGGCTTCCAGTTCGCTGTCGTTGATCCACGGGATCACCGGCGCCACCATCACACCCACCGGAATGCCCGCTTCATGCAGGCGCTTCATCGCACGCAGCCGTGCATGCGGCGCCGACGCGCGTGGCTCCAGCTTTGCGGAGAGATGCGGGTCCAGCGAGGTCACCGAGAAATGCACGCTGACCAGGTTCTCCGCCGCCAGCGGTGCGAGCAGATCGATGTCACGTTCGACCAGTGCGTTCTTGGTGATCAGCGAGAACGGATGCTTGGTTTCCAGCATCACTTCGATCAGCTGGCGGGTGAGCTTGAACTTGCGTTCGATCGGCTGGTACGCATCGGTGTTGATGCCCAGCGCGATCGGTTGCGGCACGTAACCCGGCTTCGACAACTCCTTGCGCAGCAGCTGCGGCGCATTGGTCTTGGCGAACAGCTTGGTCTCGAAGTCCAGGCCTGGCGACAGGTTCAGATAGGCGTGCGAGGGGCGCGCGAAGCAGTAGGAGCAGCCATGCTCACAACCGCGGTACGGATTCACCGATTGGCTGAAGCCGACGTCCGGTGAGGTGTTGCGGCTGATGATGCTGCGTGCGGTCTCGGCACGTACTTCAGTGCGCAGACGCGGGGCGAGGAATTCCTCGCTCTCATCGACCGCCCAGCCGTCGTCCACCGCCTCGCTGACGGTGCTTTCAAAGCGCCCGGCAAGGTGGGACGTGGAACCTCGGCCCTTGATCGCGATACCCATTGCGGCAGGTTACGCCGCAGCCGTCTCAATGGCTGCGACGGCTGCCTGAAGGGTTCAGCGCGGTGCTGCGTCGAGCATGGCTCAACGCTACAGGAGAGCGGTCAGAGCAACGCCAGGTACCCGCGCACGGTGGCATCCAAGCCGTCGTACAGCGCCTCACCGATCAGCGCGTGACCGATCGACACCTCCAGCACGTCCGGCACGTGGGCCAGGAAATCGCGTAGGTTGTCCTGTGACAGGTCGTGCCCGGCGTTGACGCCCAGGCCCATCGCCTGCGCCCGCCGCGCCGCAGTGGCGAACAGTTCCAGCATCGCCGCAGCGTCGCCGGCCGCGTGTGCTTCGGCGTAGGGGCCGGTATACAGCTCGACACGATCTGCACCGACTTCGGCCGCCTGCTCCAGCAGTGGGTTGCCAGCATCGACGAACAGGCTGACCCGGCAGCCCATCGCCTTCAGTTCGGCGACCAGTGGTCGCAGCCGCTCGGCATCCCGCTCGAAGTCGAAGCCATGGTCGGAGGTGATCTGTCCATCGCCATCCGGCACCAGCGTCGCCTGCGCCGGGCGGGTCTGCGCGCACAGCGGCAGCAGGCCTGGGTAGCCCTCGCGCGGCGGTGCGAACGGGTTGCCTTCGATGTTGAACTCGACACCACGCGCGCGGGTCAGCGTGGACAGCGCCAGCACGTCCTCGGCGGTGATATGGCGGCGGTCCGGCCGCGGGTGCACGGTGATGCCATGTGCACCGGCATCCAGGCAGGCCTGGGCGGCGCGCACCACGTCCGGTTCGGCGCCGCCGCGCGAATTGCGCAGGACGGCGATCTTGTTGACGTTGACGCTGAGCTGGGTCATGGAACGGAACTACTTGGAAAGAGGGGACGGATCGTGGTCGTTGGCGTCGGCATTGCGGCGGGCCTGGGCCTGCTCGCGCAGGCGGCGCAGCTCCTCGGCATCGACAAGGGTGGCAGGGTCCCGCTGAAGGTCGCCGAAGCGGGCTACATAGCGACCGCGCACCCAGGCCAGCAGGAAGGCGAGGGCGGCCAGCAGGCACAGGGTCATCAATGCGGCGCTGGGGGTCTTCAGGGCGAAGGCGAAACAGCCCAGCGCCAGCAGCAGGTACAACCAGTACATAGTCGGGCTCCCCGGATGATCGCCGCAGTGTAGCGCTGCGTCAGAGCAGCGGCGAGGCCAGCCGGGCGAAGGCCTCGGGCAGGCGGTGCAGCCACAGCGAACGGCCGGCCTGGTCGTGCACGCGGGTGGCGCGGTCGAACTCTCCCTGCAGCAGCCCGGCCAGAGCGGCGACGCGGTCACGGTCGCTGATCATCATCGACAGCTCGAAGTTCAGGCGGAAGCTGCGGTGGTCGAAGTTGGCGCTGCCAACGATGCAGACATCGTCGTCGGCGATGAAAGCCTTGGTATGCAGCATGCGCGGGCCGTACTCGTAGATCTTCACCCCGGCGTGCAGCAGTTCGTCGAAATAGGAGCGCGCGGCCTGGGTGACAAACCAGGAGTCGCTCATCTTCGGCACCAGCAGGCGCACGTCCAGTCCACCCAGTGCCGCCGAAGTCAGCGCCATCCGCGCCGCTTCGCCCGGCACGAAGTAGGGCGTCACCAGCCACACGCGCTCGTGTGCTTCCTGGATGGCCGCCACGTGCAGGCGGTGGATCGTTTCCCAGCCCGAGTCCGGGCCGGAGACCAGCACCTGGGCGTTGATCGCACCATCGCCGCGCAGCGGCATGTCGGCCGGCCACAGACGGGCAATGTCCATGCGCGAGGGATCCTGGCCACTGGCGTAGAGCCAGTCCTCGGCGAACACCAGCTGCAGGCTGCGCACGACGTGGCCGCGGATGCGCATGTGCAGGTCGCGGTAGGCGTTCGGCTTGCGGCTCTCGTCTTCATCGTCGGTGATATTGATGCCACCGGTGAAGGCCAGCCGGCCATCGACGATCACCAGCTTGCGGTGCGTACGCAGGTTCAACCACGGCCGCTTGAACGGCTTCAGCAGCTGCCGCGGATGGAACCAGACCGCCTCGCCACCGGCATCGATCAGGGGCTGCAGGAAGCGGCGAGGCAGGGCGGAAGAACCCACTGCATCCAGCAGCAGGCGCACCTGCACGCCGGCACGGGCGCGCTCGACCAGGGCGTCGCGCAGGGCGGTACCGGCATGGTCCGGATTGAAGATGTAGTACTCCAGGTGCACGTGATCGCGAGCCTGCGCCACCGCTTCCAACAGAGCGGCGTAGGTAGCGGCACCATCCACCAGCCAGGTCACTTCGGTCGCGCTGCTCGGCGCCAGGCCCGTGGTGGCCTGCGCGATCTTGGCCAGCTCGGTGCAGTCGGCATCCGGTGGGCAGACATCGCTGTAGTGCTCCATGCCCGAACGTGCGCGTCCGCGGCGCAGCCGTTGCCGCTTCACCTTCTGCGGGCCCAGCAGGTAGTAGATGAACAAGCCGAGGTAGGGCAGCAGCGCCAACGACAGGATCCAGCTCAGCGTGGCGACCGGCTCACGCTTCTGCAGCATGATCCAGCCCGCCAGCGCGAACAGATACAGCAGGTAGGCCACCGCCAGGATCGAGCCAAGGTGGGCGATGCCGTCGAGCCAATGACGCAGGGAGTCGAAGAGGGCGAGCATCCGCCGATCATAGCGGTCCAGGCCGGCAGGCATAAAAAAAAACGCCCCTGTCTCCAGGGGCGTCTGCAGTCGCGTCATGACTGTTGTGTTGCGGTGTAGCGATTACTGCTGCACAAAACCGATCTTCTTCATCTGAGCATTCTTCGCGGCGGCCAGAACCTTGGCCATCACGTCGTACTCGGAATCCGGGCTGGCGTCGATGCGCAGTTCCGGCTGGTTGGTCGGGTCACGCTGGACCTCCTGCTCCATCCGCTGCTGCAGCTCGCTGGTATTGATCGGGCTGTTGTTCCACGAGACCTGGTTGCTGGCGTCGATCTTCAGTTCGATCGGCGGCGGCGGTTCGACCAGCTGCGGCGGTGGGTTGAGCACGCGCTGCGGCAGGTCGACGGCGATCGGGTACGTCATGATCGGCGCGGTCACGATGAAGATGATCAGCAGAACCAGCATCACGTCCACGAGGGGCGTGACGTTGATGTCTGCCATGGGGCCCTTGCCACCACCACTACTGAATGCCATGGCTTATTGCCCCTTTTCTTTGGTCGCGACGAAGCCGACGTCCAGCATGCCCTGCTCCTGCGCGACCTTGGTCAGGTCGTTGATGACGCGCATCTTGGTGGTGCGGTCACCACGCAGGTTCAGCGGCGGCTGCGGGGTCTGCTGGGCGGCGGTCGCCAAGCGCGACTCGAGAGTCTGCTTGTTGATTTCTTCGTCGTTCCAGTAGATCGAGCCGTCTTCCTTGACTGCCAGGGTGATCGGTCCGGAACGCTTTTCAGCGTCTTCCGGCTTCTGGATCAGGTTGGCTTCCGGCAGATCCACCTTGACCTTGTGGGACATCAGGGGCGCCGTGATGATGAAGATGATCAGCAGCACCAGCATCACGTCCACGAGGGGCGTAACGTTGATGTCGGCCATGGGGCCGCCGCTGTTACCACTACTGAAAGCCATAACGGGCTCCGTCTAGATCTTGGTGACTACTTACGTTCGTCGCTGGGTGACGCGCGCCGCAATTAGCGGACGCGCGAGCCGGTGGCGAAGAAGTCGTGCAGGTCGTGCGCGAAGGTATCGAACTTGCTGATGGTCGCGCTGTTGATCTTGCTGAAGAAGTTGAAGGCGAACACGGCCGGGATCGCGACGAACAGACCGATCGCGGTCATGATCAGCGCTTCACCCACCGGGCCGGCAACGGCGTCGATCGAAGCGGAGCCGGTGGCACCGATCTTGATCAGGGCGCCGTAGATGCCCCACACGGTACCCAGCAGACCGACGAACGGAGCGGTCGCGCCGACGGTGGCCAGCAGGGTCATGCCCGACTGCAGCTTGTTGCTTTCGCGGGTGACGGCCTGGCGCAGGGCGCGGTCGACGAACTCCGAACGGCTCAGGTTCTCACCCACGCCGCCGGTGGCGCCGCCTTCAGCGCGCTGGTGGTGCGCAGCAGCCTGGGCAGCGTCCAGGGCGATCTTCGAGAACGGCTCCGAAGCCGGCTGCTCTTCCATGGCACGGATGGCGTCCTGCGCGTTCGGGGTATCCCAGAACAGGCTGACGACGCGATCAGCAGCGCTCTTCAGGCGGGTCGCACGGAAGATGTTGATGACGGTCCAGTACCAGGACATGGCCGACATGGCGATCAGGGTCAGCAGCACGACCCAGGAAACCGCGAAATCACCCGGCTTGGTGGTCATTTCGTGGATCAGGTGCTCGAAGCCCATCTGCGACAGGGCGTTGGACGGATTGCCCCCGGCAGCAGCGGCGATGAAAATTTCCTGCAGCATGACGCTTACCTTTGTTGTGTGTGGTGATAAAGGGTGTAGCTAAGCTAAACAATCGAACCGGGAGCGGGGGTGGCCATGCGGCCACCCGGGCGCATCAGTTCAGCGCAAAGTTGACCGGGACGCGAACGCGACCTGCCGCCTTCTTACCGCCAGATTCAGCGGCGTTGAAGCGCCACTTGCGAGCCGCTTCCATCGCGGCACGGTCCAGGTCGCGGTTACGGCTGGACTTTTCCACCGTGACATTGGTGACGTTGCCGTTGGCATCGACATCAATGATCAGGATCACTTCGCCCTGGATACCCGCGCGGAAGGCGGCCGGCGGGTAGCGCGGCGGATTCATGGCCTTCGACGAGATGTCCACGCTGGCCTCGATCGAGGTCGCAGGTGCCGGCGGCGCGGGGGGCGACGGCGGGGTGACGATATCGCTCGGGCGCGGCTCCGGCACGTCCACGACCGGCGCCTGCGGCGGCGGCGGGACCGGCGACGGCTTCGGCGGCGACAGATTCTTCACCGGCGGCGGCGGAGTATCGGTCGGCGGCGGCGGCGGCGGCGGGGGCGGCGGCGGCGGCGCATCGACGATGGTCACCATGACGTTGCGCTCCTTCTCAGCCACGGCCTTGGGAGCCACGGCGGGAATGAGGAGCATCATGAAGGCGGCCAGATGCAGGGCAATTACAAACGCGATGCCGACGATGCGAGGCCAGCTCAGCCCCTTGTCATCGGGTTGTTCGTACCGGTGAACGACTAGTTGTTCCGTCATGCGCCAAGAGCTCAATAGTGGGGCCGGGATGCCGGGGGCGGAATCCCTGATCAGCGGTGCATGACACCGCAGGAACCTCCAAGCTTATACCAATCCTGAGCGCCTGCGCATCAACTGGGCAGGCATTCAGGCGTTATTCCTACTTACTTCAGGTTGATGATTTTCTTGGCATCAGCCTGGTTCTTCACACCCTTCGCCAGCGCCTGCTGGGCGGCCTGCTTGGCCTCCGGGATGCGACCTTCGGCATGCAGGACGCGTGCCAGGTTCAGGTAGGTCTCACCGTCCTTGGACAGCGGGGCAGCCTTCTGCCACGCATCGATCGCCTGCGGCACCTGGTCGGAGTAGTAGTAGGACTGGGCCAGCGCCAGGTAAACCTGGTAGTCCGGCTTCAGGATGCCCTTCTGCAACCCTTCGTTGATGACCGCGATGACGTCCTTTTCCTTTTTGTCGGTGTTGGCATAGATGGAGTACAGCTGCTTGTACTCGCGCTCTTCGGTGAGCTGGCCGCTGCTGCGCAGCTTGTCCATCACCGCGGCCGCCTTGTCCATCTGGTCGGCCTGCATGTACATGCTGGCCAGGTTCAGCTGGGCCTTCTTGTCGTTCGGGTTCTTGGCGGCCAGCGCCTCGGCTTCCTTGACTGCTTCGCCGGACTGGCCGGCTTCGGACAGGGCCGCCATCAGCAGCTGGTTCCAGTTGTCCTTCGGTTCGGCGGAGCCGGCGATGGCCTGCTTCAGCACCGGAATCGCTTCCTGGTAGCGCTCCAGCTGGTACAGCGCCTGGCCCTTGGCGATCAGTTCTTCCGGCTTGGTCGACTTGCTCTCGGCGAAGTACTTGTCGAGGGTTGCCAGGCCTTCGGCTGTCTGGTCTTCCTGCAGCTGCAACTGGCCCAGCATCAGCATCGACTGGAAGTGGCCGTTGTTGTCCAGGCCGTTGAACTGCAGGACCTGCTTCAGGTAGGCGATGGCAGCCGGGGCGTCATCGGTCTGGTAGGCAGCCTGCGAGGCCAGCTGCGCGGCCAGCGACTTGTCGTACTCGTTCGCGGCGCTGTCAGCCAGGATGGCGTCGGCCTGGGTGCGGGTTTCCGGGAACTTTTCCTTGTTGTAGCTGTCGATCATTTTCTGCAGCTTGCTGCCCATCTTGGCCGAAGCCTTGACCGTCGGCTCCTGGCGGGTCGCGTTCGGGTACAGCGCCTCGGCCTTGGCCTGCTTGCCGCCACGGTTGCCGCGCTCGGAGGAACGCGAGGACTGCGCGAAGGCATCGGTGACCACGGCGCCGGTCAGGGCGGTCGCGACGAGGACGGAAAGCACAGCTTTGTGGTTACGGAAAATCATCGTTCACCTCGATCGAACCGCCGGTTAGCGGCAAAGTCGGACTGTCAGAAAAATCTGAGCCGCCAAACGTATCAGAAACAGATGGCGTGAGAAATCGTTTTATGTGCTGCAATACAGCATAGAACTGCGCACTCATCCGCACTTTGGCCGTAGCCCGGCCGCCTGCGCCTGCTGATAGACCGGCGTCAGGCCCGGGGCATCACGTCGCAGTTCCTGGATCCGGTTGGCCGGATCCGGGTGGGTGGACAGCCATTGCGGGCTGCGACCGCCGCTGGCGGCCATCATGTTCTGCCACAGGTCGACCGCCTGCGCCGGATTGAATCCGGCCTGGGCCATCAGCCGCTGGCCGATCACGTCAGCCTCGCTTTCCTGCGTCCGCGAGCCCGGCAGCAGGAAGGCAGTCTGCGCGCCCATGCCACCGAGCTGGTTGACGGTGCTGGCAGCACCTTCGCCGTAGGCTGCGCCAGCCAGCGCGCCGAGCACGGCCAGCCCGGTCTGCGCACCCATCTGGCGGGTGATGCGCTCTTCGTGGTGGCGGGCGATGACATGGCCGATTTCATGGCCGATCACGGCAGCCAGCTGATCCTGGTTCTTGGCCACGGTGAAGATGCCGGTGTTCACGCCGACCTTGCCGCCGGGCAGGGCGAAGGCGTTGGGTTCCTTGTCGACGAATACCGCCGTCTCCCACCGTACGCCACGGTATTGAGCTGGCAGCTGCGCGACCAGGGCGTTGACCACGCACTGCACGTAACCGTTCTGGCGGCCGTCGGTGCTGATCTTTTCCTTCTGCTTGGTTTCGGCGAACGCCTGTGCGCCGAGCTGGTCCAGCTGCGCCTGCGAGACGCCGCCCACCATCTGCCGGCGACCGGTAGGGGAGGTGGTGGTCGCGCAGGCGCTGACCAGGGTGGTGATGACAAGGGCCAGCAGCAGTTGTTTCATGGAAACTCCCCCGTGTTCATATGCGGAGTGTGTAGCGTAGCGGCTTAATCTTTCGTCAAGCGGACGCGGCCTTACGTTGACCCCAGGAACACCATCGCCGCAAGGGCGACCGCATTGTTCAGCGCATGGGCGGTGATCGCCGCCCACAACGTGCCGGTGCGCCGGTAGAGCCAGCAGAACGCGGCCCCCATGCCACCATAGACCAGCCACAGCTGTGCGATTTCGGCCGGGCCATTGGCACTCGTGCCAGGGATCTCATGGATCAGGGCAAATGCGAGGCTGCTCAGTACCACGCCCAACCCAGGCCGCCCGGCCTGCCACAGGCGGCCAAACAGCACGCGGCGGAACAGCAGTTCCTCGTAGGCCGGCGCCAGGACCACCGCGAACAGCACCAGGAACAACGGGAAACGTGCGATCGCGCTCTGCATCAGCGCCAGATTGGTGGGGACCGGCTCGACGCCGACCTGCTTGGCCAGGAAGGCGATGCCGTTGCTGCCGAGCACGATCAGGGTCGCCACCAGCAGGGTCCAGCCCCAGGTGGAGGGGCGGCGCAGCGCCTGGCGCGAGGCGTGGCGCTCGGCGGCGTTGGCCGGCCGTCGCCAGAAGTACAGCAGCAACGCGGCGCCACCGGTGGCGAACAGTGCCATGAGAATCTGCGCAAGCGCGCCGGGCTGGCCCAGTGACGCCGCGACCGAACTGGCGTCGGGTGCGCCAGCGCCAGCCTGCGCGTTCGCGTAACCAACCACCACGCCACGGTACAGGCCCCACAGCAGGCCGCTGACCAGGCTCAGGCCGAACAGGGTGACAGCGGCGATGCCCAGGTCGATGAAGAACCCCGCCAACGGCGAAATAGCACGCGGCGCGGCAGAAGCCGGCGGAACCGGGGGCGGAGCGGAAACCGGGGCGGATGCTGACATCAGGTACCTGTGTTCAAGAGTCGAAGGCCGGCGCGCCTCCCCGCGCGCCGGCCGTGTCCCGATTGTGTCAGATATCCAGGTTTGCGACCTTCAGCGCGTTGTCTTCGATGAAATCGCGACGCGGTTCGACGACATCGCCCATCAGGGTGCTGAAGATCTGGTCGGCTGCGACAGCGTCCTCGATACGCACCTGCAGCAGTCGGCGGGTTTCCGGATTCACCGTGGTGTCCCACAGCTGCTCCGGATTCATTTCACCCAGACCCTTGAATCGCTGGATCTGGCGGCCGCGCTTGGCCTCCTCGAGCAGCCAGTTCTGTGCCTTGGCAAAGCTGTCGACTTCGATCGACTTGGCACCGCGGGAAATGGTCGCGCCTTCGCGGACCAGACCGTGCAGCAGCTTCGATGCCTGGTGGATCGCGCGCAGTTCGCCGCTTTCGAAGGCCGACATCGGCAGCACCTGGATGTGCTGTTCGCCCATGTGGCGACGGGTCACCAGCACAGCGGCCGGGCGCTCGTCGTTGGCTTCCTGCAGTTCCAGCGTGAAACGCGGGCTGCCCAGGCTGCCCTGGTTGAGGCGCTTGGCCAGTGCATCCAAGCCCTCGCCTTCGCCGGCAGCGCGCAGGCTTTCCAGGTCCATCGGCACGAAATCGACCAGCGCTTCAAGCAGGTTGCGGTCGTAGCGATGTGCGTTGCGCTCGATCGAATCCAGCGCGGCTGCGTAGGCCAGCAGCAGCTTTTCCAGCGCAAGGCCTTCGATGCCAGGCTCGCCGGTGGCCGGCACCAGCGCAGCGTTTTCCACCGCGCTGCTGGCCAGGTAGCTGTCCAGCGCCGGGTCGTCCTTCAGGTACAGCTCCTGCTTGCCCTGCTTGATCTTGTACAACGGCGGCAGGCCGATGTAGACGTAACCGCGCTCGATCAGCTCCGGCATCTGACGGTAGAAGAACGTCAGCAGCAGGGTGCGGATGTGGGCGCCGTCGACGTCGGCGTCGGTCATGATGATGATCTTGTGGTAACGCAGCTTGTCCGGGTTGTACTCGTCTCGGCCGATGCCGGTGCCCAGCGCCGTGATCAGCGTGCCGACCTGGTCGGAGGACAGCATGCGGTCGAAGCGCGCGCGTTCCACGTTGAGGATCTTGCCGCGCAGCGGCAGCACCGCCTGGTTCTTGCGGTTGCGGCCCTGCTTGGCCGAGCCACCTGCCGAGTCACCCTCGACGATGAACAGTTCGGACAGCGCCGGATCCTTTTCCTGGCAGTCGGCCAGCTTGCCCGGCAGGCCGGCGATATCCAGCGCGCCCTTGCGGCGGGTCAGGTCGCGGGCCTTTCGCGCCGCTTCACGTGCGCGCGCGGCGTCGACGATCTTGCCGGCGATCGCCTTGGCTTCGTTCGGGTTCTCCTGCAGGAACTCTTCCAGGCGCGCACCGAAGGCGTTTTCCACCGCCGGACGCACGTCGGAGCTGACCAGCTTTTCCTTGGTCTGGCTGGAGAAGCTCGGGTCCGGAACCTTCACCGACAGCACCGCGATCATGCCTTCTCGCATGTCGTCGCCCGTCAGGTTGATCTTGGCCTGCTTGGCGATGCCGTTCTGCTCGATGTAGTTGTTGAGCACACGGGTCAGCGCACCGCGGAAACCGGCCAGGTGGGTACCGCCGTCCTTCTGCGGAATGTTGTTGGTGAAGCAGTACATCGTCTCCTGATAGGAGTCGGTCCACTGCAGCGCCACATCCACGACGATGCCGTTGTGCTCGCCGGTGACTGAAATGACGTTCGGGTGCAGCGGCGTCTTCAGCTGGGCCAGATGCTCCACGAAGCTGCGGATGCCACCCTCGTAGTGGAAGTCATCGCGACGGCCGTCGCCACGCTCGTCGGCAAGGACGATCTTGACGCCGGAGTTCAGGAACGACAGTTCGCGCAGGCGGCGGGCCAGGATGTCGTAGTGGAACTCCACGTTGTCGTGGAAGGCGACGGTGGACGGCCAGAAGCGCACGGTAGTGCCGCGCTTGGTGGTGGTTTCCAGCTTGGCCAGCGCGGTCACTGCGGCGCCGTTGCTGAATTCCTGCTGGTAGTGGAAGCCGTTCTGGAACACGTCCACCAGCAGCTTCTGCGACAGCGCGTTGACCACGCTGACGCCGACGCCATGCAGGCCGCCCGAAACCTTGTAGCTGTTGTCGTCGAACTTGCCGCCTGCGTGCAGGACGGTCATGACGACTTCGGCTGCAGACACTTCGCGACCGAGCTTGGCACTCATCTGCTCGTGCTTGCCAGTCGGGATACCACGGCCGTTGTCGGACACCGAGACCGAACCGTCGGCGTGGATCGTCACCGCAACGTGGTCGGCGTGGCCGGCCAGCGCTTCGTCGATCGAGTTGTCGACGACCTCGAACACCATGTGGTGCAGACCGGTGCCGTCATGCACGTCACCGATGTACATGCCGGGACGCTTGCGGACAGCCTCCAGGCCTTCCAGGGCGGTAATGCTGTTGGCGTCGTAATTGCCGTTGTTTGCCGGGGTGTTCTGTTCGTCGCTCATTGCGCTTGCCGTAGGCTCCGCAGGTCGGCCACCGCTTGGAGCGATGTGCCGAGAATGAAAGGATTCCAACCCGAATTATACCAGCCGGGGTCGAGCGGCCCTGGTGTGCCCACTATGGCACAGCCATGATCTGTGCATGTTCCACGTGGAACCGGGCGATGTGGGTCAGGTCCAGCAGCGCCGCCGGGGTTTCGGTAGCGGTGATGAAGATCTGTGCCGGCCCATTGAGCAGGCGCTCCAGCACCCGCGCCTGATGGGTGCGATCCAGCTCCGAGGCCAGATCGTCCAGCGCGATCACCGGCCATTCGCCGCGCTGTTCCGCATAGTCCTCGGCCTGCGCCAGCAGGCAGGCCAATGCCGTCAGCTTGGCCTGACCACGGGACAACGCATCACGGCCCGGAATGCTGTGGAAATCCACACTCCAGTCTGCCCGGTGTGGGCCGACCGAGGTATAGCCGGCCTGCCGGTCACGTTCGCGGGCCAGAAGCAGGGCATCGGCCAAGGGAAGCTCATGCCGCCGCCAACCGGGGCTCAGTTCCAGACCCTGGATGCCGAGTTGCGGAGCCAGGCTGGCGGCCAAGGCCACTGTGCGCTGCTGCAGACGCTCCAGGTAGTGCTGACGGCGGCTGGTCAGCGGTTCCCCGGCCTCGGCAAGCTCGTGATCCCAGGTATCGAGCATCCGCGACGGCCCGCCCTGCTTGAGCAGAGCATTGCGCTGCTTCAGCGCCCGGGAATAGCGGCGCCACAGGGAGAGAAAATCCGGTTCCACGTGGAACAAGCCCCAATCGAGGAAACGCCGGCGGGGTTCGCCACCCCCACTGACCAGTGCATGGCTCCCCGGCTCGAACGTCACCACGGCCAGCGCTGCGCAGAGATTGCCCAGCTGCGCGACGTCTTCACCGTCCAATCGCCCCTTCCAGTCCTGGCCACTGTGGCGCAGCCCGGCCTTTCGGCGGTGCGGCGGGTGATCGGCACGCTGTTCGTCCCATTCCACGAAGATCTCCAACGCTTCCTGGCCCTGGCGCACCAGACCGTCACGCACTCGGCCACGGAAGCTGCGCCCGTAGGCCATCAGGTGCAGGGCTTCGAGCACGCTGGTCTTGCCGGCACCGTTGTCGCCGGTCAGCAGGTTCAATCCAGGCTGGGGCGACAGGTCCACCGCACTGAAGCGACGCAGTTGGTGCAGGGCGAGGCGGCGGATAAGCATGGGGCGCGAAAGACCATCCGCACGAGGCGGTAGTGGGGCAGGGAATCCATCAGCTTACTGCATCGGTCAAGCCAGCCGTGGCGCGCCAGACATCGCCACTGTGCTGAAGCCTCCGCCTGGCAACCCTACGCGTGTTCCACGTGGTGGCGCTCCCTCATCTGGGCTCGCCTGGGTCTGGATATGCCCGGGAATCCTTGAATTCTGAGCGGCGGCGCAGGGTACAGGCCTTCAGATTTCAGCGATTTCAGCCTCATTCCGCGAGCATCGCCAGGTGCCCTCGACGGTGGGTTGCGCGAACACCGCGCGGATTTCTTGAAATCTACGATGCGATGCCGTGGAGGGTTCCACAGATTTCAAAGAATTCAGCCCGTTCGTTTCACGCTGTCCACAGCGGGTCTGTATGACTTATACACAAGGTATGGGCAAACTGTGGATAAAAAAGCCCTTTTGCCCGACCTGCCAAACTATCCACAGGTTCCCCCCCAGCCTGAGGGGCCTCTATACAGGGGGTTTCAGCTCCATAAATCTCTTGAAAATCAATTGGATAATGCATTTTTCCACGAAATCTGGGCCCACCATCACCACCATGCTTTAGATTTATACCCAGATTTAGAAGCTAGGCCAGCTCTGATCCGGCCCCAACCAACCCTGTGGACAGTGACGTCTGCAGATGAAGCAACCACTGCGATAGCGGATGCGATCCGCTTCATCCATCCGACCAGATCGGGTCACCCTCAATCAGGCTGAAGACCCGGAACTGCGTACTCGACCGAAGTTGGCTGGGCAGCGCCCAGGTCAGCAACCTGGATTCCTAACGCGCAGGGCCGATTGCATCGGAGGGGCAACCAGGAACAATCGGCAAGCAGCAATCTCGAGCAAGACATTCGCCCAGACCTGGAGATTCCGCGATCCCCGATGCTCCACGTGGAACCTGCAAAAAAAAACGCCCGGGGAGATCCCGGGCGTCCTTCGGTTCCACGTGGAACAGGCTGCTGTCAGAGACGCAGCGGCATCACCACGTGACGCGACTTCTCGCTGCTGGATTCACGAACCAGCGCAGAAGAGTTGGAATCGCGCAGCTGGATGATGACCTCCTCATCGCGCAGCGCGGAGAGGGCGTCCAGCAGGTAGTTCACGTTGAAGCCAATGGCCAGATCACTGACCGTGGTGTCGGCTTCGATCTCTTCCTGGGCTTCTTCCTGTTCCGGGTTGTGCGCGCTGATCTTCAGGTTGCCCGGCGAGACTTCCACGCGGATGCCGCGGTACTTCTCATTGGACAAGATCGCGGCGCGCTGCAGCGAGGCACGCAGTGCTTCACGATCAACCTTCACTTCGCGGTCGGCACCGATCGGAATCACCGCTTCGTAATCCGGGAAACGACCGTCGATCAGCTTCGAGGTGAAGGTGACATCGTCGCGCTTGACGCGCACGTGGCTGCGGCCGACTTCCAGTTCGATCTCGCGATCGCCGCTCTCCAGCAGGCGCTGCAGTTCGGTCACGCCCTTGCGCGGCACGATGATCTGGCGCTTGGAACCGCTGGGCTTGGCCAGATCGGTTTCACACAGGGCCAGGCGATGGCCGTCGGTGGCGACCGTGCGCAGCGCATCGCCGCGCAGGTCGAACAGCAGGCCATTGAGGTAGTAGCGCACGTCCTGCTGGGCCATCGCGAACGCAGTGCGCTCGATCAGTTCCTTCAGGGTTGCTTCGCCGATGGCCACGCGCTCGGTGGCTTCCACTTCGTCCACCGACGGGAAGTCGTTGGAGGGCAGGGTGGCCAGGGTGAAGCGGCTGCGGCCGGCCTGCACGGTGATCTTGTCACCGGTCTGCGAGACGGTAATCCGGCTGCCGTCGGGCAGGGCGCGGATGATCTCGAACAGCTTGCGGGCGGGAATGGTGGTTTCGCCGTCCTGGGCATCTTCAACCGCGATCCGCGACACCATCTCCACTTCCAGGTCGGTACCGGTCAGCGACAGCTGGCCGTTCTGCACCTGGACCAGGAAATTGGCCAGAACCGGAAGGGTCTGGCGGCGTTCGACCACGTTGACGACCTGTGCCAACGGCTTGAGAAAGGCTTCGCGCTGCAGTGTGAAACGCATGTGGTTCCGTGCCCCTATGCTTTAAAAAATGTGGAATAAATCAAAAGCTTGGTGGTGCTGGTAGAGACAGAATCGCTGGAAAACAACGCTAAGTCTTTGTAAATAAAAGGATTTCAGGCATCGAAACCCTCTGTATTACCGACCCCCAGGGGGTGGGGAAAGCTGTGGATAAAACCGACGCGATTTCAAACGCCATTTTTATCCACAACGTGTCCCGCGCTTGCTACCGGATTCTGCACCGTTTTGTGCGATGACGCCTCATCGGCATCCGTGCATCATTCGCTCAGCTTCCGGATCAGCTTGTCCCAGTCCTCGCGGAGCTTGCCGTCGGTTTCCATCAGGGTCCGGATCTGGCGGCAGGCATGCAGCACCGTGGTGTGATCACGACCGGCAAAGGCATCGCCGATCTCGGGCAGGCTGTGCTCGGTCAGTTCCTTGGTCAGGGCCATGGCGACCTGGCGCGGGCGTGCCAGCGAGCGGGTCCGACGCTTCGACAGCAGATCCTTGATCTGCAGGCCGTAGTAGTCGGCAACGGTTTTCTGGATGTTGGGAATGCTGATCGCCTGCTGCTGGGCGCGCAGCAGGTCGCGCAGGGTTTCCTGGGCGAATTCGGTGGTGATCGCGCGGCCGGTGAAATTGGCGCGGGCGGTCAGGGTATTGAGCGCGCCTTCGAGGTCGCGCACGTTGGAGCGCATCTTCTTGGCGATCAGGAACGCAACATCATCGGGAATCTCGGCACCGCGTTCGCGTGCCTTGGCCAGCACGATCGCGGCGCGGGTCTCGAAGTCCGGCGGTTCGATCGCGACCGACAGGCCCCAGGCAAGCCGCGACTTCAGGCGCGCTTCCAGGCCCTCGACTTCGCGCGGATAGCGGTCGCAGGTCAGGATGATCTGCTGCTTGCCATCGAACAACGCGTTGAAGGTGTGGAAGAACTCTTCCTGGGTGCGGTCCTTGCCGGCGAAGAACTGGATGTCATCGATCAGCAGCGCATCCACCTGCTGGAACTGGCGCTTGAACTGATCCATGGTCTTTTCCTGCAGGGCCCGGATCATCGCGCTGAAGAACTGTTCCGAACGCAGGTACAGCACCTTCGCGCCCGGATTGGCCTGGCGCATGGCGTTGCCGGCGGCGAACATCAGGTGGGTCTTGCCCAGGCCGGTGCCCCCGTACAGCAGCAGCGGGTTGTGCGCGCGGTCGCCCGGCTTCTGCGCCGCCTGGAAGGCGGCGGCCAGGCCCAGCTGGTTGCTGCGGCCTTCGACGAAGTTGGCGAACGTGTAGTGGTTGTCCAGGTTGCCGGCAAACGGCACCTGCGGTTCGCTGGACACATGCGCCGACGGCGTGGAAACCGGCGCGTTCTGCGCCTCCACAGGGCGCGGGCGCGAGCCGATTTCAAGAAAAACGTCGCTGAAACCGGCGAAGTGCGCCAGCAGTTCGCGGATCCGGGCCAGGTACAGCTCGCGGACCTGGTCGACGATGAAGGCATTCGGTGCATACAGCACCAGGCTGTCCACGCGCAGATCGGCCTGCAGTGGCTTCAGCCAGGTATGAACGTCTTCCGGCGGGAACTCCGCTTCGAGGCGCTCGAGACTACGGGACCAAGCATCCATCAGCAATAATCGTCCGGTGGCCGGGGCATGGACGCGACAAGGCGCCCAAACACAGGCCTGAAAGGGGGGAAATGGATGGCTCAGACTACCACCGAGCGCCCGCCTTCGGAATGCTTGTCCCCTACTTATTCACAAAAACATCCACAGCTATTGCACAGCCCGGTGAATTCGCGTAGCTGCCAGGGGTTGACTTGGGGCAGGGTACCTCTCTAGAATTTCCGGTTCTTTCCGTCCCATTCATACGAGAGGCCCCCAATGGCCACGAAGCGCACCTACCAGCCCAGCAACCTCAAGCGTAAGCGCGACCACGGCTTCCGTGCCCGTATGAAGACCGCTGACGGCCGCAAGATCCTGTCGCGTCGCCGCGCCAAGGGCCGCAAAGTCCTGAGCGCCTGATTGCCATGCCGCACTCCGCGGCAGACGCAATCCCTTCGACAGTGAATACTGCAGACCCGCGCAAGCGATTCCCTCGCTCTGCGCGGGTTCGCACGCGTGCCGAATACTCAACGGTCTTCAACGGCGCCCGCCGTGTGTCCGATCCGCTGATGACCCTGCACTGGCTGCCGGCTGACCGGCCGGCCAGGCTGGGTCTGGCGGTTTCCCGCAAGGTTGATCCGAACGCCGTCGGGCGTAACCGGATCAAGCGCGTCCTGCGCGACATCCTGCGTCAGACACGTACCGACATCCAGCCAGGCGACTTTGTCGTCGTGGCTCGTAGTGCTGCGCGTTCCGCCAGCAACGACGAGATCCGCCAGGCCTTCCTGCGCCTGCTGCGTCGCCTGCGTGCATTGCCCACGCCGGGCGTGGACGGCACAATGCCGCCGCCTGATGGCATCGCAACTCCTTCTTTGACCGAGCCGGCATCGCGTCCCGGCCCCGCCGAGCCTGTCCGCTGATGAACCAGACCCGCGTATTCCTCATTTTTGCCTGGCTGATGGTGGCCGTGCTGCTGTGGATGGAGTGGAGCCGTGAAAAGGCTGCTCCGACCCCGGCACCAACCACCACGTCGGCCCCGGCCGCCGCACAGAGTGTTCCGGGCGCGAACCCCGGCGCCATCCCCAGCGCCCAGGTGCCGGGCGCCCCCGGCCAGGCCGCCGCACAGGCCCAGGCCAGCGCTACCCCGGCCAGCCAGCGCGTGACCGTCACCACCGACGTGCTGCGCCTGGTGCTCGACGGCGGTCGCGTGCTCGATGCCGAGCTGCTGCAGTTCCCGCAGACCAAGGACGAAGGCAGCCCGCCGGTCCGCCTGCTGACCGAAGACCCCGCGCACCCGTACAGCGCGATCAGTGGCTGGGCCAGCGAAGACAGGAACACCCCGGTCCCCGGCGCCGACGGCTTCAAGCTGGTGGGTGACACCAAGGACTTCGTGCTGGCCAAGGGCCAGAACGAGCTGCAGATCCCGTTCGTGTGGACCGCCGACAACGGCGTGACCATCAAGCGCACCCTGACCGTCTCGCGCAACGAGTACGCCGTGCGCTTCAAGGACGAAGTCAGCAACGCTGGCGCCGCGCCGTGGAACGGCTACGTCTACCGCACCCTGGACCGCACCCCGACCATCCTGTCGCGGAGCATGACCAACCCGGATTCCTTCAGCTTCAACGGTGCCACCTGGTACGACAACGACAAGAAGTACCAGCGTCGTGCGTTCAAGGACTACCTGGAAGACGGCACGCTGAACCAGAACATCACCGGCGGCTGGCTGGCGATGCTGCAGCACCACTTCTTCACCGCCTGGATCCCGCAGAAGGACCAGACCGCACACTACGTGCTGTCGCAGGTGGCCGGTCGTGACCTGATCGAAGCGCGTGGCCCGGCCTTCACCGTGGCCCCGGGCCAGTCCACCAGCACCGAAGCCCGCCTGTGGGTCGGCCCGAAGCTGGTCAACCTGATCGCCAAGGAAGACGTGCCGGGCCTGGACCGCGTGGTCGACTACAGCCGCTTCTCGATGATGGCGGTGATCGGCCAGGGCCTGTTCTGGGTGCTGAACCAGGTGCACAAGCTGGTCGGCAACTGGGGCTGGGCGATCGTCGGCCTGGTGGTGCTGCTGAAGCTGGTGCTGTACCCACTGTCGGCAACCCAGTACAAGAGCGGCGCCAAGATGCGTCGTTTCCAGCCGCGCATCGCGCAGCTGAAGGAACGCTATGGCGATGACCGCCAGAAGTTCCAGACCGCGATGATGGAGCTGTACAAGAAGGAAAAGATCAATCCGATGGGGGGCTGCCTGCCGATCCTCATCCAGATGCCGATCTTCTTCGCCCTGTACTGGGTGCTGGTGGAATCGGTCGAACTGCGCCAGGCGCCCTGGTTCGGCTGGATCCAGGACCTGACCGCACGCGACCCGTACTTCATCCTGCCGGTCATCAACGTGGCAGTGATGTGGTTCACCCAGAAGCTGACCCCGGCACCGGGCATGGACCCGATGCAGCAGAAGATGATGCAGTTCATGCCGCTGGTGTTCGGCGTCATGATGGCCTTCATGCCGTCCGGCCTGGTCCTGTACTGGGTGGTCAACGGCGGCCTGGGCCTGCTGCAGCAGTGGTGGATGACCAAGCGCCATGGCGGCGAGCCGGTCCCGGCCACCACCGCGCCGGCCCCGGTCAAAAAGAAGTAATCCCGACCTGTAGAGTCGACTGTTGGTCGACTGGCAGTAGAGCAGTCGACCAACAGTCGACTCTACTACCGCCCCGGTCGATGAGAAGCCCGCCGCAAGGCGGGCTTTTCGCATGCGGCGTTAGAATCGCCGGCACACCGTTCCTCCCACCTTCGAGTCCACCATGCAGCGTGCGTCGTCGTTCCGCCTGTTCCTGCCGTCGCTGTTGTTGACCCTGGTCGTTGCCGGCTGTGGCGACAAGGACGCGAAGGCGCCGGCGACCACGGTCACCCAGCCCAGCGCGCAGGCCGCGCCCGCCGCCGATCCTGCCGCTGCACCGTTGCTGGCCGCGCTGCAGAAGCAGCTCGACGGCTACCGCCGCATCATCGTGCTGCTGGCCGACGAGGAACAGCAGTCGGCTGCCGACCGCGGTACCTCCACGCGCGTGGGCCAGCAGCTGTTCCACGATGGCCTGGAACAGCGCACGGCCATCGCCGCGCAGTTCGACACGCTGCTGCGCGGCTCCAGTCCGCAGCGCTTCGCCACCCTCGGCACCGTGCTGGACTACATCGAGTCGGCGCCGGAACTGTTCGACGCCGACCGCCTGGCCTTCCGCGAAGTGCTGCGTGACCTGCATGAACGGGTCGGCACCGATTCGTCGCTGCCGGCGGTGAAGCTGCACCAGCGCATCGGTGAGGACCTGGAGGCGCTTGATGAGATCGAGCGCAACTACAACCAGGAACTGACCCGCATCTTCAGCCGCTTCGAGCGCACCCGCGCCATCGAACTGAAGCGTGAGAAGTGGGACGACTACATCGCCCACCTGCACAAGGACTACAGCCGCGAAGCGATCCTGCGCGACTATGGCGTGATCGAGCCGTACCCGATGTCGATGAAGGACAGCGACCGCGAGATCTTCGGCCGCGACCTGCCGGCCAAGACCGTTGTGCTCACCTTCGACGATGGCCCGCACAAGGCCTACACCGATGAAGTGGTGGCCATCCTCAAGCGCTACGATGTGCCGGGCGTGTTCTTCGAAGTGGGCCGCAACCTCGGCAAGGTCGAGGCCGACGGCAAGGTCAGCCTCGGCCCGATGGCGAAGATCAGCCGCAACCTGATGGAAGAGGGCTATGCGGTCGGCAATCACAGCCTGACCCACGCCCAGCTGTCGCGCACCACCGGTGACGCGCTGCGCCAGCAGGTGCTGGACACCGACACGCTGCTGAAGGATGTCGACAGCAAGCGCGCGCCGCTGTTCCGCTTCCCCTATGGCGCACGCAATGCCGAAGGCCTGCAGCTGCTCAACGAAGCCGGGCTGAAGTCGATCATGTGGAACATCGACTCGATGGACTGGGCCGACCCGGTGCCGGAATCGATCGTGCAGCGCGTGCTCGACCAGGTGAACAAGGAACAGCGCGGCATCATCCTGTTCCACGACATTCACGATCGTGCGGTGAAGGCGCTGCCGCAGATCCTCGACCGGCTGATCGCCGATGGCTACCAGTTCGCTGGCTGGAACGGCCGCGACTTCACGGTCGCCCGTGCGCGCAAGGGCGCGACCAACGATGCCACCGTCACCACCGGCTACGAGAAGTCCTGGGCGATCGTGGTCGGCATCGACAACTACGCCAAGTGGCCGAAGCTGGAGTACGCCAGCCACGATGCGCAGGCGGTGGCCGATACCCTGACCGGGCAGTTCGGCTTCCCGTCCTCGCAGGTGATCGTGCTGAAGAACGAGCAGGCCACGCGCAACAACATCCTGGCTGCCTTCCACGACCGCCTGGCCGATGACCGCACTGGCAAGAACGATCGCGTGTTCGTGTTCTTCGCCGGCCATGGCGCGACCCGCCAGCTCGCCTCCGGGCGCGACCTCGGCTACATCATCCCGGTCGATTCGGACCCGAAGGAATTCGCTACCGACGCCATCGCGATGACCGACATCCAGAACATCGCCGAGAGCATGCAGGCCAAGCACGTGATGTTCGTGATGGATGCCTGCTACAGCGGCCTGGGCCTGACCCGTGGCGGTCCATCGTCGTCGTCGTTCCTGCGCGAGAACGCGCGGCGCAGCGCGCGGCAGATGCTGACCGCCGGCGGTGCCGACCAGCAGGTGGCCGACGCCGGTCCGAACGGCCACTCGGTGTTCACCTGGGTGCTGCTGCAGGCATTGGCCGGCAAGGGCGACCTCAACGGCGATGGGCTGATCACCGGTACCGAACTGGCCGCCTACGTTGCGCCGGCCGTCTCAGCCGTTTCACACCAGACCCCGGCCTTCGGCAGCCTGCCCGGTTCGCAGGGCGGCGAGTTCGTGTTCCAGGTGCCGGACAGCCAGGAGTTCCTCAATGCCGATACGCGCCAGTTGACCGCCGATGCGATCGCACTGAACAACAAGGTTGAAGCCGCCAGCGAAGCCAAGGGCAGCCAGGCGCCGGTGACGGTGGCTGACCTGCAGGGCGGCAAGGCCAAGCTGGTGGTGCCCACTGCGGGCCCGGCGTCGGATCGCCAGCGCGCGCAGCAGGCCAATGACCGCGGCCTGCAGCTGTACCGCGAGAAGCAGTACGACGAGGCGGTGGCGCAGTTCACCGAGGCACTGAAGCTGCGTCCGGACTTCGCCCAGGCCGCCAACAACCTCGGCTTCGTCTACTACCGCCAGCAGCGCTATGCCGAAGCGGCGCGCTGGCTGGAGAACACGCTGAAGATCGACCCCTCGCGTGCAGTGGCCTATCTCAACCTGGGTGATGCCTACTTCAACGCCGGCGACAAGGCCAAGGCCAAGCAGGCCTACACCACCTACCTGGCCTTGCAGCCGCAGGGCAGTGGCGCTGCACAGGCGCGCGCACAGCTGGAGAAGCTCTGAGCCATGAACGACGCGATCCGCACCGACACCATCGTCGCCATCGCCAGCGCCCCTGGCGCCGGCGGTGTCGGCCTGCTGCGCCTGTCCGGCCCGCGTGCTGCGGCCATCGCCAATGCACTGGGCGCACCTGCACTGCGTCCGCGCCACGCGCACTACGCGCGCCTGCGTGATGCCGACGGCGAGGTCATCGACGATGGCATCGTGCTGTGGTTCCCGGCACCGAACAGCTTCACCGGAGAGGAAGTGGTGGAACTGCAGGGCCATGGCAGCCCGGTGCTGCTGCAGCAGCTGGTCGCGCGCTGCATCGCGCTCGGCGCGCGCCAGGCGCGGCCGGGTGAGTTCAGTGAACGGGCATTCCTCAACGGCAAGCTCGACCTGGCCCAGGCCGAGGCCATCGCCGACCTGATCGCTGCGGGCGACAACCGCGCCGCGCGCGCGGCACGTCGCTCGCTGGATGGCGTGTTCTCGCGCCGCATCGACGCCGTGGTCGAGCAGCTGGTGCTGCTGCGCATCCACGTGGAAGCGGCCATCGATTTTGCCGACGAACCGCTGGATACGCTCGGTGGCGCTCAGGTGCGGCGTGGGCTGGAACAGGCGCGCAGCGATCTGGCCCTGCTGCGCCGCGATGCCGAACGCGGCCGTCGCCTGCGCGATGGCCTGCACGCGGTGCTGATCGGTCCGCCGAACGCCGGCAAGAGTTCACTGCTCAACGCGCTGGCCGGCAGCGAACGCGCCATCGTCACCGACATCGCCGGTACCACCCGCGACACCCTGCGCGAAACCATCCGCCTGGACGGCCTGGAGCTGACCCTGGTCGACACCGCCGGCCTGCGCGACGGCGGTGACGCCATCGAACGCGAAGGCATGCGCCGCGCCCGCGTGGAAATCGAGCGCACCGACCTGGCGCTGATCGTGCTGGATGCGCGCGATCCGGCGGCCGGCGAAGCAGCGCTGGGCGAGGCCGTGGCGGCGGTGCCGCACAAGGTCTACATCCACAACAAGTCGGACCTGCTGGAGGCGTTGCCAGCACTGGACGATCCGGACCGCGTGTTCGTCTCGGCTGCGACCGGCGCCGGGCTCGACGATCTGCACGCGCGTCTGCGTTCGATCGCTTCGGCCGGGGCAGGGGAGCAGGTGGACGGCGAGTTCTCCGCGCGCACGCGGCATGTGGATGCGATTGAACGCGCGCAGGAGCACGCGCAGCGCGCCGACGGCGAGCTGGCGCACGAGCACCTGGAGCTGGCCGCCGAGGAACTGCGGCTGGCGCATGACGCGCTGGGCGAGATCACCGGGCAGATGAGTGCCGATGACCTGCTGGGCAGGATCTTCTCCAGCTTCTGCATCGGCAAGTAAGCCTTGGTAGTGCCGGCCGCTGGCCGGCAACCCAGCCGAACGAGCTCCTCGGGATCGCTACGGGGTCGGAGCCCCTGCGGGGATCCGACCCCAGGTCCCCCACCTGTCACATTGCCGCCGCATACTGACGCCCATCACATACCGCTTGGGGAAGTCGCAGTGAAGTCGTGGGGTTGTGCGTTGCTGTTGTCGCTGGCCGTGGCACCATCGGTGGCCATGAGTGCTGAATCCTCCACCCCGGCCGCGCACAAGGTGTCGGTCTATGGCCATCGCGGGGCGAGCGCGTTGCTGCCCGAGCACACCCTGGCCGCCTATGCGCAGGCGATCGCCGATGGCGCCGACTACATCGAGCCGGACCTGGTGATGACCAGGGACGGAGTGATGGTGGCCCGCCACGAGAACGAGATCAGCGGCACCACTGATGTGGCCTCGCATCCGGAGTTCGCCAGCCGCCGCACCAGCAAGGTCATCGACGGGCAGAAGGTGGACGGCTGGTTCACCGAAGACTTCACCCTGGCCGAGCTGAAGACCCTGTACGCGCGCGAGCGCCTGCCGGAACTGCGCAGCACCGCCTATGACGGCCAGTTCCGCATCGCCAGCCTGGACGAGATCCTCGCATTCCTTGTCCAGCAGGCCGGGCGTGCCAACCGTGGCATCGGCCTGGTGCCGGAGATCAAGCACCCGACCTACTTCCAGTCGATCGGCCTGCCGATGGAAGACAAGCTCCTGACCGCGCTGCGTGGCAATGCCTATACCAACGTCGGCCCGGTCACCATCCAGTCGTTCGAGACCGCCAACCTGCGCTACCTGCGCGGCAAGATCCCGCGCGGCAGCAACATCCGCCTGCTGCAACTGCTGTGGAAGGGCGACACCCAGCCGGCCGACATCGCCAAGGCCGGTGGCAAGCTGACCTACGCCCAGATGATGACGCCGGCAGGACTGAAGGACATCGCCAGCTACGCCGACAGCATCGGCCCGGAACTGCGCTCGATCATTCCGCTGGACGCCAAGGGCGCGCTGAGCACTCCGACCACGCTGGTACAGGACGCACATGCAGTGGGCCTGATGGTGATTCCGTACACCTTCCGTCCGGAGAACCACTTCCAGGCCAGCAACCTGCGCAAGGGCGCCGACAACGCGCGCAATGCCGAGGGTTCGATTGCCGAGATGCGTGCCTATCTGGCCACCGGCATCGATGCCTTCTTCACCGATGACCCGGCACTGGGCCGGCAGACGGTGGATGGCATGGGCGCGGCGGGGAATGCGGCGAACTGACGACTCTGGTAGGTGCCAACCTTGGTTGGCACACTACAACCGCGCCGACCAAGGTCGGCCACTACCGGGGCATTTTCAGCCGCGCGGCTCGTCTGGCCGGCGGAACGGGATCACCACGTAGTCCTGACCTTCGCGCGGCTGCCACAGCACCGGCACGCGCTGCGGTGACTGCGGTTCCAGCTCGTCGTCGGCCAGCGGTTCGGCCTCGTCTTCTTCGTCTTCCCAACTGTAACGCGGGCGCGGCGGCAGCGGGTCGGCATTGCGGAACAGCAGCGCGGCGATGATGCCGGCGAAGGCGCCGCCCATGTGCGACTGCCAGGACACGCCGTCGGCGTGCGGCAGGATGGTCATCAGCATGCCGCCGTAGAACAGCATGCCGATCAGGCCGGTGGCAATCGCTGCACGGTCGCGGCGCAGCAGGCCCAGGCTGGCCAGCAGGAACATCAGGCCATGGGTGACGCCGCTGGCGCCCAGGTGCACGCTGCCCGGATTGCCCAGCATCCACGCACCGATGCCCGAGCCCAGCCACAGCAGGGGCAGGGCGCGCACGGTGGCTTTCGGGTAGACGCTGCCGGCCAGCGTGCCCAGGATCAGGATCGCGATGCTGTTGGCGGCGATGTGCTCGACCGAGGCATGCAGCATCGGGCCGCCGATCAGGCCAAGCAGGCCCTTGGCTTCCAGCGGCGCGACCGCCCAGGGCCGCCAGTCGAAGGTGCCCTGCAGGGCGAACACGGCCACCAGCACCAGCACGGCGGCCAGGCTGACATTGAACGCCCGCAGGATGCGCGAGCGGTCATTGCGGGGGGCCGGTACGTCGCCGGCGGGCAGGGGCGCGTTGTTGTCCATACCTCAGCAATGGCGGTGACTGGCGCGAAACCAAGGCCACCGCAACGGGAGAGTGGGTGAGGCCGGCGGGACAATCCCGCCGGCCGGCCATGATCAGGCGTGGCCGGAGCCTTCCTTCGGCGGGTACTTCAGGCTCAGTACCACGGTGGCGGCGATGATCACCGCGACCACGCCCAGCGACACCGGGGTCGGGATCTTGAACAGGTCGATGATCATCATCTTGATGCCGATGAAGCCCAGCACCAGCGCCAGGCCATACGGCAGCAGGTGGAAGCGGTCGGCCATGCCGGCCAGCAGGAAGAACATCGCGCGCAGGCCCAGTACCGCGAACACGTTGGAGGTGAGCACGATGAACGGGTCGGTGGTGATCGCGAAGATCGCCGGGATGCTGTCCACGGCGAAGATCACATCGGTGACCGCGATCAGGATCAGCACCGCGAACAGCGGGGTGAACCAGCGCACGCCGTCGCGCTTCACGCTCAGTGCGTTGCCGGCATAGTCCGGCAGCAGGCGCAGGTGCTTGCGCATCCAGCGCAGGGCGGGATTGGTCTCCAGGTCCGGCTCCTGGCCGGCGGCGAACCACATCTTCCAGCCGGTGAACAGCAGGAAGGCACCGAACACGTAGAGCAGCCAATGGAACTGGCTGATCAGCACGCTGCCGGCGAAGATCATGATCGTACGCAGCACGATCGCGCCCAGGATGCCGATGATCAGCACCTTCTGGCGCTGCTCCTCCGGCACCGCGAAGTAGCTCATGATCATCAGGAACACAAAGATGTTGTCGACCGCCAGCGCCTTCTCGACCAGGTAGCCGGTCAGGAACTCGAGGCCGACCTTGTTGGCCACCACCTGGCCGGCGGTCTCATTCAGGTAGTACCAGAGGCCCGCATTGAACAGCAGGGCCAGCGCGACCCAGCCGATGGACCACCACAGGGCCTCCTTGAAGGTGACCTTGTGCGGTCCACCATGGCGCATCAACACGAGGTCGACCAGCAGGGCGATGACCACCACCGCTGCGAAGCCGCCCCACAACCACACGTTACCGATCGTCTGCATTGGGAATGTCCGTTGGAAAGATGAATGCCAGGCCGGACGGCGAGGATCTGCAACGGAGGATCGGGAGGGGGATCCAGGGACAGAGCTTCGCCAGTACGGCGAAGGTCTCGCTCGCAGTTCCAGTCGGCTGGAACTGCCGTTGCACCGGAGCCTGCGGGCTCGAAATGACGGCGACAACGTCTGGGAGCTACTCCCCTTCTGGCGCCGATTCTGCCGTCTGGCCCCGCCGCCGTCAAATGGGGAGGCCAGGGGTCGGATCCCCAAAGGGGCTCCGACCCCATCGTCGCCACACTGGGGTCAGAGCCCCTGCGGGGATCCGACCCCGGCGCCCGGTTTACAATGGGTGGATGAATACCCCCCTTCCGATTGTCCGCCTCAAGAATGCGTGGCGTTCCAGCCACCCGTGGATCTTCCAGAAACTGGTCGAGAAACCGACCGTCCGGCCCAAGCCCGGTTCCATCGTCGACGTGGTCGGCATCGATGGCGAGTTCATTGGCCGCGGGTTCTACAACGGGCACTCGCGCATCGCCGTGCGCATCCTCGAAACCGACCAGAACGTGCCGGTCGATGCCGGCTGGTTCTCGCGCAAGATCGCCCAGGCGGTGTCGCTGCGCCGTGAGGTGCTGAAGCTCGACGCGGTCTCCGACGCCTGGCGCGTGGTGCACAGCGAAGGCGACGGCCTGTCCGGCCTGGTGGTGGATCGCTACGGCGACCTGGTGGTGGTCGAGTTCTTCGCCGCCGGCATGTTCCGCCACCGCGAATGGATCTACGACGCCCTGCGCGAGCAGTTCCCGGGCTGCCGTTTCCACAGCTTTGCCGACGAACACGTGCAGAAGCAGGAGAGCTTCGACTTCCACGGCAACACCACCACCGAAGCGTCGGTGATCACCGAGTACGGCATCAAGTTCCGCGCCGACCCGGCCGGCGCGCACAAGACCGGTTTCTTTGCCGACCAGCGCGAGAACCGCGAGTGGCTGAGCCAGCAGGTTGAAGGCAAGAGCGTGCTGGACCTGTGCTGCAACACCGGCGGTTTCGCCGTGTATGCCGCTGCGCGTGGCGCTTCGGAAGTGGTCGGCATCGACATCGATGAGGACGTCATCCAGATCGCCAAGGGCAATTCGCGCCTGAACAACGTGCGCCCGAAGTTCATCCAGTCCGACATCTTCCCGTGGCTGCGCGACGCCGCCAACCGCGGCGAGCAGTACGACGTGGTGATCCTGGATCCGGCGAAGATGACCCGCGACCGCGACCAGGTCATCACTGCGCTGAAGAAGTACCTGGACATGAACAAGCTGGCGCTGGGCGTGGTCAAGCCGGGCGGCCTGTTCGCCACGTTCTCCTGCACCGGCCTGGTGGCCGAGGACCAGTTCCTCGACATGCTGCGCCGCGCGGCCTATTTCTCCGGCCGCACGATCCAGATCCTGAAGGTCGCTGGTGCGGGTCCGGACCATCCGTTCATGGCCCACGTGCAGGAATCGCGTTACCTGAAGGCCGTGTTCTGCCGCGTGGTCGACTGACCGCGGGACGATGTAGAGGCGAGCCGCGCCACCTGATCCTGGGGGCGCCATTGTTTCGAACGCATCGCAATGCGCGGGAAGCTGGCCGCTGGGCCGTGAATACGATTCATGCTCGACTCGCGGTGCCTGGCAGCCGAGCGTGAGCCCGACTCTACAAATCTGCCGGCTGCAGCGCTATGGTCGGGCTCTTCCCATTGCCGGTGAGAGCCCATGCCATCGTTGCGCCACCTGTCCGTCGTGCTTGCCCTGGCGCTGTGTGCGCCGCTGTCGGCTCATGCCATCGAGTTCAGCGCACAGGAACTGGCCCGCGCCAAGGCCCTGCAGCAGCGCCTGGTCACGCTCGACAGCCACCTGGATACGCCGGCCAATTTCGGCCGGACCGGCTTCGACATCGAGCAGCGCCACGACCGCAACGCACTCTCGCAAGTGGACTACCCGCGCATGGTCGAGGGCGCGCTGGACGGCGGCTTCTGGGCGATCTACACCGATCAGGGCGACCGCAGCCCAGCCGCGCACCTCGCCGAGCGTGACCATGGCCTGCAGCGGCTGCTGGAGATCCGCGAAATGCTGGCCGCCAATCCCGAGCGTTTCGCGCTGGCATTGACCGCCGATGACGCGGCACGGATCAAGGCCGCCGGCAAGCGCGTGGTCTACATCAGCATGGAAAACGCCAGCCCGCTGGTGGAAGACCCCAGCCTGCTCTCGTTCTACCACCGTGCCGGCCTGCGCCTGCTCAGTACCGTGCACTTCGCCAACAACGAGTTCGCCGATTCGGCCACCGACCCCAAGGGAGCGGAATGGAAAGGCCTGAGCCCGGCCGGCAAGGTCCTGGTGCAGCAGGCGGTGAAGCTGGGCATCGTGATCGACCAGTCGCATGCGTCCGACGCGGTGTTCGATGACCTGCTGGCAATGATGCCGGTGCCGTTCGTGCTGTCGCACAGCTCAGCCAAGGCGGTCTACGACCACCCGCGCAATCTTGATGATGCGCGCCTGCGCAAGCTGGCCAAGGCCGGCGGCGTGATCCAGGTGAACGCCTATGGTGGCTACCTGATCGACACCGCAAAGACGCCCGAGCGCAAGCAGGCCGAGGAAGCGCTGAGCAAGCAGCTGGGTGGCTGGGAAGGCATGGGCATCGAGCAGGGTGTCGCCCTGCTGAAGGCCGAACAGGTGCTGGACCACGAGCACCCGGTGCGCCATGCCAGCCTCGACGACTTCTTCGCCCACTTCGAGCACATCCTCAAGGTGGTCGGCCCCGAGCACGTGGGCATCGGCCTGGACTGGGATGGCGGCGGCGGCCTGAGCGACCTGCCCGATGTCAGCCAGCTGCCGAAGATCACCGCGTGGCTGCTGCGCAAGGGTTACACCGAGCAGCAGATTGCCGGCATCTGGGGCGGCAACCTGCTGCGGGTGATGCGCCAGGCGCAGGACTACGCGGCAAAGCAGGGCGGTTGACCGCCCTGCGGTAGTGCCGGCCAGCGGCCGGCATTGCCTGTATCAACAGGATGCGAGGTGCCGGCCAGCGGCCGGCACTACCGGCGATCCGGTTATTTCGCGATCAGCGCGTGGCGACGGCTGTACAGGAAGTACAGCACCAGGCCGGCCACGTTCCACAGCAGGAAATACAGCTGGGTGGTGTGCGGCAGGCTGAGGAACAGGTAGATGCAGCCCAGCGCGGCCAGCGGGCCGACCACGAAGGCCAGCGGCGTGCGGAACGTGCGCTCGCGGTTCGGCTCGCGCAGGCGCAGCACCACCAGGCAGATGCCGACGGCGGTGAACGCGGCCAGGGTACCGGCGTTGGCCAGCGCGGCAATCTCGTCCAGGCGCGCCACACCGGCCAGCGCCGACACCACCACTGCGGTGAACAGCGTGGTCGCCACCGGCGTGCCGGTGCGCGCGTTGACCTTGGACAGGCCACGCGGCAGCAGGCCATCACGGCTCATCACGAAGAAGATGCGGCTCTGGCCGTACAGGAAGGCCAGCAGCACGGTCGGCAGGGCGATGATCGCGATCACGCCGATCACCATCGCCGCGGTCGGATGGCCCAGCTGGCGCATGATCAGCGCCAGCGGCTCGGCGCTGTGGCCGAACACGGCGTAGCTCATCGCACCCACGGCGGCCAGCGCCACCAGCACGTAGACGATGGTGCAGCCGATCATCGAACCGATGATGCCGATCGACAGGTCGCGGCCCGGGTTCTTGGTTTCCTCGGCGGCGGTGGAGATCGCATCGAAGCCGTAGAAGGCGAAGAAGATGATCGCCGCGGCCGCCATCACGCCGTGCTCAACGCCGTCAGGGCCCATCGACTTGGCGAAGCCATACGGCATGAACGGCTGCAGGTTGGCGCTGTCGAAGGCGGGCAGGGCCACGGCCACGAAGATGGCCAGCGCGATCAGCTTGAACACCACCAGGACGGCGTTGAGGGTGGCGCTTTCCTTGGTGCCGGCCATCAGCATGCCGGCCACCAGCCAGGTGATGATGATCGCCGGCAGGTTGATCATGCCGCCTTCCACGTGCGGGCCGGCCGCCAGCCAGGCCGGCAGGTGCACGTTCCAGCCGAACTGGGTGTGGACCCATTCGAGGAAGCCGACGAAGTAGCCGGACCAGCCCACCGCCACCGTACTCACCACCAGCGAGTACTCCAGGATCAGACTCCAGCCCACCACCCAGGCAAACACCTCGCCCAGCGCACTGTAGCTGTAGGTGTAGGCACTGCCGGCGGCCGGCATCATCGTCGACAGCTCGGCGTAGGACAGCGCCGCGCAGGCGCAGACCGCACCGGCGATGGCGAAGGAGATCAGCACGGCCGGGCCGGCCAGGTTGGCACCGACGCCGATCAGCGTGTAGATGCCGGTACCGACGATGGCGCCAATACCCAACGCGATCAGGTGCGGCCAGCTGAGCGTCGGGATCAGACGCCTGCCGGCTTCGTGGACGGTGACGGAATCTAGGGACTTGCGCCGGAACAGGGACATGCAGGCCTCGGAAGGGGTGACTAAGAACGACAAGTTCCCGAGTGTGACCGAACGCAGCGCAGCATTACCACTGACGGGGGTCATGCATGGCGGGGCGCGCGCTGCACCCCGGCCACGCTGCCGGAATCGGCACAAATGCTGGCAGGGTTCGAAATGATTCGATCCCTCAAGGCGAGCCCGGAGGCGATTGAAGTACGAGAGCAGGGGCCAGATCGATGCTGACCCGCTGCGGATCGATCACCGGCGCCGCACCTTGGGTTCTCAACTGGGCCACCAGCACTTCGAAGCCATGCGCGCGGCCGAACGCGTGCTCGTCCAGGGTCAACGGCAGCAGCTGCAGGAAGTCGAATCGTCCCGATGGCAGTTGCTGGGGTCCCGGAAAGTGCAATGACGGCACGAAGACGGCCGCCTGCAGCATGCTCCCTGCGTGATCCACCGGCCCCCCCAGCTTCAGCCGGTCCCATGGCGCCAACGGATTGCCGGGCATGCGTGAGTGGCACAGCAGCAGGTGGTACGCGGTGAACCAGCGCAAGGTGGTCAGCGCCCACGTCGCTTCATCCTGCGTCTCAAGCATCAGTTCGATGCCCCACCCCGAATCTCCATCTTCGTGCCGCCCTTCCCAGGGGTTGGACAGGCCGGTGCTGACATAGATCCAGTGCCGTCGATCACCGTGCGGAGGGCACGCATTGACGCCGACATGCAGCCAGCGCGGGTCGATCTGCTCCTGCTTGAAGACGTTGCGCAGCAGATCCATGTCGAGGGGGTAGATCCCCGGTCCGGTATCGCCGAACAACCGCCGGTACAGCGTCTCCTCCCGATACTCCCAGCTGCGCTCCAGCAGGGTGTCGTCGTCGATGGTGCTCACTCAGCCACCCTGCCGGGCCAGCGGCAGCCGTCTTCCTGCCAGGCTTCGGGGTCGTCGTGGAAGGTGGTGCTGCGGCCATCGCGGGCGCGTTCGTAACGCAGATCCAGCACCAGGGCACCCTGCGTGCTCAGCAGGTAGCGGCCGTTGAGGCGTCCGTCGATGCGTTCTTCCCAGACGCTGTCGAACTGGTACGGGCGATCTTCGGCCAGCACCGTGGTCTCCATCGAGATCCGGTGCAGGGGCAGGCGCTCGCGCTGCCCGGCGTAGCGCACATCGGCCCGGCCGTCTTTCAGCCAGCGCCATTCCAGGTGGATGCTGTCATTGCGACCGCCGCTCAGGCAGCGATGGTCCTGCACGGTGGTGCCAGAGGCGGTGCCGGCGAGCAGTAGTGCGACCGCGGTTGCCAGCCAGGCCTTCATCCGTTCAACCCCAACCGGATGCCGAACCCGACAAGGAACAGGCCGGCCACCCGGCGCAGCGCATCGCTGATGCGCGGATGCTGGATCAACCGGCGGCGGGCCAGGTTGCCCACACCGATCAGCATCGAGCAGTAGGCGATGCTGACCACCAGGATGATGCCGGCCAGGGCCGCGAAGGTGGCGATGCCCTGGTGCGCCTTCGGATCGATGAACAGCGGCAGGAAGGCCATGTAGAACAGGATCGCCTTCGGGTTGAGCAGGCTGACCAGGATCGCCTGCTGGAAGTAGCGGCCCGGCTGCATGCGGATCGGGCCGGCGTCACCGCCCTCGTGCTTCGGCGTGCGCAGCAGGCTGATGCCCACCCATACCAGGTAGGCCGCACCCAGGTACTGCACAGCGTGGAAGACCAAGGGGTTGGCCTTCAGCAGTGCGGCGACACCGGCCAGCGCCAGCCACATCAGGATCTGGTCACCGACCAGCAGGCCGGCCAGTGCGGTGTAGCCGCCGCGCACGCCGCCACGGCCGGTGGCGGTCAGCAGGGTGAAGGTGCCGGGGCCGGGCAGGGCGAGAAACACCAGCACAGCGACCAGAAACGTCCACAGGTCCTGGATGCCCATCCACGGCATGGCGGTGTTCTCTCTTACGGGGGGCTGCCATTGTCGGCCAGCACCGGGGTGGGCGACAGGGGGTGGGGGAGTCCATCGGGCATGCCAGACAGCAGCGGTTGCAGGTGCTGGCGCAGCTGCGCATGCAGCTGCCGCACCGCCGGCGAGAACTGCTTGCGGTGCGGGCACACCAGCTGCAGCGGAATGTGGCTGCCGACGCCGTCGAGCAGCAGCTGCAGGCGTCCGGCCAGCACGTCTTCGCGCAGGTCCAGCCAGGATTTGTAGGTGATGCCTTCGCCGGCCACCGCCCAGCGCCGCACCACGTCGGCGTCGTCGCAGACCAGCGGGCCGCGCACCGGGATCACGGTGCGGCGCCCTTCGACCTCGAACGACCAGCGATCGTAGGCGCGGCCACTGAGCTGGTAGACCAGGCAATCGTGCTCGCGCAGTTCGTCCAGGCGCACCGGCGTGCCCCGTCGCTGCAGGTAATCGGGCGAAGCCGCGAGCACACGACGGTTGCCTTCGAGCAGGGGCAGGGCCACGTAGCTGGCGTCGTCGAAGTGGCCGATGCGGATGGCCACGTCGACCGGATCGCGGAACACGTCGGCCACTTCATCGGACAGCCGCAGGTGCAGGCGCAGCCGTGGATGCGCGGCTCGGAACGCGGTCAGCCACGGCAGCAGCAGGTTGCGACCGAAATCCGACGGTGCCGACAGCTGCAGCGTGCCGTGCAGTTCGGCGTCCTCGCCCTGTACGCGGGCCCGCCCTTCGCGCAGGGTAGCCAGTACCTCCTGCGCATACGGCAGGTACAGCGCGCCCTCGCCGGTCAGACGCAGGCTGCGGGTGGTGCGCACGAACAGGCGCAGGTCCAGTTCGCGTTCCAGCCGCGCCACGGCAGCAGCGACCTGGCCGGGTAACAGATCGGCCTCGCGGGCCGCCTGCGAGAAGCTGCCCAGTGCGGCCGTGCGGACGAACAACTGCAGGTCGTCGAAGCGGATCATCTTCATTGCCGGAGTGAAAGTGCTGCCCGATTCTGCGCCTTTCTGAGCGACCGTGCGCGGCGCAACCTGTGCACTCCTTCCCCACCGGACCGCTGCCATGCGCGCCATTGCCTACACCCACGCCGGCCTGCCGATCGATGATGCCCAGGCCCTGATCGACATCGAACTGGAGCTGCCGCAGCCCGGCCCGCGTGACCTGCGCGTGGCGGTACGCGCGGTGGCGGTGAACCCGGTCGACACCAAGGTCCGTCGCGGCGTGGCCACCGATGGCCCGCGCGTGCTGGGCTGGGATGCGGTCGGCATCGTCGACGCGGTGGGCAGCGAAGTCACCCTGTTCCAGCCTGGCGACGCGGTCTACTACGCCGGCGTGATCGACCGCCCGGGCAGCAATGCCGAGTACCAGCTGGTGGACGAGCGCAGCGTCGGCCGCAAGCCGGCCAGCCTCGATGATGCCGCCGCCGCCGCGCTGCCACTGACTGCAATCACCGCCTGGGAGCTGCTGTTCGACCGCCTGCGCATCCCCGAGGGCGGTGGCGAAGGCCAGACCCTGCTGGTGATCGGTGCTGCTGGCGGTGTCGGTTCGATCCTGGTGCAGCTGGCGCGGAAGCTGACCAGGCTGACCGTGATCGGCACCGCCTCGCGTCCGGATACCCAGGACTGGGCGTACGCAATGGGCGCACACCACGTGATCGACCACAGCCTGCCGCTGGCCGAGGGACTGGCACGGCTGGGCATCAGCGAGGTGCAGCACGTGGCCAGCCTGACCCACTCCGAGCAGCACTACGCGCAGATCGTGGAGCTGCTGGCGCCGCAGGGCCAGTTCGGCCTGATCGACGATCCGGGCCAGGTGGACGTGATGGCGCTCAAGCGAAAGGCACTGTCGCTGCACTGGGAGTCGATGTTCACCCGCCCGCTGTACAAGACCGCGGACATGCAGCGCCAGCACGACCTGCTGAACCGGGTGGCCGAGCTGATCGATGCCGGCGTGCTGCAGACAACGCTGGGCGAGCATTTCGGGCGCATCGACGCGGCCAACCTGCGGCGCGCGCATGCGCTGCTGGAGAGTCACCGCGCCAAGGGCAAGATCGTGCTGGAAGGCTGGTAACGCTGGTTGTTCCCGCGTCCTCGGGGTCAGATCCCTTTCCCGTTGGGAAAGGGATCTGACCCCTGCCTCAGGCCACGCCGTTGTCGACGTGTTCGGCAAAACCGGGCTGCTGGCGCAGGCGTTCGAACCACGCCGCGAGGTGTGGCAGCGCGGGCTTGTGGCCGGGCGTGCTGCGCCAGCGCTGGGTCGACAGCCCCAGCACGATATCGGCGAGGGTAAAGGTGTCGCCCGCCACATAGCCGTCGGAAGCGGCCAGCTGTGCATCAAGCACCCCCATCAACCGGTTCCACTGCGCCAGGCTGGCCTCGGCGCGGGCATCGTCCGGGTAGTCCGGATGCTGGCGCACGCGCGCCATGAACACATGGCGCCAGGCGCTGTTGAGGTCGCTGGACTGCCAGTCCATCCACTGCTCCACCCGGGCCCGGGCCTGCGCTGCTGCGGGCAGCAGGTCGTCACGGCCGGCGCGGTCGGCCAGGTAGCGGCAGATGCTGTTGGATTCCCACAGCACGAAGTCGCCATCGCGCAGCACCGGTACCTGCCGATTCGGATTCAGTGCGGCCAGCAGGTCCGCGGATGGCGCAGGCTCGTGGCGCAGGGGCAGATCCAGCCCCGCGCACAGCCACAGCACCTTGCGCACGTTGATGGAGGTGGGCTTTCCGTACAGAGCGAGCATGGTTCTGGCGCAGCAGCTGAGACTCCGCCAGCCTACACTTGCCCCATGCAAACCGAATATCTGCTCATTGGCGGCCTTCTATTGGCCGTGCTCATCCTGCAGCTTGTCGCCCTGCTGCGCCGCCCGCCGCACGACCGCCTCGAACAGGCGGTGCGTGAGGAGGCGCGCGCCGGGCGCAGCGAGCTGCGCGAACAGCTCGATGGCTTTGCCCGCGCGCTGACCGATCTGTCCACCCGCACCGACCAGCGCCTGGACCTGCTGCGCGAGGCGCTGGGCGAGGACGCCCGCAAGGCGCGTGCCGAGGCGGCGGAGAGCCAGCAGCGTGGCGCCGCACTCATGGGGCAGCGCCTACAGGAACTGCGCGGCCAGCTGGAAACCTTCGGCCAGCAGCAGGAAGCGCGCATCCACGCCTTCGGCCAGCAGCTGCAGGAACTCACCGGGCGGACCGATACCCAGCTGGGCGCGCTGCGCCAGACCCTGGTGGACGATGCGCGCAAGGGTCGTGAGGAAGGTGCGCAGTCGCAGCAGCGCCTGACCGAAAGCCTTGGCCTGCGCCTGCAGGAACTGACCCAGCGCAACGAACAGCGCATCGCCGAGATGCGCGCCACGCTGGAAGAGCAGCTGCGCGCGCTGCAGAACGACAATGCGCAGAAGCTGGAGCAGATGCGCCACACCGTGGACGAAAAGCTGCAGTCGACGCTGGAAACACGCCTGGGCAACTCCTTCAAGCTGGTTTCCGAGCGCCTGGAACAGGTGCAGCGCGGTCTTGGCGAGATGCAGCAGCTGGCCACCGGCGTTGGCGATCTCAAGCGTGTGCTGACCAACGTCAAGAACCGTGGCAGCTGGGGCGAAGTACAGCTGGAGAACATCCTCGAACAGACGCTCACCCAGGAACAGTACGCGCGGGCAGTGAAGGTACGCCCGGACAGTGGCGAGATGGTCGATATCGCGGTGCGCCTGCCGGGCCGCAGCAGCGACGACACGCCGGTGTGGCTGCCGATCGACTCCAAGTTCCCGCGCGAGGACTACGAGCGCCTGCTCGACGCGCAGGAACAGGGTGACGCCGAGGGCGTGCGCCTGCAGGGCATCCAGCTCGAACGCGCGGTGCGCGTGCAGGCCAAGTCGATCTGCGACAAGTACATCGCGCCGCCGCACACCACCGACTTCGCGGTGATGTTCCTGCCAACCGAAGGCCTGTATGCCGAAGTGATCCGGCGCCCGGGCCTGGTCGACCTGTTGCAGCGCGAGCACCGCGTGGTGGTGGCTGGACCGACTACGGTCACCGCGCTGCTCAACAGCCTGCAGATGGGCTTCCGCACGCTGGCCATCGAGCAGCGTTCCAGCGAGGTGTGGAGCCTGCTGGGTGCGGTGAAGAGTGAGTTCGGCAAGTTCGCCGGCATTCTCGAGAAGGCCGAGAAGCAGATCACCACGGTCGGCCGCAGCATCGGCGAAGCCAGCCGCAAGACGCGCACCATCGAGCGGCGCCTGCGCGGCGTGGAGTCGCTGGCGTCAGAGCAGGCGCAATCCCTGCTGGGCGGCCTGGCCGATGCTGATGCCACGGCCGAGGACGAAGGCAACGAAGGCGACGACGGCGACGAAGCCTGAGCTACGTCGACACGCCGCCTGCATGGTCGATGCGTATGCTGGCGGCCTGTCCTACTGGATCAGGTAACGCCATGCGCCTGCGCCTCTGCACCAGTCTCATCCTGACCGCGCTGCTTGTCGCCTGCAGCAGCGCACCGCCGGCTGCCAATCCGGCGGCGGCACCTGCCGCAGCCACCAGCCCCGAAGCGGCCGAGGCCTACCGCGAAGCGCGCGATGTGGACTGCCAGGCCGCTGGCGGCACCCTGCAGCGGCTGGGCCGGCTGCAGCGCGAACAGTGCGTGATTCCCTACGCCGATGCCGGCAAGGCCTGCAGCCGCAAGAGCGACTGCACGGGCCAGTGCCTTGCCGGCGGCGAAGTGGCCGTTGGCAGCCCCGCCACCGGCACCTGCCAGCGCGATGCCCGCCAGAACTTCGGCTGCCGCCAGCGCATTGATGAGGGCAAGGCGCAGGGCATGATCTGCGTGGACTGATCGTAGTGCCGGCCGCTGGCCGGCAGCCTCATGAACCCTTGCGAACGATCGCACGATTGCCGGCCAGCGGCCGGCACGACCGACATCGCGCGGCGCTATGCTGGTGGGCCATTCCCCGCTGTTGCCGGAGCCCCCGCGTGAGCACTTCGATCCAGGACATTTCCCTCACCACCATCGACGGCCAGCCGTCCTCGCTTGCCGACTACCAGGGCAAGGCACTGCTGCTGGTCAACGTCGCCTCCAAGTGCGGCTTGACCCCGCAGTACGAAGGCCTGCAGGCGCTGTATGCGGAAAAGCACGCACAGGGCCTGGAAGTGCTGGGCTTCCCGGCCAACAACTTTCTCGGCCAGGAGCCGGGCAGCGAAGCGGAGATCCAGCAGTTCTGCCAGCTCACCTACGATGTCAGTTTCCCGATGTTCTCCAAGATCAGCGTGGCCGGTGACGACACCCACCCGCTGTACCAGCAGCTGATCGCTGCGCAGCCGCAGTCGATCCGCGAAGGCCCGCTGCGCGAGCGCCTGGCCAGCAAGGAGATTCCGATCCACGCCGCGCCGGCGGTGCTGTGGAACTTCGAGAAGTTCCTGGTCGGCCGCGACGGCAAGGTCATCGCCCGCTTCGCCCCGGACGTGGCGGCTGACGACGCGCGCCTGCGCGAAGCCATCGAAGCCGCGCTGGCTGCCTGATCGGCCGGGGTCGGATCCCTTTCCACGGGAAAGGGCTCCGACCCCACCCACGGCGCCAAAGAAAAACCCCGCCGAGGCGGGGTTTTTCATGCGTCGCTGACAGGACTCAGTGCGTCCACTGCGGCATCGGCATCGCATCGACCGGGATCGGCGAATTGGCGTCGTCGTGGCCACGCTCGCGCTTGCTGCGCAGATCGTTCTCGATCTGGTAGTTGCGACGCTGCATCCATGCATCGCGCACCAGCGAGTACTCGTCCACGGCAGTGTCACGCAGGTCGTCGATCGCCAGCAGCTGCGCGCGGGTATCGACCAGCTGCAGGCCCTGCAGGCCGATGCGGACCTTGTCCTCTTCGATACGGCGGATCGGCGACAGCGGAATGTCGCCGGCCAGGCCGAACACGTCGCGCACGGTACGCGGGCCGAAGAACGGCAGTTCCACGTAGCGCGAACGACGCCAGCCCCAGGCACCCAGGGTCTGGCCGAAGTCCTCATTGCGGCGCGGCACCATCGCCTTGCTGGCCGGATCGAACAGGCCACCGATGCCCAGCGTGCTGTTCATCAGGAAGCGGCCGAGGCTGTCCCATGCATCGGCACCGCGGCCCTGCAGCAGCTGGTTGGTGATGGTCACCGGCGCGCGCAGGTTGCTGAAGAAGTTGCTGACGCCGGTGCGGGCGAAGCGCGGCACCACGTGGGTATAGGCGGTGGCCAGCGGACGCGCGACGCCGCGGTCGACCGCGTTGTTGAACTTGTGCACCTTGCGGTTGAACGGTTCCCACGGATCGTAGGCCGCTGCGTTGGTGGTGTTGCCGGCACCGCCATAGAGGGCATCGAAGTCGTCATCGCCACCGGGCGCGGTGGCGGCTGAGGTCTTCGCCGCGCTGCCGTCGCCGCTGTCGGTGGGAGCAGCCGGCGACGATGCGGCAGCAGCCGGCGGATTGGCCACCGGCGCGACCAGGGCAGCGTCAGCCGTGCCGGCATCGGTGGCCGCGACGGCGGGCGAGGTGGAAGAACTGGCCGGGACCACGGTGCTGGCTGCCGGTGCATCGCTGCGCGCGGGCTTGCCGGCACAGGCGGTGAGGGCGGTGGCCAGGACGATCAGGGGGAGAGTGCGCACGACGTTCATGTCAGCTCGCAGCAGAAGTAGCGTTGAAATCCAGGTTGGGCGACAGCCGGTAGGCCGCGCTCAGTTCGTTGTAGCCAGCCGGCGCGCCGGTGATCACCAGCGGATGGCCGGCCTTGCGCGCACGTGCCGCCAGCTCGGCCAGCAGGGCCAGGCCGGCGCTGTCCACGCGTTCGACCTCAGCCAGATCCAGCCGTGCCAGCTTTGCCGGCAGGGCCTGCAGCTGCGGCCATAGCGCGATCACCGCAGCGCGGTCGAGCACCCCGCGCAGGCGCAGGGTGTCGCCTTCCAGCAGCGCCAGTGCGTTACTTGCCATTGCCCGCGGGCCCGGCCTGCATGCTGCCGCTGTGCAGCTCGCTGGCCACCTGCTTGATGCCCTTCTGGCGCAGCGGGGTGTCGAACTGGTTGCGGAACGTCTGCACGTAGGAGATGCCTTCGATGTTGACGTCGAAGATCTTCCACTGGCCGTTCACGTTGCGCATCCAGTACTCGACAGGGGTCGGCTCGCTGCCGGCACGCACCAGCTCGGTGCTCACGCGCACGCCGCGGTTGCCCGGCAGCGGGCTTTCACCCTTCAGGCGGAAGCTCGGCTTGCCCTGGATGTTGAGCAGGGTCGAACCATAGCGCTGCATGAGGCTGTCGGCCATGGCATCGGCGAACAGCTTGATGTCGGCATCCGAGGCACCACGGGCGTGCGGGCCCAGCACCAGGCGCGCGGCATAGTCGCGGTCGAAGGTGCGGTTCAGTTCGCTGTCGATGTAGTTGCGCAGGCTGGCCGGGTTGCTGCCGAATTCGCTCCTGCGCTGCTGCAGGGTGGTGAGGATGCGCGTGCTGGCATCGATCACCACCTTGCCGGCCTGGCCCTGCGCCGCGGCAGCGGCGGGGGCGGCGGCCTGGGCCTGGGCGAGGAACGGAGTAGCCACCAGCAGCGCCGAGGCGAGCAGGGCCGGGATCAGTTTCATCTTCATGGTTGCGGTTCCGTTGCAGGCGCCTGCGCGCCATCGTTGGGCTTCTGAGCAGCGCCGCCACCGGCGCCGCCACTGAACATGTACTTGCCGACCAGCTGGATCAGGTCAACCGCCGGCTGGGTGAAGACAATTTCGTCGCCGGCCTTCAGCACGTCCGGATCACCGCCCGGCTGCAGTCCGATATAGCTCTCGCCGAGCAAACCACTGGTGAAGATGCCGGCCGAGGTGTCCGCCGGCAGGTCCTTGACCTTGCTGTCCATGCGCAGGGTCACGATCGATTCGAACTTCACCGGGTCCAGGTCGATGGAGGCGACCTGGCCGACGGTGACGCCGCCGATCTTCACCGGCGCCTGCTTGCGCAGCTGGCCGACCTGGGAGAAGCGCGCCTTCAGCTCGTAGCCCTGGCTGCCCCAGCTCCAGCGCTGGTTGGTCGAGGCCACGGCCAGCACCATCAGCGAGGCCAGGGCCAGCAGCAGGAAAGCGCCGACGGAGAATTCGAGTCTGGGACCGCGGATGGCCATGTGGATTACCTGATCGAGTCGTGGTGGCCGCGCGCGCCTGCGCACCGCCGGTGGAGGGGTTAGGTGAACAACATTGCCGACAGAACGAAGTTGAACATCAGCACCAGCAGCGAAGCGTTGACCACTGCACGGGTGGTCGCCACCGACGTGCCTTCAATGGTCGGCTCGGCATGGAAACCAACATAGGCGGCGACCAGCGCGGCGGTGCCGCCGAAGATCGCCGACTTCAGCATCGCCACGCCGAAGTCATCCCAGAAATCGACGCTGTTGCGCAGCGCCGACCAGAACACGCCATTGTCCAGGCCCAGCACGTGCACGGCCTCGAAGTAGCTGGCACTGATCGCCAGCGAGCAGAAGATGCCGGTCAGCAGCGGCACGGTCAGCACCGCCGCCCAGAAGCGTGGCGCCACGGCCTTGGCCACCGGGTCGATCGCCATCAGCTCCAGCGCCTTGATCTGGTCGGTGGCGCGCATCAGGCCCAGCTCGGCGGCGATCGAACTGCCGGCGCGGCCGATGAACAGCAGCGCGGTCAGCACCGGCGCCAGTTCGCGGTACAGCGACAGGCCAAGCAGGGTCGACAACGCGTCGGCCGCGCCGAAGGTGGTCAGCGTGCGGTAGCCCTGCAGGGTCAGCACCAGGCCGACGAAGGCGCCACCGACGGCGATGATCGGCAGCGAGCGCGCGCCGATCTTGTAGATCTCGCGGGTCAGTTCGGCCAGGAAATCACGGGTCGGCAGGGAACCGCGCAGCACGGTCAGCGAGAACAGCCCGGCGCGGCCCAGCGAGCGGGTGGCTTGGACGAACGGCATCAGGCAACCCTCGCGCGTGGCGCGGCATCGAACGGAATCGGGCCATCCGGCTGGCCATGCAGGAACTGCCGCAGCAGCGGATCCTGGCTGGACTGCAGTGCCTCGGGCGTCCCTTGGAACACGACGCCGCCATTGGCGATGGCGATCACCTGGTCGCAGATCGGCAGGGTCTCGTGCACGTGGTGGCTGACGATGATGCTGGTCAGGCCCAGGCTGTGGTTGAGGCGCTGGATCAGGCTCATGATCACCCCGGAGGCGATCGGGTCCAGCCCGGTCAGCGGCTCGTCGTAGATCATCAGCGGCGGGTCCAGCGCCAGCGCACGGGCCAGCGCCACACGGCGCGCCATGCCGCCGGACAGCTCGCGCGGCCAGGCGTCGGCGGCGGCCAGCAGGCCCACCGCATGCAGCTTCATCTCCACCAGCCGGCGCAGCACGGCGGCCGGCAGGCGGGTATGCGTACGCAGCGGCAGGGCGACGTTCTCGGCCACGGTGAGGTCGGTCAGCAGACCATTGCCCTGCAGCAGCACGCCCACGCTCTTGCGCATCTCCAGCAGCGCGCTGCTGTCATGCGGGATCGGCTTGCCGAACAGGGTAACGTCGCCGGCCACCGGTCGCAGTTCGCCGGTCAGCGCCGCCAGCAGGGTCGACTTGCCGCTGCCGGAGGGGCCGAGCACGGCGGTGATGCTGCCCTGCGGCACCTGCAGCGACACGTCACGCAGGATCGTGCGTCCGCTCCGGTCGATGCGGACGTTGGACAACTGCACCAGACTGGAGGTGGAAGCCGACATGGGCACCATTAACGTTTTTTAGACATCGAAGGATCGGGCCAGCCGGCTGAACATAAGCAGACTGGACGGTGCAGTATTGTTGCACGGCAGGGCGTGGCGCAGGCCGGGACAATCGGCCGGCAGCCCGGAACAATCCGTACCGTCGATGGGCCGACCATTGAATACTGCCTGCCGTCCTGCACACTGTGCATGATGAGTGACCCAGGCAGCGATTTCCGCCTCTACCATTCCAACTCGCTGGACGTGCTGGCCGCGCTGCTGGCGCGCAACGTGCGTGCGCCGGTGCCAGGCCAGCCGTTGCTGGCGCCGGAAGTGGTGTTGATCCCGCAGGTGGCGATGCGCCGCTGGCTGCAAGCGACACTGGCCGCCGAATTCGGTGTCGCCGCCAACCTCGAATTCCTCACCCCGGGCGAGTTCGTGGCCCGCGCGCTGAAGGCCAACGTCAGCGGCGAGCAGGACGATCTGGACGCGGCCGGCCTGCACTGGAAGCTGTACCAGGCCCTGCGCGACCCGACATTGCTGGCGCAGCCACCGATGCGTGCGCTGCAGTCCTATCTTGCCGGCGGTGACGCATTGAAACCCTGGGCGCTGGCCGGCGAGCTGGCCTCGGTATTTGAAAAGTACCAGGCGTGGCGCCGTGACTGGCTGCTGCGCTGGGCAGCCGGTGCCGATCCTGCCGACCCGCAGGCGATCCTGTGGCGCACCATCACCCAGGGCCACGACTACCGCGCGCGCCGCATCCAGGAGTACCTGGACCGTTTCGAAGGTGCCGTCCAACCGCTGCCGAAGGGCTTGCCACCGCGCATGTCTGCGTTCGCAACGCTCAACATCTCGCCCGACGTGCTGCGGGTGATGGCCACCCAGGCGCGGGTGGGCGAACTGCATTTCTATATGCCTACCCCGGTGCAGTCGTACTGGGGTGACCTGCAGACGCTGGCCGAGCGCCTGCGCAGCGGCGCACCGGACCCCTTCGGCGAAGCGGCCGGCGAGAACCGCCTGCTGGAAGCCTGGGGTGCGGCCGGGCGCGACTTCATGGCGGTGCTGGGCAGTTACGAGGTGGTGCATCCGGCCGGCGAAATCGCTGCCTATTCCGATCCGGAGGAGGACACCCGCCCGACCCTGGACGAAGGCGGCCTGTCCGACAGCCTGCTGCATCGCCTGCAGCGTGACCTGTTCCACCGCCGCGCGCTGCCCTCGGGCGAGCTGCGCGACGGCCTGCGCAGCGACGACCCCAGCCTGCAGGTGCATGCCTGCCATACCCGCCTGCGCGAGCTGCAGGTGCTGCACGACCAGCTGCGCAGCCTGCTGCAGGACCCGCGCTTCGACCCGCCGCTGCAGGCGCGCGAGATCGCGGTGTTGGCACCGGACATCGATCCCTATGTGCCGTACCTGGAAGCGGTGTTCGGCGGTCGCGGCGGCGAGGAGGAACACATTCCGTATGCGCTGGCCGACAGCAGTCCGCTGGCCGGCGAGCCGTTGGCCGATGTGTTCGTGCACCTGCTGGGCCTGCCGGTCTCGCGCTTTGGCTTGAACGAAGTGCTGGACCTGCTGGCCAGCGCGCCGCTGGCCGAGGCGGCCGGGCTGGAAGCGGTGGACTTCGACCGCCTGCATGGCTGGCTGCAACAGGCCGGTGCACGCTGGGGCCTGGATGCGAAACACCGCAACCAGCACCAGGCACCGGCCGACGACGCCTACACCTGGCAGTTCGCGCTGGATCGCCTGGTACTCGGCCACGCCACCGGCAGCGAGGCCGACCTGGCCGGCGTGGCGCCGTGGATCGAACTGGAAGGCGGTGCGCTGGACGCGCTGGACCGGCTGCTGCGCCTGCTGCGCGTGCTGGCCATCTACCAGCGCCGACTGGGCGAGCTGCTCACCCCGGCGCAGTGGCGGCAACGCCTGCTGTCGCTGCTGGATGCACTGCTGCCCACCGCGCCCAGTTCCCCCAACAGCCAGCGCGCGCTGGAGCGCCTGCGCAAGCTGCTCAACCAGTTCGCCGAAGATGCCGCCAAGGCCGGCTTCGAGGAAGGCGTGCCGCCAGAGGTGGTGCGCGCGCACTTCGCCGGCGCGCTGGGCGAGGCCGATACGCGCGCACCGCTGCTGACCGGTGGCATCAGTTTCGGCCGCATGGTGCCGATGCGCCTGCTGCCGTTCCGGGTGATCTGCGTGCTCGGCCTCAATGATGGCGATTTCCCGCGGCGTGACCCCGCTGCCGGTCTCAACCAGCTCACCGCCGAGCTGGATACGCCGCGCCGCCGTCCGGGCGACCGCTCCACCCGCGAGGATGACCGCTTCCTGTTCCTGCAGCTGTTCGCCGCCGCGCAGGAGGTGTTCTATCTCAGCTATCTCGGCGCCGATCCGCGCGATGGCAGCGTGCGCGAGCCGTCGGTGCTGGTCAGCGAACTGATCGACGCCGCCGCCGCGTATCACCTCGATCCGCCTGCGGCGGTCCGCGACTTCACCGTGCGCCACGCCCTGCAGCCGTTCTCACCGGCGGCGTTCGGCGATGGCGATCCGCGTCGCTTCAGCTATCGCCGCCAGTGGCATCCGGCCGCCGGTCGCCTCACCGGCCAGCGCGGTGGCCTGCAGCCGTGGTTCGATGCACCGTTGCCGCCGCCGCTCGACGACGCGGTGGAAGAGGAGGTCGCGCTCGATACCCTGCGCCGCTTCCTGTGCGACCCGGCCGGGCAGTTCCTCGCACAGTCGCTGGGCCTGCGCCTGGCCGACGAGGTCGAGGAGGTGGATGACCTGGAACCGCTGGTGCTGTCCTCGCGCGGGCCGGAAAAGCGCAGCGTGCAGGCGGCGGTAGTGCGCGCCACGCTCAGCGGCGATACCGAGCCGTTGTACCCGCGGCTGCGCGCGCGTGGCCTGCTGCCGTCGGGTCCATTGGGCGAGCGTCAGTTCGAGGTGGAGCAGTTGAAGACACGCCCGTATGCCAGTGCGCTGCTGGGCTGGATGCAGGGCGAACCACTGGAAAGCCGTCGCTACGAAGTGGACATCGATGGCGTGCGCCTGCATGGCCGCGTGGCCGATCGGCATCCGGAAGGGCTGGTGCGCTTGCGTGCCGGCACGCTCAATGGCAATGCAGTGATCCGCCACGGCCTGGACTGGCTGCTGGCGAACGCGGCGGGCGACGCGCTGCCGCTTGTGCAGTTCCATGATGGCGGCGACGCCGGTCCCGGCCCGCATGTACTGCCGGCACTGAGCGTTCCCGCTGCACGTGCGGCGCTGCGTGCGCTGCTGCAGCTGCGCCAGCGTGGCCTGCGCGAGCCGCTGCGCTTTGCCCCGTACACCGGTTGGGTGCTGTACAACGCGCCAGCAGAAAAGCAGCGCAGCGAAGGCTGGAAGCAGTGGCACGGCAGCGACCGCAGCTGGGGTGAATCCAGCAGCGACGCCTGGCAGCTGCTGCTGCGGGGTGCCGACCCGTTCGCTACCGAGGCCAGCTACGCCGACCTGCTGCGCAACAGCCAGGTGGTCTTCAGCGCGGTGCGCGAAGGCCGCGCTCTCGCCACCGAAGCACGCCAGGAGGGCAGCGCATGAACACCGCCATCACCGAAGACGGCAGCGAATCCCTCAGCCGCGATCCCTATCTGGCGCTGTCGCTGGAGGGCATCCGGCTGATCGAAGCCAGCGCCGGCACCGGCAAGACCTTCACCCTGGCCACGTTGTTCACCCGCCTGGTGGTGGAGCAGGGCCTGCGCATCGGCCAGATCCTGGCGGTGACCTTCACCGATGCCGCCACCCAGGAACTGCGCAAGCGCATCCGCGAGCGCCTGGCGCTGGCCGCGCGCTTGGTCGACCTGGAAGCGGCCGACGATGAAGCACCGGAGGTACGATTGACGCGCGACGTGCTGCAGCGCCATCTGCAGTGCGGCACCGAGAGCGCTGCCGCACTGAAACGCCGCCTGCAGGTGGCCGCAGACGAGATCGACCTGGCGTCCATCTTCACCATTCATGGTTTCTGTACCCGCGTGCTGCGCGAGCATGCGCTGGAAAGCGGCCACACCTTTGATCCGCCGGAACTGCTGGCCAGCGACCTTGAACTGCTGGAGGAGCTCGCGGCCGATCTGTGGCGCGTGCATGCCAACGACCCGGCCACGCTGGAGCCGCTGACCTGGCTGTGGTCGAGCCCCGACGCGCTGGCCGCCGATCTGCGCGCGCTGCTGGGCACACCGCCGCTGCATCCGCTGCCACGGCCGGCGGCGCTGGCCGATCCACGCCCGGCATTGCAGAGCGCGGCGGAAGCCCTGTCCGCAAGCGTGCGCGAGCATGGCGAGCAGTTCTTCATCGACCTCTGCGATGCCGTCGACAACAAGTGGCTCAACGGCGTGTCATACAAGCTGGGCTGGCTGCACCCGCTGGGCCGGCAGCTGCTGGCCTGGGCCGAGCGCGCCGACCCGCGCGAGCTGCTGGCCAGCGATCGCCTGCCGGCACTGCTGCCGGAGGTGCTGGCCGACAAGACCAACAAGAAATTCCCTGATCGCACGCCGTCGTCGCCATTGCAGGCGCCGTTGGCGCGCTATGTTGCGCTGCTGGCCGAACGCGATGCCTGGCTGCGTGGCACCGCGCTGGATTTCCTGCACACGCTTCGCGCCGAAGCCACGCAGCGCCTGCAGGCGCTGAAGCGTACGCGCCGGGTACAGACCTACGACGATCTGATTGATGGCGTAGCGCTCGCACTGGAAGGCCCGCAGCGGCTGACGCTGGTCAGGCAACTGCGTGCGCAGTACCGCATCGCGCTGGTCGATGAGTTCCAGGACACCGACGATCGCCAGTGGGGCATCTTCCACACCGTGTTCGGTGATTCGCCGGAGGTGCGCGAACTCGGCCTGGCGCCGGCGCTGTTCCTGATCGGCGACCCCAAGCAGGCGATCTACGGTTTCCGCGGTGGCGACATCCACACCTACCTGAAGGCCAAGCAGGTGGCGCAGCAGGCGCCGGTGCTGGACCAGAACTTCCGCTCGCGACCGTCTGTGTTGCGCGCGTTGCAGGCGCTGTACGACAACGGTGGCGAAGACGCCTTCCTCGAACGCGACATCCGGTTCGAGCGGGTGCGGCCCGGTGGCGTGCGCAGCGATGCGGACTACCTGCGCGACGGCCAGGCCGCCAAGGCACTCACCCTGCGCGTGCTGCGCAGTGGCGGCGACAAGGCGATGAGCGCCGATGCCTCGCGCGATGCGGCGACCCAGGCCTGCGTGGCCGCGATTCACCAGATCCTGGTCGATGCGCGCGCGGGCAATGCCGTGTTGCGTGGGCGACCGGTGCAGCCCGGTGATATCGCGGTGCTGGTGCGCTCGCATCGCGAGGCCACCCTGGTACAGCGCGCGCTGGCCGCGGTCGGCATTCCCGCGGTGGCGGCCGGCAAGCAGAGCCTGTTTGCCACTGCTGAAGCCCGCGATCTTCGTGCGCTGCTGCTGGCACTGCTGCAACCGGCCGACGAAGGCCGCCTGCGTGCAGCGCTGGCCACCGTGCTGCTTGGCCAGCGGGCCAGCGCGATCGCGGCAATGGAACGCGAAGGTGACCTGCAACGCGGGTTCCAGGCACAGCTGCTGCATTGGCGCGAGCGCTGGCAGCGCGGCGGACCGTTCGCAGTGATTGCCGATGTCTGTGCCGCACAGGGTGAACGCCTGCTGGCGCTGATCGATGGCGAGCGCCGCCTGACCAATTACCTGCAGCTGGGTGAACTGCTGCAGGAGGCCTCGGCGCAGGCGCTGGGCATGCATGGCCTGCTGGACTGGCTGCAGGGGCAAATGGCCAGTGCCGACCAGGATGACGAGCAGCAGCTCCTGCGCCTGGAGTCGGATGCGCGCCGCGTGCAGATCATCACCCTGCACAAGAGCAAGGGCCTGGAGTATCCGCTGGTGTTCCTGCCCTTCGTCGGCATCGACGGCGGCGCGCCGAACACCGCCTCGCACTGCACCGTGCACGTTGGCGGCCAGCGCCAGCTGCACTGGAAGCTGGACAAGGACGAGGCCTGGGAAGCGGCCAACGCGCAGCGTGAGCGCGAGCAGCGTGCCGAGGATGCGCGCCTGCTCTATGTGGGACTGACCCGCGCCGAGCATGCGCTGTGGATCGCCGTGGGTGATCTGGCCGGGCTCGGCAGGACGCGTCTGGCGCCACTGCTGGGTGACCTGCAGGCGCTGCGCGCGCACGCCGATGTGCATATTGATGACAGCGAGGCACCGGCCGCGCTGCCGCAGCTGGCGGCCGAAGTGGAAGGCGACCTGCCGGCGGTGCGTGCTCTGACCCGGCGCGTGCCGCATGACTGGTGGGTGTACAGCTTCACCCAGCTGGCGCATGCCGATGCGGGCGCTGGCAGTGATATTGAAGCCGCCGCCACCGAGCTGCCGGCACCGGCCGCCGATGAACCGGCCGGCCCGGAGCTGCCGCTGGAACCGGCGCTGCCCGAACCCACCGCCGTCGTCGAAGACAGCGCGCCGATCGACCCGCGCTTCATGGGCAGCCGCTTCGGCAACGTGCTGCACGAGGCGATGGAGAACGTCGACTTTGCTGCCTGGGGTGACTGGAAGCCGGGCCGGGAAGCGCCCGAGGGACAGGCCGATGTACTGCGCAAGGCGCTGCACGACGAAGGCTATGCCGACGTCGACCTGGACGATGGCGTGGCCGTGCTGGTGCCGCTGGTCGGCCACACGCTCACCGTGCCGCTGCCCGAAGGCGGCGCGCTGCACAGCCTGGGTGAAGGTGAGCGTCGCGCGGAAATCGACTTCCATTTCGCCATCGAGCCGACCACGGTGCCGGCGCTGCTGCAGGTGCTGCATGCCCACGGTGTTTCCAGTGGTCGTCGAGGCTTCGGCCAGCGCCGCCGCCTGGAAGGGCTGATGACCGGCATGATCGACCTGACCTACGTGCGCGACGGGCGCTGGTACGTGCTCGACTACAAATCCAATCGTCTGCCCGGCTACAGCCAGGACCTGCTGGCCATCGCCATGCGCCACAGCGAGTACGACCTGCAGGCGCTGATCTATACCGTGGCCCTGCATCGCTGGCTGCGCTTCCGCCTGGGCGCGGCCTACGACTACGAGCGTGACATGGGCGGCATCCGCTACCTGTTCTGCCGCGGCCTCGATGGCACCGGCAACGGTGTGCATGTGGACCGCTTCCCGCTGGCGCTGGTGGATGCACTGGATGCGTTGTTCGCCGGTGGCGAACAGGCCCAGGCCGAACTGGCCGCACGTGCCCGTGGGGCCAGCGCATGAGCCTGCTGAAGGAACTGCACCAGAAGGGCCTGCTGCGCACCCTCGACCACGCGTTGGCGACCAGCCTGATGCGGCTGCGCGGCGACACGCCGGAGAGCGTGGCGCTGGCGGCGGCGCTGGCCTCGCTGGCGGTGGCGCAGGGCCACGCCGGCTTCGATCCGGCGCAGCCGCAGCGCCTGCTGGAAGGGGTGCCCGAGTGGCCCGCCGCGCAGGACTGGCTGGCACAACTGCGCGCATCGCCTTGGGTGGCTATACCCGAGCAGGCCGACGCCATCGCCGAGGATGCGCCGCTGGTGCTGGAGAACGGCCTGCTCTACCTGCGCCGCTACCGCGAGTACGAACGGCAGCTGGCCGCCGGGCTGCAGCGCATCGGCCGGCATCCGCTGCCGGCACCGGACATGGCAGCGCTGGCACCGTTGTTCGCGCAGCTGTTCCCGCAGGCATCGGGCAGCGAGGATCACCAGGCCCGTGCCGCCGGCGTGACCCTGCGCCATCCGCTGGCGCTGGTGACTGGCGGCCCCGGCACCGGCAAGACCACCACCATCGCGCGCCTGTTGCTGCTGCTGGCGGCGCAGGCCCGGCACGCCGGCCAGCCGCTGCCCGAAGTGGCGCTGGCCGCGCCTACCGGACGCGCCGCCGAGCGCATGGCCGAGAGCCTGCGTCTGGCCGTGCAGCGCCTGCAGGAGAACGGCGTGGACCCGGCGCTGTGCGCGGCATTGCCCAGTACCGGCACCACCCTGCATCGCCTGCTCGGCGTGATCCCGGATTCGCCGCGCTTCCGCCACCACGCCGACAACCCGCTGCCGGTGGACGTGGTGGTGGTCGACGAAGCCTCGATGATCGATCTGCCGATGATGGCCAAGCTGGTCGACGCGATCGCCAGCGGCACCCGCCTGATCCTGCTTGGCGACCCCGATCAGTTGCCCTCGGTCGAAGCCGGTGATGTGCTCAGCGCGATCCTGCGCGCCAGCGGTGATGGCATCGGCACCCGCGCCGATGATGCGCAGGCACTGCAGGGTCTGTTGGCACCGGCCACGTTGCAGCCGCAGGCCACGCCGCGCGCCTTCGCCGGCCGCCGCGTGCAGCTGCAACGTGGTTACCGGCAGAGCGATGCGCTGGACCTGGCACCGCTGGCGCATGCCGTGCGCGAGGGCGACAGCGGTACCGCGCTGCAGCTGCTGCGCAGTGGTGAACTGGCCGGCGTGCATTTCCACGAAGGCGAAGCCGATCCACTGCGCGGCCAGCGCGAGCACCTGCTGGGCCATTGGCGTGCGTTGGCCGACGCCGCCGATCCGGTGCTTGCCCTGCAGCAGGCCGGGCGACTGCGCGTGCTGACCGCGCTGCGCGAAGGCCCGCAGGGTGCGCGCGGGCTCAACAGCCGCATCGAACAGCTGCTGGCTGGCAACACCCCGGGCTACTTCCAGGGCCGCCTGCTGCTGGTCACCGAGAACAGCTACCGGCACCGCCTGTTCAACGGCGATATCGGCATCTGCCTGCGCGATGGCAGTGGCGCGATGGTGGCCTGGTTCCCCGGCGACACGGTCGAGCAGCCGCGCGCCTTCCACCCGGCCGCACTGCCCGCGCACGAAAGCGCCTTCGCGATGACCGTGCACAAGGCGCAGGGCTCGGAGTTCGATGAAGTGTGGCTGCAGCTGCCGCGCCAGGACAGCCGCGTGCTGTCGCGCGAACTGGTCTACACCGGCCTGACCCGCGCCCGCCAAGTGCTGCATGTGGCGGGCAGCGCAGAGGTGCTGCAGGCCGCATTGAAACGCCACGCCAGCCGATTGGGTGGCCTGGCCTGGCGGCTGGGTACGGAAGCGGTGGCCGAAGCACCGGTGCGCATCGAACAGCCCACGATGCAGGGCCAGTTGTTCTGAATCGGGGTCGGATCCCGTTCCCATCGGGAACGGGCTCTGACCCCTTCACCTGATCGCCAGGCAGAAGCAGTCGAGCATGGCTCGACTTTACAACAGCGTACTTCGATCATTCCGACGTTCATCCACGCATGCCGGGATCTACCGTGTCGACCAAGGTCGACACCCACCAGAGCAGAACGCCGTGCCGGCAGATCGCAGGAAACTGTCGAAGGCGGGGTGGGTCCGGGTGCGGGGGCGTGAGCCGCATGGGCCCGAGGCATGCCTCGGGCGGGTTGGGCAGGACGCCCAACCCCGGTCTTGCCGTGTGCGCAGGACAGCGCACACGAGCAAGCGGCGACCAAGCCCCCATGGATGGGTTGACGGCGTCCCCCTCAACCGGACCCACCCCGCCATCCCAAGGAATACCCGCTTTTGACGTTGACGTTGCCTCGGCAGGTGCAGGGCGCAGCCCTGCCGCCACACCTATTCCGCGATCAGTACCAGCCCATCCGGGAACACGATCGCCGCTTCATCAGCACTCACGTCGAAGAAGCCCACGCCGTGCTTCTCGGCCAGGTCCTGCACGCGGCCGTGCGCGCGCTCGGCCACCGAGTACGCGAAGGCGCCATAGATCACCTGCCGGCCGATGCTGTACTCGGTCACTTCGGCACGATCGTCATCGTCGTTGCTCAATGGGCCGTCCATCGGCGGGAATTCCTGCGCCATCTCCGCGAACCACGCTCGCAGCGCGGGGCTGCTGACTACCGGGTCGTCGTACTCGTGGCGTTCGTTCCACTGCGTCTGCTTTTCGAACCAGGCGATGAATGCCGTTGCCTCACGTGGGGCGGCACTGGCCTCGAACACCATCATGTCGTAACTCATTGAACCATCCTGCTGCCGTGGCGAAAGGCTGCCGGGCATTGCCCGGCGCCACCGATCATTATCAGGCTGATGCAGCGTCGGCGTCCGCCCACCCCGGCGCCAGCGCCTTCGCCTCCGGGAACAGCGCGAAGCGCAGGCCGATCAGGCCCATCAGGGCTTCATCGCGGGCCTTGCAGGCGGCCACGCTACCGACCCGGGCCAGCGAAGTATCCAGCCGCTCGCGCAACGCGTCGGCCGCCACAATCGGCTTGCGCGCGGCGATCTGCCGTCGGTAGTGCACGGCGACCTCTTCCAGAATGTGCTCGACCGCCTCGCGACTGCGCTCGGGCAGTTCCAGCCGGGCGCGGCGCAGCTGCAGGATGTTCAGGCCGATGCGTGCTTCATTGAGCATGTCCACCGAGGCGATGTCGCTGCCTTCCGGCGTCGCCGCCAGGCGCGGCGCGAGCAGGCCGAGCAGGTCAAGCATGCGCGCGGCGAAGCGCTGGCGGTCCTGCTGGCCACGACCTTCGGCGGCTTCGGCCAGCGTGGTCCAGCCCTGCCGCACCAGCCGGCGCGCGGTCCACTCGGCGCCCACCGAACGGAACAGGCGGGTCATCACCACCGCAAAGCCAATGCCGATGAACATCGCGATGGACGAGTTGAGGAAGGTCTGGATGTTGGCGCTGTAGGTGTTCTGCAGGCTCAGCAGCGCGGCCAGGTTGACCGTCAGCGGCAGCGCGAACAGCGCGCTCTTGGGGTGGTGCAGCATCAGCCCCAGCGGCAGGAACGCCACCGCCAGCACCAGCGCCAGCAGGCCGAAGTCGTGCACGGCCGGGAACACGCCGAACAGGTACACGCCGGCCACCACCGAGGCGACCATCGCCCACACCAGGAACGACACCATGCTCGGTGCCGGATCGTCCTGCGCGGCGAAAAATGCGGCGGTCACCGCGGCCATCATCGCGCCGTTGCCGCCGCCTTCCCACCCCAGCGCGATCCACAGCACGCAGTAGCTCATCAGCGCCGCGCCGGCACTGAGCGCGGAGAACAGCGCCATGCCATAGTCGACGTGCTTGTCGGCGGCCACGCGTTCGGTGCGGATGCGGTAGTGCGCACGGTCCAGCGGCGCAGTGCCCTGGTCGATCGCGTGCTGCAGGGTGCGGCAGTCCTGCCACAGGTCCACCAGCTCCTCCAGGCGCAGCAGCAGGCTGGCCAGCTGCAGGTGCTGCAGGTCGCGGTCCACCTGCGGCTTCAGTGCGCTGATGCGCGCGCGCAGGCGCGCGTACTCGCTGGCGTTGGTGGGCCCGTCCAGCCAGTCATGGATGTCGTCGACCAGCGCCGGCAGGCCTTCCGGCAGGGCCTGGCCATCGCTGCGCAGTGCGCTCAAGCGATCGGCAATCGAGGACAGCACCGGCAACAGCAGCAGCATGCGCTCGCGCAGCCGCTCCATCGCCACGGCCGAACCGGCATGGCGCGGGTCGTCGCGGCGCAGGAACTCGATCAGCGCCTCGAACTGCACCAGGTCGGCGGCGAGCCGGTTGCGCGGCGCGTGCGCGCGGCCGCGTTCGAGGATCTGCCGGCACCACTGCGCCGCGTCCTCCATCCAGTTGCCGATGCGGGCGCGCAGCATCGGGCGTACCGAGGCCGGGAACAGCAGCGAAGCAAACAGCACTGCCACCACGGTGCCGAGGATGATCTCCTCGCTGCGGGCCACCACGGTGTCGAAGATGGTCTCCGGCGAGGTCACGGCCGGGAAGCCGATGAAGGCGGTGGTGTAGCCGGCCAGCAGGAACGCGTAACCGCGCGGGCCGCGGTTGAGCAGGGCCATGAACAGGCACCCGGCCAGCCAGATCGACATCGCCGCGCTCAGCACCAGCGGCGTTTCCACCAGCGCCGGCAGCACCAGCAGGGTAGCCAGGCCGGCCACCAGGGTGCCAACGATGCGGTACACGCCCTTGGCGCGGGTTGGGCCCAGCAGCGGCTGGCTGACGATGTACACCGTGCCCATCGCCCAGTACGGGCGCGACAGGTTGCCGGCCATGGCGATGTACAGCGCGGCCACCGCGGCCAGGTAGGTCTTGATCGAGAACAGCCAGGCCTGGCGATCGGTCAGCGCGTTCATGGCTTACTTCGCCGAGGCCTGTGCGGTGGACGGCGCGGGCGGGGCAACCGATGCCTGCCAGCCGCCACCCAGCACCAGGAACAGATGGATCTGGTCGCGCGAGACCTGCGCTTCGGCGGCGGCCAGGGTGGCGTCGCTGGTGGCCAGGCTGCGGTCGGCATCCAGGCTGGACAGGTACGGCGTACGGCCACCCTGGTACAGCCGGCGGTTCTGCTCGGCGGCCAGTGCGGCCTGCTCCTGCGCGATGCGCAGCGACTGCAGCCGGCGCAGGTCCTGCGCATAGCGGTCCAGCGCGGTCTGGGTCTCGCGCAGCGCCTGCAGCACGGTGTGGTCGAACTCGGCCAGCGCGGCATCGGCACCCGCCTCGGCGGCGTGGATGCGTGCGTGCGTGCCGGACGACGGCAGCGTCCACGAGATCAGCGGGCCGATCGACCACTGCTGGGTCATCGGCGTGCCGAAGTCTTCCAGCAGGCCGGCGGCACCCACCGAGGCACCCAGGCGGATGTCCGGGTACAGCTCGGCGGTGGCGACCCCAATCCGCGCCGTGGCCGAGGCCAGCTTGCGCTCGGCCTGGCGCACGTCCGGGCGGCGCTGCAGCAGCGCCCGGCCATCACCGACCGGCAGCGGCTGCGCCAGGCCGGGGGCGTGCGCACAGTCGATCACGCCGGCTGGCAGCTGGCCCGGGGTTTTCCCAAGCAGCGCGGCCAGCGAATAGGCGGCCGCCGAACGCTGCGCGCGTAGCGGCGGCAGTGCCGCCTCCAGCAACGCTACCTGCGCATTGGCGCGGGCCAGTTCCGGCGGCGTGCCGCGGCCGGCCGCGATCAGGCGCTCGGTGACCGTGCGGCTGCGCTGCTGCAGCTGCAGCGAATGCTCGGCCACGTGCAGTTCGTGGTTGGCGTGGCAGATTTCCAGGTAGCTGTCGGCGACCTGCGCGACCACGCTGACCTGGGCCAGGTCGCGCGCCGCAGCGACCGACTGCTCGTCGGCACGCGCTGCCTCGGCGCCGCGCTTGAGCTTGCCGAACAGGTCGAACTGGTAGCTGACCGCGAACTTGCCATCGGCCAGGTTGATCACCGGCAGCTCGTGCTCCTGCAGGAACGATTCGGCCGACAGCTGCGCGCGGCTGACACCGGCCTCGGCCTCGTACTCAAAGCCACCGGCGTCCAGCGCTTGTTCGTACATCGCCGCGGCACGACGCAGGTGTGCATCGGCGGCCTTCAGTTCCACGTTGTCACGCAGCGCCTGGGTGATCAGGCCGTCCAGCACCGGGTCGTTGTACAGCGACCACCAGCGGTCGGGCAGCGCCTGGTTGGCGGCCACCTGCGGGTTCTGCGTATCGATGAAGGCTGTATTGGCCTCCGGGCGCTTGAACGCCGACCCTTCCGGCAGGGCGTAATCCGGGCCGACGGTCCTGCAGGCCGCCAAGCTGGCCAGCGCAACGATCAGACCGAGACGGGGCAGGGCGGCGTTCACAGGCCCGCCTGTGTCGGCGCAGTGCCGGCCTTGTCGTTGTGCGGATGGCGGCCGGTGTCCACGGTCACCGTGGCGGTGCGGCCGGCGATCAGTTCCACGCCCTTGGGTACTTCGTCGATGGCGATGCGCACCGGAATGCGCTGTGCCAGCCGCACCCAGTCGAAGGCCGGGGTCACGTTCGGCAGCAGGGTGCTGCCGTTGCTGCGGTAGCGGTCCTCGATGCCGGCGGCGATGCTTTCCACGTGGCCACGCAGCGGGGCCGACTCGCCCATCAGGCGGATGTCCACGCTCTGCCCCGGGGCCACGCCGCGCAGGCGGGTTTCCTCGAAGTAGCCATCGATGCGGAACGAGCCGGTATCCAGCAGCGCCAGCACCGGCTTGCCGGCCACCACGTAGTCGCCCACGCGCAGGGTGCGGTCGTTGACCCGGCCATCGGCCGGCGCGCGCACCTCGGTGCGGCCCAGGTTGAGCTCGGCCAGGTCGACCGCCGCCTGTGCGGTGGCCAGCGCCGCCTGTGCGGCCTGCAGCTTGGCGCGGCGCACTTCGGCGTCCTCGGCGGCGACCAGGTCCTGCAGGCTGCGGTCACGGCCGATCTCGCGGCGCAGCTGCGCCACCGATGCCTGGCGCTCGGCCAGGTTGGCGCGGGCCTGCTCCAGCGCGATGCGGTAGCGGGCGCGATCGACCACGAACAGCAGGTCACCCTTCTTCACCGCCTGGTTGTCGGCCACCTGCACCGTTTCCACCAGCCCGGACACGTCCGGCGCCACCTGCACCACGTCGGCACCGACATGGGCATCGCGGGTCCATGGCTCATCCATGTAATAGACCCAGAGCTGGCGCAGCACCAGCAGGGCGATGATCACGGCTGCGCTGGTGAGCAGCACCGGCAGGGTCTTCTTCACGATCTTGTTCACGATTGCATCCAACGCAGGAGGTGGAACAGCAGGCCAAGCACGATCCCGTACAGCGCCAGGTTGAACAGTGGCGGGTGCCATATATGGCGATAGGCACCGGCACGCTGCAGCAGCGCATGCAGGCCGCTGTTGACCAGGTAGGCCAACAACATCAACCCGAGCAGGGTCGGGACGAACACTCCGTGGAGACTGAATTCACCGGGCATCGGTAGGGGCGGGGGCGAGGTGGGGGGAGGGGAGGAACAACGAAACAACGGCAACGGGCAAAAGCCGCTGGCGTGTGCACGGCAGCGGCGGTGTTCAGGGGCAGCGGTCTTACGTGATGCGGTCGGCGGCCTCGGCCAGCAGGCGCCATGCCTTCAGCACGGCGTGCAGTTCATCCATGGAAAGCTCGCCGAACACGTCCTGGCGCAGGCCGATCAACTGGTCTTCCAGCTCGCTGACCAGCGCGTGGCCCGCGTCGGTCAGCCACAGCAGGTTGGCGCGGCGGTCGCTGGCGTCGCTCTCGCGGCGGACCAGGTCGCTGGCGCACAACTTGTCCAGCAGGCGCACCAGGGAGGGTCCTTCCATGCCCAGCTGCTGCGCCAGCGCCACCTGACGGATACCACCGCCGGAGCGGCCGATCATCAGCAGCGGCATGGTGCAGGCGGTGGAGATGCCGTAGCTGCCGAGCCGGCTGTCGGCCAGGCGCTGCCACTGCCGCCCTGCGTACAGCAGGCCGGAGCTGAGCTGCATCTGCAGCACGGTGCGCTCGTCGAGGGGTCGGTCCATAAGAGATAGATAGGATACTACTAATTTCATTCCTATCAATAGGTTTTTCTGAATGGGTGGGTGTAGTGAGGAAAGCGTTGCGCCTGCCTGGTGTCGGGTGGGGCAGCGGGCGCCGGACGGTGCAGGACACGCCGTGAACCCCCCTCCGGGGTCCGGCCCAGCCGCTGGCGGCTGTGCGTTCGGGCGCTTGCGAGGCATGCCTCGCAAGCAAGCGCCCTCACCCTTGGGGGCTCGGCCGCGGCATCCATGCCGCGGACGGTCCTGCCCCGCCCGGCCCCCGCGGCCTTCCCATCCCCCCGCGAGCGCGGTGGGTTGGCTCTTGGAAGCAAGAGCAGAAGCAGTGCGGACCAACGGTCCGCACCCACCAAAGCACAAAACACCACAGCAGCGGCGCGCCGATTCCGAAGCCATGAACCCCCGCTTTTGCCCCCGCTTTCGGGCGGTCCGGCCGCGCCCGCGGGAAACTGTCAGGGATGGGGAAGGGCGGCAGGGCAGGACCGTGAGGCGCATGGATGCGCCGACCGAGCCCCCATGGATGGGTTTACGGCGTGTCCTGCCCTGCCGCCCTTCCCCATCCAGACCCGTAACAGGCAGGCGCCGCCAGACCCCCGATGAACCCGACCAACAGGACGACCCACCCCCCGGTCGGGTACGATGCTCGCCCCCCGTTCGGGACGCTGTACGCAATGAGCAAGAACAACGAAAAGGCCGCCCCGCAGGGCGACGTGACCCAGGACCAGGCCGAGGATGCCGTGCGCACCCTGCTGCGCTGGGCCGGTGAGGACCCGTCCCGTGAAGGCCTGCTGGATACCCCCCGCCGTGTCGCCGAAGCCTATGGCGACTGGTTCAGCGGTTACCGCGACGACCCGCGCGCCTACATGGAGCGGACCTTCGAGGAAGTGGCCGGCTACGACGAGCTGATCGTCCTGCGCGACATCGAGTACGAAAGCCACTGCGAGCACCACATGGCCCCGATCATCGGCCGCGTGCACGTCGGCTACCTGCCGGCCGGCAAGGTGGTGGGCATCAGCAAGCTGGCCCGTGTCGTCGAAGCCTACGCCCGCCGTTTCCAGGTGCAGGAGAAGATGACCGCGCAGATCGCCCAGTGCATCCAGGATGTGCTGCAGCCGATCGGCGTCGGCGTGGTCGTCGAAGGCGCCCACGAGTGCATGACCACCCGCGGCATCCACAAGCGCGGCGTCAGCATGGTCACCTCCAAGATGCTGGGCAGCTTCCGCGACGACGCGCGTACCCGCGCCGAGTTCCTGCGCTTCATCGAAGTGGGCGGCAAGCGCTGAGCCGCTTGCCCGCACCACGCCGGCTCCTGCAGGCCGGCATGCCCACGGCTGTCCACGCGGCAGCTGTGCATGGCGGTTTGTCCCTGTCAGCCCTACAGACTTCTTTCGCTGCATGAAGCATCGCGAACGCATTGCCCGTTACCGCCACCTGCGCGAACAGCCCCAGTGGAAGCTGCTTGCCGCCGACCACGCTCCGGAAATCATCGGCCTGCTGCAGGGCCTGCTGATGGACGGCGAGCGCACGCTGCCGTCCTCGGTACTGAACGAGCGACTGCAGCGCGCGCTGGACCAGCTGGCCGGCGATGAACTCTCGCGCGAGCTGCCGCGCACCGCCCAGGCCTACATCGCGCACTGGCTGGCCCAGGGCTGGCTGGAACGCCGTCTGCCCGAAGGCGCCGACCAGGAGCAGTACGAGCTGGCGACCGCGGCACTGCAGGCGATCCGCTTCGCCGACGGCCTCGAGCAGGCCCGCGTGGCCGCCACCGAAAGCCGCCTGGCGCTGGTCATTGAGCAGCTCTCGGCGCTGGCTGCGCAGACCGAAGCCGATCCCGATGCGCGCCTGTCCGCGCTGCACGACGAGCGCGACCGCATCGATGCCGAAATCGCCCGGGTCGGCACCGGCCGCGTGGTTGCGCTGGACGGCAAGCGCGCGCTGGAACGCACCCGCCAGATCATCGGCCTGGCCGACGAGCTGACCGAGGACTTCCGCCGCGTGCGCGATGACTTCGAGCAGCTCAACCGCGATTTCCGCGAACGCATCATCGACGACGAGGGCGAGCGCGGCGATGTGCTGTCGCAGCTGTTCGAAGGTGTGGATGTCATTGGCGAAAGTGACGCCGGGCGCAGTTTCCAGGCCTTCTGGCGCCTGCTCAACGACGCCGAACAGAGTGCCCAGCTCGATGCCGCGCTGGAAGCGGTGCTGGCGCGCGGCTTCGCCCGCCGCCTGGACCGCAACGAACGCAACTTCCTGCGCAGCTTCACCAGCACCATGCTCGAGCGCGGTGGCCAGGTGCACGACGTGCTGCAGAACTTCGCGCGCAGCCTGCGCGGCTTCGTGCAGAGCCGTGGCTACCTGGAACAGCGCCGCCTCAACCAGTTGTTGAAGCAGGCGCAGTCCGAAGCGCTGGCCCTGCGCGACGAATTCCCCGCACAACGCGGCATCGGCCGCGACCTGCAGCTGACCACCAGCCGCCTGCGCTCGTGGTCGCAGTGGAAGCTGCATGATCCGCGCAGCGCCCAGGTCGACGGCAATGTCGAGTACAACGACGCGGCCGCGATCAGCCTGGAGAGCGTCGGCGACCTGGTCGCTTCGTCCGAAATCGACTTCCGCACCCTGCGCCGCGACCTGCACGACCTGCTCGATGCACAGCCGCGGCTCAGCATCGCCCAGGCCCTGTCGCAGCGCGAGGCGCCGCAAGGTCTTGGCAGCGTCATCGGCTATCTGTCGCTGGGCACGCGCTTCGGCAACGTGGTCGCCGGCGAGCAGGAGCTTGCGCAGTGGCGTGGTGGCGACGGCCAGGTCCGTCGCGCCCGCATCCCGCTGGTTTGGTTCACCCAGGAGAGACGCCATGAGCTGGCATGAAGATCCCATCGACGCAGCGCAGGCCGACGTGGCGGAAGACGCCTACGAGGCCGAACCGGTGGCGGCCGTGGCGCAGCCCCGCCGTGGCAACGACGTCTATTACCTCGGCGACACCGGGCGCCTGCCGCTGGATGCGCGCCGCGCGCTGTGCCAGCTGCTGATCGGCCCCAGCATCGACCAGCTGCGCCACGCCAAGCTGTGGCCGGCACTGATCCGCAGCGAAGCGGCCATCCGCTCGTCGCTGGCGGACCTGTTCCTGGAACTGGTGCTCGACCGTGACAGCGGCGTGGCGTTCACCCGCCAGGCCGATACCGAAGACGTCGATGCGCCGGTGCTGCTGCGCACCTCGCCGCTGACCTTCATCGACTCGGTGCTGTTGCTGTACCTGCGCCAGCAGCTGGCCGAAGCCGATGCGCGCGGCAACCGCGCGGTGGTCGCCGATGCCGAAATGGCCGAAGCACTGGCCATCTACGAAAAGAACCTGTCCACCGACCGCGCCGGCTTCAACCGCCGCGTCGCCTCGGCGGTGCAGAAGATGAAGGACAACCACATCCTGACCCGCCTCAGCGGCCAGGAAGACCGCCACGAAGTCTCGCCGGCGCTGAAGCTGCTGTTCTCCGCCGAAGACGTGTCCCAGCTCTCGGCGGTCTACCGCCAGCTGCGCGAAACCCCGGCCGCCGAGGCCTGAGAGACCCGACCATCGCATGGCTATCTCCAAGCACACTCCCGCCCTGTTCAACGAAGGCCTGCCGGACCCGCGCCTGCAGCAGTTCCGCATGCGCCGCCTGCAGGTACACAACTGGGGCACCTTCAACGGCCTGACCGAAGTGCCGATCGCCGAGCGCGGCTTCCTGTTCGTCGGACGTTCCGGCTCGGGCAAGTCGACACTGCTCGATGCCATGTCCGCGCTGCTGACGCCGCCGGCCATCGTCGACTTCAACGCTGCCGCGCGTGAAGCCGAGCGCAGTGGCCGCGACCGCAACCTGGTGTCCTACGTGCGTGGCGCGTGGGCTGACCAGCAGGACAGCGGCACCGGCGAAATCGCCACCCAGTACCTGCGCAAGGGCGCCACCTGGACCGCACTGGTGCTGGAATACCGCGCCGGCGACGGCCGCGTGGTCAGCTTGGTGCGCCTGCTGTGGATCTCCGGTAACGGCACCTCGGCCGGTGACGTGCGCAAGCACTACATGATTGCCGAGCGCCCGTTCGACATCGCCAAGGATCTTGGTGGGTTCGACCTGGACCTGCGCAAGCTCAAGCAGAAGCTGTCCGACCTGCACCACTTCGACACCTTCTCCGGCTACGCCGAGCGCTTCCGCGACCTGCTCGGCATCGACAACGAGATGGCGCTGCGCCTGCTGCACAAGACGCAGTCGGCGAAGAACCTGGGCGATCTCAACGTCTTCCTGCGCGACTTCATGCTCGACACGCCGAAGACCTTCGACGCCGCCGAGCGCCTGGTCAGCGACTTCGCCGAGCTCGATGGCGCGCACCAGGCGGTGGTCACCGCCCGTCGCCAGGTGGAGACCCTGCTGCCGGCACGCGCCTACTACAACGACCTGAAGGAAATGCACCGCCGGCGCGGCGACGACGAAGCCCTCAAGCTCGGCGTCGACAGCTTCCGTGAAAGCCGCCGCCAGGCGCTGATCGAAGCGCGCCTGCGCGAGATGGACGTGCGTGACCGTGGCCTGCTTGGCGAAGAAGCCCAGCGCCGTGCCGCACTGGACAATCACACCGAGCGCCTGGCCGAACTGGAACTGCAGCGCCGCCAGCAGGGCGGTGAGCGCATCGAAGAACTGGAACGCGAGCAGGGCCGCGCCGAAGCCGAGCGCGACCGCCGCCAGGCCAAGCGCGAGCAGGCAAGCCTGGCCGCGCAGCAGCTGGGGGCCGAACTGCCGGACGACGCACACGGCTTCGCCGAACTGGTTGAGCGCGCACAGAACGAGCTGCAGGACCGCCAGCGCGCCTCTTCGGCGCTGGACGATGCGATCAGCGATCGCCTGGGTGGCAAGCGCGATGACGAGCGCCGCTTCGGCGAGGTCCGTGCGGAACTCGAAGCGATGCAGCGCACGCCCTCCAATATCCCGGCGCCGATGCAGAAGCTGCGCGCGCGCCTGGCCGAGGAAACCGGCATCGCCGAAGCGGCGCTGCCGTTCGTCGGCGAACTGATCCAGGTCCGCTCGGAAGAGCAGGGCTGGCAGGGTGCCATCGAGCGCGTGCTGGGTGGCTTCGCGCTGTCGCTGCTGGTCGACGACAAGCATTACAACGACGTCGCCGAGTGGGTGAACCGTACCCACCTGGGCATGCGCTTCACCTACTACCGCGTGCGCCGCAACGATGATGCGTTCGCCCGTGAGCCGTCGGCGAAGTCGCTGCTGCACAAGCTGGAACTGCGCGAACACGTGTTCGAAAGCTGGCTGCGCCGCGAGCTCGGCAAGCGATTCGACTACGAGTGCGTGGATGCCAAGCAGCTGCGCAACGTCGACCGCGGCATCACCCGCGAAGGCCAGGTCAAGCATCCGGGCGACCGTTTCGAGAAGGATGACCGCAGTGCGGTGGGCGACCGCCGTCGCTGGATCCTCGGCTTCAACAACCACGACAAGGTGGGCGCCTTCGAGCGCGAAGCTCAGGAACTGGCCAAGCGCATCGCCAGCTGCGAGACCGACATCGCGCGCCTGCGTGGGCAGCGTGACCGCGACAACGAACGCCGCCTGGCCTGCCACGAGCTGGTCAGCATCAGCTGGAACGAGATCGACATCGCCGCCCCGCAGCAGCGCCTGAGCGACATCGAGGCCACGCTGCGCGACCTGCGCGAAGGCAATGCCGACCTCGCCAAGCTGGCCAAGCAGATTGACGCCGTGCGCGCCGACATCGAGCAGGCCCGCCGCACCTATGAAGACGTCCGCGTCGAGCGCGGGCAGCTGGTCAAGGAACGCGACCGCCTGGACCGCGCGCGCCAGCAGAGCCGTGCGCTGGTGCTGCCGAGCCTGGCCCAGGAGCAGGAAGCCGGCCTTGCCGAGCGCCTGCAGGAGCAGGGTCCGCTCAGCCTGGAAACGCTGGAAGCGCACATGCGCCAGGTCAGCAACGCGCTGAACGAGCAGCTGTCGTCCTCGCAGCAGGACCTCAACCGCATCGAGAACCAGCTGATCGGCTGCTTCCGTCGCTTCATCCAGCAATGGCCGGAGGAATCGGGCGACTTCACCGTGTCGGTGGCCTCGGCCGAGGACTTCCTCGCACGCCTCGAACGACTGGAGCGCGATGGCCTGCCGCAGCACGAAGAGCGCTTCTTCGATCTGCTGCAGAACCAGAGCAAGAACAACCTGCTGGCCCTGCAGCGCCACAGCGCCGAGGCCCGCAAGTCGATCGGCCAGCGCCTGGACGAAGTGAACGCCAGCCTGGAACAGGTGCCGTTCAACCGCGGTACGTTGCTGACCATCGAACTGAGCGACCGTCGTCTGCCGGAAGTGGGCGAGTTCCAGCTGCAGCTGCGCGAAGTGCTGTCGCAGCAGCAGACCGAGCAGCGCGAGCTGGCCGAATCGCAGTTCACCGTGCTGCGCCAGCTGGTCAACCGCCTGGGCTCGCAGGAAGGCGAGGACAAGCGTTGGCGGGAGCTGGTGCTGGACGTGCGCATGCACGTGGAGTTCATCGGCGTCGAGCTGGATGCGGAAACGCGCCAGCAGGTCGAGATCTACCGCAGCGGCGCCGGCAAGTCCGGTGGCCAGCGCCAGAAACTGGCTACCACCTGCCTGGCCGCGGCACTGCGCTACCAGCTCGGCGGTGCCGACAGCCAGCTGCCCAGCTACGCCGCAGTGGTGCTCGACGAAGCCTTCGACAAGGCCGACAACGAGTTCACCGCGCTGGCGATGAACATCTTCGACAACTTCGGCTTCCAGATGGTGGTTGCCACCCCGCTGAAGTCGGTGATGACACTGGAACCGTTCATCGGCGGCGCCTGCTTCGTCGAAATCAGCGGCCGCCACGACTCCGGCGTGCTGCTGATCGAGTATGACGAGGAAGGCAAGCGCCTGAAGCTGCCCGAGCGCAGCCGCCAGCAGGCCAACGAACCGGAAGAAGCCGACGCCTGACCTGGCCGATTGAAGGGGAATGCCGGCCAGTGGCCGGCACTACATGGGCGGGGTTCATGACCCGATCGGATGGGGATGCCGGCCAGCGGCCGGCACTACCCATGGGCGGGGTTCATGGCCCGATCGGATGGGAATGCCGGCCAGCGGCCGGCACTGCCCATGGGCGGGGTTCATGACCTGATCGGATGGGGATGCCGGCCAGCGGCCGGCACTACCCATGGGCGGGGTTCATGGCCCGATCGGATGGGAATGCCGGCCAGCGGCCGGCACTGCCCATGGGCGGGGTTCATGACCTGATCGGATGGGGATGCCGGCCAGC
>NZ_JCAFRP010000016.1:0-89616 GCF_059368315.1 Stenotrophomonas sp. YJH_SMC_119 | reverse complement strand
CGTGGTCGCCAGCGAAGTGCGTACCCTCGCCCAGCGTTCGGCTGCGGCGGCCAAGGAGATCAAGGGCCTGATCGATGATTCGGTCGGCAAGGTCGCCGAAGGCTCCAGCCTGGTGCACCAGGCCGGCAGCACCATGGGCGAAATCGTCGCCTCGGTGCAGCGCGTGACCGACATCATGGCCGAGATCTCCGCCGCTTCGCAGGAACAGTCGGCCGGCATCGAGCAGGTCAACCAGACCGTGGTGCAGATGGACGAGACCACCCAGCAGAACGCCGCGCTGGTGGAAGAAGCCACTGCCGCCGCACGTGCGATGGAAGACCAGGCCGCGCAGCTGGCCGACGCCGTGGCGATCTTCCGCCTCGACAACCAGGTCTCGGCCGCGGTGAAGGCTGTCGCCGAACGCGTGGAACCGGCGCGCATCACCCCCGTGGCACGTCCGCAGCCGACCAGCACGCCCACGCCGGTACGTCGCAGCAGCAACGCCAGCACCTTCGCCGCCAGCGACAGCGACTGGCAGGAATTCTGAGACCCACCCGCGGCGGCTTCGGCCGCCGCCTCTGCCGATGGACACGTCCCCCGTGCAAAGTCCTACTCCCATCGTCACCGGCCCGCGCGAGTTCGAGTTCGCCGACCGTGATTTCCGCCGCGTCTGCGACCTGATCTACCAGCGCGTGGGCATCGCCCTCGCACCGGCCAAGCGCGACATGGTCTATGGCCGCCTGTCGCGCCGCCTGCGCACGCTGGGCATGCGCAGCTTCCAGCAGTACCTGGACCATCTTGAGCAGGAAGACGGTGACGAGTGGCAGTCGTTCACCAACGCACTGACCACCAACCTGACCTCGTTCTTCCGCGAGCCGCACCACTTCGACAAGCTGCGCGAAGAACTGCAGCAGCGTTCCAGCCGTTCGCCGCTGCTGCTGTGGTCGTGCGCGGCGTCCACCGGTGAGGAACCCTATTCGATGGCGATCACCGCCTGCGAGGCCTTCGGTACGCTGAAGCCGCCGGTGCGCATCATCGCTACCGACGTCGATACCCAGGTACTGGCCACCGCCGGCCGCGGCGTCTACAACATCGACCGTGTCGCCAATCTCGACCCGGACCTGCGCCGCCGCTACTTCCAGCGTGGCAGCGGTCCCAACGAGGGCCAGTGCCGCGTGCTGCCGGCGCTGCGCGAGCTGATCGAGTTCCGTCCACTGAACCTGCTCGCCCCGCGCTACGACGTCGGCGGCCCGTTCGACGCGCTGTTCTGCCGCAATGTGATGATCTACTTCGACAAGCCGACCCAGCGCGCCATCCTCGGCCGCCTGGTGCAGCACCTGGCCGACGATGGCCTGCTCTACACCGGACACTCGGAGAACTACCTGCACGCCGCCGACCTGATCCAGCCCTGCGGGCGCACCCTGTACCGCCGCGCGGCAAAGGCCGGCGCATGAACGCCTCACTGCGTACCGACGACGTGATGCGCTACCAGGATGCACGCTTCCAGACCCTTGCCGCCAAGCTGCTGCCCACCCAGTACCTGGTGGTCGATGACACCACCGCGCTGACCACCACCCTGGGTTCGTGCGTGGCCGCCTGCCTGCGCGACCCGGTGCTGAAGATCGGCGGCATGAACCACTTCCTGCTGCCGGAGGGCAACGCTGGCGACGGCGCGCCCGCACGCTACGGCAGCTATGCGATGGAGCTGCTGATCAACGACATGCTCAAGCGCGGCGCGCACCGCAAGCGCATCGAGGCCAAGGTGTTCGGCGGCGCCAACGTACTGAAGGGCTTCACCAGCAATCCGGTCGGCACCCGTAATGCCGAGTTCGTGCGCCAGTACCTGCAGGCCGAGCATATTCCGATCATCGCCGAGGACCTGTGCGGCATCCATCCGCGCAAGATCTGGTTCTTCGCCGACACCGGCCGGGTGGTGGTGCAGCGCCTGCCGCATGCCCACGAAGCCGAAGTGGCTGCCACCGAATCGGCAGTGCGTGCGCGCCTGTCCAAGGCCCCGGTCACCGGTGGCGTGGAGTTGTTCGAATGACCCTGACCGGCAACGCCCCCTGCCGGGTCCTGATCGTCGACGACTCCGCCGTCGTGCGCCAGATGCTCACGGAAATCCTGTCCAGCGATCCGGCCATCGACGTGGTCGGCACCGCTGCCGACCCGCTGCTGGCGCGCGAGAAGATCAAGCGCCTGGCCCCGGACGTGATCACGCTGGACGTGGAAATGCCACGCATGGACGGCCTCGCCTTCCTGGAAAACCTGATGCGGCTGCACCCACTGCCTGTGGTGATGATTTCCTCGTTGACCGAGCGCGGCGCCGATACCACGCTGCAGGCACTGGCACTGGGCGCCGTGGACTTCGTCTCCAAGCCCAAGCTGGACGTCGCACGCGGCCTGCAGGGCTACGCCGACGAGATCATCGCCAAGGTGAAGATGGCGGCGCGCTCGCGGGTGCGCCCGCTGGTGCGTGCTGCCGCTCCGAAACTCCTGCTGGAAGCAGCTCCTGCAATGCGCCCGGCTGCACCGCAGTTCCGCACCACCGACCGCCTGATCGCGATTGGTTCTTCGGCCGGCGGCACCGAGGCGCTGCGCGTGGTGCTGGAAGGCATGCCGGCCGATGCGCCTGCCGTGGTGATGACCCAGCACCTGCCCGCCAGCTTCAGCAGCGCCTTCGCCGAACGCCTGGACCGGCATTCCGCGATGGCCGTGCGTGAGGCCAGCGACGGCGAGGCAGTGCTGCCTGGCCATGCCTACCTGCCACCGGGCGGCAAGCACCTGCGGATCATCCGCGACGGTGCGCGCTGGCGCTGCCGCGTCGATGATGGCCCTGCAGTGAACCGCCACAAGCCCGCGGTGGACGTGCTGTTCCGTTCGGTCGCGCAGAGCGCGGGCGGCAACGCCATCGGCGCCATCCTCACCGGCATGGGTGACGATGGCGCGCGCGGCCTGCTGGAAATGCGCCAGGCCGGCGCGCCGACGCTGGTCCAGGATGAAGCCACCAGCGTGGTCTGGGGCATGCCCGGTGCTGCCTTCAAACTGGGAGCGGCCGAAGAACAGGTGCCATTGGAACGGATCGCCGAACGACTGTTGGCGCTCGCCCGCGGCTGATCGTCCGCGGCATCGCACCGCCTGATTCCCCCTTTCAGATGCCGGCCCCGGAAGGGCCGGCACGGCTGTCGTGTTTTCCAAGGAGTTTGACCATGGCCCTGCGTCTCTTCCGTTACCAACCGTCACTGCTGGCGGCCGCTCTGCTGGCTCCGCTGGCAGCTACCGCTGCCGGCGTGCCGGCACCGCCGCAGGCCACCGCGGGCCTTCCCCCCGCCCCCGTCGCGAAGGGCACCGTCTGGACCGATCGCGTTCAGATCCAGAGTGGTCCGGATACCGCATCGAAGCGCCTCCACGCACCCGACGTGGCGTTGCGCATCGTCACCCCCGATGACAGCGAGTCGCTCACGCCAAAGGGGCTCGCACTGCTCTTCAGCGGCAATGAGCCGGACTACTTCCGGCGCAACACCCTGCCCGGCAGCATCGTCGAGAGCCAGGCCAGCCCCGCCATCACGCTGATGCCCAACGTAGCCAGGGCGCTGGTGGGTGGCTACTTCAGCTATGCGCCCGACGCGCTGCCCAACCAGAGCAGCACCCTGCGTTTCAGTGCAGACACCTGGGCGCTGGTGCACCAGGGCAACACGCGGAAGGATCCCCTTTACCGCCTCAACCACGTCAGCACCATCGAGCAACGCCGTGCCGATGGCACCCTGGCTGAATTCATCAGATGCAGTGACAGCGACGACCGGGCGACCCTGGGCGAGTGGCAGGCCAATGACTACGCCAGACTCAAGATTGCCGCCCAGGTGATCACGATGAAGTGCACCGAGCAGCTCATCAAGCGAATTCCGGCGATGTACCCTCGCCCGCTTGCTGCTGAAGATCTCACGGCCTACGCAGGCGGTGCCGTGCCGCCGGCACGGGTGCGCATCTATGCCAGCCTGGGGCGGACCACCACCCTGTACACCGACGCCGCCTGCCGCGAGGACTACCGCGACAGGATCGACGTCAAGTACAACAACGCCGGTGACAAGGGCGTGCTCGGCATCCCCGCCACGGAAACCCTGCGCAGCAAGGAGAACGAGCGGTTCTCCATGCTCAGCTACCAGGAGTACGAAGTCGCCGGCGGCAAGCCGCTGATCGTCGAAGCGCGCTTCGACGCATCAAGCCGCATGTACTGCGACGGGCAGTTGTCGGGTCAGTTCGTGGCCAGGCCCGGGCAGGACTACGAAGTGGAAATGGAAGTGGCCGACAAGATGTGCCGCCTGCATCTGCGCCAGGTACACGCCGATGGCAGCACGACGCCACAGGTCGCACGCAGGACCCCCAGCAGCTGTGAGGGCACGCGTGCGCCGGTCCGCATTGAACCGCGGCAGGACATGCAGGTCCTGCTGTTCAGCCCAGGCCAGCTGCAGATCCAGGATGCCCGTCAGGGCGGCGCACCGGAACGGTTGACCGACGACGCGGGCAGCACCGAGGCACTGCGGAAGATGCTGCAGCAGGCCAGCAGCAATCCCGGCACACGCCTGTGCGTGGTGGTACCGGCTACCGATTACAGCAGCGCCCTTCACGATGCCGTGCGCGAACGCGTACTGGACGCACCGCAGGTATTGCCCAGCCTGTGGGAAGAGGCGGCCACGGTGAACAGGCGCCGCAGTGCCGCCGCCGATGCTCCGGTCGACATCGCCGCTGCGATCGCCCATTGCAATGCGTTCCCGATCAGGGAATTCGCGCCGCGCTGAGCAATCGCTCCCCTACCTTCGGCCTTCGCCGGGCATCAACCACCAGAGCGCACACAGCGCCTCATCTTCGTTTCCCCAAGGAGTACTACCGTGGCATTACGCCCAACCTGCCTCACCGCCGCGATCGCGGCCACCCTGCTGCTGGCGCCGTCGGCCTACGCCAACGACGAAGCATCCACACCCACGCCTGCCGTGGATTCCGCGGTCACCAGCGGATCAACGCTCGATCCAGCAACGGATGCGGCGACCGCGCCAGACGCGGTGCACGCCCCCACCGCGGCCGATCCGGCCATCGGGAATGTCACAGCCGCCGTGGCACCTCCTGTCGACTACAGCAGCCTGCAGCACATCAAGGTCACCTCCGGACTGGGTGCAGGCCCCAACGGCAATCGCGTGGGCGATCACGTGCTGCGCCTGGTGATGCGTGCCGACACCGCTGCCGTCACCGCGGCCAAGGTCGGCCTGTCTGCTCTGGCGTTCGTCACTGGCGTGGGTGACATCGGCACCAGCAACAGCTTCAGCAAGAACAACGTCCGTGGCGAGGACATCCACTCTGTGCCCAGCCCGGCCTTCGGCGCATTGCCCGGCATGATCCGCGAGCAGCTGGCACTCTATTTCGCGGCCCATCCCGGCGCCATTCCCAGCGACGAGCGCACCGTGGAAGCCAGCGCCGGCCAGTGGTCGCTGGTGTACCAGAAGCTCAGCGATGCAGAGACCCCCTACGAGCTGCGCCACGATGTAACCATCGGCTTCCCGGTGGTGCGCAAGCTGTTCCGCAGCGCCAGTGGCGGCCAGGGCGTGCACTGCCGGGACGAAGCACGGGTTGCCCCGCTGCAGGAATGGCAGGCAGACGACTATGCGAAGGCCAAGGCGGCGTCGCGTGAGTTCGCCGAGGCCTGCATTGCGCGTTTCGTGGCTGAGCTGCCCCGCCTGTTCCCCGACCATGGCGTTCTGCCGCAGCCTGCGGTGGAAGCCGAGCTTCCGGCGGAAACGCCGGCCGTGGCCGAGGAAGCGGCCGCCGTTACCCAGGCCTGAACCTGGGTACGCCCCCAAACGAAGAACCCCCGGTTCTCACCGGGGGTTCTTCGTTTCAACGGCGTGCCGGCCAGCGGCCGGCACTACCGCGTCAGGCAGCGACCGTGTTGGCCACGTCCTGGTATTCCTCGATCTGGTCGAAGTTCATGTAGCGGTAGATCTCCGCACCATTGGCGTTGATCACGCCGATGTCCGCCATGTACTCCTCCTTGGTCGGGATGCGGCCCAGACGCGAGCAGATCGCGGCCAGTTCGGCCGAACCCAGGTACACGTTGGTGTTGCGGCCCAGGCGGTTCGGGAAGTTGCGGGTCGAGGTCGACATCGCGGTGGAGCCTTCGCGGATCTGCGCCTGGTTGCCCATGCACAGCGAGCAGCCCGGCATTTCCATGCGGGCGCCGGTGGCGCCGAAGGTGCCGTACACGCCTTCCTTGGTCAGCTCCGAGGCGTCCATCTTGGTCGGCGGGGCCACCCACAGGCGGGTCGGCAGGTCACGCTTGCCTTCCAGCAGCTTGGCAGCGGCACGGAAGTGACCGATGTTGGTCATGCACGAACCGATGAACACTTCGTCGATCTTGGCGCCAGCGACTTCGGACAGGGTCTTCACGTCGTCCGGATCGTTCGGGCAGGCCACGATCGGCTCGTGGATGTCAGCCAGGTCGATCTCGATGACGGCGGCGTACTCGGCGTCGGCATCCGGCTCCAGCAGCTGCGGGTTGGCCAGCCACGCCTCCATCTTCTCGATGCGACGCTGCAGCGAACGCGGATCCTGGTAGCCCTCGGCAATCATCCACTTCAGCAGCGTGATGTTGCTGGTCAGGTACTCGATGATCGGTTCCTTGTTCAGGCGCACCGAGCAACCGGCCGCCGAACGCTCGGCCGAGGCGTCGGACAGTTCGAACGCCTGTTCGACCTTCAGCTCCGGCAGGCCTTCGATTTCCAGGATGCGGCCGGAGAAGATGTTCTTCTTGCCAGCCTTGGCCACGGTCAGCAGGCCCGACTTGATCGCGTACAGCGGGATCGCGTTGACCAGGTCACGCAGGGTCACGCCCGGCTGCATCTTGCCCTTGAAGCGCACCAGCACCGACTCCGGCATGTCCAGCGGCATCACGCCGGTGGCCGCAGCGAAGGCGACCAGGCCCGAACCGGCCGGGAACGAAATGCCCACCGGGAAGCGGGTGTGCGAGTCACCACCGGTACCCACGGTGTCCGGCAGCAGCATGCGGTTGAGCCAGCTGTGGATCACGCCGTCGCCCGGGCGCAGCGAAACGCCGCCACGGGTGGAGATGAACTCCGGCAGGGTGTGGTGGGTCTTCACGTCCACCGGCTTCGGGTAGGCGGCGGTGTGGCAGAACGACTGCATCACCAGGTCGGCCGAGAAGCCCAGGCAGGCCAGGTCCTTCAGCTCGTCACGGGTCATCGGGCCGGTGGTGTCCTGCGAGCCGACCGAGGTCATCTTCGGTTCGCAGTAGGTGCCCGGGCGCATGCCCTGGCCTTCCGGCAGGCCACAGGCGCGGCCGACCATCTTCTGTGCCAGCGAGAAGCCCTTGCCGGTGTCGGCCGGCTGCACCGGCAGGCGGAACAGGTTGGTCGGGGCCAGGCCCAGCGCTTCGCGCGCCTTGCCGGTCAGGCCACGGCCGATGATCAGCGGAATGCGGCCACCGGCACGCACTTCGTCGAACAGCACTTCGGACTTGACCTGGAACTCGGCGATCACTTCACCGTTCTTCAGCGCCTTGCCTTCGTACGGACGCAGCTCGACCACATCGCCGTGCTCCATCTTCGACACGTCCAGCTCGATCGGCAGTGCGCCGGCATCCTCCATGGTGTTGTAGAAGATCGGGGCGATCTTCGAACCCAGGCAGACGCCACCGGCGCGCTTGTTCGGGATGAACGGAATGTCATCACCGGTCCACCACAGCACGCTGTTGGTGGCCGACTTGCGCGAGGAGCCGGTACCGACCACGTCGCCGACATAGGCAACCAGGTGGCCCTTGTCCTTCAGGTCGAGGATCTGCTGGATCGGGCCGCGCTTGCCGTCTTCTTCCGGGGTGAACGGCGCGTCGTCGCGCTTGTTCTTCAGCATCGCCAGGGCGTGCATCGGGATGTCCGGGCGGGTGGTCGCATCCGGTGCCGGCGACAGGTCGTCGGTGTTGGTCTCGCCAGGCACCTTGAACACGGTGACGGTCAGGCTCTGCGGCACTTCCGGGTTGCTGGTGAACCACTCGGCATCGGCCCAGCTCTGCAGCACGGCCTGGGCGTTGGCGTTGCCGGCCTTGGCCTTTTCCTGCACGTCGTGGAACGCGTCGAACACCAGCAGGGTCTTCTTCAGGCCATTGGCAGCAATGGTGCCGGCGCTGGTGTCGTCAAGCAGCTGCACCAACGGCGCAACGTTGTAACCGCCGAGCATGGTGCCCAGAAGTTCGGTGGCGCGCTCGCGGCTGATCAGCGGGTTCTGCTCGCTGCCCAGCGCGATCGCGGCCAGGTACGAGGCCTTGACCTTGGCTGCGTCATCGACGCCGGCCGGCACGCGGTGGGTCAGCAGGTCGAGCAGGAACTCGGCCTCGCCCTGCGGCGGGTTCTTCAGCAGTTCAATGACATCGGCCGTCTGCTGCGCGCTCAGCGGCAGCGGCGGGATGCCAAGCGCAGCGCGCTCGGCGACGTGGTGGCGGTAGGCTTCCAACATGACAACTCCCGGGTAATGCGTAGGTTGAAATAACAAAGTGGGCTCAGGCTTGCGGCACGATCAGCTTCAGGCCCTTGAAGTAGTCGCGGTAAAACGTGTCGTTCCAGGTGATCAGGCCGTCGCACTGCAGCAGTGCGTGGGCGCCGACCATGAATTCGTCCAGGCTGCGGCGGCTGCCGCCGCGCTGGCGATGACGGCGGTGCATCTCGCCGGCGCGCAGTGCCGACTTGGCTTCCATCGGATTGAAATGCACACCCATCTCTTCCAGCGCTTCGAGCACTTCGGCACCGCCGCGCAGCGATGCGCAGACTTCGGCCAACGTCGCGCCACAGACCACCACGCGGCCACCGACCAGGCTCTGCCTGAGGATGGCTTCCACGGCATCGGCCTGCGGACCATTGCTGAGCAGCTCGACCAGCACCGGTGAATCGACGGCGATCATCACGGCTTACTCCTCGTCACGCACCGCGCGCACCGCCGCGTCGGACGATTCGAAGCCGTCCAGCGCGAACTTGCCGCGCGCCCGTGAAATGGCATCGTCAACACTCTTGCGCAGGATGATGCGGCTGCCGTCCAGCTCGACCTTCAGCAGCGTGCCCTTGGTCAGGCCGAGGGCATCACGCACCGCCTTGGGCAGGGTGATCTGTCCGCGTTCAGCAACGGTGGCTTCCATGGGGGGTACGCCTCAAAAAGTATGCATGAATTATACATACTCGCAGCATCTGGAACAAACCCGCCCAATCCGTGACCGCGATCCTGCGCTGGTCGCATCCGGGGGTTAGACTGGCTCCGCAGCGACCTGCTGCGGCCCCGGGCTGGACGCACCGCGTGCCGCCCGCACCTACCCGCCATAAAAGGATGTTCCATGCGCGCCTTGACCCTTGCCCTGATGCTGGCTGCCCCGCTGGCCCTTTCGACGACGGCAGCCCACGCCAATCCGTTCGGCGCCTACACCACCGGCGTCGAGATCACCCAACAGCAGATGGACACCCTGGAAGTCGGCAAGACCAGCCAGGACCAGGTCCGTGAGAAGTTCGGCGCACCCGGCCGCCGCGAACAGCTGGGCGACACCCAGGTCTGGTACTACGACTACGTGAAGATCAAGACCTTCGGCAAGAACATCCAGGAAGCGACCGTCCTGGAATTCAACAAGCAGGGTGTGCTGACGGCCAAGTCCAAGAGCAACGCTGTTGGCAAGACCGGCAATCCGCTGCTGGATGCCGCCAACGGCAAGTAAGTCCTGCTCGACACGCACTTCCGGACGGGACGCCCATGGGCGTCCCGTCTGCGTTCGGGCCAGCGGGCGACGACCGCACGCGCTGACACGAAGGCTACACACACCGCTGTAACCTTGCGTTCCAAGCCAGCCGGGTCATTGCCGGGCGCTGGATCGCCGATACTGGGCAGGATCCGGGGCCGGAATGCCACCGGCGACCGCAAGCAGGCCCCTGCACGCACGGGCCAGAGCAAGCCATCCGCAAGAAGGAGTTACCCCGCATGAGCGATTCGTTCTCCACCCGCAGCCAGCTGAACGTCGGCGGCAAGACCTACGACTACTTCAGCCTGCCCACGCTGGGCCAGCGCTTCGATATCTCCCACCTGCCCTACTCGATGAAGATCCTGCTGGAGAACCTGCTCCGGCACGAGGACGGCGGCATCACCGTCGGCAAGGACCACATCGAAGCCGTGGCCCGCTGGAATCCGGCGGCAGAACCGGACACCGAGATCGCCTTCATGCCGGCGCGCGTGGTCCTGCAGGACTTCACCGGCGTACCCTGCGTGGTCGACCTGGCCGCGATGCGCGATGCGGTGGTCAAGCTCGGCGGCTCGCCGGAGCAGATCAACCCGCAGATTCCTTCCGAGCTGGTCATCGACCACTCGGTGCAGGTCGATGTGTTCGGCAAGCCGGACGCACTGGACCTCAACGGCAAGATCGAATTCCAGCGCAACCAGGAACGCTACGGCTTCCTGCGCTGGGGCCAGAAGGCCTTCGACAACTTCAAGGTGGTGCCGCCGAACACCGGCATCGTCCACCAGGTGAACCTGGAAAACCTCGCCCGCGTGGTGATGACCGCGGAGAAGGATGGCAAAGCCGTGGCCTACCCCGATACCGTGTTCGGTACCGACAGCCACACCACGATGATCAACGGCATCGGCGTGCTGGGCTGGGGCGTTGGCGGCATCGAAGCGGAGGCCGCCATGCTCGGCCAGCCATCGTCGATGCTGATCCCGCAGGTGGTCGGCTTCAAGCTGACCGGCAAGCTGCCCGAGGGTGCCACCGCCACCGACCTGGTGCTGACCGTCACCCAGATGCTGCGCAAGCTGGGCGTGGTCGGCAAGTTCGTCGAGTTCTACGGTGACGGACTGCAGCACCTGCCGCTGGCCGACCGCGCCACCATCGGCAATATGGCCCCGGAATACGGCGCCACCTGTGGCATCTTCCCGATCGACGCCGAGTCGCTGAACTACCTGCGCCTGTCCGGCCGCAGCGAAGAGCAGATCAACCTGGTCGAGGCCTACGCCAAGGCGCAGGGCCTGTGGCACGAGCCAGGCAGCCCGCACGCCCAGTACAGCACCACGCTGGAACTGGACATGGGCACGGTGAAGCCGTCGCTGGCCGGCCCGAAGCGCCCGCAGGACCGCGTGCTGCTGGAAGACGTGCAGAAGAACTACCGTGAAGCCCTGGTCGGCATGACCGCCAACCGTGACAAGCGCAGCGACGACGTCTCCTCGTTCGTCAACGAAGGCGGCGGCGCCGCGGTCGGCAACGAGCAGCTGGCCAAGGGCTTCGCCGACATCGAGATCGAAGGCCGCAAGGTCCGCCTGAAGGACGGCGCGGTGGTCATCGCTGCCATCACTTCGTGCACCAATACCTCCAACCCGGCGGTGATGATCGGCGCCGGCCTGCTGGCCCGCAATGCGGCCGCCAAGGGCCTGAACCGCCAGCCGTGGGTGAAGACCTCGCTCGGGCCGGGCTCGCGGGTGGTCACCGATTACCTGGAAAAGGCCGGCGTACTGAAGGAGCTGGAAAAGATCGGCTTCTACGTGGTCGGCTACGGCTGCACCACCTGCATCGGCAACTCCGGCCCGCTGCCGACCGAAGTCAGCGCCGGCATCGCCACCGGCGACCTGGTGGTCACCTCGGTGCTGTCGGGCAATCGCAACTTCGAGGGCCGCGTGCACCCCGAAGTGAAGATGAACTACCTGGCCAGCCCGCCGCTGGTGGTGGCCTACGCCATCGCCGGCACCACCGACATCGACCTGACCACCCAGCCGCTGGGTACCGGCAGCGATGGCCAGCCAGTGTTCCTGCGCGACATCTGGCCGAGCAACAAGGAAATCGGCGACGTCATCGCCGCCACCATCGGGCCGGAGATGTTCAAGCAGAACTACGCCGACGTGTTCAAGGGTGATACCCGCTGGAACACCATCGCCTCGCCGGACGGCAACCTGTACGCGTGGAGCGATGCCTCCACCTACATCAAGAACCCGCCCTACTTCGATGGCATGACCATGCAGACCGGCAGCATCAACGACGTGCACGGCGCGCGCGTGATGGGCCTGTTCGGCGATTCGATCACCACCGACCACATCTCCCCGGCCGGCAACATCAAGAAGGACTCGCCGGCAGGCCGCTTCCTGCAGGAGCGCGGCGTGCAGCCGGCCGACTTCAACAGCTACGGCAGCCGCCGCGGCAACGATGACGTGATGGTCCGCGGCACCTTCGCCAACATCCGCATCAAGAACCTGATGTTCGGTGGCGAGGAAGGCGGCAACACCCTGTACTACCCGGCCGGTGGCGGCCAGCCGGAAAAGCTGGCGATCTACGATGCGGCCATGAAGTACAAGGCCGACAAGGTGCCGCTGGTGGTGCTGGCCGGCAAGGAATACGGTACCGGTTCGTCGCGTGACTGGGCTGCCAAGGGCACCCTGCTGCTGGGGGTGAAGGCAGTCATCGCCGAAAGCTTCGAGCGCATCCACCGCTCCAACCTGGTCGGCATGGGCGTGCTGCCGCTGCAGTTCCGCAACGGCGAGAACGCGCAGAGCCTGGGCCTGGACGGCTCGGAAGTGATCGACATCACCGGCCTGCAGGACGGTGCCAGCAAGCGCGCCACGGTCACCGCGACCAAGGCCGACGGCACGAAGAAGACCTTCGAGGTGTCGGTGATGCTGCTGACCCCGAAGGAAGTCGAGTACTTCCGTCATGGTGGCCTGCTGCAGTACGTGCTGCGCCAGTTGGCCAGCAAGTAACGTTCCGCTCTCGGTAGAGTCGACTGCTGGTCGACTACCCAACAAAAGGGCCGGATCCTCGCGGATCCGGCCCTTCCTGTTTCTCTGCAGCCAGGCATGGCCTGGCTCTACCGCATCTCCGGCGGCACCGGGATGGGCGCCAGATGCGCGGTCACCGGCGCGGCGCGTCCGGGTCGGCGCGCAGCGCCTTCAGCAGGCCCCACATGTAGAACGCCAGGGTGAACGAGAACGGCAGGCCGCACAGCACCACCGCCGTCTGCATTGCGCTGAAATTGCCGGCCAGCAGCAGCCCGACGCTGGCTACGGTGATGCCGACGGCCCAGAACACGCGCAGCCAGATCGGCGCGTCATGGCCATCTTCCACCCCATCGTCAACGCGACGGGTACACAGGTTGGCGATCATCAGCGTGCCCGAATCGACCGGGGTCAGGAACAGCACGAAGCCGATCACCACCGCGGCACCGGCCACGTACGGCGCGGCGGGCAGGTATTCCAGCAGCTTGAACAGCGTCATCGCCGCATCGTGCTGGGCCACGTCACCCAGGATCGCCTGGCCATGGTTGAGCACCAGGTCGATGGCGGTGTTGCCGAAGATCGACAGCCACGCCAGGGTGAAGCCGAGCGGGATCAGCAGCACGCCCATGATCACTTCGCGGATGGTGCGGCCCCGCGAGATGCGCGCCACGAAAAGGCCGACGAACGGCGCCCAGGCGATCCACCAGGCCCAGTAGAACAGCGTCCACGAGCCCATCCACTCACGACCCTTCCGGTCGTTGAGGTACATGTCGAAACTCTTGCGCACGAACGCACCGAGGTAATCGCCGGTGTTCTGGATCAGGCCATCGAACAGGTGCAGGGTCGGGCCGGTGACCAGCACGAACAGCAGCAGGCCGCACAGCAGGCGCACGTTGAGGTTGGACAACCAGGCAATGCCCTTCTCCACACCGGCGACCACGCCGATGGTGGCCACCACCATCATCACCAGCACGATCGCCACCAGCACCTGCGGCGTATCCGGGATGTGGAACAGGTAGACCAGGCCGGACTGCACCACCAGCGCGCCGATGCCGAGGTTGGTGACCATCGAGATCAGCGTGGCGAGGATGCCGAAGCCATCGACCATGTCGCCGATGCGGCCATGGATGCGCTCACCGAAGATCGGGTACAGCGCCGAGCGCAGCGCCAGCGGCAGGTCACGGCGGTAGGCGAAATAGCCCAGTGCCACGCCGACCAGCGCATACAGCGCCCAGCCGTGCAGGCCCCAGTGCAGGAAGGTCAGCACCATCGCCTCGCGGCCGGCGGCCACGGTGCCGCCGGGTTGCCCGGGCGGATGCAGGAAGTGGTCCAGCGGCTCGTAGGCGCCGTAGTACAGCAGCGCGATGCCGATGCCGGCCGAGAACAGCATCGAGACCCAGGCGACGTAGCCGAAGGCCGGCGATTCCTCGTTGTGACCCAGGCGGATGCGGCCATACGGCGAGAACGCCAGCCACAGCACGAAGCCCAGGCACAGCACGATCAGCAGCATGTACCACCAGCCGAACGCGGCCGACACCTCGGCCTGCGCCCATTGCAGCCAGTGCTCGCTGCCTTCGGGATAGAGAACGGTGAGCAGCCCGAGGATGCCGATCGACACCGAGGAGCTGAAGAAGACAAAACGGTTCAAGCGCAGGGGCGAACGCTTGGGATGAGCCAGGGAAGACATGGGGTCGTCTCATCAAGTCCGAGGGAGCACATGGGCGGGGCCGGACCGGTAAACCGGGCCCATGGCGTGGGGCGCGAGCGCATCCTAGGGTTTATTGATTGAACGTTCAATCAATAAAAAGCATAATGGCGGGCAGCCCGATCCTTCGGGTCGCAATCCGTGGAGAGACAATGCCGAAGAAAGGCGTGGAACCGGTACGACGCGAGCAGCTGATCCGGGCCACTTTCCAGACCATCGACGAGATCGGCATGGCCGATGCGACCGTCGCCACCATCGCGAAGAAGGCAGGGCTGTCCAGCGGCATCGTCGCCCACTACTTCGGCGACAAGGACGGCCTGCTCAATGCCGCAATGCGGCAGATCCTGCGCGAGCTGAAGGACGCGGTCGCCCGCTACCGCGCCGACGCCAGCGACGACCCGCGCGAGCAGCTGCGCGCCATCGTCGACGGCAACTTCGACGACAGCCAGATCAACGGCACCGCGATGCGCGTCTGGCTCACCTTCTGGGCCGCGAGCATGCACCAGCCGGAACTGGCCCGGCTGCAGCGCGCCAACGACCAGCGCCTGTTCTCCAACCTGTGCCACCAGTTCAACCGCCTGCTGCCCCACCCGCAGGCCCGCCTGGCCGCTCGCGGGCTGGCCGCGATGATCGATGGCCTGTGGCTGCGCGGCAGCCTGGTCGGCGGCCAGTTCAACGCCGAGAAGTCCCGGCGCATCGCTTACGGCTACATCGACTTCCAGTTGCAGGCTGTCGCGCTATAAGCGCTCCAGCACCCGCCCCCTTCCAAGGAGTACGCCCCATGACCACCCTGCCCGTCCAACAGCTCTACATCCACGGCCAGCGCGTCGATGCCACCAGCGGCAAGACCTTCAAGACCGTCAACCCGGCCACCGGTGAGGTGATCGCCGAAGTGCAGGTTGCCAGCCAGGCCGACGTCGAGCGTGCCGTGCAGAGCGCGTCCGAAGGCCAGAAGGTGTGGGCCGCGATGACCGCGATGGAACGCTCGCGCATCCTGCGCCGCGCCGTCGAGATCCTGCGTGAGCGCAACGACGAGCTGGCCCACCTGGAAACCCTGGACACCGGCAAGGCGCTGGCCGAAACCACCACCGTGGACATCGTCACCGGCGCCGACGTGGTCGAGTACTACGCCGGCCTGGCCACCGCCATCGAAGGCATCCAGCTGCCGCTGCGCGAATCGAGCTTCTTCTACACCCGCCGCGAGCCGCTGGGCGTGGTCGCCGGCATCGGCGCCTGGAACTACCCGATCCAGATCGCCATGTGGAAGTCGGCCCCGGCCCTGGCCGCCGGCAACGCGATGGTGTTCAAGCCTTCGGAAGTGACCCCGCTGACCGCGATCCGGCTGGCCGAGATCTACACCGAAGCCGGCGTGCCGGCTGGCGTGTTCAACGTCGTGCAGGGCCCGGGCCGCGAGATCGGCCAGTGGCTGACCGAGCACCCGGTGATCGAGAAGATTTCCTTCACCGGTGGCGTCGCCACCGGCAAGAAGGTCATGGCCAGCGCCGCGTCCTCCTCGCTGAAGGAAGTGACCATGGAGCTGGGCGGCAAGTCGCCGCTGGTGATCTGCGATGACGCCGACCTGGACCGCGCCGCCGACATCGCGGTGATGGCCAACTTCTTCAGCTCCGGCCAGGTCTGCACCAACGGCACCCGCGTATTCGTGCCGCGCAGCATGCTCGCCGCGTTCGAGGCCGCCGTTGTCGAGCGCGTCAAGCGCATCCGCATCGGCGACCCGATGGCCGCCGAAACCAACTTCGGCCCGCTGACCAGCTTCCCGCACATGGAAAACGTGCTGCGCTACATCGAAAGCGGCAAGGCCGAAGGCGCCCGCCTGCTGACCGGCGGTGGCCGTGCCACCGAAGGCGCGCTGGCCAATGGCGCCTACGTTCTGCCGACCGTGTTCTCCGACTGCCGCGATGACATGACCATCGTCAAGGAAGAGATCTTCGGGCCGGTCATGAGCATCCTCGCCTACGACGACGAAGACGAAGTGGTGCGTCGCGCCAACGACACCACCTTCGGTCTGGCCGCCGGCGTGGTCAGCAAGGACATCAGCCGCGCCCACCGCATCATCCACCGCCTGGAAGCCGGCATCTGCTGGATCAATACGTGGGGCGAGTCGCCGGCCGAAATGCCGGTCGGTGGCTACAAGGAATCCGGCGTCGGCCGCGAGAACGGCATCTCCACCCTCGGCCACTACACCCGCATCAAGTCGGTGCAGGTGGAACTGGGCGACTACGCCAGCGTGTTCTGACCGGCGCGCCCCGAGCGCGCACCCTCGTCCGGCCACCGCGCCGATCCGACATTCCGCCGGGACGCCTGCATGCAGCGCGCCCCGGCCTGCAGGAGACACCCATGAGCACCCACAACGAGTACGACTACATCATCATCGGCGCTGGTTCGGCCGGCAACGTGCTGGCGACCCGCCTCACCGAAGATGCCGATGTCAGCGTGCTGCTGCTGGAAGCCGGTGGCCCGGACTACCGGCTCGACTTCCGTACCCAGATGCCGGCGGCACTGGCCTTCCCGCTGCAGGGCAAGCGCTACAACTGGGCGTACAAGACCGATCCCGAGCCCTTCATGAACAACCGCCGCATGGACTGCGGCCGCGGCAAGGGGCTGGGCGGCTCGTCGCTGATCAACGGCATGTGCTACATCCGCGGCAACGCGATGGATTACGACAACTGGGCCAGCATGCCGGGCCTGGAAGACTGGACCTACCTGGACTGCCTGCCGTACTTCCGCAAGGCGGAAACCCGCGACATCGGCCCCAATGACTACCACGGTGGCGACGGCCCGCTGCGCGTGACCACGCCGAAGGCCGGTAACAACGAGCTGTTCGCTGCGATGGTCGAAGCCGGCGTGCAGGCCGGCTACCCGCGCACCGACGACCTCAACGGCTACCAGCAGGAAGGCTTCGGCCCGATGGACCGCACGGTGACCCCGAAGGGCCGTCGCTCCAGCACCGCCCGTGGTTACCTGGACCTGGCCAAGCCGCGCCCGAACCTGACCATCGTCACCCACGCGCTTACCGACCGCATCCTGTTCTCGGGCAAGCGTGCGGTGGGCGTGCAGTGGCTGCACAACGACCAGCCGCAGCGTGCCACCGCGCGCCGCGAAGTACTGCTGTGTGGCGGCGCCATCGCCTCGCCGCAGATCCTGCAGCGTTCGGGCGTCGGCCCGGCCGACCTGCTGCGCAGCCTGGACATCGACCTGGTGCACCACCTGCCGGGCGTCGGCGCCAACCTGCAGGACCACCTGGAGATGTACCTGCAGTACGAGTGCAAGAAGCCGGTCTCGCTGGCACCGGCACTGAAGCTGTACAACCAGCCGGCCATCGGCGCCGAGTGGCTGTTCCTGGGCACCGGCATCGGCGCCAGCAACCAGTTCGAGGCCGGCGGCTTCATCCGCAGCGACGCCGAATTCGACTGGCCGAACCTGCAGTACCACTTCCTGCCGGTAGCGATCAATTACAACGGCTCCAACCCGATCAAGGCGCACAGCTTCCAGATGCACGTCGGTTCGATGCGCTCGCCCAGCCGCGGCCGCATCCACGTGCGTTCGAAGGATCCGCGCGAACATCCGAGCATCCTCTTCAACTACATGTCGCATGAGCAGGACTGGCGCGAGTTCCGCGCGGCGATCCGCATCACCCGCGAGATCTTCGCGCAGCCGGCGCTGGCACCGTACAGCGGCCGCGAGATTTCCCCGGGCAGCGCGCTGCAGACCGATGCGCAGATCGATGCGTTCGTCCGCGAACATGCCGAGACCGCCTACCACCCGTCGTGCTCGAACAAGATGGGCCACGCCGATGACCCGATGGCGGTGGTCGACGGCCAGGGCCGCGTGCACGGGCTGGAAGGCCTGCGCATCGTCGATGCCTCGATCATGCCGCAGGTGGTGACCGGCAACCTCAACGCGCCGACCATCATGATGGCCGAGAAGCTGGCCGACGTGATCCGCGGCCGCACCCCGCTGGCCCGCAGCACCGCGCCGTACTACAAGGCCAACGGTGCACCGGTGCGCAAGCAGGACTGACGCAAGCGCCCCGCTTGGCGACACGGTCGTGCCGGCCGCTGGCCGGCATCCACCGGAATCCCGATCGAGCGCAGATGCCGGCCAGCGGCCGGCACGACCAAGCAAAGAGGCCCTTCGGGGCCTCTTCGCGTTTTCCCTACGGCGGGGTATGCTGCAATGAACGGCCATTGTCGCTACGCTCAGGGCCGGAACCTAATACATCACGATTCCTGGAGGGGGAATATGAGTCTGGATCGTCCCTGGCTGCAGAGCTATCCGAAAGGCGTTCCCGCCGAAATCGACATCAACGAGTTCCATTCGGTAGCTTCGGTCTTCGACGCTTCCGTCGCGAAATTCCGCGACCGTCCGGCCTACTCCAGCTTCGGCAAAGTGCTCACCTACGGTGAGACCGATGCGCTGGTCACCCAGTTCGCCGCCTACCTGCTGGGTGAGCTCAAGCTCAAGAAGGGTGACCGCGTCGCCCTGATGATGCCCAACTGCCTGCAGTACCCGGTGGCCACCTTCGGCGTGTTGCGCGCCGGACTGACCGTGGTCAACGTCAACCCGCTGTACACCGCGCGCGAACTCAAGCACCAGCTGGTCGACGCGGGCGTCAGTGCGCTGGTGGTGGTCGACAACTTCGGCGACACCGTCGAACAGGTCATCGCCGATACGCCGGTCAAGCACGTGGTCACCACCGGCCTGGGCGACCTGCTCGGCGCCAAGGGCGCGATCGTCAACTTCGTGCTGAAGTACGTCAAGAAGATGGTGCCCAACTACCACATCAAGGGCGCCGTCCGCTTCAGGCAGGCGCTCAAGCTGGGCAGCCGCCACGCGCTTCCGAAGGTCGAGATCGACCACGACGACATCGCTTTCCTGCAGTACACCGGCGGTACCACCGGCGTGGCCAAGGGCGCGATGCTGACCAACCGCAACCTGATTGCCAACATGCAGCAGGCGTCGGCGTGGCTGTCCACCTCGGGCATCGAGCCGGGCAAGGAAGTGATCATCACTGCCTTGCCGCTGTACCACATCTTCGCGTTGACCGCGAACGGCCTGGTCTTCATGAAGTTCGGTGGCTGCAACCACCTGATCACCAACCCGCGCGACATGAAGGGTTTCGTCAAGGAGCTCAAGGGCACCCGCTTCACCGCCATCACCGGCGTCAACACGCTGTTCAACGGCCTGCTCAACACGCCCGGCTTCGACGAGATCGACTTTTCTTCGGTCAAGTTCACCCTCGGCGGCGGCATGGCGGTACAACGTGCCGTGGCCGAACGCTGGAAGAAGGTTACCGGGGTGACCCTGGTCGAAGCCTATGGCCTGACCGAGACCTCGCCGGCGGCCTGCATCAACCCGCTCACCCTGCCCGAGTACAACGGCGCCATCGGGCTGCCGATCCCGTCCACCGATGCGTGCATCAAGGACGACAACGGCAACATCCTGGCGCTGGGCGAAGTGGGCGAGCTGTGCATCAAGGGCCCGCAGGTGATGAAGGGCTACTGGCAGCGCCCGGAGGAAACCGCCACCGCCATCGACGCCGACGGCTGGCTGCACACCGGCGACATGGCGAAGATGGACGAACAGGGCTTCTTCTACATCGTCGACCGCAAGAAGGACATGATCCTGGTGTCCGGCTTCAACGTGTACCCGAACGAGGTCGAGGACGTCATCGCGATGATGCCCGGCGTGTTGGAAGTGGCTGCGGTCGGTGTCCCGGACGAGAAGTCCGGCGAGGTCGTGAAGGTCGTGATCGTGAAGAAGGACCCGAACCTGACCGCGGAAATGGTCAAGGAACATGCCCGGGCCAACCTGACCGGTTACAAGCACCCCAGAATCGTAGAATTCCGAAAGGAGCTGCCGAAGACCAACGTCGGCAAGATTCTCCGTCGCGAGCTGCGTGATACGCCCGCCCAGTAAGGGTTTCCGGGCAACACGACAGTACAGGGGACCCCGCCGGAGACGGCGGGGTCTTTTTATTGCCGGAACATGGCCGGCCCGGCGCTTGCGGGCGGTTCACGACGGGTGCATAGAATCAGTCGCCGCCGCATGTTCAGCTCGCCCCCTCACTCCTCTCCGTCCGCTCTGCGGTTGGCCGGACGGTCACACGGAGAACTCCCATGTCTGCAGTACGCCCCATCATTACCCGTCCCTCGCAGCACCCTACCCTGCGTATCACCGAAGAACCCGAGCGGGATGTTTACTGGATCCATATGCACGCCAATCTGGTCAACCAGCCAGGCCGGCCGTGCTTCGCCTCGCGCCTGGTCGATGACATCGTCGACTACCAGCGCGAACTGGGCGATCGCCTCAGCGCCTCGCACGCTCTGTCACCCCATGTCGTACTTGCCTCGGACAGCGACGTGTTCAACCTGGGTGGCGATCTCGAACTGTTCTGCCGCCTGATCCGCGAGGGCGACCGCGCCCGCCTGCTCGACTATGCCCAGCGCTGCGTGCGCGGCGTGCATGCCTTCCATGCCGGCCTGGGCACCCGTGCCCACAGCATCGCCCTGGTCCAGGGCAATGCACTGGGGGGCGGCTTCGAGGCCGCACTGAGCTGCCACACCATCGTCGCCGAGGAAGGCGTGTTGATGGGCCTGCCGGAGGTGCTGTTCGACCTGTTCCCCGGCATGGGCGCCTACTCCTTCCTGTGCCAGCGGATCAGTCCGCGGCTGGCGGAGAAGATCATGCTGGAAGGCAACCTCTACACCGCCAGCCAGCTGAAGGAAATGGGCCTGGTCGACATCGTGGTGCCGGTGGGCGAAGGTGTTGCCGCAGTCGAACAGGTGATCAAGGAAAGCCGACGCATCCCACACGCCTGGGCGGCGATGCGTGAGGTCAACGAGATCGCCACCATGGTGCCGCTGCATGAAATGATGCGGATCACCGAGATCTGGGTAGACACTGCGATGCAGCTCGGCGAGAAGTCCCTGCGCACCATGGATCGGCTCGTACGGGCGCAGGCCCGGCGCAATGGCGACCCGGCCTGATCGTCTGGCGGGTCAGGACGGGCTGCGCTCGCTGTCGTCGCGGTGCGGTGCCCCCGCACTACGGGCAGCCAACGCATTCCTGCCGTTGCGCAGAGCGGTCGCCAGGTTGCCGAGGCGGGAGCTCCATTCACCCTTCAGCTGCCAGTCCGCCATGCGCATGATTTCGCCACTGGAGGCGGCAACCTGGACAAGCCCCAGGTTGCTTGCCACGCCGCGCAGCGCGTGGGCGTGCTCGCGGAAATCCTCCCAGGCCTGGCGCTCGCCGCAGCCCTGCAGCTGGCCCATGCTCGCGTCAACGTCCGCCAGGCACTGGTCGATGAACTTGCGTTCGAAGCCATCGCCCATGCCCAGCGACGCCAGCTCGTCCAGGACCGCGGTATCGAGCACGCCATCGCCGACCGGCAATGCAGGCACCGACTGGATGCCGGGCTCGGCGCGGGTGTTGGCGGCGACATCGGCCAGCACTTCCAGCAGGCGGGTGGCCACCACGGGCTTGGCAAGGAAGGCGCGGGCGCCGGCCTGCTCACAACGCAGGATGGACTCGGGGGTGACGTCTGCGCTCAGCACCATGACCGGAACGTAAGGCATGCCGCTGGCCTGCATCACCCGCAACTGCTTGAGCAGATCCAGTCCGCTCATGCCGGGCATGTGCAGGTCGACGATCGCTGCGTCGTAACTGGCCTGCTCCAGCGCATCGAGCACTTCGGCGCCGCCGTTGACGCAGGTGACCTTGTGGCCGGCCTTCTCCAGCAGCCGCTGCAGCACCATGCGGTTGGCCTCGTGGTCGTCGGCGACCAGAACCCGCAGGCTCCGCACCCGTGCACGATGGCGCAGGAAGGGGTTGGAAAACGCGATGACATTGCCGGCTTCAGCCACCTCGGACGGAACCGCCGGGGCTGATGAGGTGTCTGCGACGTCCAGCGTGATCTCGACCCAGAACACGCTGCCGCGCGGGCTGTTCGGCGCATAGCCGACCTGCCCGCCCATCGACTCGACCAGGCCCTTGGCAATGGCGGTGCCCAGACCGGTGCCTTCATGGCGACGGGCCAGGCCGACATCGCCCTGCTCGAACGCATTGAACAGGCGTCCGCGCAACGCCACCGGCACGCCGATGCCGGTATCGACGATCTCGAACCGCAGGCGCATCCGCTCGCTGCCCAGCGCATCGGGGCTGGACACGCGCAGATGCACGTAGCCACTGTCGGTGAACTTGACCGCGTTGCCCATCAGGTTCAGCAGGATCTGCTGCAGATGCCCGGCATCCCCGAGCAGGCGCGGCGGCACGTTGTCGTCCACCTGCACGCGATAATCCAGCGATTTGGAGCGGGTCTGCGGGGTCAGGATCAGGTTGATCGCCTGCAGCACGTCGGCCAGCGCGAACTCGTGCCACTCCACGCGCACCTTGCCGGCTTCGATCGCGGAGATGTCCAGCACCTCTTCCACCAGCGCCAGCAGACTGCGGGTCGAGGCCTGGATGGTGTTCAGGCACTCGCGCTGTTCGTCGTCCAGGCGGGTGGTGGCCAGCACTTCGGTCATGCCGGCCAGCCCGTTCAACGGCGTGCGGAACTCATGGCTCATGTTGGCCAGGAAGCGGCTCTTGGCTTCGTTGGCCTGGCGCGCCTCGGCCACCGCCCGGGTCAAGGCATGCAGCAGCGAATCGAAGTACAGCGGAATCGCGCCCAGGCCCAGCAGCAGGCCCCAGCCCAGATAATCGTGGCCGCGCCAGTACGGCGACAGCATCACCGTGCACAGGAAGGCCAGGCAGCCCATGGCCGTGGCCACGCGCAGGTAGGTGCTGCCGTAGCGCATGCCGTTGCCGATCGTCACCCACAGCATCACCGCATACAGCGGTGCGGCCGGCTCGCCCTGGATGGTCATGATCCAGGCCATGCAGGTGTAATCGGTCAGCATGCCGATCACGCGGCGCACATGCGACACGCCCGGATTGACCAGGATCGCGGTCAGCAGGCCGGCGGAAATGGTCAGCTCGAAGGCGAGGATCAGCCACGTCGCCGTCAGCGCCTCACCGCCGCCGCTCAGCGAGCGCCAGCCGAGATAGCTGATGAACAGTGCCGTGATGATGATGCGGATCAGGTTCTGCGCGTGCTCGCTGTCCTCGCGCCCGGACAGGCGCTGCTTGAAGCGGGCCAACAGCGAGCGCTTGTCGGATCCAGCGGCGGGAATCGTATCCATGGTCGGATGTCGCATCCTTCGGCGCAGCAGGGAGGAGCAGCACAACGGTACTGCCAGCAACCCCAACCACAGGGAAATGGCCAGCCCCAGGTTGGCCTGCCAATAGGGAGTCAACAGCACGGTAGTGCCGAAACTGACCATCGCCAGCACGATGGCAGCGGTCAGGTAACGCGGCCCGAAACGCAGGCCGTTGCCCACCGTGACCCACATCACCACCGCATACACCCACGCCAGCGGCTCACCCATCTGGATCATGCCGATCGCAATCAGGCCGTAATCGGCCAGCATCCCGGCCACCCGCCGCGGGTCCGAGCGCTGCGGCTTCCACAGCAGCCAGCCGAACAACAGCAGCGACAGGCCCAGCCCGGTCACCGCCGTTGCCAGCGCGCCCTGGTACTGATCCAGCCGGTGCAGGCGGGCGCCGGACAACAGAACATAGACCAGGATCAGCGAGATCAGCACCACCCGCACGATCGCCTGGCCATGTTCCGAATCCGGACGCTGCGCCAGCCGACGCCTCACGCGCGCGAACAGGTCCTGCATGTCACCCACCCGGTCGCGTCGATGCCGTCGAGTGCTGGGCGCAGATATCCATCAACTGCTGGTGGCCGCGCATCAGCGCATCCACGCAGCGCGGATCGAACAGTCGCCCACGCTGGGCGTACAGATAAGCCAGAGTGGCTTCCATGGTCCATGCTTCCTTGTACGGACGGGGCGAGATCAGCGCATCGAAGACGTCGGCGACAGCAACGATCCGCGCTTCCAGCGGAATCGCTTCGCCGACCAGGCCGTCGGGATAGCCGCTGCCGTCATAGCGCTCGTGATGGCGCAGCGCGATGAGCGCGCCCACCTGGATGAAACGGTTCTGGCTGCCACTCAGCAGCTCGTGGCCGATGCGTGGGTGCCGGCGCATGATCGCCAGCTCCTCGTCATTGAGCTTGCCCTGCTTGAGCAGCACCGCGTCGGGAATGGCGATCTTGCCCATGTCATGCAGCGGCGCCGCCATCTCGATCAGGCGCACGTCGTCTTCGGGCAGGCCAAGCTGCTCGGCGATCAGCCCCGCAACGCGCGCCATGCGTTCGAGATAGGCACTGGTGCCGGCATCACGGAACTCGATCGCCCGGGCCAATCGCGACAGGGTCTCGCGTTCGCGTTCCTCGACCTCGTGCATGCTGGCCAGCAGGCGCTGCTCCAGCGACAACGCACGTTGCTTCACGTTCTCGGTCTGCTGGCGCAGTTGCAGCAGGTTGTAGCAGCGCGCGCGCAGTTCGCGCGGGCGGATCGGCTTGACCAGGAAGTCGATGACCCCCGCTTCCAGCGCCGCCTGGCGGATCGGCTCGTCGCCGACCACGGTGATCAGGATCACCGGGATATCGCGGTGCTTGGGCAGGCGACGGAATCGACGGGCGAACTCCAGCCCATCCATCTCCGGCATGCGGTAATCGAGCAGCAGCAGGTCGACCGGGTGCGCCTCGCACCAGGCCAATGCGGTCAGCGGATCACCGAAGTCATACACGCTCAGTTCCGGCGCGATGTCTTCGATGACGTGACGCAGCATCGTCCGCGCGGACGTCTGGTCGTCAACAATGACGATGTTCAACGCGTACTCCGCCTGGTTTCTCGACCATGCTGGATCATCAGCAGGCGAGGATACCCTGCTGCTGCGAACGCTCGCACCCTGCATCGGCCCGACTCCCGTGTCATGCGTCCCGGTTCATGATCGTCATCACATTGTGAAGCGGACTCTCCACAATGCGCACTCCCCCTGGCGCCGATCAAGCCATAACAGACGTCAAGGTAGTGCATTAACGATACGCCGAGCGCGGGAGGCGTCAATCGCGCCGTCTCATTTCGCGACGGCGCGCACAAACGGGAGTCAAAAAGACGACTTACTGCTCCGGACGCATGTACGGGAACAGCAGCACGTCACGGATCGAGCTGCTGCCGGTCAGCAGCATCACCAGGCGATCAACGCCGATGCCGAGCCCGCCGGTCGGGGCCATGCCGTACTCCAGCGCACGGATGTAGTCGGCGTCGTAATGCATCGCCTCGTCGTCGCCGCCTTCCTTCGCGGCCACCTGGGCCTGGAAACGCTGGGCCTGGTCTTCCGGGTCGTTCAGTTCGGAGAAGCCGTTGGCCAGCTCCTTGCCGTTGACGAACAGCTCGAAGCGATCCGTGTAGCCCGGGTCGTTGTCATTGGCACGGGCCAGCGGCGAGACCTCGACCGGATGGTCGGTGATGAAGGTCGGCTGGATCAGGGTGTGCTCGACCGTGGCCTCGAAGATCTCCAGCAACAGCTTGCCCCAGCCGTAGGACGGCTTGACGCGGATCTTCAAGCGCTCGCAATGGCGCAGCAGCGCATCGCGGTCAGTGCAATCAGCGGCCGAGATTTCCGGGTTGTGGTGGCGCACTGCCTCATCCATGCGCCAGCGGCGGAACGCCGGGCCCAGGTCGATCTTCGCGCCGTCCCATTCCACTTCGGTGCCACCGTTCACGGCCTTGGCCACATCACGGATCACACCCTCGGTCAGGTCCATGATTTCGTTGTACGTGGCATAGGCCTCGTACAGTTCCATCATGGTGAATTCCGGATTGTGGCGGGTGCTGACGCCTTCATTGCGGAAGTTGCGGTTGATCTCGTACACACGCTCCAGGCCACCCACGGTCAGGCGCTTGAGGTACAGCTCCGGCGCCACGCGCAGGTACAGGTCCAGGTCCAGCGCGTTGTGATGGGTGGTGAACGGCTTGGCCGCCGCGCCGCCGGGGATGTAATGCATCATCGGCGTCTCGACTTCCAGGAAGTCGCGGTTGTCCAGCCACGCGCGCATGGCGCGGATGATCTTCGAGCGCTTGATGAACACTGCGCGCGATTCCGGGGTCACGATCAGATCGACGTAACGCTGGCGGTAGCGCTGCTCGACGTCGGCCAGGCCGTGCCACTTGTCCGGCAGCGGGCGCAGCGACTTGGTCAGCAGGCGGATCGACTCGGCCTTGACCGACAGTTCGCCGGTCTTGGTACGGGTCAGGCCGCCTTCGACGGCGATGATGTCGCCCACGTCCCAGCCCTTGAAGGCCGTGTAGGCATCGCCCAGCACCGCGCCCTGCAGGAACAGCTGGATGCGGCCGGACTCGTCCTGGATCTGCGCGAAGCTGGCCTTGCCCATGATGCGCTTGGCCATCAGGCGGCCGGCCATCTTCACCTGGCGGCCGTTGCCTTCCAGCGCCTCGGCGGTCCAGGTCTCGGCATCGGCGAATTCTTCCTGCAGGCGGCCGGCGAAGTCCTCGCGACGGAAGTCGTTCGGGTACGCGATGCCCTGCCCACGCAGCGTCTTGAGTTTCTCGCGGCGCTCGGCGATCAACTTGTTTTCGTCAACGGGGGGGGTATCGGTAGCTTCGCTCATGGATCTGCGGGAATCGTGTAGTGAGGGGGGATGTTGCACCCGGCACAGCCGGTTGCCCAGCATACCAAAACCGCCCTGCCCCGGCCTTGGGCCGGGCCCGCCCAGATGGCCGCCAACCTTGGTTGGCGGTCCGTGTGTCGACCAAGGTCGACACCTACCGGATTCCGGGGAACCGATGCCCCGGTAGTCGCCAACCTTGGTTGGCGCTCGTCCCGGCGTCAACCGGTCCCGGGGAACGCCTGCCGCAGCTCGTCCACCAGCACCCGCTGGTTCTCCGAATAGTCCACCGGCACCGACACCAGGTGCACCCCGCCCTCGTTGAAGGCCGCCTCCAGCGTCGGGATGAACTGCTCGATGGCGGGCACCTCGTGGCCCTTGCAGCCGTAGGCTTCCGCGTACTTCACGAAATCCGGGTTGCTGAAGGTCATGCCGTAGTCGGTGAAGCCATCTACCGCCTGCTTCCAGCGGATCATGCCGTAGGCGCCGTCGTTGAGGATCAGCACCACCAGGTTCAGGCCCAGCCGACGCGCGGTCTCCAGCTCCTGGCTGTTCATCATGAACCCGCCATCGCCGCACACCGCCAGCACCCGCCGCTGCGGGTACAGGATCGAAGCCATGATCGCCGACGGCAGGCCCGCGCCCATGGTCGCCAACGCATTGTCCAGCAGCAGCGTATTGGCCACCTGGGTGCGGTAATTGCGCGCGAACCAGATCTTGTACATGCCGTTGTCCAGCGCCACGATGCCGTCCGGCGGCATCACCTGGCGCACGTCGTGCACCAGCCGCTGAGGCGTGAATCCAGCCTCCTCGGCTCGGTCAGCCAGGTGTTCCAGAATGGTCGCGCGCAGCGGCAGCAGCGCGTCAGCGTTCGGCACCGCGCCTTCGATACGATCGGCCAACTGGGTCAGCGAACGACCGATGTCACCGATCACTTCCACCTGCGGGAAGTACACCTGCTCCACGGCCGCCTGCGAGTAGCCGATATGGATCACGGTCGGCCCACCCGGGCGCATCACGAACGGCGGCTTCTCGGTGACCTCGTGGCCGATGGTCACGATCACGTCCGCCTGGTCGATCGCCATGTGCACGTAATCGCGCTCGGTCAGCGCCGCGGTGCCCATGTACAGGCCCGAACCACCGGCCACCGCGCCCTTGCCCATCTGCGTGGTGAAGAACGGAATGCCGGCGCGCAACACGAACGCCGACAGCGCTTCGCTGGACTGCGGCCGCGACGCCGCCGAGGCGATCATCAGCAGGGGGCGCTTGGCGTTGCGGATGATCTCCGCCGCCCGATCCAGCGCCTCCGGACTGGCAATGGGACGATCCACCGCGTGCGGCGGGATCAGCGCCACGCCCTCGACCTCATCGGCCGCGATATCTTCGGGCAGCTCCAGCAGCACCGGGCCCGGACGCTCTTCCTGGGCGACACGGAACGCCTCGCGCACGATGGTCGGGATGGTGCGCGCCGAGACGATCTGCCGCGCCAGCTTGGTCAGCGGCTTCATCGTGCTGACGATGTCGACGATCTGGAAGCGCGCCTGCTTGCTGGCGACGATGCCCTTCTGCCCGGTGATCATGATGACCGGCCATGCGCCAAGCAGCGCATACGCGGCGCCGGTGGTGAAATTCAGCGCGCCGGGGCCGAGCGTGGCCAGGCACACGCCCGGCTTGCCGGTCAGGCGGCCATAGGTGGCCGCCATGAACACCGCCGCCTGCTCATGGCGGGTGATGACCAGCTCGATGCTGGAATGGCGCAGCGACTCGACCACGTCGAGATTTTCTTCGCCGGGAATGCCGAAAATGCGCTCGACGCCTTCGTTCTCAAGTGCGGCGACAAGCAGATCTGAACCCTTGGACATTGGAATGCCGTCCTTTTCGCTGGACTGATGGTGGATCGTTGCAGGGAGGATGGAAGCTGCGCGTCAACGCTTGTCGAACCACACCGTCTGCGCGTTGACGAATTCGCGGATGCCGAAGTGCGAGAGCTCACGGCCGAAGCCGCTCTTCTTCACGCCGCCGATCGGCACGCGCGGATCGGACGCGGAGAAGCCGTTGACGAATACACCGCCGGTCTGCAGCCGGCGCGCCAGCTGCATGGCACGGGCGCGGTCGCCACTCCACAGGTTGCCGCTGAGGCCGAACTCGCTCTGGTTGGCCAGTTCCACCGCATGGTCGGCGTCGCGGGCGCGGCTGATCGAGGCCACCGGCCCGAACGTTTCGGTGTCGAAGGCCTGCATGCCCGGCTCAACCCCGGCCAGCACGGTGGGTGCATAGAACGCACCCGGACGATCCAGCTGGTGACCGCCGACCAGCAGCTGCGCACCGGCGTCGACCGAAGCACGTACCTGCGCGTCGAGCTGCTCCAGCAGATCCTGGCGCGCCATCGGGCCGATGCGGTTCGCCGGGTCGCGGCCGTCGCCAATGGTCAGTGCCTGCACCTTCTGGCAGAACTGCGCCACGAAACGATCGTAGACCGCGTCTTCGACGATGATGCGCTTGCCGGCGATGCAGACCTGCCCGGTGTTCTGGAAGCGCGAGGCCACCGCCGCATCGACGGCCGCATCAAGATCGGCATCGGCCAGGACGATGAACGGATCGGAACCGCCCAGTTCCAGCACCACCTTCTTCAGCGCCTGCCCGGCCTGGGCAGCAATGCTGCGACCGGCGGCCACACTGCCGGTCAGGGTCACCGCGGCGATGCGGTCATCGGCGATCGCGCGGCTGGTGCCCTCGCGGCTGATGTTGGCCGCGATGAAGGTGCCCTCCGGCAAGCCGGCATCGCGCCAGGCGGCGTCGAGCAGCTGCGCGGTACCGACGATGTTCTCGGCCGGCTTCAGCAGGAAGCCGTTGCCGCCCATCAGGATCGGCACCGCCGCGCGCATCACCTGCCAGTACGGGAAGTTCCACGGCATGATGCCCAGCACCACGCCCAGCGGCAGGTAGGACACGTAAGCCTTGTCGTCGGGCACCTGGGTCGGTTCGTCGCGCAGGAACTGCGCACCGTTGTCGGCGTACCAGTCGCACAGCACAGCACACTTCTCGATTTCGGCCAGCGCTTCTGCCTGGACCTTGCCCATTTCGGCGGTAGCCAGCGCGGCCAGCTTTTCACGGTCACGGCGTAGCACCGCGGCCATCGCACGCAGTACGTCTGCGCGCTGTTCGAGGCTCTTGACGCTCCAGGCCGCAAAGCCGACCTGGCCGCGGTCCAGGATTGTTTCCAGCTCGGCGTCGGTGGCGAAGGGATGGCTGGCGATCTGCTGGCCGGTGGCCGGATCGCGGGAAATGGCGGTGGTGGGGGCAGCGGACATGCAGGGCTCCTGTTGTCTCGACAACGGGCGGTGGCCCGTCTCCTGCACAGGAATGTGGACCCGAATGGCGGAGGCAACAAGGCGTCTGCTTATCCTGTGACCTGCACTTACCTGCCTGAATGGGGTTATCGGCAGGGCTGCGCCCTGCACCCGCAGAGGCTTCAAGCCAAGGCAACGGCAGAAGCTGGCATTCCGTGGGTTGGCGGGGTGGGTCCGGTTGCGGGGGACGCTGCAAGTACATCCATGTAAGCTCGGTCGCCGCATCCATGCGGCTCACGCCCCCTCAACCGGACCCACCCCGCCTTCGACAGAGTTCTGCGATCTGTCGGGACGGCGCTGTGCGTTGCTGTTGGTGGGTGTCGACCTTGGTCGACACAGTAGATCCACGCCATGCGTGGATGACTCATTCGATATCTGAGAGAAAAATCGTGTCGACCAAGGTCGACACCTACCAACAGCCGCGCGGAACAAAGCCGCAGTTGCCAACAACCGCGCGAAATCTGTCTGAGGTGGGGTGGTGTGGGTTGGCAGGACCGTTGGCGCCATGGATGGCGCCATCGAGCCCCCATGGACGGGTTTACGGCGTGTCCTGTCAACCCACACCACCCCGCCATCCCTCGGATAGTCCGCTGTTGCTGTTGCCGTTGCTGTCGCTTCGGCCTCTGCGGGTGCAGGGCGCAGCCCTGCCGAACACCCCCCTACTTCCGCGGCAGGTAGGTCACCAGGGAAAGGTCATGCCGGCTCTCCGGCACCAGCGCCACGTACTGCAGGTCCAGCAACCCGCGCGTGGGATGGTTCAACTTCTTCGCACCTTCATCGAACCGACGCACATCGTGCTCCGGCCACCACTGGCGGAACTCCTCGCTGTGCGCCGAGATGTCCTCGACCAGCGCCAGGAACGGAGCCTTGTCCGGCGCCTGCGCCATCGCCGCGCGGAAGCCTGCCAGCAGGCCGCGGGTCATTTCTTCCCAGTTGAGGATCAGCGTGCGGTACGGCGGGTACAGGAACATCAGCCGCAGCGTATTGCGCTCGTGCGGCGCCAGCTGGCTGTAGTCCACGAACAGATCGGCGATGGCCGGGTTCCAGGCCAGGATGTCGAAGCGGGTGTTGCGCACGTACGCCGGGATCGGCTGCATCGCCTCCACCAGCTGGCGCAGGCCGTCGGTCACACTCTCGTCCGGTGATTCCAGCGGCACGCCGTAGCCGGACAGCGCGAACGCGTAGGCGCGTTCGTCGTCGCTCATGCGCAGCACCTGCGCCAGGCGCTCCAGCACCTCGGGCGAGGCGCGCACTTCACGGCCCTGCTCGATCCAGGTGTACCAGCTGACGCTCACCCCGATCGCCAGCGCGACTTCCTCGCGCTTCAGGCCTGGGGTGCGCCGCCGCCCGGCCGGCAGGCCGAGCGTGGCGGGGTCGACACGGGCGCGGCAGGCCTTGAGAAAGCCGCCGAGTTCCTTGCGTTCACTTTCGCTGCGCATCATCGCTACCGCCGTACCCGTTGTAGCGTCGAGCCATGCTCGACGCATCTGCTACTGCGCCAACAGCAGCCGAGCATGGGCTCGGCTCTACCGGAAGCGTGATCAGCCACCCTCGGCGTTGCGCACGAGGGTGACGACATCCGCGCAGGCGCGCCGATCAGGCATCGACGCGCTTGGAGCCCACGGCCAGGCCGGCCTTCAGGCTGGCCTCGACGAACTCGTCCAGGTCGCCGTCCAGCACCTTCTGCGTATCCGAACGCTCGATGCCGGTGCGCAGGTCCTTGATACGGCTCTGGTCGAGCACGTAATTGCGGATCTGGCTGCCCCAGCCGATGTCGGACTTGGTCGCTTCCACGGCGTCCTTTTCGGCGTTGCGCTTCTGGATCTCCAGCTCGTACAGCTTGGCGGCCAGCATCTTCATCGCGTTGTCGCGGTTCTGGTGCTGGCTGCGGCCGGTCTGGCAGGCCACGACGATGTTGGTCGGGATGTGGGTGATGCGCACCGCCGACTCGGTCTTGTTGACGTGCTGGCCACCGGCACCCGACGAACGGTACACGTCGGTACGCAGGTCGGCCGGATTGATGGTGATGTCGATGTTGTCATCGATTTCCGGCGACACGAACACCGAGGTGAAGCTGGTGTGGCGGCGGTTGTCCGAGTCGAACGGCGACTTGCGCACCAGGCGGTGCACGCCGGTCTCGGTCTTCAGCCAGCCATAGGCGTAGTCGCCTTCCACGCGCAGCGTGGCCGACTTGATGCCGGCGACGTCACCACCGGAGACTTCCATCAGCTCGGTCTTCCAGCCGCGCGATTCACACCAGCGCAGGTACATGCGCAGCAGGATCTCGGCCCAGTCCTGGGCTTCGGTGCCACCGGCACCGGCCTGGATGTCGACGAACGCAGCGGCATTGTCCATCTCGCCGGAGAACATGCGCTGGAACTCCAGCTTTTCCACGTGCGCCTGGTGCTTGTCCAGGTCGGCGACCACCGCCAGTGCGGTGTCCTCGTCCTGCTCGGACTCGGCCAGCTCGAGCAGTTCGGTGGCGTCGTTCAGGCCATCCAGCACCGAGGCGATGCCGCCCACGGTCTTTTCCAGGCTGGAACGTTCGCGGCCCAGGTTCTGGGCGTACTCAGCGTTGTTCCAGACGTCGGGGCTTTCCAGCTCCCGCGTTACTTCTTCAAGACGCTCTTTCTTGGCGTCGTAGTCAAAGATACCCCCGAAGCGACAGCACGCGATCGGTCAGATCGGTGATGCGCTGGCGGACAGGATTCAGTTCGATCATGTCGGCGGTTATGCATTCAAAAGATGACTGCCAATGATACCGCAGGCCGGGGGCGCCCGGAATGAGGGACCAGGCCTGCCGCTGGGAGCCAACCACTGGTAGACCCGCCGAGTCGACTGTAGTCGACTGCTTTTCATTCAGGTTGCGGTGGAGCCCGCGCTGCGCGCGATAGTCGACCAACAGTCGACTCTACCCGCGCCCGCGCCGCCCAGCGCCTGCCGCAGGACCGGCAGCTGGCGCCGGCTGCAGGGCACTTTGGCTCCATCGGCCATGTGCAGCAGGGCCTCGCCTCCGTCCAGCGGCTCGATCGAGCGCAACTGGCCGCGATTGATCAGCCAGCTGCGATGCGGGCGCAGGAACTCGCCCGGGTCCAGCCGCTGCTCCAGCACCGCCATAGTGATCCGCAGCGGGTAGTCGTGGCCGCGCACCCGCAGGTTCACGTAGTTGCCCGCCGACTGCGCGTACTCCACATCTGCGGTGGCGACCAGGAATTCCTTGCCCAGCTTGCGCACCAGGAAGTGCTGGGGGCGCTCGACCGGCTCCACCGGCGGGCCGACGTCGGGCTCGGCCAGCAGGCTCGCTTCGCCCTGCCTGCGCCTGCCGAACCAGCTGGCAAAGTGCTCAAGGGCCACGAACATCGCGAACGTGCGCACATCCTTCAGGTATTCGTAGGCAAAGCGCTCCAGCCAGCCGGCATCGTCCTGGTAGCGGTAGCCCAGCGACGCGTAGGCCAGATGCCGCAGCAGCATCATCCCCACCACGTGCAGCAGCGACCAGCCGACGCTGGCCAGCAGATACAGTGGCAACCGCCGCCTCCAGGTATCAGCATGCAGCGGCCAGCGCTCGCAGCCCTACCACAGCAACGGCAGGGTCAACAGGATCAGACCGAGGCTGCTGAACTCCCAGATCATCGGCTCCCACAGCCCGAGATCGGCGCCGCGGCGACTGGCGTCCATCACTTCCACCAGCGCATTGGTCACTGCCGAGGCCGACAGGATCGCCGCCCATACCAGCAGGCGGGTTGAAGTACGCCAGCGCGATGGTCGGCCCTGGGTCATTGCTGCATCCATGTCGTTGCGGTGCTCCAGCCTGCCTCAAGGGACCAAGGGTAGCGGCTCCATTGGTCCCACCACCCCCGCCATTGGTCACTGCGTCGGTTCCAGCGGCCCCTTGCCGGTCGCCGCACGGACCGGACGGCGTCACCTTGGCTCGACTCTCCGGCACACCACCACCATGACCCGACGCTACGACATCGACGCCCTGCGCGTGTTCGCCTTCGCCCTGCTGATCCTCTACCACACCGCCATGGCCTACGTGGACGACTGGGGCTTTCACCTCAAGAGCGTGCATACCGCCGAATGGCTGCAGTGGCCGATGCTGTTCGTCAACCGCTGGCGGATGTCGCTGCTGTTCCTGATCTCGGGTATCGCCATCGCGCTGATGCGGCCGGAAGGCAGGTTGCTGCGCTTCGCCGGCCTGCGCACCTGGCGGCTGCTGCTGCCGCTGCTGTTCGGCATGTTCGTGATCGTGCCGATCCAGCCCTACTGCGAAGGCGTAGCCAACGGCCACGTGGCACCCGGCTTCGGCCACTTCCTGCTGCGCTATTGGCAGGTGCGGCCATGGCCGGAAGGGAGTTTCGCCGGTTGGCAGTACGGCATCACCTGGAACCATCTGTGGTACCTGGCGTATCTCTGGAACTACACGCTGGCCCTGGCCCTGTTGATGCCGTTGCTGGGAACGGCGGTGGTGCGCCGCGCGGTGGCGTTCTGCGCAGCATCGCCGATGCTGCTGATCGGCCTTCCGTCCGCCCTGCTGCTGGCCTGGGTGATCTGGCTGGAGCCGATCTACCCGTCCACCAATGCCCTGCTCAGCGACTGGTACCAGCACGCGAAGTACGCAACGGTATTCCTGGCCGGCTACCTGCTGGGCCGTGAGCCGGTGTTCTGGCAGCGCGTGGTCGCCCTGCGCCGCACCACGCTGTGGCTGGCGCTTGCTGCCGTTGGCTGGTATCTGGGGTTGCGCATCCTCGGCCAGGTGCTGCCCGCCGACTCCCCGCTGCGGCAATGGCCCGAACCGTTCTGGGACCTGCAGGGCCGGGCCAGCCAGTCGCTTTACGTCTGGACCGCGCTGCTGAGCATCCTCGGCTGGGGAAAGGTCTTCCTCGACCGCCCGTTCCGCTGGCTGCCGTACTGCACCGAGGCGATCTATCCCTGGTACATGCTGCACCAGAGCCTGATCATCGTGCTGTTGTTCTGGTTCAGACCGCTGCAGCTGGGCCCATGGCTGGAACCGGCACTGCTGCTGGGCGGCACCGTCGGCGGCTGCCTGCTGATCCACGAGCTGCTGATCCGTCGCTGCCGCTGGCTGCGGCCCCTGTTCGGCCTGCGTGCCGATCCGCCAGCGGCGTCAAAGGCGCGCACCGTGGCGTTGTAGAGCCGCGCCGAGGCTCGGCTGCCTGTGCCGTGAGCCGGGCATGGCCCCGGCTCTACATCAAAGCAGTCAAGCAAGCTCGACGCTACGCGGACGTCCGAGCGGTCAACGCACCTCAAACTCGCCCACCAGCACGGCTTCGGCGCGATCCTTCAGGCGCATCGTCACCATCTGGTCCTTCTGCCTGGCCGTGCCCCAATGGGTGGTCAAGCGCAGCATCAGGGTCGTCGCGCCGGTCACCAGCTGCTGGCGGCTCCCGAAGTAGTTCGCTTCCACCTTGTACTTGCCTGGCTTGGCGTTGCGCAGAGAGAACTGCTCGGGGCCATAGCCACCGGTGAAGTCCTCCGACATCTGCCCACCCTGGTAGGTCAGGCGGTTGCCGTAGTAGGCGCGCTCGCCGTTCGGGTCGGTCACCCACAGATCCATGTCGCTGTTGTCGGCATCCCACGACAGCACCACGCGCAGGTCCAGCGGCATTGCCTGCAGCAGGCGCGGGTCGATGCTGGTGGTATCCAGCCGGGGCGTGCTGCGGGCCACCAGGTTGGTCAGTTCATCCAATGCGATCAGGGCGATGCCATCGAAACGCCTGTCCCATGGCCGCACAACCACCTGGTACAGCGGCGCCAGCGCCTGCTGCGGCTTGCCGGCCGCTGCCAGTGCCAGGCCCAGGTCGCGGAAGCTCTGCGGCTCTTCCTGGCCCATCGCCAGCACCTGCTCGAACACCGGCACCGCCAGTGCGGGGGCATCAGCCTGCATCAGCCGGTAACCGAGCACGCGCAGCAGGTGCCGGTTGTCCAGGTCCATCTCGGCCAGGTTCGACAGCACGCGCAGTGCCAGGTCGCGCTGACCCTGCGCCAGCAGCAGGTCGGCCACATCAAGGAAGAAGGCGCTGCTGTCGGCGTGGGCATCGCGCTCGGCCAGGTAGCGGTCATACAGTTGCGACGGCGGGCCCTGGCGCAGACGCCGGGCGATGGCCGAGTCTGGCTGCCAGGCCGCCAGCTGGATGCCGAGTTGGCCGTCGTTGGCGGCAGCGGGCGCAGCGACACGGCCACCCGTGACCGTGATTGAATCCAGGGCCTTGTTCGATGCAGGCGCCGAGCGACGTGCACGCGCGCTGCTGGCTTCCATGCGCTGCTCGGCGGCGGCGGCCATCGGTGCCGGGGCGGGCGGTGCCGCAGGGGCCGGCGCGGCGAGCATCGCCACCGGCGCCGATTCCATCGCATGGTCCGCCGAGGCCACTTCCAGTGCCCCGCCCTTCGCCTGCGGTGGCACACCCTTCGGCCAGCTGCGGCTCCACCACTGCTGGCGCTCCTTCCAGCGTGCCGCCACCTCATCCAGGCGCTGGCGATCAGCAGCGGCGCGATCTCTTACCTGCACTGCAAACCTGGCGTCGTACCCGGCGCGCAGCGTGCCCGAAGGGCGGATCGCATAGCGCAGGTAGTCCTCCAACGTCTCCAGCACGATCAGCGAGGTGTCCGGGCCGACCAGGCCAAACTGCTGCGACAGCCGCTGCATCGCCTCGCGGTTGCCACGGCGGTCGGCGGCCAGCTGCTGCAGGCGCGCCTGCGCCCACAAGCCGGCCAGCAGCTCGCCGCCTTCACTCTTCTGCGTGGCGGGCAGCGCCTGCCATTCGCCGCCACCCACGCGCACCCGCATCGGCACACTGTCGGCCGCCAGTCGTGCATGCAGCCACAACCAGCCCTGGGCTTCACTGCGACGATCGATCACCACGTCCTGCACGCCGCGCCCCGCATCGACCTGCACATCCAGCGACGAAGACAGCAGCTCGCGCGCCGCCGCATCGACATCCTCGCCCAGCGCAACGAAGCGGCCGCCACGCGCTTCGCTCCAACCACGCAGTCGCACGGCATCGGTGCGCGCACCGGCGCTGCTGACCGCAAACAAGCGTTGATCCGGCGCCATCGCCGGCAGCTGTTCCGGGCCGTAGGTCAACAGTCCATCGCTGACCAGCAGGTATTCCTTCACGCCCGGCTGCGACTGCCACTGCGCCAGCGCGCTGGCACCGTCAGGGCGCACCGCCTGCAACGCTGCGCGCAGCTCGTTCCAGTTGCCGGCGCGGATACGGAATCGACGCACCGGCTCGGCGCGATCGCGCAGTACGGTCAAGGCCACGGTGCCGTCACCCAGCGCGGCGAAATAGCGATCCAGCAGGGCGAACTCACGCGTGCGATCGCGCAGCCCCGCCGAACCGGAGCCGTCCCACAGCAGGCCGATCTCGCTGGGCAACGTGCGGGGTGTACTGCTGGCCGCCACCGGCAGCTGTGCCAACAGGTAGTGCCCATCCTGCCAGGGCGCCACCTGCAACTGTGCGTGGCGGGCTGCCGGCAGGTTCCACTGGAGTTGCTTCGGCAGCTGCGCACCCTTGCCCTGCCACTGCAGCTGGCCCGCGCTGATGCGGAATGGCGCAGTACCTGCGGTGGCCGCGTCGGGAGCATGCACATTCAGTTCAACCGAGGCTGCACCGGCGGCGAACTGCAGCGGCAGCGTCCACTGCCAGCCTTGGCCGGCGAAGGCCAGCGGTTCGCGGATCACCAGCTGCACACGCCGACTGCCACCGGCCGGCAGCGGGTAGACGCGCAGGCGGAACTGGTTGCCGGCGGTCTGTTCCAGCAGGCCCGGATCGACACCACGACGGGCGATCTCCTCGAACACCTGGCGGCCGCGGTCCTTGGGCACCGGCACCGCGTCACGCATCTCGCCGTTGATATCCAGCGCGAAGCCGCTGATCTGCTGACCATCGCTCAGCGGGAACTGCAGCTCACCCTCCAGCACGCGCCGGTTCGGGTTGTGGAATTCCAGGGAGATCCGGGTCTGGGCGACGCCGGCCTGGACTTCGCCTTCGATGCGGGCGTGTCGCAGTTGGACCGCCTGCTCGGCAGCCGGGGCAATCAGCAACGGCGTGCTGGCCTGCGGCCGGGAGATCGGCGGCGACTGCGCGCCAGCGGGCCAGGCCACAAGGGCCAGCAACAACACAGTGCAGCAACGGGCGAAGACCATGACCGGACTCCAGTGGGATCGTGGATCGTTGAACGCACCAGCAACCGTAACGGGGTTGGCGGGCCCCCAAAAAGGGGACGGAGGGGATTAAGTCGCAATTGGCAAACAAGGCAAAAGCGGCTTAATCCCCTCCGTCCCCTTTTTCTAGGCGGGCAGGCAGTGTTCGATGATCAGCTGGATGGCGCTGCCACCGCGATAGTCGTCGCAGGCCAGGCGGTAGGCGAGGTGCACGTGGCGGCCAGGCGCGTTGCCGTGCCAGCCACCGAAGTGGATCGCGTTGATGGTGCCGGGCACGCCGGGCAGGCGCAGCTCCAGCTTGAGGTGGCGTTCCTTCAGAACGCGCCAGTTGGCCACTTCGAAGTGGCCGTCGAACAGTGGCTCGGGGAAACCCTGGCCCCACGGCCCGGCCAGGCGCAGCGCATCGGCGTGGCGATGGTCCAGCTCATCTGCCGCCAGTTCGCCGTCACTGAGCACCTGCTGCTGCAATGCGGCAGGATCGAGCATCTCCAGCACCACGGCGACGAAGGCGGCCTTGAAGTCATCGACGTGATCCAGCCGCATGCTCAGCCCAGCCGCCATGGCATGCCCACCGAAGCGCTCGATCAGGCCCGGATGGCGCGCGTCTACAAGCGCCAGGGCGTCACGGATGTGCAGGCCGGGAATCGAGCGCGCCGAGCCACGCAGGGTGTCGGCGCCCGGTTCGGCCGGGGCAAAGGCGATCACCGGGCGATGCAGGCGATCCTTCATCTTCGAAGCGACCAGGCCGACCACACCGGGATGCCAGTCGGCATCGAACAGGCAGGCCGCGACCGGTCGCTGACCGGCCATGTCCAGCACCACGCGGGTCAAGGCCTGCTCGGCGTCGTCAGTCATCGACTGCTGGACGGCGCGCCGTTCCGAGTTGATCTGCTCTAGCGTCTGCGCGATCTCCCGCGCCTGGCGCGGGTCTTCGGTCAGCAACAGCGCGATGCCCAGCGCCATGTCTTCCAGCCGGCCCGCCGCGTTCAGGCGTGGGCCGAGTGCGAAGCCGATGTCGGTGGCGGTCAGCCGCGCCGCGTCACGGCCGCTGGCTTCGATCAGCGCTCGCAGGCCGACGCAGCCCTGCCCCGCGCGCAGACGGCGCAGGCCCGCGCTGACCAGTGCCCGGTTGTTCGGATCCAGCGCCACCAGGTCGGCGACGGTGCCGACCGCCACCAGGTCCAGCAGCGTGGTCAGGTCCGGCCCCTTGCCATCGGCGAAGACGCCGGCCTCGCGCATGTGACGGCGCAGCGCCATCAGCACGTAGAAGATCACACCGACGCCGGCCAGCGACTTGCTGGGGAACGCATCACCGTCGAGATTGGGATCGACGATGACATCGGCCGGCGGCAGCTGCGGCCCGGGAAGGTGATGGTCGGTGACCAGCACCTGCCAGCCCCGCGCCTTGGCCGCGATCACGCCCGCATGGCAGGCGATGCCGTGGTCGACCGTGACCAGCAGGTCCGGCTGCAGCGCGGCCAGCTCCTCCACCAGAGAAGGTGACAGGCCGTAGCCGTGCACCATGCGGTTCGGCACCGCGTGGAAGACGTGTTGCGCGCCGAGCATGCGCAGGCCACGCACGCCGACCGCACAGGCGGTGGCGCCATCGCAATCGAAATCGCCGACCACCAGGATGCGCTTGTCGTTGGCGATGGCCTCGATCAGCAGACCCACCGCATCATCGATACCGGTCAGCAGTTCAGGCGCGTGGAGGCTGCCCAGCTTCGGCAGTGCCAGCTCTGGCGTACCGGCGCCGCGGCTGGCATAGAGTCGCGCCAGCAGTGGCAGCGTGCCGTCTGGCCAGCTGCCCGGTACGACCGCATCGCGGCGGCGGATCATCGGCGTATCAGAGGACGGCTGCGCAGCATCGGCGGCAAGGGACATCGGCATCGCCGGGTTGCGGAAGACATCCCCATGATAGCGCGGGGTCGGATCTCTCTGCCCGCAGGAGGCTCCCCCCCGATCGCTGGCATTTGGAATCTGCCAGCCTATCTTCCATGCTTGTCGGCCCGGAAATGGACTTCAACGCATGCATCGCACGCTCCTTCCCGCGCTGCTGGGCCTCGCCATGGCCCCGGCCACCCACGCCGCCACGCCCGAACCGAAGGCCGGCGTGCAGTTCCAGCACAACGACTGGTCGCTGGCCTGTGACAACACCCGCACCTGCCGCGCCGCCGGCTACAGTCCGGAACAACCCGGCAATCTGCTCAGCCTGATGCTGGAACGCGCGGGCGGCCCGGGTACGAAGGTGCTCGCGCGGCTGCGCAATGGCGAGGATGGCGAAAGCGCGACGCCGACCGGGGCGCTGCGCCTGCGCCTGAACGGCAAGGACCTGGGCCCGGTGCGCGACACCGGCGACGGAGATCAAGTACTGCTGCAGCAGGGACAGACCGATGCGCTGGTCGCCGCGCTGCCGCGCCACGCACGCATCGACATCATCGACGGCAAGGGCAAGGCGTGGCCGATCTCCGACAGCGGTGCAGCGGCCGTACTGCTGAAGATGGACGAGGCCCAGGGCCGGCTGGGCACACCCGGTGCGCTGGTGCGGCGTGGCGACAAGCCAGAAGCGAGCGTGCCTGCGGCGTTGCCGGTGCCAGTGATCATGCGCGGCACGCTGGTGGCACCGCGCGCCTCGGACGCGGCACTGGCGAACGCACCGGGCCTGCGCAAGGCACTGATCGCCAGCCTGCCGAAGCCGGATGAGTGCGGCCGCCTGAGCGAGGGTGGGACAGACGAGATCGAGATCCAGCGACTGGACGCCCAGCATGTACTGGCAAGCACCAGCTGCTTCATGGGTGCCTACAACTTCAGCAGCGGCTACTGGGTAGTGCAGGACAAGGCGCCGTACCAGGCGAAGTTCGTGACCTCCAACGCGGAGGACTTTGATCGCGATGACGCGACGCTGCGCGGGCGCTTCCGTGGACGCGGCATCGGTGACTGCTTCTCCGGCCACGACTGGGCCTGGGATGGCGCGCGATTCGTGAAGAGCGGCGAGTTCACCACCGGGCAGTGCCGCGGCGTGGCGGGTGGGCATTGGCAGCTGCCGACCGTGGTCAGCACGGTGAGGTGATTGTTTGCAGGGCTGCGCCCTGCACCTGCCGAAGCAACATCCGAAGCAACAGCAACAGCGGGGAGTCCGTGGGTTGGCGGGGCGGTGTCGGATTGCGGGGACGCCGCAAGTACGTCCCTGTAGGCTTGGCAGCCGCATCCATGCGGCTGACACCCCGCAATCCGACACCGCCCCACCTTCGACAGGTTCACGCCGCTGCTGGTAGGTGTCGACCTTGGTCGACACATCTTTCAGATATCGATAGACAAAATGGGGTCAGAGCCGTTTTCCCTAGGAAAACGGATCCGACCCCGCTCGGCCGAGGCCCCGATCAGTCGTGAAGCTGGCGCGGCTTCTTCCAGAACTGCCAGCGCTGTCCGCGATCCAGCTGGAACTGCAGGCCGTCCTCGAAATCCAGCACCAGCCGCTGCAGCTCGCCGCGCTTCAGCGCGGCCAGCAGCGGACGGATCGCATCGTTGCCGAGCTGCTGCAGCGAGCGCAGCTGGCGCAGATCAACCAGTGCATCCACCGCCTGCTCGCCATCCACGGCTACGCCAGCCGCAAGAGCCAGGCCCTGCAGCAGCGCATCGCGGCTGCGCACCTGCGCATGCGGCGTGCTGACCGATACCGGCATCACGCCACCACCCCAGAACCACAGCGAATTGATCGGCTGTTGTCCCTGCGCGGCGCGCTGCTGGTTCCAGGAATGGTTGTGCAGCAGTACCTGCGCTTCGGTCATCAGCGCCCGCCAACGGCGGCCGACCTCGCCTTCCGGCAGGTGCGAGAACAGGTCATCGCCCAGCACCTCGTCCGGACTGTCGAAGTCCGGCAGGGCCAGGTCGATCGGCAGGCGCAGGTACCAGCGCGAAGGGTCCGGTGCGTCGAGCACGAATCCGGCATCGGCGAACAACGGCTGCAGCACCGGCAGCAGGGCCAGGCAGTCGGCCAGGGTCGGTCGCAGCGTTTCGCCGTAGGCCATCATCCGCGCGCCATGCATGTCCGGCACCATGCAGGCCGGATCGGCACGCAGCCAGCTGGCGCCAGCGGCATCGCCGACGTCGCGCTGGCGGGTCAACGCGGCCACCGGCCATTGCGGCGCGGCGACCGTGAAATGGCGCGTCAGCTGCGCGCGTTCACCCGGTGCGACCTGCACCGTCGTGGCGCGGCCAAGCGCGCGCGCCACATCGTCCGGCAGCGCAGCCGCGGCAAAGCGGCTGCGTGCCGGCAACAGCAGGGTCGCCGTTGCCACCGGGTCAGTCCACGTAGCTGACGCTGACGATCTCGTACTCGCGCTGGCCGGCCGGGGCGTCGATCACGATCGAATCACCTTCCAGCTTGCCGATCATCGCGCGCGCCACCGGCGAGGAAATCGCGATCAGGCCCTGCTTGATGTCCGCCTCCAGGTCACCGACGATCTGGTACTTCTTCTCTTCGTCGGTTTCCACGTCGGCCAGCGTCACGCTGGCGCCGAACACCACCTTGGAGCCGGCATTGAGCTTGCTCACGTCGATGATCTCGGCGTGCGACAGCTCGCCTTCGAGCTGCTTGATGCGGCCTTCGATGAAGCCCTGTTCCTCGCGCGCGGCGTGGTACTCGGCATTCTCCTTCAGGTCGCCATGCTCACGTGCTTCGGCGATGGCGGCGATCACCTTGGGGCGCTTGACCGACTTCAGGTGATCCAGTTCGTCGCGCAGCTTCTGCGCGCCCTTCATCGTGATGGGGGCTCTCATGCATTCAACTCCTTGTGCAGCTCCTGCAGCGACCAGACGGGGCCGGTGCCGCGGAATTCCAGTGAATCCACCAGCGCCTTGGCGCCGGCAATGGTGGTCGAGTAGGTGACGCGATGCTGCAGCGCCTCGCGACGGATCGAGAACGAGTCGTTGATCGCCGAGCGACCTTCGGTCGTGTTGACGATGTAGACGATCTCGCCGTTCTTGATCGAGTCGACGATGTGCGGACGGCCTTCGACCACCTTGTTGATGATCTCGCAGTCCATGCCGTGCTGCTGCAGCCACGCGGCGGTGCCACGGGTCGCGACCAGGCTGTAGCCACGCGCCAGCAGCGCCTTGGCCACCGGCAGCACGCGTTTCTTGTCCGGATCGCGGACCGAAACGAAGGCCTTGCCGACCGGCGGTGCCTTGATGCCACCGGCTTCCTGCGCACGCGCGAAGGCGGCGTTGAAGCTGCGGCCCACGCCCATCACCTCACCGGTGGAGCGCATCTCCGGCCCGAGGATCGGGTCGACGCCCTGGAACTTGGCGAACGGGAAGATCGCTTCCTTCACCGAGTAATAGTCCGGCACGATTTCCTTGGTCGCGCCCTGCTCGGCCAGGCTCTTGCCGGCCATGCAGCGCGCCGCGATCTTGGCCAGCGGCATGCCGGTGGCCTTGGACACGAACGGCACGGTGCGCGAGGCACGCGGGTTCACTTCCAGCAGGTAGATGGTGTCGGCACCTTCGTCGCTGGTCTGGATCGCGAACTGGGTGTTCATCAGGCCGACCACGTTCAGGGCCTTGGCCAGCTCCACCACCTGGCGGCGCAGCTCGGCCTGGGTTTCAGCCGACAGCGAGTACGGCGGCAGCGAGCACGAGGAATCGCCCGAGTGCACGCCGGCTTCTTCGATGTGCTCCATCACGCCACCGATCAGGACGTTGCCCTCCTTGTCGGCGATGATGTCGACGTCGCACTCGACGGCGTTGTCGAGGAAGCGGTCCAGCAGCACCGGCGAATCGTTGGACACCTTCACCGCGTCGCGCACGTAGCGGGCCAGGTCGGCTTCGCCGTAGACGATTTCCATCGCACGGCCGCCCAGCACGTAGCTCGGGCGCACCACCAGCGGGTAGCCGATCTCGCGGGCCAGCAGCAGCGCTTCCTGGTCGTTGCGGGCGATGCGGTTCGGCGGCTGCTTCAGGCCCAGCTTGTCGACCAGCTGCTGGAAGCGCTCGCGGTCCTCGGCCAGGTCGATCGAATCCGGGCTGGTACCGATCACCGGCACGCCGTTGGCTTCCAGCGCGCGCGCCAGCTTCAGCGGGGTCTGGCCGCCGTACTGCACGATCACGCCCTTCGGCTGTTCCAGCTCGACGATTTCCAGCACGTCTTCCAGGGTCAGCGGTTCGAAATACAGGCGGTCGGAGGTGTCGTAGTCGGTCGACACGGTTTCCGGGTTGCAGTTGACCATGATGGTTTCATAGCCATCCTCGCGCAGCGCCAGTGCCGCATGCACGCAGCAGTAGTCGAACTCGATGCCCTGACCGATGCGGTTCGGGCCACCGCCCAGGATCATGATCTTGTCGCGGTTGCTCGGCGCGGCCTCGCACTCGTCCTCGTAGGTCGAGTAGAGGTAGGCGGTACCGGTGGAGAATTCACCGGCACAGGAGTCCACGCGCTTGTAGACCGGGCGCACCTTGTGCGCACGACGCAGCGCGCGGATGGCGGCTTCGTTGGTGCCGGTCAGCTGCGCCAGGCGTGCGTCGGAGAAGCCGGCGCGCTTCAGCTTGCGCAGGCGTGCGGCGTCCAGTGCGTCGATGCCACCGGCGGCGACGTCAGCTTCGGCAGCAATGATTTCCTCGATCTGGTCCAGGAACCAGTGGTCGATGAACGACAGCGCGTAGATCTCGTCCACGCTCATGCCGGCGCGGAATGCATCGGCGACGAAGAACAGGCGCTCCGGACCCGGTGCCTTCAGTTCGCGGCGCAGGGTCTGCAGGTCGTCTTCGTTGCCCAGGTCCAGGCCGGTCGGGTCGAAACCGACCTTGCCGGTTTCCAGGCCACGCAGGGCCTTCTGCACCGACTCCTGGAAGGTACGGCCCATCGCCATCACCTCGCCCACCGACTTCATCTGGGTGGTCAGGCGGGCGTCGGCGGCCGGGAACTTCTCGAAGGCGAAGCGCGGGATCTTGGTGACGACGTAATCGATGGACGGCTCGAACGAGGCCGGGGTCAGGCCGCCGGTGATCTCGTTCTTCAGTTCGTCCAGGGTGTAGCCCACGGCCAGCTTGGCGGCGACCTTGGCGATCGGGAAGCCGGTGGCCTTGGACGCCAGCGCCGAGGAACGCGACACGCGCGGATTCATCTCGATGACGACCACGCGGCCGGTCTTCGGGTTGATGCCGAACTGCACGTTCGAGCCACCGGTATCGACGCCGATCTTGCGCAGCACGGCGATGGAGGCATCGCGCAGGCGCTGGTATTCCTTGTCGGTCAGGGTCTGCGCCGGGGCCACGGTGATCGAGTCACCGGTGTGCACGCCCATCGGGTCGAGGTTTTCGATCGAGCAGACGATGATGCAGTTGTCCGCGGTATCGCGGACCACTTCCATCTCGAACTCCTTCCAGCCCAGCACCGACTCTTCCACCAGCACTTCGGTGGTCGGCGACAGTTCCAGGCCACGGCTGACGATCTCGACCAGCTCTTCGCGGTTGTAGGCGATGCCGCCACCGCTGCCGCCCAGGGTGAAGCTGGGGCGGATGATGGTCGGGTAGCCGACGCGGGTCTGGATCTCCAGCGCTTCGTCCAGGGTGTGGGCGACGGCGGCGGTCGGGCATTCCAGGCCGATCTCACCCATGGCCACGCGGAACAGCTCGCGGTCTTCGGCCATGCGGATCGCTTCGCGCTTGGCGCCGATCAGTTCGACGTTGTACTTCTCCAGCACGCCATTGTCGGCCAGGTCCAGCGCGCAGTTCAGCGCGGTCTGGCCACCCATGGTCGGCAGCAGCGCATCGGGCTTTTCCTTGGCGATGATCTTCTCGACCGTCTGCCAGTTGATCGGCTCGATGTAGACGGCATCGGCCATCTCCGGGTCGGTCATGATCGTGGCCGGGTTGCTGTTGACCAGCACCACGCGGTAACCCTCGTCACGCAGGGCCTTGCAGGCCTGGGCGCCGGAGTAGTCGAACTCGCAGGCCTGGCCGATGACGATCGGGCCAGCACCGATGATGAGGATGGTCTTGAGGTCAGTGCGCTTGGGCATTTTCTTCTCTAAGTCAGTACAGCGTGACAAGGGGGAGTGATCGCACGCTGTCGATCAGGAATCTTGAACCGCAGCGCCGCGCCAGGGGCAGCAGCGATGCGGGGTTTACGGTCCATCGCGACGCCACCGGGGGGCCGGCGGCGTACTGATCACGCCTTGGCCTGCTCCATCAGCACCACGAAGCGGTCGAACAGCGGGCCGACATCGGTCGGGCCCGGCGACGCTTCCGGATGGCCCTGGAACGAGAACGCCGGCACGTCGGTGCGGGCGACACCCTGGTTGGTGCCATCGAACAGCGAGCGGTGGGTCACGCGCAGGGTCGGCGGCAGGGTCGCTTCATCGATCGCGAAGCCGTGGTTCTGCGAGGTGATCATCACCCGGCCGCTGTCCAGGTCCTGCACCGGGTGGTTGGCACCGTGGTGGCCGTGGCCCATCTTCATGGTCTGCGCGCCCGAGGCCAGGCCCAGCAGCTGGTGGCCCAGGCAGATGCCGAAGGTCGGGATCTTCACGTCGATGAAGGTCTTGATCGCTTCGATGGCGTAGTCGCACGGTTCCGGGTCACCCGGGCCGTTGGACAGGAACACGCCATCCGGCTTCAGCGCCAGCACTTCGGCGGCCGGGGTCTGTGCCGGCACCACGGTCACTTCGCAGCCGCGCTCGGCCAGCATGCGCAGGATGTTGGTCTTCACGCCGAAATCGTAGGCCACGACCTTGTACTTGGCCGGCACGCTGACGAAGGCATTGGCATCCAGGTCCAGCTGGCCCTCGGTCCAGGTGTAGGTCTTCTCGGTAGTGACGACCTTGGCCAGATCCATGCCCTTCAGCCCCGGGAACTTGCGGGCGGCTTCCAGTGCCTTTTCCACGTCGATGTCGCCGGCCATCAGCGCACCGTTCTGCGCGCCCTTCTCGCGCAGGATGCGGGTCAGCTTGCGGGTGTCGATGCCGGCGATGGCAACCACGCCACGCTGGATCAGCCAGTCCTGCAGCGACACCTGGCTGCGCCAGTTGCTGGGGCGACGCGGAACATCGCGCACGATCAGGCCGGCCGACCACACCTTGGACGCTTCATTGTCCTGGTCGGTCATGCCGGTGTTGCCGATATGCGGATAGGTCAGCGTGACCATCTGCCGGGCGTAGGACGGGTCGGTCAGCACTTCCTGATAGCCGGTCATGGCGGTGTTGAACACCACCTCACCGACGGACAGGCCGGGCGCGCCTACGGATTCGCCCTCGAATACGGTGCCGTCTTCGAGGACGAGGATTGCGGCTTGGGTCACGGGAATCTCACTTTGGCTACCGAGGGGGCTGCCGAAGTCACGCCTGCGCTTCACGGAAATCCGGTTGCAAAAAAGCGCGGACGTGCGGTCTGGGACCGGTCCGGCTTTCGTGATTCGGCGAGTGCGAATTGTAGCGCTGCCGGGGCGCTCGCGCCAGCGGTTATCGCGCTTCATGAACGGGCGATTGCGCATTCATTTCAATCCGGCGGCGTATGCGCGGTCCGCCGCCTGGTAGTGCCGGCCGCTGGCCGGCTATCCCCACGCCTTCGGGCGCCCGGAAGCTGCCGGCCAGCGACCGGCACTACCGCCTTACTGCAGCAGGTCCCGTACCCGGTAGCTGCCCGGGGCGCGGCCCTGCAGCTGGCGGGCGGCGAACAGGGCGCCGCGGGCGAAAATGTCGCGGTTGGTGGCCCGATGCACCAGCTCGATGCGCTCGCCCAGACCGGTGAACTGCACCAGGTGCTCGCCCACGATGTCACCGGCACGCAGGCTGGCGTAGTGCGGCTCTGCCCCGCCCCGCTGCGCGGCCGCGCCCAGGGTCAGTGCAGTGCCCGACGGCGCGTCCTTCTTCTGGGTGTGGTGCGATTCGACGATGTCACAGTCCCAGCCGGCCAGCGCCTGCGCCGCGCGCTCGACCAGCTCGTCCAGCACCGCCACGCCCAGGCTGAAGTTCGAGGCCCAGACCAGCGGGATCCTCGCCGCCGCCGCCTCCAGCGCCTGGCGCTGCGTGCTGGAGATGCCGGTAGTGCCCGAGACCAGCCCCGCACCACGTTCCACGCACAGTGCCAGCATCGGGTCGAAACCCTCCGGCAGGCTGAAGTCGATCGCCACGTCGAATGCCGGCGCACCGGGCAGCTCGCTGGCCGCGAAGAACGGTACGCCATCGACCACGCGCTGGGCCGGCGCACGACCCGTCACCGCAGCGGCGATCTGCAGGGTTTCGGGATGTTCGGCGGCCAGCCGCAGCAGGGCCTGGCCCATGCGCCCGGAGGCACCGTGGATGAGCAATCGCAGGGGAGTCTGGTTCATGCCTGCAGGCTAGCGGCAGCACGCCCGCTCCGGCAAGCGCCATCGCTGCTACGCTGCATGCCCTTTCATGCAATGGATGGCAGTTCCCTCATGCAGATCAGTGAACAGCTGGTGCTGGTCACCGGTGCCGGGCGCGGACTTGGCCAGCACATCGCCCGCGCCTTCGCCGCGCAGGGCGCGCGCGTCATCATCAACTACCACCGAAGCGAAGGCGCTGCACGTGCTCTGGCTGCCGAGCTGGGCGGACAGGCGATCGCGCTGCCGGCCGATGTCACTGAGCGCGCCGAGGTCGATGCAATGCTGCAGCACGCCCTCGCCCACTTCGGCCAGGGCGTCACCACCGTAGTCAACAACGCACTGGCAGCGTTCTCGTTCAATGGTGATGCCCGCGACGGCGCCGCCGACATCGGCTGGCCGGCGTTCCAGGCGCAGTTCGAGGGCAGCGTGCGCGGCGCGCTGAACACCGTGCAGGCCGCCCTGCCCGGCATGCAGGCCCGTCGCTTCGGTCGGGTGATCAACATCGGCACCAACCTGTTCCAGAATCCGGTGGTGCCCTATCACGACTACACCGCCGCCAAGGCCGCACTGCTGTCGCTGACCCGTACCCTGGCCGGCGACCTCGGCCCGCATGGCATCACCGTGAACATGTTGTCGGGCGGCCTGCTGCGCACCACCGATGCCAGCGCCGCCACCCCGGAAGCAGTGTTCGACTACATCGCCGCCAACACGCCACTGCGCAGCGTCACCACGCCGGCCGAGTTCGCCGATGCCGCGCTGTTCTTCGCCAGCCCCTGGTCGCGCGCGGTGACCGGTCAGAACCTGGTGGTCGATGGCGGGCTGGTGCGGGACTGAGTCGATGCGCATCTCCGAAGTCAGCCGCCTGACCGGCGCCAGTGCCAAGGCCATCCGCCTGTACGAGGCGCGCGGACTACTGCCGCCGGTGCCACGCCTGAACCGCTATCGCGACTACAGCGAACAGGACGTGGCCTGGGTGCAGCTGATCCGTCAGGCACTGGGGCTGGGCATCACCCTGGCCGCGATCTCACGCCTGCAGGGCCGCGATGGACGGCTCGACTGGCCAGCGGTACTGGCCTTGCTGGAGCAGCAGCGCGGCCGCATCGCCGACGAGCGGATGCGGCTGGCACAGGTCGAGCGCGACCTGCAGCTGGTCAGCGACGAACTGCAGCAGTGGCTGCACTCCGGCAGCGGCGACTGCATCCTGGAACCCAGCGGCTGCACCACCCCGGTTTGACTCTGCCCCTGGGGCAGACCCCAACCTCGCGCACTTTCCATTGCCCGAGGTTGCCGTGTCCCGTTCCATCCTGATCCTGCTCGGCCATCCCGACCGCGACAGCCTGTGCGGCGCCCTCGCCCAGCGCTACGCCACCGCCGCCGAGAACGCCGGTCACCAGGTACGCCTGATCGCGCTGGGTGACCTCCAGTTCGACCCGGTACTGCGCCACGGCTACCGTCAGATCCAGCCGCTGGAAGCCGACCTGCAGGACGCCGCGGAAGCGATCGAGGCCTGCGATCACCTGGTGCTGGTCTACCCCACCTGGTGGGGCGCGATGCCGGCACTGCTGAAGGGCTTCTTCGATCGCGTGCTGCTGCCGGGGTACGCCTTCCGCTACCGGCGCGATTCGGTGTGGTGGGACCGGCTGCTGGCCGGGCGCAGCGCGCGGGTGATCACCACGCTGGATACGCCGCCCTGGTACTACCGCTGGATCTACCGCGACCCGGGCGTCGCCCAGATCCGCGCCACCATCCTGCAGTTCTGCGGCATCCGCCCGGTGCGTGTCAGCCGCCTTGGCGCTGTACGCAGCAGTACAGCGGCACAACGCAGCAAGTGGCTGGCGCTGGCGGCGGACCTGGGCTCACGCGCCTGGTAGATCCACGCCATGCGTGGATGAAATGGTGGCCAGTGTTCCGCGTGTCGCGTTTGCCAATTGACCGCCAGGCACCGCGCCTCAAGGCTGTGCCCCCCCTGTTCCGGCCCGGGCAAAGCCCATGAAATCCTCGACTGTCTTCAGCAAGTGCGCCAGGAAGACCGGCTTTGCCGGGACCACGACTACCCGCTACCGCTTGCTGGATGACGCCCTGCTTGTCGTGAATCACCAGCGTGCCAGCGAAAGCCGGGGTTTCTATGTGAATGCTGGACTCTACTTTCCAGAGCTGCTCGAGCATCCCCTCGCACCTGACGATCTTGAAACGGCTTTCAGGTACCGCTCCAGCATTCCCACGCCCCACGTCGACTGGCGGATCGAAGAGACACCAGGCCTGCGCCGGGCCTTCATCCAGCAGGATCTTGAAGACCTGCTGCAGGCTGGTAACCGCGACGGACTGAAAGGCCTGCTGCTCGATGCCCTTGCCGACGTGGCCGGCTTCGCGGCAACCCATGGGAACCGGGAATCGGTGCGGCGATTGAATCGGGATGGACGCTTCCGGGCGATCATCCGCAGAGAGGTCTGAACCCCGGAAGCGTGCGAACCAAGGTTCGCACCCACCAGCGCAGGAGAAGCAGCGTCAGTGCCGCTTCGGCGGAGTCGGCCCGCAACTGTCGCAACCGCCACAGGCACCGCCACTTCCGCTCGCCGGTGGCGCGACCTTCCGCCCCAGCGCCTGCAGCCAGGCGGCGCGACCGGGCTTCAGCAGGGCCAGCGCCAACGCACCGCGCAGCTTGCGCACGGTACCGGGGAACTGCTTCTTCAGCACCACCCAGGCACTGACCAGCACGGCCACCGCGATGATCAGGTACTGGATCAGCAGCCCGGCATCCATCAGCCGCCTCCCAGCGCCCTGGTCACCTGGTAGGTGATCAGCGCGGCCACGTAGGCCGCCGCGAACAGGTAGAACGCAGCGAAGCCCATCTGTTTCCATGAGTTGGTCTCGCGCTTGATGGTGGCCAGCGTCGAGATGCACATCGGGGCGTAGATGTACCAGACCAGCAGCGACAGCGCGGTGGCCAGCGACCAGCCGTCGCTGATCAACGGCGTCAGTGCCTGGCTGGCCGCATCATCATCGGCCGCCGACAGCGCATACACGGTGGCCAGCGAAGACACCGCCACTTCCCGCGCGGCCAGGCCCGGGATCAGCGCGATGCAGATCTGCCAGTTGAAGCCCAGTGGCGCGAAGAACACCTCCATCGCATGCCCGATCTGGCCCGCGTAGCTGTAGTCGATGGCCGGCATGGTGGCGCCAGCCGGTGCCGCCGGGAACGACAGCAGCACCCACAACAGAATGGTCAGCGCCAGGATGATGCCACCCACGCGCTTGAGGAAGATCATGCCGCGCTCGTACAGGCCCACCGCCAGGTCACGCACGTGCGGCAGGCGGTACGACGGCAGTTCCAGCATCAGCGGGTGCTCGCTCTTGTCGCGGCGCCACTTCTTCATGATCCACGACATCGCCAGCGCACTGAGGATGCCCGCCGCGTACAGGCCGAACAGCACCAGGCCCTGCTGGTTGAACACGCCCCACACCGTCTTCTGCGGAATGAACGCACCGATCAGCAGCGCGTACACCGGCAGGCGTGCGGAACAGGTCATCAGCGGCGCCACCAGGATCGTGGCCAGGCGGTCACGCGGGTCCTGGATGCTGCGGGTGGACATGATGCCCGGCACTGCACAGGCGAAGCTGGACAACAGCGGGATGAACGAGCGGCCGGACAGGCCGGCGGCGGCCATCATGCGGTCGAGCAGGAACGCCGCACGCGGCAGGTAGCCGGATTCCTCCAGCACCAGGATGAAGAAGAACAGGATCAGGATCTGCGGCAGGAACACCACCACGCCACCGACACCGGCGATGATGCCGTCGGTCAGCAGGCTGGCCAGCGGGCCTTCCGGCAGCACGCTGCCGACGAAGGCGCCGAGCCAGGCGAAACCGGCCTCGATGGCGTCCATCAGCGGCGTCGCCCAGGCGTACACGGCCTGGAAGATCAGGAACATCACCACCGCCAGGCTGACCAGGCCGAACACCGGGTGCAGCAGCCAGCGGTCCAGCGCGTCGTCGATCTTCGCGGTCCGCGCCGGCATGCGCACGGCCACCGACAGGATCTCGCGCACCTTGGCGTGGTAATCGATGCCACCTTCCGGGCCCGGCACCGGTGCATCCAGGTGCGGGACCATCGCATCCAGGCGTTCGACCAGGGCCCTGGCGCCCTGCTTGCGCACCGCCACGGTCTCCACTACCGGCACGCCCAGCTCGCGCTCCAGCGCGGCCACGTCCACCTGGATGCCACGGCGCTGGGCCGCATCAACCATGTTCAGCGCCACCACCATCGGCTTGCCCAGCTCGCGCAGTTCCAGCGCGAAGCGCAGGTGCAGGCGCAGGTTGGTGGCGTCGATCACGCACAGCAGCACATCCGGCGCGGCTTCGCCCGGGTAGAAGCCCCGGCACAGGTCACGGGTGATCGCCTCGTCCAGGCTGGCCGGATGCAGGCTGTAGGCGCCCGGAAGGTCGAGTACCGCGAACTCGCGGCCGGACGGCGCACGCAGACGGCCTTCCTTGCGCTCGACGGTGACGCCGGTGTAGTTGGCAACCTTCTGCCGGCTGCCGGTCAGCTGGTTGAACAGTGCGGTCTTGCCGCTGTTGGGGTTACCGACCAGCGCAACGCGCAGGGGGGCGGTAGTGGCAGTAGCAGTCATGCGCGTCGTTCCTGGCTGGCGGCGTCGACCACGACCCGCTTGGCTTCACTGATCCGCAGCGCGAAACGGGTGAACCCGACCTGCACCAGCAGCGGCTCTCCCCCCACCGGACCCTTGGCCACCAGGCGCACTTCCTCGCCCTTCACGAAACCCAGCTCGCGCAAGCGACGGGCGATGGCATCGTTGGCATGCAGGTCCTGCACGGACTCGACCACGGCCGAGGTGTGCAGCGGCAGTTCGGACAGCGTCATCTAGCGCGTTCTCTGCTGGATGTAAATGGTTCTCGATTCTAACATTCCCGCGTCGCGTCATGGCCCATGACCAATGGCCCGCTATGATCCATACAGGTATGGAGTGACCCTGGAATCCCATGAACGATGCTTTGCAGATCGAGCGCAGCGGCGCCGTCCTCACTCTCTGGCTGAACCGGCCGGAGCTGCACAACGCCTTTGACGCCGGGCTGATCGCCCAGCTGACTGCCGCACTGGAGGCCGCCGGCCACGATGCTTCGGTGCGCGCGGTGGTGCTGGCCGGCCACGGCGCCTCCTTCTCGGCAGGTGCCGACATGCAGTGGATGCGCGGCATGGCGGCGGCCAGCGAAGCCGATAACCGCGAGGACTCGCTGGCCCTGGCCCGGCTGATGCGCACCCTGGACGAGCTGCCCAAACCGACCCTGGCCCGGGTCCATGGCGCGGCCTTCGGCGGCGGCGTCGGCCTGGTCGCCTGCTGCGACATCGCCATCGCCAGCACCTCGGCCCGCTTCGGCCTGACCGAAAGCCGCCTGGGCCTGCTGCCGGCGGTGATCTCGCCCTATGTGATCGAAGCCATCGGCCCGCGCCAGGCCCGCCGCTGGTTCGCCACCGGCGAGCATTTTGACGCCGACACCGCGCTGCGCATCGGCCTGGTCCACCAGCTGGTCGAGCCCGAACGCCTGGACGAGGCCGTGCAACGCCAGCTGGCCCTGCTCGACAAGGCCGGCCCGATCGCCTCGTCCACCGCCAAGCAACTGGTCCGCCAGGTCCGCGACAGCCATGACCGCGACACCCTGGATCGCGATAACGCCGCCCTGATCGCGCGCCTGCGGGTGTCGGCCGAGGGCCAGGAAGGCCTGGGCGCCTTCCTCGACAAGCGCGCCCCCCATTGGGTCACGGAAGCCTGAACATGCTCGATCATCTTGGTTTGACCAGCGCCGACCTGGCGCGCAGCAAGGCCTTCTTCCTGCAGGCACTGGCGCCACTGCAGATCGGCGTGGTGATGGAAGTGACCGCCGAACAGACCGGCGCGCACGACCACATCGGCTTCGGCAGCGACGGCAAGCCGTTCTTCTGGCTTGGCAATGGCGGCACCGCCAGCCATGGCGTGCATGTGGCCTTCGCCTGCGCCAGCCGCGACCAGGTGGACGCCTTCCATGCCGCCGCCCTCGCCGCCGGTGGCCGCGACAACGGCGCCCCGGGCCTGCGCCCGTGGTATCACCCGGACTACTACGGCGCCTTCGTGCTGGACCCGGATGGCAACAACATCGAGGCGGTCTGCCACCGCCCTGCCAATGGGGCAACCGCATGAGTGACTACGTCCGCATCGTCGAGGTCGGGCCGCGTGACGGCCTGCAGAACGAGAAGCAGTCGGTCTCCACCGGCGACAAGATCGAACTGATCAACCGCCTGTCGGCCACCGGCCTGCGCAGCATCGAGGCAACCAGCTTCGTCAGCCCGAAGTGGATCCCGCAGCTGGCCGATGCCGCCGAGGTCTATGCCGGCATCCAGCGCCGGCCCGGCATCCACTACCCGGTACTGGTGCCGAACGAACAGGGCTACGACCGCGCCCGTGCGGTGGGCGTCGAGGAAGTAGCGGTGTTCACCGCCGCGTCCGAGGCATTCAACCGCACCAATACCAATGCCGGCATCGATGAATCGCTGGCGCGCTTCGAGCCGATCCTGCGCCGTGCCGCCGCCGATGGCGTGCGCGTGCGCGGCTACGTCTCCACCGTGCTCGGCTGCCCCTACCAGGGCGAAGTGCCGCTGGCTGATGTGGTGCGCGTTGCACGCGCCCTGCACCAGATGGGCTGTTACGAAATTTCGCTGGGCGACACCATCGGCGTCGGCACCCCACGCAAGGCACGGGCGATGCTGCAGGCGGTCGCTGCCGAGATTCCGATGGAAGCACTGGCCGTGCACTTCCACGATACGTACGGCCAGGCCATCGCCAACATCGCCACCTGCCTGGAAGCAGGCGTGCGCGTGGTCGACAGTGCGGTGTCGGGTGCCGGTGGCTGCCCGTATGCCAAGGGCGCCAGCGGCAATGTGGCCAGCGAAGACGTGGTCTACCTGCTGCAGGGCCTCGGCCTGGACAGCGGCGTGGACCTGCCGGCACTGGCCGAGACCGGCCGCTGGCTGGCCGGCCTGCTCGGCCGCGCCACCGCCAGCCGCACCGGGCAGGCGCTGGCCGCCGCCGGTTGACCGCCGCACTGCGCCGCCCCGCAAAGGCGGCGCAGTGCACAACAGCGGCGGTCGCGGCTTCCGTTAGAATCGGCGGTTCTCGAACCTGCAGGACCGTTCAATGCAGCTGTCTTCCGTACGTGCCGTGATCACTGGCGGCGTCTCCGGCCTCGGCCTGGCCGTGGCCCAGCACCTCGTCGCCCAGGGCGGCAAGGTGGCCCTGTTCGACCTCAACGACGACAAGGGCGCTGCCGCCATTGCCGGGCTGGGTGCCGACAAGGCCCGCTATTTCAACGTCAACGTCAGCGATGAGGCGGCGGTGACCGCGGCCATCGACCAGGCCCACGATTTCCTCGGCGGCCTGAACGTGGCGATGAACTGCGCCGGCATCCTGGGCGCCGGCCGCGTGCTGGGCAAGGAAGGCCCGATGCCGCTGGCCGGCTTCCAGGGCACGGTGATGGTGAACCTGGTCGGCAGCTTCAACGTGGCCAAGGCCGCTGCCAACCGCATGCAGCACAACGAGGCCGGCACCGACGGCGAGCGCGGCGTGATCATCAACACCGCCAGCATCGCCGCCTATGAAGGCCAGATCGGCCAGGCCGCGTATGCCGCCAGCAAGGGCGGCGTGGTCTCGATGACGCTGCCGATGGCGCGCGAACTGTCGCGCTTCGGCATCCGCGTCAACACCATCGCCCCGGGCGTGTTCTGGACACCGATGGTCGACGGCATGCCTGAGGCCGTGCAGCAGTCGCTGGCCGCCTCGATTCCGTTCCCGTCGCGCCTGGGCAAGCCGGAAGACTTCGCCAGCCTGGTCGGCTTCATCCTCGGCAACACCTACCTCAACGGCGAGACCATCCGCCTGGACGGCGCTACCCGCCTCGCTCCGAAGTGATTCCCCCCCGGGCGCCGGGACGGCGCCCTCCCCCAACGACCTAGATCACCATGAAAGCCAACGACATCAAGAAGGGCAACGTCGTCGAGTACAACAACGGCGTGTACCAGATCCGCGACATCGAGCGCAGCTCGCCGCAGGGTCGCGGCGGCAACGTCCGCTTCCGCTTCATCATGTACAGCGTGCCGGGCGGCAACAAGCTCGACGCCAGCTTCGATGCCGACGACAACCTGGTCGAGGTCGAACTGCTGCGCCGCCAGTCCACCTATTCGTACAAGGACGGCGACGCCTTCGTCTTCCTCGATGACGAGGACTACACCCCCTACACCCTGGATGCGGACGTGATCGGCGACGACGCCGGCTACATCACCGACGGCCTGACCGGCATCTACGTGCAGGTCATCGACGAGCAGCCGGTGGCGATCCAGCTGCCGGCCTCGGTGGTGCTGGAAGTGATCGAGACGCCGCCGGAACTGAAGGGTGGCACCGCCACCAAGCGCCCGAAGCCGGCCAAGCTCAACACCGGCATCGAGATCATGGTGCCGGAGTACATCGTCAACGGCGAACGCGTGCTGGTGAACACCGCCACCGGCGAATTCGCGGGCCGTGCCGACTAATCGCCTCGCGCTGATCGGCTGCCTGTCCCTGCCTGCGGCGCATTCGCCGCAGGCAGGCCATCGGATGTAGCAGTCGTGTAGCACCGAGCCCACGCTCGGCTGCTGTGCGTTGGACAGGGACTGCAGCCGAGCGTGGCTCGGCTCTACAGGTAGCTTACGGCTGCTTCGCGCCGAAATTGCCGCAGCCGTGGTACTGGCGGGTGCCGATGGTCAGGTTCACCTTGGCATCGAACGCCTCGCCACTCATGTCGTCCTGGCAGGTCGTGCGCTGGAAGCTGAGCTTGACGTCGGTGCCATCGGACGCCTTGCCACTCCAGCCGTCAGCACCTGCGGTGGGCTGGGCGACATCGAAACGACGCTCACCGTAATCCACTTCCACCTGCAGGCCCGGCGTGTCGCCGTCGACAACCGCCAGCCAGCCCGGCTCATTGCCGGTGGCACGGAACGCGGCATTGCCGGCGCTGCCATCGCCTTCAGTGGCTTCGACCGCATGGCACTCGCGATCGGCTTCGCCCTTCAGGCTCAACAGGCCGTCATCGCTGCCCTTGGTCCAGAAGCTGTTGCCCTTGCCATCGCCGTACTTGGCACCCGACGCCGCACGCTCGGAGCTCATGGCGAAGGTGCGTTCGCCGATCACCACCGTGGCCGCATCCTCGCCATTGAAGGTCGCGCGCACGCTCAGATCACCACACTGGTACGTGGTCTCGCTGCCACCTTCGGTGCTGGCGCTCGGCTGCGGCGCGGCAGGCGGGGCGTCATTGCCGCCTGCGGCGGGCGGCTGGGCCGGCTGGCACGCGGCCAGCACCAACCCGAGGGAGGCTGCCAACAGACTGGGAACTACACGCATGGCTCGACTCCTTGTCGACACTACAGAGAGGCTCGACCCTACCACCTGTCGGTGAGCGGGGCCTGAAAGCGGCCTGACCGCACTCATGCGGCCAGTACCGCCATCGACAACAGCTGCGCGCCGCTTTCGCCGGAACTGCAGGTCCACACCCGCAGCAGGCGCAGTTTCAGCTCGCGCTCCTGGCCCTGCCCGCGCACCGACAAGCGCACGTCGCTGGACAACAATGCCAGGCGTCCGCACAGCAGCGTTTCCACCGCGTACGACTGCAGGCTGCGCACGTGCAGGTTTCCGGCCAGCCAGTCGCCCAGCCACGGCAGGTCGAGCAAGCGTCCGCCCTGCCCGTCCATCATGAACAATGCCGGCGATACCAGCGCGGTCAGCGCATCGTGGTCGTCATCCAGCAATGCCTGCCGCAGGCGCTGTTCCAGCGCTGCCAACTGCCGCTCATGCAGGTCTTCAACGATGTCCCGTTCCATCCACGGATCCTTCCGGCATCGGCCGGCACCTGCGCAGGCGTTGCGCGATCCACTGCCGCGCGCCCTGCACCACTACATAGAAGACCGGCACGAAGAACACCGCCAGCACCGTCGCACTGACCATGCCGCCGAACACACCGGTTCCAATCGCCTGCTGGGTTTCCTTCGACGCGCCCTGCGCCAGCATCAGCGGCACGACGCCCAGCGCGAATGCCAACGAGGTCATCACGATCGGCCGCAGGCGCAGCCGCGCCGCCTCCAGCGCCGCTTCAACCAGGCCGCGACCCTGCTGCTGCAGCTGGCGCGCGAACTCGACGATGAGGATCGCGTTCTTCGCCGACAGCCCGATCACGGTGATCATGCCGACCTTGAAGAACACGTCGTTGGGCATGCCGCGCAACAGCACCGCAGCAACCGCACCGAGCAGGCCCAGCGGCACCACCAGCATCACCGCCAGCGGGATCGACCAGCTCTCGTACAGTGCCGCCAGCACCAGGAACACCACCAGCATCGACAACAGCAGCAACCACGGCGCCTGCGCACCGGACTCCCGCTCCTGCAGCGACTGGCTGGTCCACTGCAGGGCAAAACCGGACGGCAGCTTCTCCGCCAACCGCTCCATCTCCGCCATGGCCTGGCCGGTCGACACGCCGGAGGCCGGTGCACCGGACAGGTTCAGCGCCGGGAAGCCGAGATAGCGCTGCAGCTGCAGCGGCGCCTCGGTCCAGTGCGGCGTCACCAGCTCCGACAACGCCACCATGCCGCCTTCGCTGTTGCGCACGTACAGCTTCAGCACGTCCTCCAGCTCCATCCGATGGGGTGCATCGGCCTGCAGGATCACCTGCTGCAGCCGCCCCTTGTTGGGGAAGTCGTTGACGTACTGCGAGCCCATCGCCGCCGACAGCGTGCTGCTGATCTGCTCGAACCCCACGCCCATCGCCTCGGCCTTGGCGCGGTCGATGTCCAGCCGCACGCTGGTACCTGCCGGCAGGCCATCGGCATGCACCTCCGACAGCAGCGGGCTGGCCTCGGCCAGCTTCAGCAGCTGCTGCAGGGCCGCACGCAGTTCGGCCTGGCTCTGCCCGGTACGCGCCTGCAGGGCCAGCGAGAAGCCGGACGAACGGCCCAGGCTGTCGATCGCCGGCGGCATTACGCTCATCACCTCGCCCTCGGCAATCGTCGCCATCGCCTTCTGCGCGGCCTCCACTTCGCCGGCCGCGGTGGCCCCTGCACGCTCGCCCCAGTCCTTCAGCATCGTGTAGGTCAGCGCCGCGCTCGGGCCGGAACCGGAGAAGCTGTAGCCGAGGATCGACTGGTTGGAGCCGATGCCCGGGCGTGACGCCACGTGCCGTTCGTAGGCTTCGACCACGGCCAGCGTGCGTTCGGCGGTGGCTTCGGCCGGCAGCTGGATCGAGGTCATGAAGTAGCCCTGGTCCTCTTCCGGCAGGAAGGCGCCCGGCAGCCAGTGCAGGCCCAGCAGCAGCGCCGCCACCAGCGCGGCGAACACGCCCATCACCCGCCCGCTCCGCTGCAGCACCGACGCCACGCCACGCTGGTAGCGCCCGGTCATCTTCTCGAAGCCACGATTGAAGGCGCCGAACAGACCGCCCCGACCATGGTGGCCATGGGTGTTCGGGCGCAGCAGGGTCGCGCACAGCGCCGGCGTCAGGCTCAATGCCAGCAGCGCCGAGAACAGGATCGACACCGCCATCGCCACGGTGAACTGGCGGTAGATCGCGCCCACCGAGCCGCTGGCCAGCGCCATCGGAATGAACACCGCAGTCAGCACCAGGGTGATGCCGATCACCGCACCGGTCAGTTCGCGCATCGCCTTGATGGTGGCCTCGCGCGGCGGCAGGCCTTCCTCGGCCATGATCCGTTCCACGCCCTCGACCACCACGATGGCGTCGTCGACGATGATGCCGATTGCCAGCACCATGCCGAACATGGTCAGCACATTGATCGAGAAGCCTAGCGCCAGCATCACCGCGAAGGTGCCCAGCAACGCGATCGGTGCGACCAGTGCCGGAATCAGCGTGTAGCGCCAGTTCTGCAGAAACAGGTACATCACTGCGAACACCAGCAGCATCGCCTCCAGCAGCGTCTGCACCACCTTCTGGATCGAGATCTTGACGAACGGTGCGGTGTCGAACGGAATGCTCGATTCCACGCCGCGCGGCAGCAGCGGCGCCAGCTCGGCCATGCGCTCGCGCACCGCCGACGCGGTGCGAACCGCGTTCGCGCCAGGACGCAGCTGCACGCCGGCGGCGGTGGCCGGATGGCCATCCTCGCGGGTGCCCCAGGCATAGCTCTGCGCGCCCAGCTCGACGCGGGCGACATCGCCCAGCACCACCCGCGAGCCGTCGGCCCCGGCGCGCAGCACGATGGCAGCGAACTGCTCCGGCGTGGACAGCTGGCCATCGGCACTCAGCGGCACGGTGATGCGCTGGCCCGGAACACCCGGAGAATCGCCGATGCGCCCCGGCGAGATCTCCAGGTTCTGCTGCTCGATGGCAGCGGCCACGTCACCCATGGTCAGCCCATAGCCGGTCAGCCGGGTCGGGTCCAGCCACACGCGCATCGCCTGCTCGGCACCGAACAGCTGCACGCGGCCGACGCCATCGATGCGGCGCAGCTCCTCGATGATGTTGCGCGCCATGAAGTCGCCCAGTGCGGCCTCGCTGACGCTGGCATCCGGCGAACGCAGGCCGACCAGCATCAGGAAGCCGGAATCGGCGGCCTCCACGAACAGGCCGTTCTGGCGCACGCTGCGCGGCAGGCGCGGCTCGATCGCCTTGATCCGGTTCTGCACGTCCACCTGCGCCAGCTCCGGGTTGGTGCCCGGCTTGAAGGTGGCGGTGATCGAGGCTTCGCCGGACGTGTCCACCGACGACTCGAAGTATAGCAGGTGCTTGACGCTGGACAGCTCGCGCTCGATCAGGCCGACCACCGCGTCATTCAGCGTCTGCGGGCTCGCACCCGGGTAACTGGCATAGATGCTGACGCTGGGCGGGGCAACCGCCGGATAGCGCTCCACCGCCAGCCGCGGGATCGCCAGCACACCGGCCAGGATGATGAAGATCGCCAGCACCCAGGCGAACACCGGGCGATCGATGAAGAAACGTGCCATGTTGGATTTTCCTGGAGGGACCGGCCCGGTAGAGGCTCAGCCCTTGCTGCCGGCCTGCACCGCGCCGGCGCTGGCGACCGGCATCTGCCAATCGCGCGCATCGACCACCACGCCTTCCTGCAGGCGTTCCTGGCCTTCGACCACCACCTTTTCGCCCGCCTTCAGGCCGGTGCGCACCAGCCATTGGCGATCGACACTACCGTCCACTTCCAGCGTGCGGATCACCGCCTTGCCATCGCCACCGATCACCCAGGCATAGGCCTGGCCACCGGCACTGCGCAGCACGGCCTGCTGCGGCACGGTCAGTGCGCTGGCCGGCGCACCCCGCGGCACCTTCGCGCGCACGTACATGCCGGGCAGCAGCTGGCGCTGCGGGTTGTCGACCAGGATACGCAGGATCACATCACCGGTGCGCGCATCGACATTGATACCGGAGAACAGCATCTGGCCACGTTCGGGCAGCGGCTTGCCGGCCGCACCGATGATCGTCACCGGCAGCTCGCCGCCACCGGCACTGCGTTGCAGCGACTCGAGCTGCGCCGCTGGCTGGCGCACATCGACGTAGACCTGGTCGATCTGCTGCACCACCGCCATCGGCTCGGCATCGGCCACGCCGACCAGTGCACCTTCGGTCACCAGCGCCTGGTCGATGCGACCGGCAATCGGTGCACTGACCGTGGCATAGCGCAGGTCGAGCTGGCGGCGGGCCAGGATCGCGCGCGCCTCGTTCACCGCGGCACGGGCCTGTTCGTACTCGGCACTGGCATCGTCGCGGTGCTGCTGGCTGACCGCCTGCGCGGCCGCCAGCGCATGCAGGCGCTGCGACTGCACGCGGCTGCGGCCCAAGGCGGCCTCACTGCGCTGCAGCGCGGCCAGTGCCGAGTCGACATCGGCACGGAACGCCGCCGGATCGATCTGGAACAGGGCCTGGCCGGCGCGCACTTCCGCACCCTGCTCAAACAGCCGGCGCTGCACGATGCCGCCCACCTGGGCACGGATCTGTGCGGTGCGTACGGCGGCCACGCGGCCGGGCAGTTCGTCATCGCGCTGTACGACCTGCGGGCCGACCGTGACCACGCTGACGCGCGGTGTCGCTTCGGGCGTGGCTTCGGGGGCGGAGCAGGCCGTCATGGCCAGGGCGAGGGCCGCGATCAACGCGACCGGAGTCCTGAAGGTTCTCATTGCTGTGCACAATGCCGCGCGGGCGGCTGATAGGTTCTGAAGCGTGCAGTCTGCGGGGCGATGATGGGGTTTCGATGGAGGAACTGTGGAGATACGATGGAGGCAAGCACCTTAAGGCCCCGCCCCTGCATGCATGCCTCCCCTGCCCTCGCCGCCCTCGTCCTGATCGTCGAGGATGAGGCCGAGATCGCCGATATTCTTACCGCCTACCTGGAACGCGAAGGACTACGCACCCTGCGTGCCGCCGATGGCCACAGTGCACTGGACCTGCACCGCAGCGCCCGCCCCGACCTGGTCCTGCTCGACGTACAACTGCCGCGGCTGGATGGCTGGAGCGTACTGACCCAGCTGCGCCAGCGCGGCGAAACGCCGGTGATCATGCTGACCGCGCTGGACCAGGACCTGGACAAGCTGACTGCGCTGCGCATGGGCGCCGACGACTACGTGGTCAAGCCGTTCAATCCAGCCGAAGTGGCAGCGCGCGTGCGCGCCGTGCTGCGGCGTACGCTGCGTGGCTCGCGCGTGGACGCACCGACCGCACTGCGCGCGGGCCCGTTGCTGATCGACTCGGCCACCCATGCCGTGCATGTGGAAGGCGACGGCTACAGCCACGAAGTGCTGCTCACCCTCACCGAGTTCAAGCTGCTGCACTGCATGGCGCTGGCGCCGACCCGCATCTTCAGCCGCAGCGAACTGATGCACGAATGCCTGCCGGAAAGCGAGGCGCTGGAGCGCACGGTCGACAGCCATGTCAGCAAGCTGCGCCGCAAGCTGGATGAAGTGGGCATGGTCAATGTTCCGGCCAGCGTGCGCGGTGTCGGCTACCGGTTGATGGCCGACCGCTGATGGCCCGCCTGCGCCGCTCCGGGCTCAGTCGCCACATCATCGTCTCGATGTCGCTGATGGTGATCGGCGTCATCGTGATGATGATCCTGTCATCGTGGCTGCTGTACGCGGTGCTGGTCGAGTTCTTCCCCGGCAGTGCCGAAGAGCCGGAAAGCTGGCTGCCGACCGGGCCGGAGCTGGCATGGATGGTCGGGGTGATCCTGACCGGCCTGGCACTGGCCATCGCCGCCTCGTTCCGCCTTGCCCACCGCATCCTGTCGCCGTTGAATTCGCTGGTCGACAGCGTGCGCGCGCTTGCCGGCGGCGACCTCGGTGCGCGCGCCAGCGCCCAGGAAAACTCGCCCGGCGAAGTGGCCACCCTGGTCGAGGATTTCAATGCGATGGCGCGCCGCCTGCAGCACATGGAGAGCGAGCGCGCGATGTGGCATGCGGCCATTGCCCATGAACTAAGGACTCCGGTGACGATCCTGCGTGGTCGCCTGCAGGGGCTGGCCGAGGGCGTGTTCCAGCCAGACGAATCCCAGTTCCGCAGCCTGCTGGCACAGGTCGAAGGCCTCTCACGCCTGATCGAGGATCTGCGCGTGTTGAGCCTGTCCGACAACGCGCGGTTGGACGTACGCCGCGCGCGCACCGACGTGGTGGCCGAAGTGCATTCGGTGATGACCCTGGTCGACCCGCAGTTCCGCGCCGCCGGCTTCGTGCTGGAGCTGGAAACCAGCCGCGAGGAATACAACGCGCACTGTGACCCGACACGCTTGCGCCAGGCCCTGCTGGCACTGCTGGAGAATGCGCGTCGCTACGCCAGCCCGGGCAAGGTGCGGATTGCCGTGCACGACACGCCCGGACACGTGCAGGTGGCGATCGAGGACGAAGGCCCGGGCATCGACCCGGAACTTCACACCGACATCTTCACTCCGTTCATGCGCGCCGACGGCTCGCGCTCGCGCCAGGGCGGCGGCAGCGGGCTGGGCCTGGCGGTGGTCAAGGCCATCGCCGATGCACATGGCGGGCGCGTCTACTGCACGCCCGGCAGCGCCGGCGGCAGCCGCTTCGTCATCGAGCTTCCGCGCCAGTAGCCGGCAGCCTGGCCTGTTCGCGCAGGTGCGCGCCGAGTGTGGTCAGATTGGCGTCGATCGCATCCATTTCGTCGCGCTGCGGCGCCGGCAGCGTCTGGCGCAGCTGTACGCGCAGCGCCTGCCACGCCGGCACCGCCTGCGCACTGGCGGTGGCCACGACCTCGGACAACAGCGCCTGCTCATCGGCAAGCGGCAACCCGTAGCCATCGTCGACCAGCAGCGTACCCGGGCGCAGCCATTGCCCACCCTGCTCCAGCAGCTGGCGCAGGCCGCGCGTCTCGGCACTGTCCGGTGCCGCCAGCAGGCGCCGTTTCAGCACATCGCGCGCGCGCAGTTCGGCGCGGCGTTGCGCAGCCTGTTCCAGCAGCAGCAGCCCGGCGCTGGCACGCAGGTCACCCTGCAGCAGCCAGGGCGCACGCTGCTGTGCGGGCAGCTTCAGCCAGGCGCGCACATCGCGCACCGGCAGATCCAGCTGCGAAGCCGCCACATCGAACAACTGCTGGTAATGGTCGCGTGCCGAGGCGAAGTAGTAGCCCTGCGCCTGCGCGGAATCCCGATCAGCCAGCACCTGCTCATCCAGTACCTGCAATCGCGCCAGCCGACGCTTCAACCCGCGCGGACTCAGCTGGGCCAGCCCGGCCTCCCCCAGGCGCGGCACGCCCGCCTGCAGCAGCCTTGCGGTTTCCACCGCGCAGTTGTTGCTGACGAAGTAATAGCGCCCGTCGTAGCTCCAGTGCACCTGTGCAGTGCGCTCGAGCAGGCCGGCGATCTCGCCGGGCGACAACTGCAACGGCAGCGACTGCAACCCACGCAGTTCCACCTTGGTGTACTCGTCCACCACCTGCTGCAGCGGCAGCACGAACAGCCGCGAGGGATAGCCGCCGGTCAGGCCACGCCAGTTGGAAATCTGCACATCACCCACGAATGCGCGGAACGACAGCACGCGGTGGTGCTCCAGGTCCAGGCGGCAGTCCGGCCCCGGCGCACGGCCCGGCCGGCAGATCACCAGCCGCAGCATGCTGTGCCCCAAGCGGCTCATCGGCTGCGCACTGCCTTCGGCGAACAGGTAGTCCACGGCGTAGACGCGCGAAGGATCGAGCTGCAGCAGCGATGCCGCACCCTCTTCCGATTCGGCCTGCAGCAATGGCAACGTGGCCGCGCAGTGCGACTGCGGCAGCGATGGCGGGGTTCCGAAATGGGCCTGGTACCACTGCGCCAGCGCCGGGCGCCGGCAGGCAAACTCGCTGTCGAGCACGAAATGCTCGGCGTTCACTGCCAGGTACTCGGCCGGATCCTTCAGTTCATAGGCATCCGGACTACGGTCACGGAAGTCGTTGCCACCACGGCCGAGATGCCAGGGCTTGCGCTGCCATCCGGCCAGGTCGCGCCAGCGCGCACTGCGCGACCAGTTCGCGCCGCTACGGTCTGCAACATGGGTCAGTTCATGCACCAGCGCGCTGCGTCGTGCACGGCGTGCGCCGGGCACGGCATCATCCAGCAGCTCGCGACGCAGGTCGATGCGGCCGGCGAAAGCGCGACCGTGCACATCGGCCGGCAGGTGGTCGCTCCAGCGCACCTGCACGTGTGCTGGCAGTGAGCGCAGCAGGCCATCTGGCAGCAGGGACTGCACGTCGGCCAGGGTCTGCATCGCCACCTGCTGCTGTGCAGGGCTCAGCCCTTCCGGATCCAGGCGCAGGTCGCTGCTGGCATGTGCGGCCGGAACGGCCAGCAGTAGAGCCAGGCCATGCCTGGCTGCGTTCCGTGCAGATGTCATGGCGTTGCCAGCCAGCGGCCGGCACTACCCGGGATCAACGCGCCAGCAGCGCGCGGGCCAGTTCCAGGTCGCTCTGCTGCTGCGCGGCAGCGCTCTGCTCACGCAGGTGGACCAGCGCGGCCTGCAGGCGGGCGCCACGGATCTGGCCGTCGCTGGCGATGAACGCGGCGGCATCGTCGCGTGCGGCCTGCACCACCTTGTCGTCGCCCGAGCTGCTGGCCGAAGAGCCCGACGATGCACCGGTGGCGGAACCGGCCGAGGTGCCGGCGAAGCTGGAAGCGAAGCCGGCCAGCGGCAGGGACAGCAGGGCGAGCAGCAGAAGCGGACGGGTCATCGGTTCGAAGCCGGTTGTGAGGATGCGTGGAGCGTAACGGGTGCGTGAAGGATTTGCCCGGCTCAAACGTCGAACAGCTTGCCGGGATTCAGCCGCGCTTGGGGATCGAACGCACGTTTGACCGCCTTCATCAGGGCGATCTCGGCCGGGCCGCGGGTGCTGTCCAGGTAGCCCTTCTTGACCAGGCCGATGCCGTGTTCAGCCGAGATGCTGCCATCGAACCGGGCCAGCACCTGCGCCAGCAGCTTGGTCACATGCTCGCACTGCGCCACGAAATCGGCGTCGCTGGTGTCATCGGGCTTGAGCACGTTGATGTGCAGGTTGCCGTCACCGATATGACCGAACCACACCACATCGAAGTGCGGGTAGGCCTGCCCGATCAATGCCTGGGTCTCGGCCAGGAACGCCGGCATCGCCGAGATCCGCACCGAGACGTCGTTCTTGTAGGGCTTGTAGCGCGCCAGCGATTCGGTGATGCCTTCGCGCAGGCGCCACAACTGGGCGGCCTGGGCATCGCTGGCACTGATCACGCCGTCGCTGACCCAGCCGTTGCCCATGCAGTCCTCGAAGGCCGCCATCGCCGCCGCTTCCTGCGCTTCGTCGTTGGCGGCGAACTCGGTGACCACGTAATACGGGTGCACCTCGTCGAACGGTGCCTGCGCACCATGCGCCAGCACGTGCTCCAGCGCGCGATCAGTGAAGAATTCGAAGGCCTGCAGCTGCAGCCGCGCGCGGAACGCGGCGAATACCTGCATCAGCACTTCGAAGCTGGGCAGCGCCAGCAGCATCACGTTGCTGGCCGGCGGCGGATCGGTCAGCTTCACCGTCGCTTCGACGATCACGCCCAGCGTGCCTTCCGAACCGATCAGCAGCTGGCGGAAGTCATAGCCGCTGGAGTTCTTGATCAGGCCCTTGTTGAGCTCCAGCAACTCGCCACTGGCGGTGACCACCTTCAGTCCGGCGATCCACTCGCGGGTATTGCCGTAGCGGATCACACGGATGCCGCCGGCATTGGTGGCGATGTTGCCGCCGATCGTGCACGACCCGCGCGCGGCGAAATCCACCGGGTAGATCAGGCCGTGGTCCAGCGCGGCGTTGTGCACGGCTTCCAGCGGCATGCCGGCCTGCACCACCAGGGTGCGATCGACCGCGTCGTAGGCCAGCGCCTTGTTCATACGTTCCAGGCTGAGCACCAGCTCGCCGTTGGCGGCCACCGCGCCCCCGGAAAGGCCTGTGCGGCCACCGGACGGCACCACGGCCACGCCCTCACCTGCGCTCCAGCGCATTACCGCCTGCACTTCCTCGACCGTGGCCGGCAGTGCGATCGCCAGCGGCGCCGGCGTCCAGCGCCGGGTCCAGTCGCGTCCGTAATGCTCCAGGTCGGCCGGGTCGGTCTTCAGCTTCAGGCCGGGACAGGCCTGCTGCAGCGAGGCAATGCGGGAATCGGTCATGACGGTCCAGCGCGGGGCGTGAAGAACGGGCAAGCGTGCCAGCGGCACGCGCCAGCGTCCAGCCCTGCCGCGCTGCAGATAGCTACGGATGCAACCAATTGCGCACTGCACCATGGGCGCTTCGATCTGGCATAGTGGTCAGCCCCTGTCCCACTGGCCGTGTCGCCCCATGTCGCCGAAGAAGACCTCGTTCCCCAAGCAGGATATCCGCGTGCTGTTGCTGGAGGGGGTCAGCCAGACCGCCGTGGAGGTGTTCAGCGCCGCCGGCTACAGCCAGATCGAGGCGCACACCAAGGCGCTGCCCGAGGACGAACTGAAGGCGCGCATCGCCGAGGCGCACATCGTCGGCATCCGCTCGCGCACCCAGCTCAGCGCCGAGGTGCTGGCCGAGGCCAAGCGCCTGATCGCGGTGGGCTGCTTCTGCATCGGCACCAACCAGGTCGACCTGGACGCGGCCGAGCTGGCCGGCATCCCGGTGTTCAACGCGCCCTATTCGAACACCCGCAGCGTGGCCGAGCTGGTGATTGCCGAGGCCATCATGCTGACCCGTGGCATTCCGCAGAAGAATGCCGAGTGCCATCGCGGCGGCTGGTCGAAGTCGGCCAGCGGCAGCCATGAGGTGCGTGGCAAGACCCTGGGCATCATCGGCTATGGCCACATCGGCACCCAGGTCGGCGTGCTGGCCGAATCGCTGGGCATGCAGGTGATCTTCCACGACGTGGAAACCAAGCTGGCGCTGGGCAATGCGCGTGCTGCGGCCAGCCTGGACGACCTGCTGGCCCGCGCCGACATCGTCACCCTGCATGTGCCGGAGACCCCGGCCACGCAGTGGATGATCGGCAGCACCGAGCTGGCGAAGATGCGCAAGGGCGCGCACCTGATCAACGCCGCGCGCGGCACCGTGGTCGACATCGATGCGCTGGACGCGGCGCTGGCCAGCGGCCACGTCGGTGGCGCCGCGCTGGACGTGTTCCCGGTCGAGCCGAAGGGCAATGGCGATATCTTCGAATCGCCGCTGACCCGCCACGACAATGTGATCCTGACCCCGCACGTGGGCGGCAGCACGCTGGAGGCGCAGGACAACATCGGCGTGGAGGTGGCGGCCAAGCTGGTGCGCTACAGCGACAACGGCAGCACCCTGTCGGCGGTCAACTTCCCGGAAGTGACCCTGCCCGAACACGAAGACAGCCTGCGCCTGCTGCACATCCACCAGAACGTGCCGGGCGTGCTGTCCAAGGTCAACGAGATCTTCTCGCGCCACAACGTCAACATCGACGGCCAGTTCCTGCGCACCGACCCGAAGGTGGGCTACGTGGTGATCGACATCACCGCCAGCGAGGAACAGGCCGCCGCCGTGCGCGACGAGCTGGCCGCGATTCCGGGCACGCTGCGGACACGCATCCTGTATTGAAAAAAGGGGACGGAGGGGATTAAGTCGTTTGCGGCACATGCGCTATAAACGACTTAATCCCCTCCGTCCCCTTTTTACCTCAACGTGCCAGCCACCGGCGCGCCATGCGCTGCATGGACTCGTCCGATTCCGGATCGGACGCGACTTCGGTCACCGGCCGCCATGCCAGGTCGAGTGACTCCTCGCTGAGCACGAAGGCTTCGCCACCCAGCGCGCGGATCACGAAACGCACGTCGTAGTGCCAGTGCCCCGGCACGTCCTTGCGCTCCGGGATCCAGTGCTTGTCCAGATCGAAGATGGCCGGATCTTCCAGCACCAGGCCGCTCAGGCCCGACTCCTCCTCGGCTTCCTTCAGTGCCACCTGGGCCAGGTCGCGGTCACCGTCGGCGTGGCCGCCCAGCTGCAGCCAGCGTTGCAGCTTGCGGTGATGGGTCAGCAGCAGGCGCTGGCCATCGGCACTGACCAGCCAGCAGCTGGCGGTGAAGTGGCCGGCAAGCCGTTCACGCCGGAACGGGTCTTCCGGATCATCCAGCAATGTGCCGAATTCGGCAGCCAGTGCGTCGTGGGCGGGCTCACGGCGGGCGTAGTCCCGCAACAGGTCGCGCAGGCGATCGTCAAGCACGGCAAGGGTTTCGGCGGTCTGGCGCATGAATGGGGGCGGTCTGGAAAAATACTGCTCATTATCGCCGTTCATTGTTGCGATTGCGCTTGTGCGTTGGCTTCAGCTTTGGCTAAGGTACAGCGGGCCGTTCGCGCGGCCTTCACCATTCCAGGGTTGCCGGCAACGTATCGGCGTCCCACCCCATCCGATCACTAGGAAGTACTGCATGCTGAAAGCTCTGTTGAGGGTCAAGCCGGTTGAACCGGCCGGGCACGTCGATGCCGGCGAACCCATCGAAGGCAGCCTGGACGGCGAAGCCACGTTGAAACGGACCCTCACGGCTAAACACCTCATCCTGCTCGGCGTGGGTGCGGTGATCGGCGCAGGTATCTTCGTGCTGACCGGCCAGGCCGCGGCCAACCACGCGGGCCCGGCAGTCATGCTGTCGTTCGTGATCGCCGGTTTCGCCTGCGCCCTGGCGGGCCTGTGCTACGCCGAGTTCGCGGCGATGATGCCGGTCTCCGGCAGCGCCTACTCCTACTCCTACGCCACCCTCGGCGAAGGCATGGCCTGGTTCATCGGCTGGTGCCTGGTGCTGGAATACCTGTTCGCTTCGGCCTCGGTCGCGGTGGGCTGGTCGGCGTACCTGATCAGCTTCATCACCACTACGCTGCACATGCCGTTCCCGGATGCACTCAGTGCCGCGCCCATCGCCTGGACAGGCAGCGAGTTCATCGCCTCCGGCAAGCTGTTCAACCTGCCAGCGGTGCTGATCGTGGCAGCGGTGTCCGGCCTGCTGTACGTGGGCGTGACCCAGTCGGCCTTCGTCAATGCGATCATCGTGGCGATCAAGGTCACCGTCATCTGCCTGTTCATCGGTATCGGCGCGGCCCACATCGACCCGGCCAACTGGCAGCCGTTCATCCCGGAAAACACCGGCGTGCCGGGTGAGTTCGGCTGGAGCGGCGTGTTCCGCGCGGCCACCATCGTGTTCTTCGCCTACATCGGCTTCGATGCGGTCTCCACCGCCGCCGGTGAAACCAAGGACCCGCAGCGCAACATGCCGATTGGCCTGCTCGGCTCGCTGGCCGTGTGCACCCTCGTCTACATCATCGTCTGTGCGGTGCTGACCGGCATGATGCCGTACCACCTGCTGGGCACCGACAAGCCGGTGGCCACCGCGCTGGAGCCCTACCCGACCCTGTCCTGGCTGAAGACGTTCGTGGAAATCGGCGCCATCGCCGGCCTGTCCTCGGTGGTGCTGGTGATGATGATGGGCCAGACCCGCATCGCCTACACCATCTCCCGCGACGGCCTGCTGCCGAAGTTCTTCGGCAAGGTCCACGCCCGCTTCCGCACCCCGTACGTCGCCACCATCGTGGTCGGCGTGATCGCTGCCGCGCTGGCCGGCCTGGTGCCGCTGAACGTGCTCGGCGAACTCGTCTCGATGGGCACCCTGCTGGCCTTCGCCACCGTCTGCGTCGGCGTGCTGGTGCTGCGCTATACCAAGCCGGACCTGCACCGCCCGTTCCGCGTGCCGATGGTCTGGATCATCTGCCCGCTCGGCGCTGCCACCTGCCTGTTCCTGTTCTGGCAGGCGTTCGTGGTGCATTGGCACCTGTTCGTTGGCTGGACCCTGCTCGGCCTGCTGATCTACCTGGGCTACGGCATCCGCAACAGCAAGCTTGCCAAGTCGCCCTGATCCGCCTACGGGCCGGCCTCGCGCCGGCCCGTCCGTTTTCCCCGCGCGCCGCCCGTGGCGCGCTTCGACAAGACCACCACACATGTTCAAGCAACTGTGGGCCACCAAGCACCCGCATGCCGCCCATGAAGAGGCCAACGGCCTGAGCCTGCGCCGCCACCTCGGCCCCTGGGGCCTGACTGCCCTCGGTATCGGCGCGGTGATCGGCGGCGGCATCTTCGTCATCACCGGCCAGGCCGCCGCCAACCACGCCGGCCCGGCCATCATGCTGTCGTTCGTACTGGCCGCCATCTGTTGCGCCTTCTGCGCACTGGCCTATGCCGAATTCGCCTCGATGGTGCCGGTCTCCGGCAGCGCCTACACCTACACCTACGCCACCTTCGGCGAGCTCTCGGCCTGGTTCATCGGCTGGATGCTGGTGCTCGAGTACGGCGTCTCCGCCTCGGCGGTCGCGGTCAGCTGGACCGGCTATTTCCTGAGCCTGCTCAGCCAGTTCGACATCCATCTACCGGCGGCGCTGGTCAGCGCCCCACTCGATGCACAGCTGCGCCCCACCGGCGCGATCGCCAACCTGCCGGCCGCTGCGCTGGTACTGCTGCTGACCTGGCTGTGCTACGTCGGCATCAGCAAGTCCTCGGCGATGAACATGGCGATGGTCGTGCTCAAGACCGGCCTGATCCTGCTGGTCATCGTGGTCGGCTGGAAGTATGTGGACACCAGCAACTGGACCCCGTTCATTCCCGCCAACGAAGGGCCTGGCAAGTACGGCATGGAAGGCGTACTGCGTGGCGCGGCGATGGTGTTCTTCGCCTACATCGGCTTCGAAGCGGTGTCGGTGGCGGCGCAGGAATCGAAGAATCCGCAGCGTGACATGCCGTTCGGCATGATGCTGTCGCTGGTGATCTGCACCGTGCTGTACATCGCGATGGCTGCGGTGATGACCGGCCTGGTGCCGTTCCAGCTGCTCGGCACCGACGAGCCGGTGGTGACTGCCGTGGCCGCGCATCCGCAGCTGGGCTGGCTGCGCTGGGTGGTCGAGGTCGGCGCGCTGGTCGGCCTGTCCTCGGTGGTGCTGGTGATGATCATCGGCCAGCCGCGCATCTTCATGATCATGGGTCGCGACGGCCTGCTGCCGCCGGTGTTCACCAGGATCCACCCGAAGTACCGCACTCCGCACATCAACACCGTGATCACCGGCATCGGCATCGCGCTGCTGGCGGCGCTGTTCCCGCTGGACATCCTGGGCGAGCTGACCTCGATGGGCACGCTGATCGCGTTCGCCGCAGTCTGCGCCGGCGTGCTGATCCTGCGCCGTACCCAGCCGGACCTGCCGCGCCCGTTCCGCATGCCGATGGCGTGGCTGATCTGCAGCCTGGGCGTGCTGAGTTGCCTTGCCCTGCTGTCGGCGATGACGATGCACAACTGGATGCTGATGGGGGTGTGGACGTTCGTCGGTTTCGTGATCTATTTCTGCTACGGGTTCCGGCACAGCCGCCTGCGGGTGAAGTAAAGGGATTGCAGGGCCTGCGGCCCTGCACCCGCCTTTGAAGCCGGAGCAACGGCAACGGCAACAGCGGGTCTGAGGGTTTGGCGGGGAGGGGCGAGATTGCGGGGGGCGCTGCAAGTACATCCCTGTAAGCTCGGTCGCCGCATCCAAGCGGCTCACGCCCCCGCAACCTCACCCCTCCCCACCTTCGACACTCTCCCGGCGCATCCGGTGGATCCACGCCATGCGTGGATGATGGTCATTCCCAGCGACCAGGGCGCCCGACGATGATCACCTGCGGCCAAACCAGATGGTCTTCTGTATCCAGCCTGCGCCGCCCATGCAGCCCATGAAGTGCTCGTGATTCTCCTTGGCGTTGACGTCCACGGTGTGGCGCTCGGTCTTTGGCATCAGCATCTTCTTGTATTTGCCATCCACGTCGCTTGTCTCGCCTTCCTTGCAGACCGTCAGCACCTCGGTCTCTTCGGTGCGCTCGACAACCTCAATCTTCTCCGGGCACTTCTCGTTCGCTTCGGCCCTGCAGCGCCACCGCGACTCATCCAGCGGATCAGCATGATCACTGAAGCGGGCCCATTCGGTCGCACAACCGCCGGTCAACAGCGCAAGCCCCGCAGCAACGGCCATTCGCATACACGTAGCCATCTCCCTCATCCTTCTCGATTTCCGGTCGCTGCACGCGCTCGTACTTTCCGTCCACGTCGTACGTGTTCTTGTCCTGCTCCCTGCTCGTCTCCAGCCTCGACGCCTGAACGGTTCGCAGAGCCAGATCATTCTCCGCTGGCCCCTGTTGCCTCGACTACGTTGACCAGCAACCGGTCGAGCCCCTGTCGTCCGCTGCGCCCGCCCTGCCTAGCGGCGATTGAACCAGATGAGCTGCTGCTGCCAGCCGGCACCGGCCATGCAGGCATTGAACTCGCTGCTGCGGTCGGACGCGTTGACGTCCACGATGTAACTCTCCTCTTTCGGCATGGGTACCATGTTGTACTTGCCGTCAATGGCGCAGACTTCATCAAGCCTGCAGGGCACCTTGCGGTCTTCGTAGACGGTGCGCGTGGCCACTTCATTCCTGACCGGCCAGTGATCGTCGGCCTGCGCCCTGCAACTCGAATGGGCGGGGCCGAATGACCGCGCACCCGCATCCATCTTCACCCATTCCATCGTGCAGCCACTGCTGGCAAGCATGATGCCAATCACCCCCATCATCCCCATCGCGCGCGCGATCATCGAAGTACTCCTTTTCTTGGCGCTCGCCGGAACTTCTGCGGCAATCCGATGATGTTTCGCGGCAAGAGGGCTGTCCACGACCGGAATCGCTTCCAGCGGGAGCGCTGCCCTCCCCATTCAGCCAGCGCTGTGCTTGCCTCGATCCAACCCCTGCGCGCCGCCTGCCAGCACGCCGCTTCGCGTTGCCCACGCATCAGGCAGGCGGTCGCCGCGCGGGCCCAGCATCGGGCCGGATCACGTAAAATGCCGTCCATGGACACCACCACCTTCCCCTACGACACCGCCCGCCTGGGCGAACTGGCCCAGCTGCTGATCGACAACGTCCGCGAACTGGCCCAGGCCGGCTGGACCCCGGCCACCAGCAGCAACTTCTCCCACCGCCTGGACGATCGCCACGCCGCGATCACCGTCTCGGGCAAGGACAAGGGCCGCCTGATCGAGGACGACATCATGGTGGTGGACTTCGATGGCAAGGCCGTCGGCCGCCCGCTGCGCCCCTCCGCCGAAACCCTGCTGCACACCCAGCTGTACCGCCGCTTCCCGGAAATCGGCTGCGTACTGCACACCCATTCGCCGGTGCAGACCATTGCCTCGCGCCTGTACGCGCCGCAGGGTCATGTGCACCTGGAAGGCTACGAACTGCTGAAGGCCTTCGCCGGCAACAGCACCCACGAGATGGCCATCGACGTACCGGTGTTCGCCAACACCCAGGACATGAACGTGCTTTCGAAGCAGGTCGATGATCTGCTCGACCGCCAGAACCTGTGGGGCTACCTGATCGACGGCCACGGCCTGTACGCCTGGGGCCGTGACATGGCCGAGGCGCGCCGTCATCTGGAAGCCTTCGAATTCCTGTTCCACTGCGAACTGGAACTGCGCAAGCTGCGCGGCTGAACCCGTGCGCAGGTGCAGATGCCGATCCGGAATCTGCGCCTCGTCCCCACCCTGCTACCCTGTCTTCCCCCCGAGACGTTCAAGCTGCCGCCATGAGCCGACTGCGCATCTACGACGACACCCGCCCCGAATCGCCGCTGCTGGACACCCAGGACGGCGCGGTCATCGCTGCCGAACTGCAGAAGATCGGCGTCACCTTCGAGCGCTGGCAGGCCACCGCGCCAGTCGCGCCGGGCGCCAGCCAGGAGGAAGTGTTCGCTGCCTACCGTGCGGACATCGACCGCCTGGTCGCCGAGCGCGGCTTCAAGAGCGTGGACGTCGCCTCGATCGCCCCGGACAACCCGAACCGCGCCGAGCTGCGGAAGAAGTTCCTCGACGAGCACTTCCACAAGGAAGACGAGGTGCGCTTCTTCGTCGCAGGCTCCGGCCTGTTCACCCTGCACGTGGGTGACAAGGTCTATGAGATCGAATGCGTGAAGGACGACCTGATCGCCGTGCCCGATGGCACCACCCACTGGTTCGACATGGGCGATGAACCGAGCTTCGTGGCGATCCGCTTCTTCACCGAGCCGGACGGCTGGGTGGGTCATTTCACCGGCACCGACATCGCACAGAAGTTCCCCCGTTACGTACCTACCCAGGCGTCCTGATCCATGCAGCCCCGCGTCATCCTGACCGACATCGAAGGCACCACCAGCAGCATCTCGTTCGTCAAGAACGTGCTGTTCCCCTATGCCCGCAAGGCCTTGCCGGCGTTCGTCGCCGAACATGGCCAGCAGCCGGAGGTCCGCCGCTGGCTGGACGCGGTGGCTACCGAGATCGGCGGCGCCTGCCAGGACAGCCTGGTGGCCGAGACGCTGCAGGGCTGGATCGACCAGGACCGCAAGCACACCGCGCTGAAGGCGCTGCAGGGCCTGATCTGGGATGAAGGCTACCGCCGCGGCGACTACACCGCGCACTTCTACCCGGAAGTGGCGCCGGTGCTGAAGGGCTGGCACGCTGCCGGCCTGCCGCTGTACGTGTACTCCTCCGGCTCGGTGCCGGCGCAGAAGCTGTTCTTCGGTTTCAGCGATGCCGGTGACCTCAGCCCGCTGGTGTCGGGCTGGTTCGATACCGAGATCGGCGGCAAGCGCGAGGCCGACAGCTACCGCCGCATCGTGCAGGCGATCGGCGTGCCGGCCGGCGAGATCGTGTTCCTGTCCGATGTGGTGGAGGAATTGGACGCCGCCCGCGAAGCCGGCCTGCAGACCCGCCTGATTGATCGCCTGGATGATTACCCGATGCCGCGCATCGGCCAGGCCGCCAACGGCCATGAGCGGGTCGAGAACTTCCAGCAGATCCAGCTGTAAAGAAGAGATGTGTGCGGACCAACGGTCCGCACCTACCCGTCTCCGCTTCTGGTAGATGCCAACCTTGATTGGCATGTTCGGTGTGTGCCAACCAAGGTTGGCACCTACCAAAACAGGATGTGCCGCCCTCAACGATCGAGGTGGGCGGACCAGCGGTCCGCAGCTGCCCCGCTCCGCGTCTGGTGGATGCCAACCTTGGTTGGCATGTTCCGGGTGTGCCAACCAAGGTTGGCACCTGCCAATGCGGGATACGCCGCCCTCAACGATCGTTGAGGGTCTTCAGCTTCATTGCTTCGCGCAGGGCAGTCAGGTCCACCGGGCCGCGCACCGCAATGTCCCGGGTCTCGCCCGGCAGCAGGTCCAGCAGGTTGTCTTCGACCTGCACATCCAGCGCGCCGAAATCGATCCACGTCGCGCGCACGTAAGCCGCGCTTTCCAGGCGTAGACGATAGTGATCGCCTTCGATGGACAAGGTGGCCTTCAGCTTCTGCCGCGGCAACACCTGGTCTTTGGCTTCGACGAATCCGACGACCTGGCGGGCACTGACCGCCCCGTTCTGCAGCAGCTCGAACACGGCCACCGTGCGCTTCGGATCGGCACCGGCCAGCAGCTCGGCATCGCGGAAATCACCAATCGAGGTGACGCCAGCCGCCGTCAACGCCACCGCGTCCTCGCGACGACGCAGCATCTTGCCATCCACATCCATCACCCGCAGCCGCCAACGTGCGTCTGCGGCAGCGCCATCATTGATCAGGCGCACCCGCGTACTGCCCTCATCACGCAATGCCGCCAGCGTGACCGGCGCGAAGAAGCGCCGCGCGGCGTAGTGCAGCGCCTTCCAGCGACCGAAGTAGTCCACGCTGGACCATGAAGCACCCGGCCAGACGTCGTTGAGCTGCCAGTACAGCGAGCCCATCGTGTACGGCCGCGAGGCGCGATGGTGCAGCGCGGCCAGCGCGATGCCATCGGCCTGCATCACCTGGCTGAGGTAGACGAAGTCCTCGAAGTCCTTCGGCGTGCCGTAGCCCAGTTCGATGTAGTGCAGCAGGCGGCTGTTGCCCTCGCCGGCCATGAATTTCTGGTGCGCGCGGATCACCGGGCTGTCGATGCGCTGCTCGGCGCGGGTGGCAATCTGGTCCACGGTGGCCACCGACGGCCATGCCTGCAGGCCGTACTCGGACATGAAGCGCGGCGTCTCGCGCAGGTAAGCCTGCACCGGCAGCGCCGGATTGCCCCAGACCTGCCAGTAGTGCTTGTCGCCACGGGTCGAGTCGTTCGCCTTTTCATCCAGGTCGTTGCTGGGCGAGCTGGACCAGTACGGCACGCCCAGCCCCTCCTCACCCACCACCCGGCGCAGGTCATTGCCGAACAGGTCGACGTAACCCTGCCAGACCTTCGCTGCAAACGCCGGGTCGGCCGCCTTCAGGTCGCGGCCGTGGCCCCAGTCCTTCCAGGCGGTTTCTTCCTCGTTGTTGCCACACCACAGCACGATGCTGGGGTGATGGCGCAGCCGGCGCACGTTGTCGCGTGCCTCGGCCACCACGCTGGCACGGAAGGCCGGATCGTAGCCCGGCTGCATGCCACCACCGAACATGAAGTCCTGCCAGACCAGCAGGCCCAGTTCGTCGGCGATGTCGAAGAAGGCATCGTCCTCGTAGTAGCCGCCCCCCCAGTTGCGCAGCATGTTCATGTTGGCGTCGCGTGCGGCGGTCAGCACGTGGCGCAGGCGCGCGGCGTCGACCCGTGCGGGGAAGGCATCGAACGGAATGACGTTGGCGCCCTTTGCGAAGATCTCCACGCCGTTGATGACGAAAGCGAAGCCCTGCCCGCCCTTGCCGTCTTCCTCGCGGCGCAGTTCAACCGTGCGCAGGCCGATACGCTGCTCGCGCACCAGCGCTGCATCGACACCATCATCCAGGCGGACCTGTACGGTGTAGCGGTCCTGTGCACCGTGGCCGACCGGCCACCAGCGCTGCGGCTTGATCAGTTGGACCGGTACTTCGACGGCGTTCTGGCCGGGCTTCAGCAGCACCGTGCGCTGCACCTGGGCCACGCTGCGACCCTGCGGATCGCGCACATCGACATGGACCACCGCAGAACCGGCCGCCGCGCCCTGCTCCATCTCCAGCAGCACGGCCAGCTTCGCCTGCTCCGCGCTCAATGCATCGGTACGCACGGCAAGATCGGTCAGGCGGTGCGCATCCCAGGCCTGCAGGTCGACCCCGCGCCACACGCCGGCGGTGACATAGCGCGGGCCCCAGTCCCAGCCGAAGTGATAGGCCGGCTTGCGCGCGAAGTTGCCGACCATCGCGTCCTTGGGCTCATCGCCATAGGGCGAAGGATAGTTGCCGGCGATCTTGTGCGGCATCGCCTGTACACCCGGCAACAGCGTGCGCATCGGCGAACGGAACACGATCTGCAGTTCATTGCCATTCGCGCGCAGGCGCCCGTCCACGCGCGCACGCCAGGTGCGGTGCGCGTTGTCCGCGTGCAGCAGCGGCCTGCCGTTGAGGCTGACTTCGGCATAGGTATCCAGCCCGTCGAAGCGCAGCTCGGCATTGGGCTTGGCCAATGTCGCCGCATCCACGTCGAAGCGGGCGCGGTACTCCCAGGCAGCCAGGCCGATCCATTGCAGCTCTGCCTCAGGCGCACCGACGTACGGATCGCGGATCAGCCCGTGGGCGAGCAGGTCGGTGTGCACGCTGCCCGGCACCTTCGCCGCACGCCATTGCTGCAGGCCCGGGTGGGCTGCACCCTGCGCATCACCGGGCAGCATGCGGAATTCCCACTGTGCCTGCAGCGGGGCTGCAGTTACCGGGAAGGCGGAGGCTGCGATCAGCAGCAGGAGCAGACGGACAACGAGGGAAAGACGATGCACGCGGAGCTCCTGTTTTTCCGCCGGGCGTCGCCCGGCGCTACCGATTCCGGATTGCCAGGCATGGCCTGGCACTACTGCCTTCGAACGATCTTCAGCGCACCACGTTCAACACTTCGTAGCACGCGCCCATGGTGTGGTAATCCACCTTGCCGGCCGGGCTCTTCTCGTCGCTGTACTTGCGGTTGTCGGCATCAAGGATGCGGAACCAGGCACCGTACTGGTGGTCGACGAAGTACTCCCACGAGTAGGCCCAGATGCGTTCGTACCACTGCCAGTAGCGGTCATCACCGGTGCGCTTGGCCATCAGTGCGGCGGTGGCCAGCGTTTCGGCCTGCACCCAGAAATACTTGTCGTCGTCGCAGACGAAGCTGTCGCCGCCGATCGGGGCACCGTCCATGCCCGCCTGTCGGCGCGTTTCCGGTGCGAAACCGTAGTACAAGCCACCGCGCGCCTCGTCCCAGCTGCGCGCCACAGCCACATCGAACAGGTGCTGCGCGGTCGGCACCAGCCAGTCGGCCTGCACGTGGCGATCAAGGATCAGCAACAGCTTGGCCCATTCTGTCTGGTGGCCGGGCTGGAAGCCCCATGGACGGAACAGGTGCTTGGGGTCGTCCAGGTTGTAGTCCCAGTCGATCTCCCAGTTCTCATCGTAGTGCTCCCAGACCAGCCCGCCGGCCTTGGCCGCCTGGCGGCGGGTCATGTTGTCGGCCAGCTGCAGCGCACGCTGGACATAGCGCTGCTCGCCACTGGCCTCGAACGCCGCCAGCATCGCCTCGCACATGTGCATGTTGGCGTTCTGGCCGCGATAGCCGGTGAAGTTCCACTGGCCATCGGCCTCGTCCTTGTACAGGCCGTGCTGTGGCTCCCAGAAGCGCGCTTCCAGCAGCTTCCAGGTTTCGTCCATCCACACACGCGCCTGTTCGATACCGGCCTTCAGCGCGCAACTGTAGGCCAGCAGCACGAACGCCACGCCGTAGCAGTGGTTCATGTCGTCCTCGACCTTGCCATCACGCAGGGTCCAGGCGTAGCCACCGGTAGCCGGGTTGCGGTGCACCTCGCGCAGGTAGCGCACGCCGTGCTCGACCGCCTCGCGGTACTCGGCATTGCCGAATTCGCGGTAGGCCATCGCGTAGTTGAAGACGAAGCGCGTGCTGCTCACCAGGTGCCGGTGGCTGGCATCGTAGACGCTGCCGTCATCCCGGAAGTAGTGGAAGAAGCCGCCGTCCGGATCGATGCAGCGCGGATGGTAGAACGCCATGGTATCGGCGATGTGCGCGCGCAGGAACGCGGGCGAACGGAAATCGGGCGAGGTGCTCATGCGGTAATGTCCTGTGCCTGCAGCAGCTGCTGCACTTCATCGAGCGAGGGCATTGCGGCGAACGCGCCCTTGCGGGTAACAGCCAGCGCCCCCACGGCGGCGCCGAAACGCAGCGTGGCGGTGATCGCCTCCGGGTCCTGGCAGAACGCAGCGAAACCAGCGCCCGCCCCACCGCGCTCCAGCAGGCCGACCAGCACGCCACCGACGAAGGCATCGCCAGCAGCCGTGGTGTCGACCGTGGCCACGCGGAAACTGGTGACCGTGCCGTGGTTGTCGCGGGTATACCAATGCAGTGTGGCCGCACCGTCGGTGACGATCACCCAGCGCGCCTGCGCGGCCAGCAGGCGCCGCAGCACCGTCGCCTCGCCGTCATTGCCCAGCGGCGCGGCCAGGTAGTCCAGCTCCTCGCGCGACAGCTTCACCAGATCGGCGCGTTCCAGCGCCTGCCACAGGCGCGGCGTCGGATCCTCGTTCGCCGGCCACAGCGCGGGCCGCAGGTTGAGGTCCAGGCTGACCACTGCGCCGGCCGCACGTGCACGGTCCATGCCGGCAAAGGTCGCCTCGGCGATGCCCGGCTCGGTCAGGCTGTTGGAGCAGACGTGGAAGCACTGCGCGCTGTCGAGGCAGGCGGCCTGGAAATCGCTGTCACGGAACAGCAGGTCGGCCGCCGGCGGGCGGTAGAAGCTGAAGCTGCGCTCGCCACTGGCGTCGAGGGCGACGAAGGCCAGCGCGGTCTTCGCCGCATCGGTACGCACGATGTAATCCGTGCCCACGCCGTGCTCGACCAGGCTGTCGGCCAGGAAGTCACCGAACATGTCACGGCCGAGCATGCCGACGAACTGGGTCTTCGCGCCCAGCCGCGCAGCGGCCACGGCAACGTTGGCCGGCGCACCGCCGGCGTACTGCAGGAACGCCCGCGGCGTATCGGCCGAGGCCGGCGGCTGCGCTAGTAGATCGATCAAAATTTCGCCGAAGCAAACGATGGAACCCATTCCGGACTCAGCCTCCCTGCGTTGCGGAAGCCGGCGTACGTGCGCCGACCAGTCCGTAGAAAATGATGTAGCCGTAGCACAGCAGCGGCAGGATGAAGCTGGCCTGCACACCGATGTGGTCGGCCAGCACGCCCTGCAGGTACGGCACCACCGCACCGCCGACGATGGCCATGATCAGCAGGCTGGAACCCTTGTTGGTCAGCGGGCCCAGGCGCTCGATGCTCAGCGCGAAGATGGTCGGGAACATGATCGAATTGAACAGGCCGATCGCCACCACCGAGTACAGCGCGATGTTGCCGGAGGTCAGCATGGTCGTGACCAGCAGCCCCACGTTGACCAGCGCGAAGATCGCCAGCAGGCGGCTGGGCGAGAAGCGCGCCAGCAGCGCCGAGCCGGCGAAGCGGCCGATCATCGCCATCGTCCAGTAGGCCGACACGTAATGCGTGGCTTCCTGCTCGCTGAAGCCGCCGATGTTGGGCATCGACAGGTAGTTGACCAGGAAGCTGCCGATCGAAACTTCGGCACCGACGTAGAAGAAGATGCCCAGCACACCCAGCAGCAGGTGGCGCTTGCGCAGCGCATCCAGGTAGCTGTGGTGGTGGCCCTGGTCGGCCTGCTCGGTGGCGTCGCTCAGTGCCGGCAGGCGGAACAGGTATACGAACAGCGCCAGCAGCACCAGCGCAACGGCCAGCCCCACGTACGGGCCCTGCACGGCCTGCGCCTCGGCGGCACGGTAGGCCAGCTGTTCGGCGGCCGGCAGTGCCGCGATGTCATCGGCACTCTTCACCGTGTTGGACAGGATCAGCATGCCGCCGAAGATCGGGGCGATGGCCGTGCCCAGCGAGTTCAGTGCCTGCGCCAGGGTCAGGCGACTGGAGCTGGTCTGCTCCGGGCCCAGCAGCGCGACGTAGGGGTTCGCAGCAACCTGCAGCACGGTGATGCCGGTGGCCAGAACGAACAGTGCGCCCAGGAAGGCGCCATACACGCGCAGCTCGGCCGCCGGCCAGAAGCCCAGCGCACCGATACCGGCAATCACCAGGCCGGCCACGATGCCCTTCTTGTAGCCCAGCGCCGCCACCAGCCGACCCGCCGGCAGCGACATCAGGAAATAGGTGCCGAAGAAGGTGAACTGCACCAGCATCGCCTTGGCGTAGTTCAGCTCGAACACCGCCTTCAGGTGCGGGATCAGGATGTCATTGAGGCAGGTCAGGAAGCCCCACATGAAGAAGATCGTGGTGACCACGGCCAGCGCCTTGCCGTTGGTGACGGCAGGTGCGTTGCCCGAAGATCCCGTTGGACGGGGCGTTGCGGAGATCGGCATGCGGTACGCGCCTCGATGCGCGGAAGGTCGTTGTTGCGTGGAAGGGGTGTATGGAATAAATCAGTTCGGTCGTGCGGCACTGCTTTCGCGGATGCGCAACTGCACCGGCGCGACCGTGCGCCGTGGCGGCGCGTCCGGTTCGTCCAGTCGTTGCAGCAGCAGCGCCGCAGCTTGCCGGCCCCGCTCGCGCGGATCGGCGGTGAGCGTGGTCAACGGCGGCACCGCCACCGCAGCCTCGGAAATATCGTCGAAGCCGGTAACGGCAAAGTCACCTCCCGGACGGATGCCCCGTGAATTCAAGCCCAGCATCAGGCCCAGCGCGACGGTGTCGTTGTAGCAGACCGCCGCACTCGGCCGATGGCCATCGGCAAACAGCTCATCGGTGCGCGCAGCGGCTTCCAGACGGTTCGGCGCCGACTCGATCATCCAGCCCGGCGGCAGCGACAGACCGGCCTCGGCCAGCGCCTGCTGGAAACCGGCACGGCGCTGGTGGCACGAGCTCGATGCAGCGTGGCCGCCGAAGAAGGCGATCTGGCGATGGCCGCGCTCGATCAGGTGACGCGTGGCCAGATAGGCGCCGTGCTGGTTGTCCAGGGTCAGGAAGTCCCAGTCGGCCCCTTCCAGTTCGCGGTTGAACAGCAGCACGTTGGCATTGGCACCCAGTGCCTGTCGCAACTGCACGGTATCGCTGCCCTCGGCCGGCGACAGGATCAGGCCGGCCGGGGTGTGCTCCATCAACGTGGACAGCACCGCCTGCTGGCGCTCCGGCGATTCGCCAGTGCTGCCGAGCAGGGTCACGTAGCCGCGTCCGCCCAGCGCCTCGTCCACGCCGGACGCGAATTCGGCGAAGAACGGGTTGGAAAGATCGTTGATCACCAGCGCGATGCTCGACGAGGTACGCCGGCGCAGGTTGGCGGCAGCGCGGTTGTAGACATAGCGCTGCCGGCGCAGCTCGGCCTCGACCTTGGCACGGGTATCGACGTTGACCAGCGGGCTGCCGCGCAACACCAGCGACACGGTCGCCCGTGACACGCCGATGGCACGCGCGATGTCGGTCACCGTCACTGCCTTGCCGGCGCGCTTGCTGGGACTGCTGCCGTTGTCGTTCATCGTCTTCCCGGACTCCGCTGGAGGCTCAAGCCTAATGGATCAGGGCCGTGTCGTGCCGTGCCGTTCGCTGGGTCACCGCGAACGGCACAGTCCGGCTCAGCGCAGCTGGCTGCCCGGTGCCGCGCACCAGGACACCGGCAGGTCCTTCACCGCCGTACCCCAGCCCTGCTCCGGCGCCTTCGCGTCAAGCGCGAACTGCAGGCGCGGGCCCTGCTGCAGCTGGTTCCAGTCCAGCCAGACCGGCGCATGCGCCTGGCCATCGACCTGCACGCCCTGAACGTACTGCAGGCGGCGGCCATCGGCACCCGGCGCGTCGATGCGCAGCGTCCGGCCATTGCCCATGTCCAGTTCCACCTTGCTGAAGCGCGGGGTGTGCAGCAGGAACTGGCCGCTGCCCGGCACCGCCGGATACACGCCGATGGCGCTGAAGAGATACCAGGCCGACATCGTGCCGAGGTCGTCGTTGCCGGTCACGCCATTGGGCGCATTGGTGAACAGCTGCTGCGCGGCACGCACCACGGCCGCGGTCTTCCACGGCTGGCCGATCAGCGTGTACAGCCACGGCGAGTGCAGGTCAGGCTCGTTGTTCGGGTTGTAGCGGAACTGGTTGTAGTAGCTGTACGGCCCGACCACCCACTCCTTGCGGGCGGCATTGAGCGGATCGGCCTGCAGCGCGTCCATGGCGAAGAACGCGTCGAGGCGGCGGCCGGCCTGTTCGCGGCCCTGCATCGCTTCGACCAGCCCCGGCACGTCCTGCTGCGCCAGCCACTGGTACTGCCACGCCGTGCCCTCATGGAAACCGTGGTGCGAACGCGGACTGTAGTGGCCATCGGCCGGGGTGTACCACTGGCCATCCTCGGTGCGCGGGCGCGGGAAACCGGTGAAGCCGGTCTCGGCGTCGCGCACCTGCGGGTCCCACACCTTGCGCCAGTTGCGGCCGCGCTCACGCAGCGTCGCCGCGTCCTGCGCATGGCCGAGGCCATCGGCCATCTGCGAAAGCGCACAGTCGGCCAGTGCGTATTCCAAGGTAGCCGAACCGCCGTGGTGCGGATCGACGTCCATGCCCTTGGACGGGAACGCGCGGTCGTAGACCACATAGCCCTTGTCCAGGTAGGTCGGGTTGCCGGAACGGCCGGCCATGCGTGAGTTCAGCGGCGGCGTGCCGAAGGCATTGCGGCGCAGCGCATCCCAGGCCTGCGATTCACGGCCCTTGAGCGCACCGAAGCGCCACAGGTCGACCATGAACGGGGTGACCGGATCGCCGGTCATGATGTTGGTCTCGAAGTTGGCATAGCCCCAGCGCGGCAGCCAGCCGCCCTGCTCGTCGATCGCCAGCAGGGTACGGCCGATGTCGCGCGCCACGTCCGGGCGGGTCAGTGCCAGCCACTGGTTCTGCGCGCGGTAGGTATCCCACAGCGAGAAGTACTCGTAGTAGGTCCAGCCATCGGCACGGTGGATGCCATCGTCATAGCCGCGGTAGCGGCCGTCGGCGTCGTTGCCGGTCATCGGCTGCAGCAGCGCGTGGTAGACCGCGCTGTAGAACACAGCGCGGTCGTCGGCGGTGCCGCCCTGCACGCGCACCCGGCCCAGCTGCTCGCGCCACGACTGCTGGGACAGCGCCCGCATCCGGTCGAAACCGAGCAGCGCGCCGCCCTGCATGCCTTCCGCGCGCAGGTTGATGCGCGCGCCTTCGGCATCCACATGCGATATCGCGCTGATCGCCGTTACCGACTGGCCCTTGGCGAGGTCGAAGCTGAGCCAGGCACCATTCGGCTTCTGTTCGCCTTCCATGCTGTGGCGCGCACCCGGCAGGCCGCCGCCCTCGCCCCAGGTGCCATGCGCCTTGAACGGGCGGTCGAACTCGATGCGGAACCAGGTGGTGTACTGATGGCCGCCGCAGAAACTCTTGGTCACCAGCTTGCCCTCGACCACGCGGTCGCCGACCACATCGACCACGCTGCCGATCACCGAGTGGCGTTCGTTGGCCTGGCCGACGTTGACCAGCACGTGGCCCTCGCCCTGGCGCTGGCTGAAGGTGTAGCGCTCGGCCGCGGCACGTGTACGCGCGGTGGCCTCGGCATCGATGCCGCCGTAGCTGGTCAGGCGCACCTTGTAATAGCCGGCCTGGCCGATCTCGCCGTCATGCGTGTACGAAGCGGCATAGGTCTTGTGGTTGAAGTTCTTGGCATCAGCAGTATCGAAATCGCCGCCCGGACCGATGCTGCCGGTGACCGGCAGGATCGACACCTGCCCGCCCTGCTCCCAGCAACCGGCGCCGGAGATGAAGGAGTGGCCGAAACCGCGGATCTTCTCGTCGTCGTAGCGCCAGCCCGAATAGTGGCTGCCGATCGGGCTGACCTGGATCAGGCCGAACGGTGCCGATGCGCCGGGGAAGGTATTGCCGTCGTCCTTGCTGCCGATGAAGGTGTTGACCTCGCGCTCCAGCGCCGCCGGTGCGGCTTGCAGCAGCATCGGCATGGCCGAAAGCGCCAGCAGACAGGCCAGGCGCGCCAGCGGGCGGGAGGACAATGGGACGGCGGGAGCGGACGGCACTGGACGCATGTCGGGTTCCTGTAGTCGATGACGCGGAGGCAGACGGCCGGGGCCGTCCGGCACCGTTCCGCTGAGCCCTGCCCTGACCTGCAGAGAGCTCCCCCTGGAATGACGCCCGACCCACCAGACCGTGGATTTAGATCGATTCAAGTAGAGCATGCGGCTTCAGCCGAATGCATTCTGCGGCGCAGCATGAGAGGGGGTGTTCGGCAGGGCTGCGCCCTGCACCTGCCGAAGCCGAAGCAACAGCAAAAGCCGACTATCCGTGGGATGGCGGGGTGGGTCCGGTTGCGGGGGACGCCGTAAACCCGTCCCTGAAGTGACCCCCGAGACTTGGACGGGATCAGGCGGCCGATTGGGCCCGCTCCCGGTACTCTACCGGGCTCAGACCTTTCAGTTTCGGTTTGATGCGCTCCTGGTTGTAGTACTGGATGTATTCCACCAGCCCAGCCTCCAGACTCTCGATGTTGTCAAAGCTGTTCAGGTAGAAGAACTCCGACTTCAGCGTCCCGAAGAAGCTCTCCATCGCCGCATTGTCCAGGCAGTTGCCACGCCGGGACATGCTTTGTTTCAGCGAGTGTTTTTCCAGCATGTGCCGGTAGTTTTCATGCTGGTACTGCCAGCCCTGGTCGGAGTGGATCATGGGGCGCTCATCCGGCGAAAGCTCCTTGATGGCCTCCTCCAGCATCTGACCTACCAGATCGAACACGGGCTGGCGCTTGATCTGATAAGCCACGATTTCACCGTTGTAGAGGTCCATGATCGGCGACAGGTACAGCTTCATGCCTTGTACCTTGAACTCGGTCACGTCGGTCACCCACTTCTGGTTGGGGCGCTCGGCGTGGAATTGGCGATTGAGGTCATTGCCAACCACAACATTGGCGGCCCCCTTGAAGGACCGGTAGCGCTTCACCCGTACCCGTGATTTCAGGCCCATCTCCCCCATCAGGCGCTGTACCCGCTTGTGATTGGTCCGATGACCCTGATTGGCCAATTCCAGCGTCACCGTGCGATAGCCATAGCGCCCTTTGCTTTGATCGTAGATTGCACGGATGCGCTCGCAAAGGGCTGCCTCGTCCTGATCCGGATGGGCCAGGACATGGTTCTGGTAATAGAACGTACTGCGTGACAGCTCCGCCGCTTCGAGCAGAAGCGACAGCGTATGAACCTGCCTCAATCCTTGGATGGCTTGCGCTTTGCGTCTTGCGCCGCCTGCTCTTCCCGGATCAAGGCATCGAGTTTTTTTAGGTAGTCGGTCTCCGCACGCAGATAGGCGACTTCCTTGAGCAGCTCATCGCGGCTCATTTCCTCAGGCGGCTTGGACGAACGGGTCTTTTTCATCGGCTTTCGGGGCAGCGGCGGAGGCGGTGCCAACGCTTGGGCACCGCCTCGAGCATACAGGCGCTGCCATCGCCCCACCGCGCCGGCATCACCAATCTGGAAGTAGGTGGTGGCCTCCCGCCCGGACATGCCGTCCTGGCTCATCTTTTCCAGGACAGCCAGCTTGAACGGGAGGTCATAGAACCGGGCCTGGCGATGAAATCCGCGCCAACCATGCAGTCGATAGGTCGCCACCCAGCGCCTGACCGTGGAGAACTCAAGGCCGTGGCGACGGGCAATGGCTTTGACCGATGTGGAGGTCTTGCAGGCCTCTTTGGCGACCTGCAGTTTGAAACGTGCGTCGTATCTGTTCATGTATCCCTCGGGGTTGGATCTGACGTCCAACTCCCGGGGGTCACTTCACCCTGGGGGCTTGGCCGCGGCATCCATGCCGCGGACACCCCCGCAACCGGACCCACCCCGCCTTCGACAGATTTCCGCGATCTGTAGATCCACGCCATGCGTGGATGAATCTCTGTCGGATATCGAAATCGATTGGGGTCAGATCCGTTTTCCAAAGGAAAACGGATCTGACCCCAGGACCCCATGTAGTTCCAGGATCAGTCCAACCGTCACCGGGAAACTGTCAAAGGTGGGGCGATGTGGGCTGGCAGGACCGTTGGCGCCATGGATGGCGCCATCGAGCCCCCAGGGGTGAGGGCGCTTTGCTTGCGAAGCACTGCTTCGCAAGCGCCCGAACGCACAGCCGCCAGCGGCTGGGCCGGACCCCGGAAGGGGGGTTTACGGCG
>NZ_JCAFRP010000015.1:0-110453 GCF_059368315.1 Stenotrophomonas sp. YJH_SMC_119 | reverse complement strand
CCTGGTGAAATTAGCGCTGTGGAACCACCCGATCCCATCCCGAACTCGGAAGTGAAACGCAGCTGCGCCGATGGTAGTGTGGCTCAAGCCATGCGAGAGTAGGTCATCGCCAGGGTTTACACCCAAAACCCCGCTGCTCACGCAGCGGGGTTTTTCTTTGTGCGCAGTAAATGCGGGTCGTGCCGGCCGCTGGCCGGCAACCCGATGGCATTACATGGCCCGGTAGATCCACGCCATGCGTGGAGGCCCACTGCGAGGAAGCATGGCGCCAACCAAGGTTGGCCGCTACCAATCGATTGCCGGCCAGCGGCCGGCACTACCGGCAGATCCACACCAATCGTGGATCTGCCGCCGACGGTACGCAAAAGAAAAGCGGCGCCCCGTGGGGCGCCGCTCTGCTCTCAACGATGTTCAGTCGAGCATGGCCCGTCTTTACTTTGCCGGTGCCTTGTCCTTCATCATCGCGTCGCGGGCTGCCTTGAACGGGTTGCCTTCGTACCAGTTCGGCCAACGATCGGCACCGGCCAGTTCCTTGCCGACGCCGTACATCAGCTGCAGGTCCTCGACAGTCCCGTCCAGCTTCCAGGTGGACGCGTCGAACTCGTCCTTCGGACCGTGGTAGCGGTTGGCGCCGTAGTCCGCTGCGGCCTTGCGGCCGGCGTCCACGCCACCCTCGCGCAGATCCTCGCCACCATCGGCGTACAGGGCCGGCACGCCGGCCTTGGCGAAGTTGAAGTGATCCGAGCGGAAGTAGAAGCCGCTCTGCACCGAGGTCTCACCATGCAGCGTGCGGTCCTGGGCTGCAGCCAGCGGCTTGAGGATGTCCTCCAGTTCCGAGCTGCCGAAGCCGGTGACGGTCACGTCCTTGGCACGGCCGGCCACCGACATCGCGTCGATGTTGATCACACCGGCGATCTTGTCCAGCGGGAAGGTCGGGTGGGAGACGTAGTACTTCGAACCCAGCAGGCCGGACTCTTCCAGGGTCACCGCCAGGAACACCACCGAGCGCTCCGGCTTCGGATCCTGGTGGGCCATGGCTTCGGCCACCTCAAGGATGCCGGCCACGCCGGTCGCGTTGTCGACCGCACCGTTGTAGATGTTGTCGCCGGTTTCACCCTCGTGCTTGCCCAGATGGTCCCAGTGCGCCATGTACAGCACGGCCTCGTCGGCACGCTTGCTGCCCGGCAGCACGCCCACCACGTTGCGCGACTGCTTCTGCGCGATCTGGCTCTTCAGGTCGACCGCGGCGGTGGCTTTCAGCGGCACCGGCTTGAAGCCGCGCTTGCTCGCATCCTTGTAAGCCTGCGCGAGGTCCAGGCCGGCACCGGCAAACAGCGCCTTGGCGGCGTCGGCGCTCAGCCAGCCCTGCACCGGAATGCGGGCTTCCGGGTCATCCTTGGCCGGCAGGTCGTACTGCGGGCCGGCCCAGGAGTTCTTCACTACGTCCCAGCCATAGGAGGCACCGGCGGTGTCGTGCACGATCAGCGCCGCGGCGGCGCCCTTGCGCGCGGCCTCTTCGAACTTGTAGGTCCAGCGGCCGTAGTAGGTCATGCGCTTGCCGTCGAACAGCTTCGCGTCGTCAACATGGAAGCCCGGATCGTTGACGAACATCACGACCGTCTTGCCCTTCCAGTCCTGGCCGGCATAGTCGTTCCACTTCTGCTCCGGCGCATCAACGCCGTAGCCGACGAACACCAGGTCGCTGGCATCGACTTTCACCTCAGCCTGGCCGGTACGGGTGCCGACCACCATGTCGGTACCGAACTTCAGCTCGGTGGTCTTGCCACCCTGGGTGATCTTCAGCACGGTCGATGCGTCGGCCGTGGTCTCGGTCATCGGCACGTCCTGGAACCAGCTGTCACCGTTGCCCGGCTGCAGGCCGATGCGCTGCATCTGGTCGCGGATGTAGTTGACCGTCAGTTCCTCGCCCTTGCTGCCCGGCGCGCGGCCTTCGAATTCATCCGAGGCCAGGGTCTTGACCATCTCGGCGAAGTCGCCGGCGTTGATCTCCGGGGAGAACTGATGAGCCGCCGGCTTCGCGGCAGCGGTGTCGGTGGCTGACGCCGGTGCGGTGGCCGGCGTGTCTTCGCCTTTGCAGGCACTGAGCGCGGCCGCGGCGGCCAGGCACAGGAGGAGTTTGCGGGGCATCGTCGATTCCTGGAAAACAAAGGGCGGCCGCACGTCGTGCACAGCCGGTATCAGCGAGTATCACCGAACCAAGCGGTCCGGTGCGCTCAGTCCGCCGGGGCGGTTTCGGTGTCGAACGGGATCGGTTCGGCGCCGGTGACCGGACCGATGCGCGCGGTGCGATGCACGTAAAGCACCACCTCGCGTTCGAACTGCAGGGGGCCGTTGACTACGGCATTCGGGCCGACGATCACGCGCGGCTTGCGGCTGGCGGTGAGCGAGACGCTGAAGTTCGGCTTGCGCACGTGCACACCGCCGTTGACCTGGGAACCGATGCCGACGGTGATATCGCCGTTGACGGTCTCCACGTCCTTGCCGACCCGGCTTTCGACCAGGCCGATGCCACCGTTCACGGTTTCGACGCCGCCTTCGATCTGGCTGCCGCGATCGGTGAAGATGCTGCCGTTGACGGTGCTGACGCTGCCGTGTGCAATCACCTCGCGGCCCAGGCGTACGCCGCCGTTGACCGTTTCAATATTGCCGGTACGTGCACGGTCGGCCACCTTGACCCCGCCGTTGACGGTGTCGATGCTGCCGGTCTCGACGCCTTCACCAACCCGGATACCGCCGTTGACGGTATCCAGCTTGCCGTAGCGCTGGCCAGGCTCGGCGCTGATGCTGCCGTTGACCTTGCTGATGTTGTCCTGGGCACCGGCGGGGCCGGCAACGAGCAGGACGCCCAACAACAGCGGAATGGAAAGAGTTTTCATGGGACCTCGATGGATGTGCGGCTGGCAGGCCGCGTGCGGAGATGTCACCATTCCCCGGTACCCCCTGCAACTGCCTGAAGTCACTGGAAAGCCCTTGCGCGACAACGCCTTCCCATCACGCCGACATCACATCGCCGCCATCCGCGGCGGGCGCTGCCTGCTGTTGGGGCTGGCCATCGCCTTGGCGCTGCCATTGCCGGGCGCCGCTCAGACCACCCGCGAGACCGAGCGCAAGCTGCAGAAGCTGCGTAGCGAGTTGAAGGGCGTGGCGCAGGAGCGCAGGCAGATCGAGGGCCAGCGGGGCCAGGCCTCGCAGCAGCTGCGTGAGGCGGACGAGAAGGTGGCCCGCACCGGCCGTGCGCTTGCGCAGACTGAAACTGCGCTGCGCGAGCAGGGAAGGGCCCTGGCCGAGGCCGAACAACGCCGCAGCACGCTGCAGGCCAACCTCGCCCAGCAGCATCGCGAGCTGGCCGGCCTGCTGCGTGCGGCCTACCAGCTGGGCAACCATGCACCTCTGAAGCTGCTGCTGTCGCAGGATACGGTGGCCGATGCCAATCGTGCCCTGGCCTACCACCGCTACCTGCAACGCGAGCGGGCACAGCGCATCACCACGCTGACAGCCGACCTGAAAGAGCTGGAAGTGCTGCAGGCGCAGATCGCCGAGCGCAAGCAGAAGCTGCAGGGTGCGCAGCAGGACCAGAAGCAGCAGGCTGCGGCGCTGGAAGCCGACCGTCGCGATCGCGCCAGGACCGTCGCCTCGCTGGATGAGCGTTTCAAGGACCAGCGCGAGAAGGAACAGGCGCTGGGCCAGGACGCCAAGGCACTGGAAACGCTGCTGGCCAACCTGCGTGCCGCTGCGGCACGGGCCGAAGCCGAGCGCCGCGCCGCGGCGCGGCGAGCAGCCGCTGAAAAGGCCGCCGCCGAGCGTGCCGCACGCCAGGCTGCCGCGCAGGGCCGCCCGCCACCGCCGCCCACCAAGGTCCCGCCTGCCGTGGCCTCTGCGCCGGCGCCGAAGGTGGGTGGCCTGGGCTGGCCGTTGTCGGGCAACCTGTTGGCCCGCTACGGCGGAAAGCTGCCCGACGGCCGCACCAGCAGTGGTGTGTTGATCGGCGCGCCCGCCGGCAGCACCGTCACCGCCGTGGCCGACGGCACCGTGGTGTTCTCCGACTGGATGACCGGCTACGGCATGATCCTGATCGTCGATCACGGCAACGGCTACATGAGCCTGTACGCGCACAACGACACCCTGCTGAAGGATGCCGGCGCACGGGTCAGCCGCGGCGATGCGGTGGCCAAGGTCGGCAATTCCGGTGGCCAGGGCGTGACCGCGCTGTACTTCGAACTGCGCCGGGGCGGGCAGCCGGTCAACCCGGACAGCTGGCTGCAGCGGCGCTGAATCCGGCGCTGTCGCGTGGCGGACGGATTCAACGGGAATTTAGCTGTGCTTCGCGCATAATCGACGCATGTGCCTTGGGCACGATGCCAACGTCGACAGGAGTGATCCATGCGCGCAGCCCGTACCGCCACCCTCTTGCTGGCCCTGTTGCCGGCGCTGTCCTGGGCGCAGCAGACCGCGCCCGCCCCGAGCAAGGAAACCAGCGGGCAGGCAGCGAACAGCGAGGAGGCGGTGACCTCGAAGGTGCCGCTGGAGGACATCCGCCGCTTCGTCGCCGTGTACAACGCGGTGCGCGCGGCCTATGTCGACCCGGTCGATGACAAGAAGCTGATGCAGTCGGCGGTGCGCGGCCTGCTGCTCGACCTCGACCCGCACAGCACGTACTTCAACAAGGAAGACGCGCAGGCCTTCGACGAGCAGGCCAACGGCGCCTATGAGGGCATCGGCGTGGAGTTGCAGCAGCAGCCCGACAACGCCAGCATGAAGGTCATCTCGCCGATCGACGACACGCCGGCGGCCAAGGCCGGCATCCTCGCCGGTGACCTGATCATCGCCATCGACGGCAAGCCGATCAGCGCCATTGATGCGAGCGAACCGTTGCGTGGCCCGGCCGGCAGCAAGGTGGTGCTGACCATCGTGCGCGCGGGCAAGCCGAAGCCGTTCGACGTCAGCCTCACCCGCCAGACCATCCGCGTGACCAGCGTGCGCAGCCGCCTGCTGGAGCCGGGCTATGGCTACATCCGCCTGAGCACCTTCCAGGCCGACACCGGGTCGGACTTCCAGAAGCACCTGCAGCAGCTGCAGAAGCAGTCCGGTGGCCAGCTCAAGGGCCTGGTGCTGGATCTGCGCAGCAACCCGGGTGGGCTGCTGACTGCCGCGGTGCAGGTGGCCGACGACCTGCTCGACAAGGGCAACATCGTCAGCACCCGCGGCCGCATCAGCATCAGCGATGCCCGGTTCGATGCGACGCCGGGCGACCTGCTGAAGGGCGCACCGGTGGTGGTGCTGGTCGATGCGGGTTCGGCCAGCGCCTCGGAAGTGCTGGCTGGGGCGCTGCGCGACAACAAGCGCGCGCGCGTGGTCGGCAGCCGCACCTTCGGCAAAGGCTCGGTGCAGACCGTGTTGCCGCTGGACAACGGTGACTCGGTGAAGCTGACCACCGCGCGTTATTACACGCCCAGCGGCAAGTCGATCCAGGCCACTGGCATCGTGCCGGAGGTCGAACTGAAGCCTGCGGCGCGCCCGGAAGACGAGGCACTGCCGGCCAGCCTGAGCGATTACAGCGAAGCGACCCTGCCGGGCCATCTGCGTGGCGACGACGAAGGCACCGAGGGCTACCACGCCGGTGCGGTGCTGCCGGGCGATGGCCCGATCAATGACGCGCTGGCCGAGCTGAAGAACCCGGGTTCGGTGGCTGCACGCTTGAAGGCCGAAGCGGCGAAGGCGGATGCGGCCAAGGCCGCGAAGGCCGCTGCGGCGAAGCCGGAAGCGAAGGTCGAACCTAAGCCGGAAGCAAAGCCGGAAGCAAAGCCCGCACCGGCCCCAGCGAAGCCGTGAGGTAGCGCCGGGCCATGCCCGGCGTCGGCTCAAGGGCGGAAGAAGAAACCAAATGCCGGCCAGCGGCCGGCACTACCAGGGGTCAGAAGCCGTGGCGCTTGCGCAGCCGGCGGGCGATCGCCGCGCGCACGTAGACCCCGTACACCAGGCCGAACACGAAGCCGCCGATGTGGGCCCACCAGGCCACCATGCCGAAGCTCGGGCCGATATGGGCGAACACCACCTGCAGCGCTGCCCATACGCCGATCAGCAGGTAGGCCGGGGCACGCACGAATTCCAGGAACAGGCCAAGCGGGATCACCACGCCCAGCCGCGCCCCCGGGAACAGGGCCAGGTAGGCACCGATCAGTGCCGAGACCGCGCCACTGGCACCGATGATGATCTGGTCCGGGCTGCCCATGGTGTAGATGGCCACCAGGTTGGACACCGCGCCGCCGACCAGGAACAGCAGCAGCAGGCGCCACGGGCCCAGCACCCGCTCGGCGGGCAGGCCGAAGATCAGCAGGAACACCAAGTTGCCCAGCAAGTGCGACCAATCGGCGTGCAGGAACAGGGCGGTGAACAGGCGCAGCACGCTGCCGTCCTGCAGCGTCGCCCACCAGTCCAGCGGGTGGGTCAGGCCGGTAGACAGGGCGCCCCAGTCCAGCCAGAGGCTGCCGCGGGCATCGTCCGGGCGCGAGATCGACCACAGGAACGCCAGCCATAGTGCCGCAAACAGCACGGGCGTGGCCCAGCGCAGGGCCGCCTTCTTGCGGGACGGGAGGGAGACGAACATGGCACTAGCCTAGCGTGCGGGCGCTTGCGACGGGGATTGTCCTGTTCAGCTTTTGAGACGGAAAAACCGCCTGCGTCGTTATTGTTTCATTAACGGCTCTGGGTAATACTCGCATACGGCGTCGTATGTCGGGAGGGGAATCCGGCGCGCTTCGACGGGCCTCTGGGCCTGCCGGGCGCAGGCGCACTCAGAGCACCATCACCGCTTACCGGAGAGAGAGAACTACGATGCAAACCGCTTCCACCATTGCCCGACTGACCCTGCTGGCCGTCGGCGTTGCCGGTGCGCTGGCCGCCGCCGATGCCAATGCTGCCGCCTTCCAGCTGAAGGAAAACAGCGCCAAGGGCCTGGGCCGCGCGTTCGCCGGCTCCACCTCGACCGAAGGTGACGCCTCGGTCATCGCCACCAACCCGGCCTCCATGCGCCTGCTCGACGGCACCCTGATCCAGGGCGACGTCAGCGCCATCAGCTTCGGCGCCAAGTTCCGTGGCCAGGGCCAGTACGGCAACGGCGCTCCGATTTCCGGTGGCAACGGCGGCGACGCCGGCATGATCGCCCCGGTTCCGGCCGCCTACTTCCATCTGCCGTTCGGCGAGAAGGAGAACATGCACTTCGGCGCCTCGCTGACCGTGCCGTTCGGCTTCAAGACCGAATACGACCGCGACTGGGTCGGCCGCTACAACGGCGTCAAGACCGAGCTGCAGGCGATCGACCTGGGCGTGGCGTTCTCCTACGACGTCAACCCGTACCTGTCGTTCGGTGCGTCGGTGTTCGCCGAGCGCCTGAACGTCGACCTGACCAGTGCCGTCGACACCGGCACCGCGATCAACGCCAGCGCCCAGCAGAAGGCTGCCGCTGCCGTGCTGGCCGCCGGTGGCACCCCGGCTCAGGCCCTTGCTGCCTCGAAACAGGCCGCTGCGGCCTTGGCCCAGCAGGGCTTCGCCCCGGGCACCGCCGATGGCTTCCTGCGCATCAAGGGTGACGAAGTGTCGATGGGTTACACCCTGGGCATGACCGTCAGCCCGGTGGAAGGCACCAACATCGCCTTCAGCTACCGCTCGCAGGTCAAGCACAAGATCAACGACGGCAAGGCCGACTTCACCATTCCGGGCAATGCTGAGACCTTCCTGCGCTCCGCCGCTCCGGGCACCTTCATCGACAGCAAGGGGCGCGCCTCGATCACCCTGCCGGCCAGCGCCACCGTGGGCTTCACCCACCGCGTGAACGACCAGTGGAAGGTCATGGCCGAAGTGACGCGCACCGCGTGGAGCAAGTTCGACCAGGTGGTCGTTGACTATGACTCCAACCAGCCGGACAGCGTGCTGCCGTTCCACTACCGCGACACCACCTTCGCGTCGATCGGTACCGAGTACCGCATGAACGAGAAGCTGACCCTGCGCGGCGGTCTCGCCTACGACCAGACCCCGACCACCGACGCCCACCGCGACGTGCGCGTGCCGGACACCACCCGCAAGTGGCTGTCGCTGGGCCTGACCTACGCGGCTTCGGACAAGATGGAATACAGCGTGGGCTACACCCACCTGTTCACCAAGGATCCGAACATCACCTCGACCTCGCCGACCGGCAACACCGTGACCGGCAAGTACAAGGTCAGCGGCGACGTGCTGGCGGCTTCGATGCAGTACAAGTTCTGATCCAGGCGATTGCCTGACGCAGGACGAAGGAGGCCCCGCGCAAGCGGGGCTTTCTTTTTGTGGGGCGGCTCGGGGCATCCACGCATGGCGTGGATCCACTGGATTGTCCACGCAGCGCACGGATCCACGACAATAACGCCATGAACCTGTCCGACCCGAACTTCCAGCTGGAGCTGGCCGCCAACATCGCCGTCGCCGGCTCGATCCTGCTGGCCGGCCGCAACAACGTGCACACCTGGTGGCTGGGCATCGTCGGCTGCGCATTGTTTGCTGCGGTGTTCGAACGATCGCACCTGTATGCGGACATGGTGCTGCAGTTCTTCTTCATCGCCATCAGCGTGCTGGGCTGGTGGCAGTGGCTGCGTGGTGACCATGGCGCGCCGTTGCCGATCACTTCATTGCGGCCGCGCGCCTGGGCCTGGCTGGCGCCGCTGGCAGTGGTGGCCACCTTCGGCTACGGCTGGATGCTGACCCGCCTGACCAATGCCTACGCGCCGTACATCGATTCGGCGGTGCTGGTATTGAGCGTGATCGCGCAGATCCTGATGATGCGCCGCAAGCTGGAATCGTGGTGGGTGTGGCTGCTGGTGAACACCGTGGCGGTGCCGCTGTACTACAGCCGTGGCCTGCACCTGACCTCGATCCTGTACGTGGGCTTCTGGATCAATGCGCTGGTGGCCTTGCGCCATTGGCGGCACCTGATGCGTGACGAGGCCAAGACGGCCGATGCTGCTGCCTGAGCGCGTTGCACGCGGCCTGGTGGTGGGCAAGTTCTGCCCGCTGCACCTCGGCCACGAACGCCTGATCGAGTTCGCCGCCACGCGCTGCCGGCAGCTGCTGGTGATTGGCTGGTCGCAGCCGGGTTTCCCAGGCTACAGCGCCGAGCGTCGCGAGCGCTGGCTGCGAGCGCGCTTCCCGCAGGCGACGGTGGCGGTGCTGGATGACGCGCGGCTGGCAGCATGGTGCGCCCAGCACGGTTTGCCCGTGCGCACGCTGCCGCAGGACAGCGACAACGAGCACGTGCAGCGCGAGTTCACCGCCTGGCTGTGCCTGAGCCTGTTCGGCGGGCCGGTGCAGGCGGTCTACACCGGCGAGGACTACGGCGACGGCTTCGCGCAGGCGCTGGCCACGCACTTCGGCGCGCCGGTACGCCATGAGCGGCTCGAACGCGCACTGGACGTCGGGCAGGCGTGTGGCACCCAGCTGCGCGCCGATCCGCATGCGCACCGTCATGGCCTCGCACCGCAGGTCTATGCCGGCTATGTGCAGCGCGTGGCGTTCATTGGTGGCGAGTCCAGCGGAAAGACCACGCTGGCGCGCGTGATGGCCGAGCGACTGCAGACCGCCTGGGTGCCGGAGTATGGCCGCACGCTATGGGAGCAGCAAGGCGGAGAGCTGACGCCAGATGATCTGCTTCGCATCGCAATGGCACAGCCGCAGCACGAAGACGAGACCGCACGGCATGCGCATCGCTGGCTGTTCTGCGATACCACGCCGCTGGTGACGCTGGGCTACAGCGGCTGGATGTCTGGTACGGCGCCGGAGGCACTGCGGCAGGCTGCATTGCGACCGTATGACCTGCTGTTCCTGTGTGCGCCGGATATCCCGTTCGACCAGGACGGCACGCGGGTGGGCGAAGCCTTCCGGGCGAAGCAGCATGCGTGGTACGTGCGCGAGCTGGAGGCGCGGGGAGTCGACTACGTGCTGCTGGAGGGGGGGCTGGAAGCGCGCATCGCGCGCGTGCACGGCGAGCTGGCGAAGCGGGCGGACAATCGGTTCAGTGTGGCCCAGCCTCTGTAGAGCGAGCCCACGCTCGGCTGTGCGAGGAAAACCGAGCGTGGGCCCGGCTCTACAGGAAGCAAGGCATAAAAAACCCCGCTTTCGCGGGGTTTTTCGTTCACTGCATCAACCGGGCGATCAGTCGCCCAGGGTCAGCAGCGAGGCGTTGCCGCCGGCGGCGGTGGTGTTCACCGTCACCGTCTTTTCGGTGGCGAAGCGCAGCAGGTAGTGCGGGCCGCCGGCCTTCGGGCCGGTGCCGGACAGGCCCTGGCCGCCGAACGGCTGCACGCCGACCACCGCACCGATCTGGTTGCGGTTGACGTAGACGTTGCCGACATGGACGCCGTTGCTGATGCGGTCGACAGTCTCGTCGATGCGCGAATGCACGCCCAGGGTCAGGCCGTAGCCGGTGGCGTTGATCTGGTCGATCACCGCGTCGAGCTGGTCGCCCTTCCAGCGGATCACGTGCAGCACCGGGCCGAACACTTCCTTCTGCAGCTGGCCCAGGTCCTTCAGTTCGTACGCGCGCGGTGCGAAGAAGGTGCCGTTGGCGGCTTCGGCGGACAGCTCGGCGGCGGCGATCAGGCGCGCTTCGCGGTCCATGCGCTCAGCGTGGTCCTGCAGGATCTTCAGCGCATCTGCGTCGATCACCGGGCCGACGTCGGTGGACAGCAGGCCGGGGTTGCCGACCTTCAGTTCCTTCATCGCACCGGCCAGCATGGTCATCACCTTGTCGGCGATGTCGTCCTGCACGAACAGCACGCGCGCAGCCGAGCAACGCTGGCCGGCGGAGGTGAAGGCCGAACCGATCGCGTCCTTGACCAGCTGTTCCGGCAGTGCCGAGGAGTCGGCGATGAAGGCGTTCTGGCCACCGGTCTCGGCGATCAGCACACCGATGGCGGCGTCACGCGCCGCCATCGCGCGGTTGATCGCACGGGCGGTGTCGGTGGAGCCGGTGAAGGCCACGCCGGCCACGCGCGGGTCGGCGGTCAGCGCGGCACCGACGGTAGCACCGTCGCCCGGCAGGAACTGCACCACCTCGGCCGGCACGCCGGCGTCGTGCAGCAGCTTCACCGCGTAGTAGCCGATCAGGTTGGTCTGCTCGGCCGGCTTGGCGATGACGCTGTTGCCGGCGGCCAGGGCGGCAGCGACCTGGCCCAGGAAGATCGCCAGCGGGAAGTTCCACGGGCTGATGCAGACGAACACGCCGCGGCCGTGCAACTGCAGCTCGTTGGACTCACCGGTCGGGCTCGGCAGCTTCTCGGCGTGGCTGAACTGCTCGCGCGCCTGCTTGGCGTAGTAGCGCAGGAAGTCCACCGCTTCGCGCACTTCGGCGATGCTGTCGGGCAGGCTCTTGCCGGCTTCCTTCACGCACAGCGCCATGAATTCCGGCATGCGTGCTTCCAGCTGGTCGGCGGCGTGCTCGAGGATGGCGGCGCGGCTGGCGGCCGGGGTGCGGTTCCAGGCCGGCTGCGCGGCTACGGCATTCGCCAGGGCCTTCTGCACGGTGGCGGCGTCTGCGGCCAGCCACTGGCCAACCACTTCACGGGTGTCGGCCGGGTTGGTTACCGGCAGCGCGGCGCCGGCCGGGTTGGCGCCCGGCACCAGCGGCGCAGCCTGCCAGGGCTTCACAGCCGCGTTGATCTGCTCGGCCAGGGCGCGCAGTTCGTTGTCGTTGGCGAGGTTGGCGCCCATGGAGTTCTTCCTGTCGTGGTTCTGGCTGCGCAGCAGGTCAACCGGCAGCGGGATCTTGGGATGCGGAATCGAAGCGAACGAGGCGACCATCTCGACCGGATCGCGGATCAGGTCGGCGATCGGCACGCGCTCGTCGGTGATGCGGTTGACGAAACTGGAGTTGGCGCCGTTTTCCAGCAGGCGACGCACCAGGTACGGCAGCAGGTCTTCATGCGAACCGACCGGTGCATACACGCGGCAGGGCAGGCCCAGGCGGTCAGCCGGCACCACCTCGGCGTACAGGTCGTCGCCCATGCCGTGCAGCTTCTGGTGCTCGTACACGCCGCCGTTGGCGATGCTGCGCACGGCCGCGATGGTGTGCGCGTTGTGCGTGGCGAACATCGGGTAGATCGCGTCGGCATGGGTGAACAGCCGCTTGGCGCAGGCCAGGTAGGACACGTCGGTGTTCTGCTTGCGGGTGAACACCGGGTAGCCCGGGTAGCCTTCGATCTGCGCGCGCTTGATCTCGGCGTCCCAGTACGCGCCCTTGACCAGGCGCACCTGCAGGCGGCGACCGGCGCGGCGCGCCATGTCGGCCAGGTGGTCGATCGTGTACGGGGTGCGCTTCTGGTAGGCCTGCACGACCACGCCGAAGCCATCCCAGCCAGCCAGCGAGGCGTCGGAGAACACCTGCTCGATGATGTCCAGCGACAGTTCCAGGCGGTCGGACTCTTCGGCGTCGACGGTGCAGCCGATGCCATAGCTCTTGGCCAGCTGCGCCAGTTCCAGCACGCCCGGCACCAGGTCCTTCAGCACGCGCTCGCGCTTGGCGTGCTCATAGCGCGGGTACAGCGCCGACAGCTTGATCGAGATGCCCGGGGCATTGTTGACGTCGCCATCCGGACGGCCGCCGCGTGCCTTGTGATCGCCGCCGATGGCGTGGATCGCACGACGGTAGTCTTCCAGATAGCGCAGCGCGTCCTTCATGGTCAGCGCACCTTCGCCGAGCATGTCGAAGGAGTAGCGGTAGCTGGCGTTGTCGCCCTTGTGCGAGCGCGCCAGCGCTTCGCTGATGGTGCGGCCCATGACGAATTGGTGGCCCATGATCTTCATCGCCTGGCGCACGGCCAGGCGCACCACCGGCTCACCGACGCGGCCGACCAGGCGCTTGAACGCGCTGGGCGCATCGGCGCGGGTGGCGTCGTTCATCTGCACCAGCTTGCCGGTCAGCATCAGGCCCCAGGTGGAGGCATTGACCAGCACCGAGTCGCTGCCGCCCAGGTGCTTTTCCCAGTCGGCATCGGCCAGCTTGTCGCGGATCAGCTTGTCGGCGGTGTCCTGGTCCGGAATACGCAGCAGTGCCTCGGCCACGCACATCAGCAGCACGCCTTCCTCGCTGCCCAGGTCGTACTGGCGCATGAAGGCTTCGATGGCGCCCTGGTCCTTGGCGCGCACGCGCACGCGGCCGACCAGGTCGGCGGCCAGTGCCTGCACCCGGGCCTGCTCGTCGGCGGGCAGGCGGGCCTGCGCCAGCAGCTCGCGCACGTGGGTGGCCTCGTCCTTCAACCAGGCGTCGGTGATGGCCTGGCGGAACGGGTTGGGGGGCGCCGGCAGTTCCGGCGACAGCAACGCGCCGGGACGCAGGGCGTCGGGGGCTGCAGGGGAGGAGGAAGGTGCGTTCATGCCGGTCCGGCCAGTGGAAAACTTGGCGATTTTAATCATTTTTGCGGGTTGCGGAAGTGCCCTGCAGCCGCCTTCGTGAAGCGCTGATAGCCAATAGCTGCGGTGGATTCAGCGTGTTCAGCAAGTGTGGATGAGTTTGTGCCGAATTCGTCATTCGTACCGCCGACCTCATGCTGTGTTGCAGCATCGGAAAATGTGTGAATGCACCCTTGCTACCGGCGAGAGGGCGGGGCTACCATCGAGGCGTTTCCCGCGGCAGGAACGCGGTTGCGACATGATCGAGGTGCTTCCAGCTCCGGATGGGTCAGGTACGCAGCTGCGGCTGCGTCCCCCACGGGCGCTCGATGCCCGGCAGTTCGTCCTGTTGTTCACCGTGTTGTCGGGTGCGATGTGGCTGGTGTCCGCCCTCGGGTGGTTGGCCGGCAATGCATTCGCCCCCCTGTTCGCGCTGCTGTACAGCCTGGTGCTGGCGGCCGCGCTGCGTGCCTTGTGGCGCAGCGGTGAACGGCAGGAGGAGATCCGGGTAGTGCCGGCGTACGTGGAGGTCATCCCCGTACCCGGTGGATCGCCGGTGTTCCGGGCCCATCCCCACTGGGTGCGCCTGCTCACCGACGATGAGAGGGTCCGGCTGGCATCCAGCGGCCGGCAGGTGGAGGTGGGGAGTTTCCTCGCACCGGCCGAACGTCAGACGCTCGCAGAGACACTTGAAAGCTTGCTCGCCGCCAGCGATGGCGGCAACCGACGACGCTAAGGGTCTAGGCAATGAAGCAAAGCAGCAGGTGGGGCACGAAGTGCGTGAACGCGGTCGCCGCGATGCTGGCGACCGGGGGACTGATGCCGGCGTTGGCCTGGGCCCAGGCGGCCGATCCGAAGCCGTGGCAGCTGAACATGGGCAAGGGGGTGACCCAGACCTCGCGCCTGGCCTGGGAATCGAACAACCTGTCGTTGATCATCTGCACGGTGATCGGCGTCATCGTGTTCGGGGCGATGGCCTACGCCATGTTCAAGTTCCGCAAATCCAAGGGCGCGGTCGCGGCCACCTTCAGCCACAACACCAAGGCCGAGATCATCTGGACAGTGATCCCGGTGATCATCCTGATCGTGATGGCATGGCCGGCCACGGCCAACCTGATCAAGATGTACGACACCCGCGATGCCGAGATGACGGTGAAGGTCACCGGCTACCAGTGGATGTGGAAGTACGAATACCTCGGCGAGAACGTCACCTTCACCAGCCGCCTGGACCGCGAGTCCGACCGGGTGCGGCAGAGCGGCATCGTGCCGACCCGCGAAAGCCATCCGCACTACCTGCTGGATGTCGACAACCGCCTGGTGCTGCCGGTCGATACCAAGGTGCGTTTCGTCATCACCTCCGACGACGTGATCCACGCCTGGTGGGTGCCGGCGCTGGGCTGGAAGCAGGACGCCATCCCTGGCTTCATCAACGAAGCCTGGACCCGCATCGAGCAGCCGGGTGTCTACCGCGGCCAGTGCGCCGAGCTGTGTGGCAAGGACCACGGCTTCATGCCGATCGTGGTCGAGGCGGTGTCCAAGGAAGAGTTCAAGCAGTGGCTGGCGCAGCGCAAGCCCGCGCCGCCGGCTGAGCCTGCGACGCCTGCGGCACCTGCCGAACCGACTGCACCGACGGGCGAGGCACCGGCTGCGCCTGCTGCTGCAGAAGCGGGCAGCGCGCCTGCCACCGCGGCCAGCGGAGCGTGATGTAAAGCCCGCAGCCGTTCGCGGCCGCGGTGACAACCGATTCTGAGAGGTGTTTTGCAATGGCGCACTCGGCAGTTGGGCACGACGATCATCATCACCACCAGAGCTTCTTCGAACGTTGGTTCTTCTCGACCAACCACAAGGACATCGGCACGCTGTACCTCGGTTTCAGCTTCATCATGTTCATCATCGGCGCGGCGATGAGCGTGGTGATCCGCGCCGAGCTGGCGCAGCCGGGCCTGCAGTTCGTCAAGCCCGAGTTCTTCAACCAGATGACCACCGTACATGCGCTGGTGATGATCTTCGGCGGGGTGATGCCGGCCTTCGTCGGACTGGCCAACTGGATGATCCCGCTGCAGATCGGCGCGCCGGACATGGCGCTGCCACGCATGAACAACTGGTCGTTCTGGTTGCTGCCGGTGGCTTTCAGCCTGCTGCTGCTGACCCTGTTCCTGCCCGGCGGTGCACCGGCCGGTGGCTGGACGCTGTACCCGCCGCTGTCGCTGCAGGGCGGCTACAACGTTGCCTTCAGCGTGTTCGCCATCCACGTGGCCGGCATCAGTTCGATCATGGGCGCGATCAACATCATCGCCACCGTGCTCAACATGCGTGCGCCGGGCATCGACCTGCTGAAAATGCCGATCTTCTGCTGGGCCTGGCTGATCACCGCCTTCCTGCTGATCGCGGTGATGCCGGTGCTGGCCGGCGCGGTGACCATGCTGCTGACCGACAAGTTCTTCGGCACCAGCTTCTTCAATGCCGCCGGTGGCGGTGACCCGGTGATGTACCAGCACATCTTCTGGTTCTTCGGCCATCCCGAGGTCTACATCATGATCCTGCCCGCCTTCGGCGTGGTCAGCGAGATCATCCCGACCTTCAGCCGCAAGCCGCTGTTCGGCTACCAGGCGATGGTGTACGCCACCGCCGCGATCGCGTTCCTGTCGTTCATCGTCTGGGCCCACCACATGTTCACCGTGGGCATGCCGCTGGGCGGCGAGATCTACTTCATGTTCGCCACCATGCTGATCTCGATCCCGACCGGGGTGAAGGTGTTCAACTGGGTCAGCACCATGTGGCGTGGCTCGCTGACGTTCGAGGCACCGATGCTGTGGTCGGTGGCCTTCGTCATCCTGTTCACCATCGGTGGCTTCTCCGGCCTGATGCTGGCGATCGTCGCCGCCGACTTCCAGTACCACGACACCTACTTCGTGGTCGCGCACTTCCACTACGTGCTGGTGACCGGTGCGGTGTTCGCGCTGATCGCCGCGGTGTACTACTGGTGGCCGAAGTGGACCGGGCGGATGTACAGCGAGAAGTGGGCCAAGGTGCACTTCTGGTGGTCGATCGTATTCGTCAACCTGTTGTTCTTCCCGCAGCATTTCCTCGGCCTGGCCGGCATGCCGCGTCGCATTCCCGACTACAGCGTGGCCTTCGCCGACTGGAACCTGATCAGCTCGATCGGTGCGTTCGGCATGTTCGTCACCCCGTTCATGATGGCCGCGATCCTGCTGTCGTCCCTGCGCAACGGCGAGAAGGCCGAGGCCCGTTCCTGGGAAGGCGCGCGCGGCCTGGAGTGGACGCTGCCGTCGCCAGCACCGGCACATACCTTCACCACGCCGCCGACCATCCGTCCGGGAGATCTGGCGCATGACGACATCACGCATTGAGGTGAGGCATGCATAACGAGAGCCCGCTGCCGATCGGTAGAGTCGACTGTCAGTCGACTCGCGAAGTGCAGCCGACTAACAGTCGGCTCTACCAAAGCCAAAGCCAAAGCCAAAGCCAGACCGAAGCCCAACGCCACGGCATCGAACAGCAACGCCAGCGCGCCAGGCGCACGGCGATGTGGGTCGGCGCCATCGCCGTGCTGGTCTACGTCGGCTTCATCCTCAGCGGGGTGATCGGCCGATGAGCGAGGCGCCAGCCAGCACACCGTCACGCAGTGCGGGGCTGCCGCGCCTGATCGGTGTGGCGGTGGCGGTGTTCCTGCTCACGTTCTCGCTGGTGCCGCTGTACCGCATCGCCTGCGAGAAGGTGTTCGGTGTACGCCTGGAACGCGGCCCGGGCAGCGAGGCCAGCACCGGCGCCGCCACCGGCAAGCGCACCGTGCGCGTGGAGTTCGATGGCGGCGTCAATTCGCGCCTGCCCTGGTCGTTCCATCCCGAGCAGTTGACCATGGACGTGGTGCCCGGCGAACTCAACGAAGCGCTGTACTTCGCGCGCAACGACAGCCAGCAGGCGGTGGTCGGCAGTGCGGTGCCTTCCGTGGCGCCGGCGCGTGCCTCGGGCTTCTTCAGCAAGACCGAATGTTTCTGTTTCACCGCGCAGACGCTGCAGGCTGGCGAGAAGCGCGACATGCCGGTGCGTTTCATCGTCGATCCGGACCTGCCGCCGGAGATCAAGACGATCACCTTGTCCTACACCTTCTATCGCAACGACGCGCTGTCCGATCGGCTGGCCCCGGCCGCCACTTCGGAAGGCGCGCACGCCGCACCCTGACCCGGATACCGACATGGCCCAGACACCGACCGACGCCAACGTGTACTTCGTCCCGGCCCAGAGCAAATGGCCGTTCGTGGGTTCCATCGCGATGATGGTGACCATGGTGGGCGTGGCCAGCTGGCTCAACGATGCCAGCTGGGGACGCTGGACCTTCTACATTGGCATCGCGATGCTGGTGCTGACGTTGTTCTGGTGGTTCAGCGACGTGGTGCGCGAGTCGCAGGCGGGCAACTACAACCACCAGGTCGATGGCTCGTTCCGGATGGGAATGATCTGGTTCATCTTCTCCGAAGTGATGTTCTTCGGCGCCTTCTTTGGCGCGCTGTTCTACACCCGCAACCTGGGCCTGTCGTGGCTGAGCGGCGAAGGCCGCGGGGTGATGACCAACGAGCTGCTCTGGCAGGGTTATTCCGCCGGCTGGCCGACCAACGGGCCGGCGGCGATCGGTGGCGCGTTCCAGACCATCCCGGCCTGGGGCCTGTCGCTGATCAATACGCTGATCCTGCTCACCTCCGGCGTGACCTTGACCATTGCCCACCACGCGCTGAAGGCCGGCAACCGTCGCCAGCTGCTGATCTGGCTGGGCCTGACCGTGGTGCTTGGCCTGGGCTTCCTGACCCTGCAGGCGGAGGAGTACATCCACGCCTACAAGGAACTGAACCTGACGCTCGGCTCGGGCATCTACGGTTCAACGTTCTTCATGCTGACCGGCTTCCACGGCGCGCACGTGCTGCTGGGCACGATCATGCTGATCGTGATGTGGCTGCGTTCGGCCAAGGGACACTTCACCCGCGACAACCATTTCGGTTTTGAAGCGGCCGCGTGGTACTGGCACTTCGTCGACGTGGTGTGGCTGATGCTCTTCATGTTCGTCTACGTGCTTTGACCGCGCACGCATCGGTGGCCTCAGCCGCCGATGCCGTGCGGTTTGATCCAGCCCATGTAGATGCTCACGATCACCAGCAGGATCAACGCAACCGACACCGCGATGCGGCGCGTCAGTGCGTTGACCGTGCGCTTGGTCTGGCCGCGGTCGACCAGCAGGTAATACAGGCCGGCGCCCAGATTCCAGACGATGACGATCAGAAACGCGATTACCAGCAGGGTCTTCAGCGAATCACTCATGCGCGGCTCGAGGGCAGGGTGGATGCGCCTATCTGACCGCGTTTGCGCGGACTTGTCATGATGCGCCAGCACACGCGCGTGATCGGATGGCTGCTGGCGGTGCTGGCAATGGTTGGTTTCACCGCATTGGGGCTGTGGCAGCTGCAGCGCATGCATGCCAAGCAGGCAATGTTGGATGCACAAGGTCCAGCTGTGGCACAGGCGCTGCCACTGGCGCAGGCTCTGGTTGCACCTGGCGCCTTGCACGGCGTGGCCGACCACGGTCGCTTCCTGCCCGGCGTGGTGCTGCTGGACAACCAGACCCGGCACGGCCGCGCGGGCGTGAAGATCTATCGCCCGTTCCGCAGTGACGAGGGCAGCGTGCTGCTGGTCGATCTGGGCTGGCGCGCGCTGCCGCCCGATCGCAGGCTGCCGGATGTGCCGTCGCCGCCTTCGCCGGTGGCGGTGCGTGGCCTGCTGGCGCCGCCGCCGTCGGCGGGGCTGGCCCTGGGCCCGGCGTTCTCCGCTACCGATGAGGCCGGGCGTTGGCTGGCCAGCCGCTTGCCCGCCGAGGGCCTGGCGGCGGCGCTTGGCCTGCCGGCATTGCCTGATCGCGTCCTGCGGCTGGACCCGGCGCTGCCCTTCGGCGACGAACGCGACCTGGACCTGCTGCCGAACACGCTGCCGCCGCAACGCCACCTGGGCTACGCCGTGCAGTGGTTCGGCCTGGCCCTGACCGTGCTGGTGGTCGCGCTGGTACTGGAGTGGCGCAGGCGACGTGCTGCCCGGTAGTGCCGGCCGCTGGCCGGCAACCCCCGCATTCCTGGATGCCGGCCGGCGGCCGGCGCTACCGCGGCGTCACACCCGCATCCCTCACCCAACCATGAGAAAATGCCCCGCATGAACACTGCTACGTCCCCGCAGGCGCGCGGCTCCGGCCGCCGGACCCTGGTGCTGCTGTTTGCCGTGTTCTTCGGGGCGATGGCGCTGGCCGCCGTGCTGCGCTTCTCTGGCTGGCAGCCCGCCGGGCACCGCAATGCCGGCCAGCTGCTGAAGCCGCCTGTGGACCTGCGCCAGCAGGCGCCGACCCTGGCCAACGGCCAGCCGTACCCGTGGAACCCCGAAGCCCGTACCTGGCGCCTGCTGGTGGCGCCTGCCGGTGCCTGCGACGTCCAGTGCGTCACTTTGTCGCAGGGACTGGGCAAGGTGTGGCAGCTGTTCGGCCATAACGCCGATAATGTCGAAATCCTGTGGCTGGGAACGCCACCGGCGTCGATCGCCTCGCTGCCCGCGCTGCGGCCGCTGGCTCCGTCGCCAGCACTGCGCGCGGCCCTGCCCGGCGTCGACGATCCGGCTGGCCTGCCGGTCTACGTGATCGATCCGAACGGCTTCGTGATCATGCGTCATGCCCCGGGCACCGACCTCGGTGGCCTGCGCAAGGACATGGCCACGTTGCTGAAACTGAAGTGAGTCCCGTTTGATGAGCCTTTCCGCGCGTCCGGCGCTGCACCGCAATTTCCACCGCCTGGCGTGGTTCGCCATGATCATGACCGCGAGCACGATCATGTTCGGCGCCTTCGTGCGCCTGTCCGATGCCGGCCTGAGCTGCCCGGACTGGCCGACCTGCTATGGCCAGGCCACCTGGCCGCAGCACGTGGAAGAGACCATCGGCCACCCGGCGGCGGAGATCCGCCCGCTGGAGACCCACAAGGCCTGGCGTGAACAGGTGCACCGCTTCCTGGCCGGCGCACTGGGCATCGAGATCCTGACCCTGGCGCTGCTGGCCACGCGCAAGCGGCGATTCGGAAGCACGGCGGTGGTGACCGCCTGCGTGCTGGTGGCCGCCGGCATACCGCTGTACATGATGGGCTGGCATGGCACCGCCAGTACCTTGGCTCTGATCGGCGAGGCGATCCTGCTGATCGCCGCGCTGCGCTGGAGCAACATCGACCTGGCGCGCGCTGCACTGCTGACCCTGGCCGTGGTGATCTTCCAGGCCCTGCTGGGCATGTGGACGGTGACCCTGCTGCTCAAGCCCATCGTGGTGATGGGGCACCTGCTGGGCGGCATGCTGATGTTCGCGCTGCTGGTCTGGATGGCCTGGCGCGCCACGCACATGCCGATCACCCTGGCCGAAGCACCGAAGCTGAAGTGGGTGCTGCGCATCGGCGTGGCGGTGCTGGTCACCCAGATCGCATTGGGCGGCTGGGTCAGTGCCAACTACGCGGCGCTGGCCTGCGGCGGCGGCAGCGCCTCGCTGGACAACTTCCCGCGCTGTGCCAACCAGTGGTGGCCGCAGCACAACTTCGTCGAAGGCTTCACCCTGTGGCGCGGCATCGGCGTGGATTACGAAGGCGGCGTGCTGGATGGCGCCTCGCGTATCGCCATCCAGATGGCGCACCGGCTGTTCGCGGTGGTGGTGGCCGTCTACCTGCTGTGGCTGGGCGTGCGCCTGTTCCGCCTGCCGAGCATGCGTGGCTGGGCCAGCGCGCTGATCGCGCTGCTGGTGCTGCAGGTCACCCTCGGCATCCTCAACGTGAAGCTGGCGCTGCCGCTGGAAGTGGCGGTGGCCCACAACGGCGTGGCCGTTGCCCTGTTGTTCGTGCTGGTCAGCCTGCTGGCCCGCCTGCGCGCCCCGGACTGATTCCATGTTTTCCAATTACCGCCAGTACTGGGACCTGACCAAGCCCAAGGTCGTTGCCCTGATCGTCTTCACCGCCCTGGTCGGCATGGTCCTGGCCATTCCGGGCGTGCCGAGCTGGGAGCAGGTGCGCGCCGGCGTGCTCGGTTTCCTCGGCATCTGGCTGGCGGCCTCGGCCGCGGCAGCCATCAACCAGCTGCTGGACGCACACATCGATGCGCAGATGGCGCGCACCTCGTGGCGTCCGCTGGTGGTGGGCAAGGTCAAGCCGTGGCAGGTGCTGGTGTTTGCCGGTGTGCTGATCGTGCTGTCGATGACCATCCTGGTGCTGTGGGTGAACCTGATCACCGCCGTGCTGACCTTCGCCTCGCTGATCGGCTACGCGGTGATCTACACCGTGTACCTCAAGCGTGCGACCTCGCAGAACATCGTCATCGGTGGCCTGGCCGGCGCGATGCCGCCGATGCTGGGCTGGGCGGCGGTGACCGGCATGCAGGGCTCGTCGGACTGGGCGTACTCGTCGCTGCTGGTGCTGATCATCTTCATCTGGACCCCGCCGCACTTCTGGGCGCTGGCGATCTTCCGCCGCGAGGATTACGCCAAGGCAGAGATCCCGATGCTGCCGGTGACCCACGGCGTGGTGCATACCCGCAAGCAGATCATGGTGTATTCGGTGGTGCTGGCGCTGGTCTGCCTGCTGCCGTACCTGGTGGGCATGAGCGGTGCGTTCTACCTGGGCGGCGCGATCGTGCTCAACGCGGTGTTCCTCTGGTATGCCTGGCGCATGCTCAACCCGCCGGACGAATTGTTCTCGATGAAGATGTTCTATTACTCCATCGTGTACCTGATGGCGCTGTTCGCCTTCCTGCTGGTGGACCACTGGATCCTGCCCTGGTTGTGAGGGGCTGCCCTTTTGTAGAGTCGAGCCACGCTCGACTCAGGCCCGGTCTGATGGCGGGAGCATCCACGCACGGCGTGGATCTACTTGAACCGCGGTTGCTGCGTCGCCATTGCTGTTCCTGACCGCAAAGGAAAGGAAGGCGCAGGGATGCATTCGATCTTCCGTTGGACCACCGCGCTGCTGCTGGCGCTGGGTGTGGCCCTCACCGCGCATGCCGATGACACCGCCGCGCAGATCCGCCAGCATGCCGGTGAGCACCGCCTGCTGGTACTGGGCGAATTCCATGGCACCCGCGAGACCCCGTTGCTGGTACGCCAGCTGGTGGACGACTACAGCCGCAACGGCCCGGTCCTGCTGGCGCTGGAACTGCCACGCGCCGAGAACCCTGTGCTGCGCGACTATCTGGAATCCGATGGCGGGGTCAGGGCGCGCCGGCACCTGCACGGCCGCGCGTTCTGGACCGTGCGCGATGACCAGCATGATGGTCGCCGCAGCCGCGACATGCTGGCGATGATCGAAGGCCTGCGTGTGCTGAAGACGCAGGGGCGCGTGATCGAAGTGGTTGGCTATGACGTCAATGCCAGCAGTGGCGGCAACCAGGCGCGCGATGACTTCATGGCAGCCGAATTGCGACGGCTCTATCGAGGGTTGCCAGACAATGCACGCATGCTGGTGCTGACTGGCAATGTCCACGCCATGCTGCGGCGGCCGGAAGGTATGCCGCCGGAAATGCAGAGGCAGCCGATGGCCTCCCAGCTGCGGGACCTGGATATCTACAGCGTGCGGTTGGGTGCGCTGCGTGGCCAGGCGTGGGCGTGCGCGGACCGTTGCATGGCGCGGCCACTTCCAGAGCAGGTGGCCCCGCGGCTGCGGGGCGATACCCATGCGGAACGGGCGTACGACCTGTGGGTGTGGATGCCGGAGCTGAGCGTCGGCACGCTCGTGGATCCGTAGCGTCAGGCAACCCATCCACGCATGGCGTGGATCTACTGGTGGTTCACGCCATCCGTGGTTTGGAGTAGACCCACGCCATGCGTGGATGGTCTACCCGGAACAACCCGCGCGCCCTGTCAGGGCGTGCGCCGCGCATAGCGCTGCGCGATCACGCCGCAGACGATCAATTGGATCTGGTGGTAGATCATCACCGGCAGCACGATCGCGCCCAGGCTGCCGCCGGCGAACAGCACCTTGGCGATCGGCACGCCGGTGGCCAGGCTCTTCTTCGAGCCGCAGAACACGATGGCGATCTCGTCCTCGCGGTTGAAGCGCAGCCGGCGGGCGATGAAGGTGATCAGCGGCATGGCGATGCCGAGCAGCACGGCAGCCACCACGGCCACGGCCAGCAACGAGAGCAGCGGTGTCTTGCTCCACAACCCTTCGGTCACCGCTTCGCCGAACGCCGAATACACCACCAGCAGGATCGTGCCCTGGTCGGTGTAGCGCAGCAGCGCGCGCTGCTTCTCCACCCAGCCGGCAATCCACGGCCGCAGCAGGTGGCCGGCCACGAACGGCACCAGCAGCTGCAGCATGATGCCGCCGATCGCGTGCAGTGGGTCATGCACGCCGCCGGAGGTGCCGGCCAGCGCGGTCAGCAGCAGTGGGGTCAGGAACACGCCGAGGATGCTCGACAGCGAGGCGCTGCACACCGCTGCCGGCACGTTGCCGCGGGCCATCGAGGTGAACGCGATGGACGACTGCACGGTGGACGGCAGGGTGCACAGGAACAGCACGCCCAGGTACAGCTCCGGAGTCAGCAGCCAGCCCGACAGTGGCTTGAACATCAGCCCCAGCAGCGGGAACAGGAGGAAGGTGCAGGCCAGGATGGTCAGGTGCAGCCGCCAGTGCAGCATGCCGCCGATGATCGACTCGCGCGGCAGGCGCGCGCCATGCAGGAAGAACAGCGCGGCGATGGCGACGGTGGTGACATCGTCGAGCACGATGGCGGCGGCGCCCTTCATCGGCAGCAGCGAGGCCAGGCCGACGGTGCACAGCAGGGCGAGGGTGAAGTTGTCCGGTCGCAGGCGCGACCACCAGCGGGTCATGGTGGGCAGAGTCCTTGGTGCGGAGGGTGGTTCAGGGCGAGGTGACCGGTGTGGCCAGGCGCTGGCGGGTGGCGGCTTCCAGCGACTTCAGGCCGGCGCGCTGGCCGAGCTGAAGCGCCTGCTCCGGGCTGGCATGCTCATAGCGGGCATTGACCAGGCCGAGCACGGCACCGGCGCGGTTGCCGGAGGCGCAGTGCAGCAGCACCGGCCCCTGGCTCTGCTGCAGGGCCTGGTGCACGGCGCGCACATTGGCCGCGTCCAGGCCCTCGGCGCCGGCCACCGGAATGCGCACATAGCGCAGGCCCAGCGATTCGGCCGCGTGGATTTCATCGAAGCCCCGGTCCTCGCCAGGCTGGCGCAGGTCGATCACCGTGCGCACGCCCTGCGCGGCCAGGGCCTGCAGCTGTGCGGCGCTGGGCTGGCCGCCGGCATACAGGCCAGAGCGGACTTCGTTGAGGGGCGTGTCTTCGGCCAGGGCCGTCAGTGACAGGCAGAGTGACAACAACAGCAGGCAGGTCAGGCGCAGCAGCATGGTCCTCTCTCCGTGAAACGTTCTGCTGCTACAGGCGCAGCCCGGCGCGGGCCTTCAGCAGCTCGCGCAGTTCGTATTTGTCAGTATCGTCCAGACCCTGCTGGCGCTGCTTTGCCAACAACTCCTCCAGACGTTGCACCAGCAGCTGTTTCTCCAGCTGGGCCACTGCGTCGTGCAGTTCCTGGGTCCAGCTGGCTTCGGTGCCGGGCAGCGTCTGTGCGGCCAATGTATGCAGCGAGGCCTGTTCCTCGCGGCCGTCGAAGTGTTCCAGCAGGGCGCCGGTGCTGATGTCCGGGCGCTGTTCGACCAGCCCCAGCAGCTCCAGAAGCAGTTCCACACCGGGCAGGCGCAGGCCCTGGAAGTGATGCTTGCCGCCCAGGGTCAGCGCCAGCGAGGGTTGCTGCAGCAGCACGGCGATCGCGCCGCGCACCAGGCTGCGCCTGGCCACCGGCTGGATCGTGCGCGAAGGCTGGCGTTGCGGCATCGGCGTGCGTGCAGCCTGGGCGTTGCCGCCGAGCCCGGTCAGCTGCGCCAGCTGCTGCTTCATCAGGTCGCCGAAGGCACCGTCGGGAATCTGCGCCAGCATCGGCTTTGCGCGCTCGGCCAGGCGTGCCTTGCCATCGAGCGTGCCCAGGTTGATCTCGCGGGTCAGTTCGTCGAAGAAGAACTGCGACAGCGGCGTGGCCTGCTTCAGGCGCTCGTTGAAGGCCTCGGCGCCTTCCTTGCGCACGATGGTGTCCGGGTCCTCGCCATCGGGCAGGAACAGGAAGAAGGCCTGGCGGCCATCCTTCATGCGCGGCAGCACCGACTCCAGCGCCTTCCAGCCGGCGCGGCGGCCGGCGGCGTCGCCGTCGAAGCAGAAGAACACGTCCGGCGCGTTGCGGAACAGCAGCTCGGCATGGTCCGGCGTGGTTGCGGTACCCAGTGTTGCCACCGCCTGGGTGACACCGAACTGGAACAGCGAGACCACGTCCATGTAGCCCTCGACCACGATCAACCGCTCGATCTTCTGGTTGGCCTGGCGCACCTGCCACAGGCCGTACAGTTCGCGGCCCTTGTGGAACAGCGCGGTTTCGGGCGAGTTGAGGTACTTGGGGCCGTCGTCCTTCTCGAACACGCGGCCGCCGAAGGCGATCACCCGGCCGCGACGATCGAAGATCGGGAACATCACCCGGTCGCGGAACTTGTCGTAGACATGGCCGCGATCGTTCTTGGAGAACAGGCCGGCGCGGTCGAGCAGCTTCATGCGCCGCTCGTCCTTGCCCAGTGCATCGCGCAGGCCGCTGTACCCATCCGGCGCATAGCCGATCTGGAAGCGCGCGCGGTTCTCTTCGTCCACGCCACGCCCATCAAGGTAACTGCGTGCCTTGTCGCTGCCTTCCAGGTTCTTCTGGAAGAACCGGGCAGCGGCATCCAGTGCCGAATACAGCTCGCGGCTGTCGTCCTGCTGCTGGGGGCTGCGCGGGTTCTCGTTGCGCGGTACTTCCATGCCCGCGCGCTTGGCCAGCTCATCCACCGCGTCGAGGAACTCGAGGCGGTCGTAGTTCATCAGGAAGCTGATCGCGGTGCCGTGCGCGCCGCAGCCGAAGCAGTGATAGAACTGCTTGGTGGGCGAGACCGTGAACGACGCCGAGCGCTCGTCATGGAACGGGCAGCGGGCGGCGTACTCCTTGCCCTGGCGCTTCAACGGCACGCGGCTGCCCACCACCTCGACGATGTCGGTGCGGGCGAGCAGGTCGTCGATGAAAGCGTCGGGGATACGGGCCATGGGCAACAGGGCAGGGCGCGGTGCAGGACCACGCGACGGAACCGGGGGCGGTCGGCCTAGTTTACCCCCTGTCGGGCACCTGGCTGGCGGTTGCCGGATCAATGCCGGCTGCGGCCAGGTGATGACGCGCGCGCAGGCGCTCATCGATCACCGCCGTCATCAGGGCACCAACGAAGAACACGACGGTGGCGTAGTAGATCCAGACCAGCGAGATCACCAGCGCGCCCATCGAACCGTAGGCACTGCCGGGGGCCACGGTGGCGATGTAGACGCCGATGCCGTACCGGCCCAGTGCGAACAGTGCCGAGGTGATGACGCCGCCGATGAAGGCCTGGCGCCACGCCACGCGACGGTCGGGCAGGTAGTGGTACATGAAGGCGAAGCCGACTGCGTACAGCAGCAGGCTCGTGACGTACCCCAGCGCGGGCAGGATCGAGGGCAGTTGCGCGAAGGCCACCTGCAGCACCGTGGTGGCGGTCATCGACAGGATCAGCAGGAAGCCCAGCGCCAGCACCACGCCGAACGAGAACACGCGCTTGCGCAGCCAGGCCTTGAGGCCTTCCAGGCGCTCGCCGCTGGTGCGGAAGATCAGGTTCAGTGCGTTCTGCAGCTGGGCGAACACGGCGGTGGCGCCGACGAACAGCAGCAGCGTGCTCCACACACCCGCCAGCGAGCCGACATCCGGCTGGTTGTCGGCGTTCTTCAGAACGGTTTCGGCCACGGTGGCCGCGCTGCTGCCGGCCACCGAGCTGATCTGGTCGATCAGTGCCTGCTGGGCCGGTGGGTACAGCGAGGCGGTCAGCCACAGCAGCAGCACCAGCAACGGTGCCATCGACAGCAGGGCGTAGAAGGAGACGGAAGCTGCCTGGGTCAGCACGTCGACGTCGACGAAGCGCTTGGCCACCGCCATCGGGAAGCTGTCCTGCAGGCGCTTGATGTACTTGCGCAGTGACACGGGAACGTTGGGCTCGGGTTCAACCATGTGTGCGGTTGTAGCAGGCGACCGACGAAGGTGCGGTGAAGCGGGTGCATCAATGGGGTCAGAGCCCTTCCGTGTCGCGGAAGGGATCCGACCGCAAGTGCTGGATTACGCCAGCAGCTGCTTGACCAGCTTGGAGACCAGGCCCATGTCGGCCTGGCCGGCGAGCTTGGGCTTCAGTGCGCCCATCAGCTTGCCCATGTCGGCCGGGCCGGAGGCGCCGGTTTCGGCGATGGCGGCCTGGATGGCGGCCACGATCTCGGCTTCGCCCATCTTGGCCGGCAGGTAGGCTTCGATGACCACGATCTCGGCGCGCTCGATCTCGGCCAGGTCTTCGCGGTTGGCGGCTTCGTACTGGCTGACCGAGTCCTTGCGCTGCTTGACCATCTTGTCGAGCACGGCGATCACGGCGGTGTCGTCCAGTTCGATGCGCTCGTCCACTTCGCGCTGCTTGATGGCGGCATTGATCAGGCGGATCACGCCCAGCTTGTGCTTCTCGCCCGCCTTCATGGCGGCCTTCATGTCTTCGGTGAGCTGCTGCTTCATGCTCATGAGGAACCTCGTGGTGGTAGGTGGGGCGGGGGCGGATGCCCGAACCCGGAAACGCAAAAAGCCGGCGACGCTCGCGCGTGCCGGCTTCGGCTCCATCGCGACAGGCAGGCCCGCCGCAATGAAGATGCGTCCGATCAGTACAGGCGCTGACGCTTGGTGACGTCGCGCGACGAGCGGCGCAGCTGACGCTTCACAGCAGCGGCGGCCTTGCGCTTGCGCTCCTGGGTCGGCTTTTCGTAGAACTCGCGCTTGCGGGTTTCGGCCAGCACACCGGCCTTTTCGCAAGTGCGCTTGAAGCGGCGAAGAGCAAACTCGAAGGGCTCGTTCTCGCGGACTTTGACGCTGGGCATGGAATCTCCGGGACACAGTAGAACCGGGTCACGCCCGGCGAGCCGCACATTATAGCGGCGAATAGACAAACTGCAAGCGGCCAACCCTGAATACGGGCCGGAAGTTCGAAAGCAGTGAGATCTGCACATCCCCCGAGGGGGCGGCAGGGGCGTCATAATAGCAGGCATGCGAGTCCTTGGCATCGAATCTTCCTGTGATGAGACCGGCGTGGCGGTGTATGACACCGGCCTGTCCGGCAGCGCGGCCCTGCGCGCCCATGCGGTCTACAGCCAGATCGCCCTGCACGCCGAATACGGGGGTGTGGTGCCAGAGCTGGCCAGCCGCGACCACGTCCGCAAGCTGCTGCCGCTGGTGCGCCAGACCCTGGCCGAAGCCGGTCTGGGGGTAGGCGATATCGATGGCGTGGCTTATACGGCCGGTCCCGGCCTGGTCGGCGCGCTGCTGGTGGGCGCGGGCGTGGCGCGTTCGCTGGCCTGGGCGCTGGAGGTACCAGCCGTGGGCGTACACCATATGGAAGGCCACCTGCTGGCCCCGCTGATGGAAGACGACCCGCCGGAAGCGCCGTTCGTGGCACTGCTGGTGTCCGGTGGCCATACCCAGCTGGTGGCGGTGGATGCGATTGGCCAGTACCGCCTGCTGGGCGAAACCCTGGATGATGCGGCCGGCGAGGCCTTCGACAAGACCGCCAAGCTGATGGGGCTGCCGTACCCGGGCGGCCCGCAGCTGGCCAGGCTGGCCGAGCAGGGCACGCCGGGCGCGTACCGCTTCGCGCGGCCGATGACCGACCGCCCGGGGCTGGATTTCAGCTTCTCCGGCCTGAAGACCCAGGTCCTGATGGCCTGGCGCGACAGCGACCAGAGCGAGCAGACCCGTGCCGACATCGCCCGGGGCTTTGAAGATGCGGTGGTCGAGACCCTGTCGATCAAGTGCGAGCGCGCGCTGGAAGCGGCGGGGACCAACGTGATCGTGGTGGCCGGCGGCGTCGGCGCCAACAAGCGCCTGCGCGCCCGCCTGCAGCAGATGGCCGAGCGCCTCGGCGGCCGCGCCTGCTTCCCGCGGCCGGCACTGTGCACCGACAACGGGGCGATGATTGCCTTCGCCGGCGCGCTGCGCCTGCAGGCCGGCCAGTACAGCCCGCCGAAAGTGGATGTGACCCCGCGCTGGGACATGGCGACCCTGCCGGCGGTGTGAACCGGTAGCGTCGGGCGACGGCCGGCGGACGCATTACCGATGCACTGCCAACGGCGACGCCGCCAGCACGGTTGTCGCCCGCTCATGGCGCTGCAGCCAGCCCAGTGTGTGTGGGCAGCGGGCATGGATCAGCCGCCCGATCGCGGCCAGGTCGGCGCCGATGTCGCGCTCGAGGATGGGCTCGTGATGGGCGATGCGGTTGCGCAGGTGGCGGATGCGTCCGATATCCGCATGGATGGCTTTCCTGACGGCACTGGGATGAGCAGAGGGAGCATGCTGCAGAACCCTGCTGAGTGCGGGTATCCAAAGCGTGGAGTCGAAGCGACAGGTAAAGAGTTGCTGCCAGAACACCATCGGCAGGTTGGCGACGATCCCAGGTGTATCGGTTACGCGGCTGGCAAGTTGTTCCAGTACCGTGCGCGGAGAAGTACTGGATGAGGTTGGCAGCCTCCGTCGGAAGGCATTATTCCAGGGCCAACGCGGGCCATGCTGCCTGGCGAGCACAGCTGCAGCGGCGTTGCGGGTGACCACTTCGCACAGATGGACCGGCATCATCAGTGCACTGCACATCCGCATGTTCCACAGGTACAGGGATTCGGCTGTGACGTCGGGGCTGCAGCTCGATGCGATTCTCTCGTAAGTAGACAGACGCTCCGCTGACAACGCGCGCCGCAGTACATCGTATGGAGCCATCGTCATGTGCGGTGGTGAAGGAGGAATCGATGTTCGCGAGAGTGGGCGGCGGCGACCATCAGGGAACGTCCTTGTCCGCGCGGCTGATTTTCTGCGTTTTGCCTCGGACGAATACCTGACCTGTCCTGTCGGATTTGGCCTTGACCGGCGATCTGGTCCTTGCCTAATCTGCGTGCCTGCGCCACCGGGACTCGCGGCTGGATTTCAGCTCCCCCCGGGGACAAACGGTAGTACCAAAGGGCCCCGCTAGCAGGGCCCTTTGTTTTTTCCGGGCCGCCCCACGCCGGTGGCCCGCCGCCCGTTCCGGGCAGGCTCACCGCCGTGCCGGTACCATGGCCGCCTGTATTCGGGCTGGTAACCGCAATGGACAAGGTTTTCATCGAGGGGCTGACGATCGACGCCCTGATCGGCATCTACGATTGGGAGCGGCGGATCCGCCAGGACCTGGTGTTCGACCTGGAAATGGGCTTCGACAACCGTCGCCCCGCAGCCACCGATGACATCGCCCACACCCTGAACTACAAGGCGGTGAGCAAGCGCCTGGAACAGTTCGTGCGCGAGTCGGAGTTCGGCCTGGTCGAGACCCTGGCCGAGCGTTGCGCGCAGATCGTGCTGGACGAATTCGACGTGAAGTGGCTGCGCCTGAAGCTGAGCAAGCCGGGCGCGGTGCGCGGCGCGCGTGCGGTGGGCGTGATCATCGAACGCACGCGGGACTGACCCGGTCGCGCCGGCCATTGGCCGGCAACCCCGGTAGTGCCGGCCGCTGGCCGGCAACCTTGGCAACAACGAAACAGACAGGAGACAACCGATGGTGGACGCGGTGGTGGCGGTACAGTGGCTGGAACGGCTGCAGAACACACTGGAACCCTATCCTGGCGCCTACCTGGCGTTGATGATCTCGGCGCTGCTGATCGCCGCTGGCCTGGCCAACTGGGTGACCAAGCGCATCCTGCTGCGCGGGCTGCGACGCCTGCTCAGCCGCCTGCCGGGCGCTGATACCGGCCGCGGCAGCCACCTGATGCGGGTGATCTCGCGTCTGTCCAATGTGGTGCCCAGCCAGGTGATCGCCTCGGGCATCCGCATCGTGCCGGACCTGCCGCCGGGGCTGGTGAGCTTCATCATCGGCGCCTGCCAGGCGTGGGCGATCCTGACCGTGGTGCTGGCCATCTCGCATGCGCTGGATGCGGCCAATGATCTCTACGAGCGCCGCCCCGAGGCACGCAACAAGCCGATCAAGGGGTACCTGCAGGTCGCCAAGATCGTCATCTTCGTGATCGCCGGCCTGTCGATCGTTGCCACCCTGGCCGGCGTCGACCTCCGCTATCTGGTCACCGGTCTCGGCGCCGCCACCGCAGTGCTGATGCTGATCTTCCAGGACACCATCCTGTCGCTGGTGGCCAGCGTACAGATCAGTGGCGATGGTCGCGTGCGCATCGGTGACTGGATCGAGATGCCCAGCCAGAACGCCGACGGTGATGTGATCGACATCGCCCTGCACACCATCACCGTGCAGAACTTCGACAAGACCATCACCACCATCCCGACCAAGAAGCTGGTGACCGAGTCGTTCAAGAACTGGCGCGGCATGCAGGAGGCCGGTGGCCGCCGGATCAAGCGCGCGCTGTACCTGGACCAGCACAGCGTCGGCTTCCTGGATGAGGGCGACCTGGCCTTCCTCGGTGAATTCGCGCTGCTGCGCGACTACCTGCAGGCCAAGGAGCAGGAGCTGGGGCAGTGGAACGGGCGCCTGCGCGAGCAGGGCGTGGCCGAGGTCAACAGCCGCCGGGTGACCAACCTGGGTACCTTCCGGGCCTATGTGGAGCGCTACCTGCGCAGCCACCCGGGCATCCATACCGACATGACCCTGCTGGTACGCCAGCTGCAGCCGACCACCGAAGGCCTGCCGCTGGAGCTGTACTGCTTCACCCGCAGCACCGCCTGGGGCGAGTACGAGGCGGTGCAGTCGGACATTTTCGACCACCTGCTGGCGATCCTGCCGGCCTTCGGCCTGCGGGTGTTCCAGGCCTCCAGCGACGCCATGTTGATGGCCGGGCAGCGCCAGTTGGCCGGCTCGGAGTAAGCTGCGGTGCCCCCGGCGGGGCCATACGGACCCCGCTGGTGGCTGAAACTGAATGAACAAACCCCTCGCCAAATCGTCCGGGATCGCTAGAATGCCGGGCTTGTAAACGTTTTCATCAAGGACTGCCGGTGGCCTCCGATCGCATCGAATCCCTCATTGCCCAGATGACCGTCGAGGAAAAGGTCGGCCAGCTGGGTGTCTTCGCGGACATGGTCCGCCCGTTCGCCCCGGACGTGAACCCGGAAGCCAACGTGCGCAATGCCGACCAGGTGCTGCAGCAGGTGCGCGAGGGCAAGGTCGGCTCGCTGTTCAATGGTGTGGGCGCCGAACTGGGCCGCCGGATCCAGCAGGTCGCCACCGAAGAGAGCCGCCTGGGCATCCCGGTGATCCTGGCGGCCGACGTCATCCACGGCATGCGCACCGTGTTCCCGATTCCGCTGGGCGAGGCCGCCAGCTTCGAGCCGGCGCTGGCCGAGCGCACCGCGCGCGCCACCGCCATCGAGGCCACGGCCGCTGGCCTGCACTGGACCTATGCCCCGGCCGTGGACATCGCCCGCGACCAGCGCTGGGGCCGTGGCGCCGAAGGTGCCGGTGAGGACGTGGTGCTGGGCTGTGCCTTTGCCGCCGCCCGCGTGCGCGGCTTCCAGGGCAGCGACCTGCGCGCCGCCGATTCGCTGCTGGCCACGCCGAAGCACTTCGCCGCCTATGGCGCGGTGATGGCCGGCATGGAATACAACATGGTGGACATCTCGCCGCAGACCCTGCGCGATGTGCACCTGCCGCCGTTCAAGGCCGCCTTCGACGCCGGCGCGATCACCGTGATGTCCTCGTTCAACGACATCAACGGCGTGCCGGCCAGTGCCAACGCCGAACTGCTCACTGACATCCTGCGCGGTGAATGGAAGTTCCCGGGCGTGGTGATCTCCGACTACACCGCCGATATGGAACTGGTCGCGCACGGCTATGCCGCCGACGACCGCGATGCCACCGCCAAGGCGTTCACCGCCGGCCTGGACCTGAGCATGCAGAGCGGCTTCTACGCCGAGCACCTGCCGGGCCTGGTCGAGAGCGGCGAGGTGCCGATGGCGGTGCTGGATGAGGGCGTGCGCCGCATCCTGTGGCTGAAGGAAACCATCGGCCTGTTCGACGACCCGTACCGTTCGCTGGACCCGGCGCGCGAAGCCGATACCTCGTACCTCGCCGCGCATGACGAACTGTCGCGCGATGCCGCGCGCCGTTCGATCGTGCTGCTGAACAACCGTGACAACGTGCTGCCGCTGCAGAAGACCGGGCAGAAGATCGCGCTGATCGGCCCGTTCGTGCAGGACCGCGAGAACATTGAAGGCTGCTGGACCCTGTTCGGCGACAAGCAGCGTTACGTGGACCTGGAAACCGGCATGCGCGCCGCCATCGGCGATGAAGCGCTGCTGGAGATCGTGCCGGGCTGCGAACTGGAAACTGCCATTCCGGGCGGCACCGAAGCAGCGGTGGCTGCCGCGCTGCGCGCCGACGTGGTGGTGCTGGCGCTGGGCGAACCGCAGCGCTACAGCGGTGAAGCGCAGTCGCGCGTGGAGATCACCCTGCCGCCGGCACAGCAGGTACTGGCCGAGGCGGTGGCGATGACCGGCAAGCCGCTGGTGGTGCTGCTGCGCAACGGCCGCGCGCTGGCATTGCAGGGTGCGGTGCGCAATGCGCAGGCCGTGGCGGTGACCTGGTACCTGGGCACGCAGACCGGTCATGCCGTGGCTGATGTGCTGTTCGGCGACTACAGCCCGTCCGGCCGCCTGCCGGTCAGCTTCCCACAGGTGTCCGGCCAGCAGCCGTACTTCTACAACCACCCGCGCACCGGTCGCCCGGAACTGCCGACCATGTCGGAGTTCAAGGCTCGCTGGCGCGAGATTCCGAACGAGCCGCTGTACCCGTTCGGCCACGGCATCGGTTACACCACCTTCGCCTACGGCGTGCCGCAGCTGAGTGCGGCGCAGCTCGGCTGGGACGACACCCTGACCATCACCACCACGCTGACCAATACCGGCGACGTGGCCGGCGAGGAAGTGGTGCAGCTGTACATCCACGACCGCGTGGCCAGCCGCGTGCGTCCGGTGCGTGAACTGAAGGACTTCCGCAAGGTGGCACTGCAGCCAGGCGAGTCGACCGACGTGGTGTTCACCCTCACCCGCGAGCAACTGGCCTTCACCGGCCGTGACGGCGTGCTGCGTGCCGAACCGGGCCACTTCGACCTGTGGGTCTGCGCGTCCTCGGCGGCCGGCGAAGCCGTGCAGTTCGAGCTGCTGAAGGCCTGATCGAAGAAAAAGGGGACGGAGGGGATTAAGTCGTTTGTGCCACTAACGACTTAATCCCCTCCGTCCCCTTTTTGTTGTCCTCACCGCGGCGGCGCTACCATCGGGCTCCCTGTTTCGATGGAGTGCGCGCATGCGCCGGATGGCTTGTCTGATTCCCGCCCTGATGCTGGCCGCCTGTTCGCAGCCGGCGGCACCGCCGGCCGAGCCTGCGGCGGATGCACCGCCGCCGATGGAGGCCAGCGCCCCGGCAACGCCTGCGGCGTCTGCCACTGAACCCGCTGCTTCGGCACCGGCCGCGCCCGCAGCGGAAGCGCCCGCCGAAGACGCACGCGCGCGCATCGAAACGCTGCTTGGCGATGCGGCGCAGTTCGAGAAGGTCTTCAATGCGTTCAAGGCCGCCGTGGTTGGCGGCGATCGCGCTGCGGTGGTCGAGGAAGTGCGCTTTCCATTGAACGTCGGTAGCGGAAAGAAGATCACCGGCCCCGGTGAGTTCCAGCGCAACTACGAGAAGATCATCACCCCGGCGGTGGTCAAGGCGGTGTCCGAGCAGGATTTCGGCAAGGTGTTCGTCAACCAGCAGGGCGTGATGATCGGCAGCGGCCAGGTGTGGTTGAACGGGCAGTGCCTGGATCAGGCCTGCACGAAGACCGAGGTGAAGGTCATCACCATCCAATGAACGCAGACGGCCCCGCGTGCGGGGCCGTTGCGGACAAACGTGCCGGCCAGCGGCCGGCACTACCTCAGGTGCTCGGGGTGAGCTTCAGCAGGCGCGCCTTGCTGCCGTCTTCCAGCAGCCACAGGGCGCCATCCGGGCCCTGTTCCACTTCGCGGATGCGCTCGCCCATGTTGAAGCGTTCGGCTTCGCGCGCGCTGTCGCCGTCGAAGGCCACGCGCACCAGCGAGGTGGAGGACAGGCCGCCGATGAAGCCGCTGCCCTTCCACTGCGGGAACAGGTTGCCGCTGTAGATCACGAAGCCGGCCGGCGAGATCACTGGCGTCCAGGTCACCTTCGGCGCGGCGAATTCCGGGCGCGTGTCGTGGTCGGGAATCGGCCGGCCGTCGTAATGGTCACCATTGGAAACGATCGGGTAGCCGTAGTTGGCGCCGCGCACGATCAGGTTCAGTTCGTCACCGCCGGCCGGGCCCATCTCGTGTGCCCACAGCTTGCCGTTGGCATCGAAGGCCATGCCGAGGATGTTGCGGTGGCCCAGTGACCACACCTGCGCGGCCACGCCGCCCTGCGAGGCGAATGGGTTGTCGGCGGGCAGGCTGCCATCATCGTTGAGGCGGATGATCTTGCCGAGGTTGCCGCCCATGTCCTGCGCCGGATCGAACTTCTGGCGCTCGCTGGAGCTGATCCACAGCTTGCCGTCCGGGCCGAAAGCAAGGCGATGGCCGTAGTGGCCTTCACCACTCACCTTCGGGCTCTGTCGCCAGATCACCTTCAGGTCCTTCAGCTGGCCGGCACCGTTGGCATCCAGCGCCAGCGTGGCACGGGCCACGGCAGCGCCGCGGGTGTCCAGCGTGCCTTCCTCGGCATAGCTGAGGTAGATCACGTGGTTGCTCGCGAATTGCGGGTGCAGGATCACGTCACCGAAGCCGCCCTGGCCGCCGTAAGCGACCTTCGGAACGCCGGTGATCTCATGCTTCTGGCCGCTGGCCAGGTCCAGGTGCTGCAGCTTGCCGCGCTTTTCAGTGACCAGCAGGCTGCCGTCCGGCAGGAAGGTCATCGCCCACGGCTGGTCGAACCGGCTGATTTCGGTGGCGGTGAACGGGCGCTGGTCGGCAGTGGTGGAGGCTGCGGGCGCTGCGGTCTGGGCGCCGTTGGCGGCCGGGTCGGCGGCATTGCAGGCGGAGGTGGCAAGGATCGGCACCAGGCCGAGGGCGAGCAGCAGGGGCGTGCGGGTCATGGGTATCTCCAGTGCGGGGATGCGGATGGCCGGGCTGTCCCTTGTATACCACCGGCGCCGTGAGCGTCGTGGCCCGAAGGTCCTGCGACCCCTGTGCGAGCGCGGCGGGATCGTCTAGGGTGGGCACGCCCGGGCAAAGCGTGCCCGTCTGCCTGCCAAGGATCTGCAATGAACACTGCCATGCCCCACAAGCCCTCCACCGCCTTCATCGCCGCCTCATGGGTGGCCCTGCTGCTGGGTGCGGCGGCCTACCTGATCGGTCTGTTCAACGCCACGATGGCGCTCAACGAAAAGGGCTACTACCTGACCCTGCTGCTGTTCGGCCTGTTCGCGGCGGTGTCGCTGCAGAAGAGCGTGCGTGACCGCGTCGAGGGCATTCCGGTGAGTGGCCTGTACTACGCGCTGTGCTGGTTCGCACTGCTGTCGGCGTTGATGCTGCTGCTGGTTGGCCTGTGGAATGCCACGCTGGCACCGAGCGAGAAGGGCTTCTACGGCATGGCGTATGCACTGTCGCTGTTCGGCGCGGTGGCGGTGCAGAAGAACACCCGCGACCTGATCGCCGCCGGTGGCGGTGAGAGCAAGCGCAGCGCGGTCGTGCCGCCGCTGCCGGAACAGGAGTGAATGTGTAGAGCCGGGCCCATGCTCGGCTGTCCTGCGGCGTTTGTTGAGTCGAGCCGAGCGTAGGCTCGGCCCGACAAAAGCGTGGCGCTATCGCTTCAACAGCGGATCCGCCTGCTGCGCGTCCTCCCAGCCACGGCGCACGGCATTGCGTGCCTGCGCCCATTCCAGCCGGCTGCGGCCACGCTCGCTGGCCCAGCGCGACTCCAGTTCAGCTTCGACCTGTTCGTAGGCGCGGATCATGTCCTGCGCACGCGCGGCATGGCCGATGCGGTAGGCCGGTTCATAGTCCTCGAAGAACAGCTGGTCGTCGTAGTACGGTTCGGCGGTGTAGCGTTCGCGCCAGTAGTTGCTGACCGCATCGCGCGGCGTGCTGTCGTCCGGTACGCGGCCGGGGATCTGGTACTCGGTCATGGAAGGCTCCGTTGTGGACGAAGCCTGATCCTGCCTGCGTGGCGGTTAACGGCCCGGTCCGGCTGCGTGATCACCAGATCAATCCGCCGGGCATGGCCCGGCGCTATCGATCATCCGGCGTCGGCATCTTTTCGCGGCAGCTTGTAGATCACCGCGCCGATGGCGAACGCCACCAGCGCAGCAGCGATGTTCTGCCAGCTGGCACTGGCGAACAGCGCCAGGCACAGCAGCAGCGCCAGTACCGGAATCAGCGGACCACCCGGCAGTTTCAGTGCGCCCGGCCGGTCCGCATAGCGCTTGGCCAGCACCAGTACCGCAGCGGCCGTTCCGATGTAGGCGAACAGGCGCGTGGTCATCGACAGCAGGGCCAGCTGCACGAACGAACCGGACAGGGCCAGGCCCAGCGCGATCAGGCCTTGGCACAGGATCGACGCGGCTGGCGTGTGGAAGCGCGGATGCACCTGCGCCAGGATCTTCGGCCCATAGCCATCGCGGGCCAGTGCGAACAGGAAGCGCGGGCCCATCATCATCGTGTTGCTGTTGGTGCCGAGGATGGAGATGGTCGCGCCTACGGTGAGGATCAGCGCCAGTGCTTCGCCGCCGAAGCCGGCAGCGGCATCGGCCAGCGGCGTGGCCGAGCTGGCCAGGCCGGCCAGCGTTCCCTGTGCCACCACCTGCACCGCGCCGTAGATGACGGTGACGGTGATGATCATGGTGATCAGCGCGAACGGAATATCGCGACGCGGATTACGGTACTCGCCGGCGGCGGCCGGGATGTTCTCGAAGCCGGCATAGGCGTACAGCAGCAGCAACGCGGCCTCGCCCATGCGCTGCAGGTCGTGCGGGTCGGGGCGCTGGCCGGAGAACGCCAGCTGCGGGTCGATGTAGAACGCACCGATGGCCACGAACAGCAGCAGCGGCAACATCTTGCCGATCACCAGCACCACGCCGGTGCGCGCGGCCGAGCGCACGCCGATGATGTTGACGCCGGTCAGGAAGCCCAGCGACACCACGATCACCGCGATGCGCCCCATGCCGGCACCGGCCCACGGCCAGAAACGCGCGACGGCATCGGCCAGCGCGTTGCTGAGTGCGGCCGCCGAGCTGATGCGGGTCAGCCAGATCATCCAGCCGATCTCGAACCCGGCGAAGCGCCCGAACGCCTCGCGTGCATACAGGTAGCTACCACCGGGCTCATCGAAGTAGCTGGCGGCCTGCGCGTAGCACAGCACCAGCAGGGCGACCACGATGCCGGCAGCGACCACGCCCCACAGGCTGAAGGGGCCGAGCAGGGCGACGGTGGCGGCCGGCAGCAGGTAGATGCCGCTGCCGATCACATCGTTGATCGACAAGCCGACGATCTGCCAGCGGCTGACCGCGCGCTGCAGCTGCGGTTCGTCCTGCGCGCTCAACGGGCGTCTCCACGCAGTGCGGGCAGTTGCCACTGGGCCTGCAGGCGCGTGTACTCGGCGCGCGGCAGCAGCACGAAGCGCGGCGCATCCTGCGGCCGCAACCAGTCCAGCAGGGCCTGCATGCGGGCCTGCGGCATGGCGGTGCAGCCGGCCGTGGCCTCGCCGGGTTGGCGCCACAGATGGGCGAAGATGCAGCTGCCCTTGCCGGGCTGGTTGTCCGGGTTGTGGGCGATCACGAAGCCCTCCTGGTAACGCACGTCGCCCTTGTTGTGCAGATCCAGCCGCATCGGCTCGGTGGAGCCTTCCACAGCTGCCTTGCCGACCTTCTTCGCGTCGACGATGCGGTTATAGAACGGCGACGCCGGCACATCCATGCAGTAGCTGCTGTCGAGCATCGGCTGGTAGGGCATGGCGGTGCCGGGGCGGGTGACGGCATAGCCGAACGCGCTGCCGAGCGCGAACACGCCTGCCGGGCTGCGGCCATCGCCTTCCTGCTTCTGCGGGCCATCGGCCTGCGCCGGGTGCAGGCCCAGGCCCCAGGCGCTGCCGGTGCGGCCCAGTGCCACCGGGAACGCCTCTCCATGTGCATGCCAGCCCTTGCCATCACGCACATAGGCCTGCAGCTGGCCCTGTGTGCTGTCCCAGCTTTCGCTGGTGACCACGATCAGCTGGCGCGCACCCTGCAGCGGCGCAGCGTGGACGGATACCGCCGCGGCAAGCAGCAGTGCAGCGGTAGCGAGACGGACCAGCGATTTCATCAACAGGTGCTCCGGTCAGGAATCCAGCAGGTGGTCGATCCGCTCCAGGTTCACCGCCAGCTGCTGCTGGCGGTCCGGATTGGTGTGGCAGAGCAGCACGAACAGGAAATCGAGAAGGGCGTGCATGGCGCTACGGTACAGCAGCTGCGCGACCTGCGGCGTGCGCTCGTGCGCGCACACCACCAGCGCTGCGTCAGCATGCGCGCGCAGCGGGTTGGCGGTATGGCGGGTGATGGAAATCACCTTGCCACCCATGTCCTGGAACTGGCGCGACAGCTGCGAAAGCTGCGGCAGGTTGCCGAATTCGGAGAACACCAGCAGCGCATCGCCGGGGCGCGCGGCCGACAGGTTGGCCAGCATCAGGATCGGGTCGGTATGCGGCACCACCAGCAGGCCGAGCAGCGACAGCCGCATGGCGAACTCGCGGGCATACAGGCCGTCGTCACCCAGGCCGTACACGAACAGCTTGGGCGCGCCGTCGAGCAGCTGCACGATGCGCTCGATTTCCTCGCGTGGGTTGGCCTGGCGGGTTTCCTCCTCGGCCTGCGCCTTGCTGCGGCGCAGGGTGTCGCCCAGGCGCAGGTAGTCGTCGCCGCTGTCGGGTTCGCTGGGGGCCTGCTGCGGATCGGCGCCAGCACGGGCGACATCCTGGCCGATGGAGTACTTAAGGTCCGGGTAGCCCTTGAAGCCAAGCTTCTGGCTGAACTTCACCACGCTGGACTGGCTGATGCCCAGCGCGCTGGCCAGTTGCTGGGACGAGTAGTCGCGCAGCAGGTGGGCGTTGTCGAGGATGAAGTCGGCGATGCGGCGCTCGATGGCCGACATCTGCCCGCGCTCGGAACGGATCTTCAGCAGGGGCGGCATGCGGGGCGTCCGGACATGGATAGGCGCGTTGCGGTTGGCAGCGTAGAGCAGATTATGTGGTGGCTCGGGCGGGCGGGGTTTGCGGGGGACGCCGCAAGTACGTCCGTGTAGGCTTGGCCGCCGCATCCATGCGGCGGACACCCCCGCAAGCCCCGCCCGCCCGACCCCGGACAGATCGCGCGCGTGCCAGCCGCGAAGAGGATACGAGGTAGAGCAGAAGCAGGAGCATCCACGCGTGGCGTGGATCTACCCGGAGCTGTCGTTGAGTCCGCCTTCAAGCGAGCCGAGCACCGCAGGTCCGGCGAGGGCGAAGAGGCGCGGGTGTTTGAGCGCAGCGAGTTCCGCGCCGTCCCTCGACGGACCGAGGAGCGCAGGGTACCGGCGTGCGCAGCACGTCGGCTCGCGGCCGGCGGAGCGTTTCTTTTGGTTACTTTTCTTTCCGCGGAAAGAAAAGTAACGCGCGACCCAGGATCAGTTGAGGACCAAGCCAGCCGCAAGGCGCAAATCACCCCAGCATCTCCAGCCCACGCACCTCAGTAATGCCCAGCCCCGGCACGTCGCTGATGCTGATCTCCGATTCGTTGAAATGCACGCCGCCGCTGACCGGGTCGAACTGGCCCAGCGAGGGACCGTCGAGGTCAACCTTGGTGATCACATCACTCTTGGCCACGGCCAGGTGCACGGCGGCAGCCACGCTGATGCTCGACTCGATCATGCAGCCGATCATGCACGGCACGCCGTAGATGCCGGCGATGTCGGCGATGCGGATCGCGTTGGACAGGCCGCCGGTCTTCATCAGCTTGATGTTGATGATGTCGGCCGCGCGCTGCTGGATCAGGTCCATCACCTGGCTGGGACTGAACACGCTCTCGTCGGCCATCACCGGCGTGTTGACGCGATCGGTGACGTACTTCAGGCCGCTGATGTCAGCCGCCTTCACCGGTTGTTCCAGCAGCTCCAGTACCACGCCGGCCTCTTCCAGCGTACGCATCGCATGCACCGCCTGCTTGGCGGTCCAGCCCTGGTTGGCATCCAGTCGCAGCAGGGCGCGGCCTTCCACGGCGGCATGGATCGCCTTGACCCGTTCGATGTCCAGGCCGATGTCCTTGCCGACCTTGATCTTCAGCGACTCGAAGCCGCGCTCGATGGCCGACAGCGAATCGGCCACCATCTTGTCGATGTAGTCCACGCTGATGGTGATGTCGGTGGTGATCACCGGGTCGCCACCACCGAGCATCTGGTACAGCGGCGCACCGTGCAGCTGCGCCCACAGGTCGTACAGCGCGATCTCCACCGCTGCCTTGGCGCTGGTGTTGCGCTCCATCGCGGTCTGCACCAGCGTGCACAGATGGTTGAGGTTGACCACGTCCTGGCCGATCAGGCGCGGGGCGATGAAGTGGCGGATCGCTTCGATGATCGAGCCGTGCGTATCGCCGGTGATCACCGCGGTGGCCGGGGCTTCACCGTAACCGGTGTTGCCGGTGTCGGTGCGGATCAGCACCACCACGTCTTCCACGGTTTCCACCGTGCGCAGGGCAGTCTTGAACGGCGTCTTCAGCGGCACGCGCAGCATGCCCAGTTCGATGGCAGTGATCTTCATTCAGGGGGTCTTGGCCCGCAGGCGCTGGATGTTGGTGATGCGGTCGATGTAGCGGACGGTATCGCTGGCCATCATCGGCTCCAGCGGCGTGACCGAAACACCATTGAGATGGGCCTGCACGCGCGTGCCGTCGGCACCGAACCAGCTGCCGCCCGCCGTATCGTGGATCACCCAGGTGCGGCCGTCGACGTGGCCAATGGCCATCATCACGTGGCCGGGGATGTAGACCAGGTCGCCGACCTGTAGTTCGGTGACCGCACGGTCGCGCGCGGCCTTGCCGACCTTGTCGGTGAACGGCAGGCGATCCAGTGCCGGGCTGACCGCCTGTGCACTGGTATTGCGCGGCAGCAGCACGCCGAAGCTGCGGTAGATCTCGGAGACGAACCCGCTGCAGTCGCGGGTGTCGTAGTCGTGGCCCCAGCCGTAGCGTTCGCCAAGGAACTTGAAGGCCTGCTGCAGCAGCAGGCGCGGGGTCAGCGGCAGGTAGTCGGCGACGGTGTCCTGCGAGCGCGGCAGCAGCGCCGGTACGAGCTTCAGACGCCCGTCGGCCTCGCGCACCGGCAGCTGCACCACCCACGAGGCATGCGCCTGCTGGCCGTTCACGGGTTCTGAAGCGGGCCAGTCGGCCAGCACCGGCAGGCGTACGCCCATGTCCAGCTGCAGGCGCGATACGCGCGGTTCCTCCGGGGTGTAGGCGGTCTGCGCGGTGGCGCCGGTGACAATGCGGTACGGGCCCTTCGCGCCATAGCCGAGCACCGTGGCCTTGTCGCCGCTGGCGATGGCGTCGGCTTCGATCCACGCGCTGTAGCGCTCGCTGTGCACGAACAGCCAGCGGCCGTCGGCACTGCGGTGAACCACCGCGACCTTGTCGCCGGGGAACAGCGCCGATTCCTGGAAGCGGTCGATGTCGGTGTCACCGGCGGTGCTGAAGACGCGCTCGCGGGTGGGGAAGGTACGCAGTGCCGCGCGCTTCACCACCAGCCCATAGGCCGGTGCCACCTGGGCAGGAATCGCATCGAGGCCGAGGTTGGCTTCGATGCCGCTGCGCAGCGCGGGAGCGATGGCCTGGCCCGTCTCGTTGAACAGTGCACGCGTGGGCCAGCTGGACAGCGCGCTGATGCTGGCACGCACCGTCGCCGCATCAAGCTGGGCGGGCAGTGTGGCGATGTCCTGGATATGGTTGTCCTGCGCCCGCATCCGCGCGTTCTGCGCCTCGATCTGCGCGCGATCCAGAATCGGCGCATCAGCGTTGTCCAGGCGCGCGGCCCAGTACTGCGGGGTGAGGTAGGCCTCGTGCAGGCCGATCACATAGGGCAGCGGCGCACCCGGGTCGGGCGGTGGTGCCGCCTGTGCAAAGGCCGGTGCGGCCAGCAGGCACAGGGCCAGGGTCAACCGGCGCGGCCAACGCCGGTGCGGTTCGCGGGAAGCCAGGCTCATGCGGTGCACACCCTCCTCGAATGCCTGTTGGAATATTTATTCCTTTTGGCATCGAAAGCAAGAATAAATTATTGACCGGCATCCCGGCCCGTGTTACACAGCCGTTACCACCCGCGCTGGGGAAGTGTCGCTGTGGATCCTGCCGTTCGCAAACCGCGTCTGCCTGCTGCTGCCGGCCTGTGTGCCGCGCTGCTGCTGTGGGTGTGGTCGGCGGGAGCGGAACCGCCGCCCTCGGCCGTCCAGTTTGCGCGCGTCGTGCAGATGATCGACGCGGGACGGTTCTTTGAAGCTCACAGCGAACTGAACACCTGGTCGGCCGCCGACGCGGCGGAGCCTGGCGTCAGTTTCGACGACATCGCGTTCCAGGAAGAACGCATGCGCCGCATCCGCCTGGATTTTTCCCTCGACGAAACCGCCGCCAAGGCGGCCGTGCGCCGCTGGATTCCGGACCTGACCGACGAGGAGTTCGCGCGCTGGGATCAACTCGGCCTGATCGAGCATCTGGATATCGATGGCACGCGTTGGTATTTCAAGCGCGCACCGTCGAACCTGTTCCTGCTCAGTGACGAAGCACGCGCACGCCGCCGCGCGGATGCACCGATGTCACCGCCGGGCCCGAACGAAGTGCTCAACGCGCACCACGCGCGCGTGCTTGCCGCAGCCGAACAGAGTGGCCAGGCGTCCGTATTGCCGCAGCGCATTGAGTTCACCCAGTCGCTCACGGTGAAAGCCGATGCCGTCCCGGCGGGTGAAACCGTACGCGCCTGGATTCCATACCCGCGCGAGATCCCGGGCCAGCAGGAACAGGTGCAGTGGCTGGGCAGCGCCCCGGGCAAGGCACGGGTGGCACCGGCCAGTACCCTGCAGCGCACCGCCTATCTGGAAGCCAAAGCCGTAGCCGGCAAGCCGACCCGGTTCGAGATCCGCTATGCGGTAACGGTCTTCGCGCGACACACCGCGATCGATCCTGCGAAGGTGCAGGCCACCCCGAATGATCCCGCATTGAAGCCCTATCTGGCCGAGCAGCTGCCGCATGTGCGTTTCACCCCGGCGCTGAAGCTGTTCTCCGAGCAGGTGCTGCAGGGCGAGACGCGCCCCTATGAAGTGGTGCGCAAGCTGTTTGCCGCCGTGGACCGCATTCCATGGGCCGGTGCGCGTGAATACTCGACGCTCAGCAACATCAGTGATCATGCGCTGCGCGCCGGCCATGCGGATTGCGGGCAGCAGACCCTGCTGCTGATCGCGCTGCTGCGCATGAACGGCATTCCTGCACGCTGGCAGTCGGGCATGGTGTTCTCCAGCGACGGCAGCGGCTACAACAACCTGCATGACTGGGGACAGGTCTACCTGGCGCCATACGGCTGGCTGCCGATGGACGTGACCACCGGCGCGCTTGCCAGCGATGTGCCGGCACTGCGCGATTTCTATCTGGGTGGCCTCGACGGCTACCGCATTGCTTTCAACGACGATTTCGGCCAGCCCTTCGTGCCGGCCAAGCAGCACTTCCGCTCGGAAACGGTCGACTCGCAGCGCGGCGAGGCCGAGTGGGCAGGCGGCAACCTGTACTTCGACCAATGGAGCTACGACTTCCAGTGGCGGGTACTGCCAGCCAGGCAACGCTAGCGCGACACATCGCATTCCACACCATTCAATTCTTGCAGGAGAGAGCAGGGGATGAAGGCTTACAGCATCAAGCGGGCGGCGTTGTGCGTCGCCCTCGGGGCGTGTCTGGGCGTAGTGCTGCCCGGCATCGCGATGGCACAGAACGTGAGCGGTGCAGTCGCCGGCCGTGCAACCGCCGGTGACCAGGTGACCGTGGTCAGCAGCAGCACCGGCCTGACCCGTACCGTCACCGTGGGCGCCGATGGCAGCTACCGCCTCGGCCAGCTGCCGGTGGGCGACTACCAGTTGCAGCTCAGCCGCGATGGCCAGAAGCTGGGCGACCAGGTATCGGTGAGCGTTGCCGTCGGCGGTACCACCACGGTCAATCTGGGCAGCGGCGGCGGTGTCACCAACCTGGATGCACTGCAGGTGGTTGGCACCCGCGTGGTCAACCGCGTGGATGTGTACTCCACCGAAACCTCGTTCAACATCAACCGCCAGGAGATCTCGCGGCTGCCGGTAGCGCAGGACCTGTCCGCGGTCGCGCTGATGGCGCCGGGCGTGGTCGGCGGCAACTCGTCATTCGGAGGCCTGTCGTTCGCCGGTTCATCGGTGGCCGAGAATGCGGTCTTCATCAACGGCCTGAATGTCACCGACATGTATACCCGTCGTGGCTTCAGCACCGCGCCGTTCGCCTTCTTCAAGGAATTCCAGGTCAAGACCGGTGGCTACTCGGTCGAGTTCGGCCGCTCCACCGGTGGCGTGATCAATGCAGTGACCCGTTCGGGCAGCAACGAGTTCGAAGGCGGCATTGAAGTCACCGCCGAGCCCAGTGCGTGGCGCGCCAGTGGCGGCGATCATTTCCACCGCGACGGCACCCCGCATTCCTACGGAAGCCGCGACAACAACTCCTTCCTGAAGACCAACGTCTGGGGTTCGGGGCCGATCGTCAAGGACAAGCTGTTCCTGTTCGCGATGTACGAGGACCGCAGCGACAAGGGCCACAACACCTCGTCCGATGGCAGTATCTGGTTCAAGAACGACTCCGGCAACGGCTTCTGGGGCACCAAGCTGGACTGGAACATCAACGACAACCACAGCCTGGCGCTGCTGGCGTTCTCCGACGAGGGCGATGTCACCAATGCGTCGTACGGCTACAACTGGAATGCGGACCGGATCGGTTCCTGGGGCGGCGACTCGGTCACCGAGACCGGCGGCCGCAACTGGTCGGCCACCTACACCGGCCACTTCGGCCAGAATTTCACCGCGCGCGCCATGGTCGGCCAGAACAAGCAGCGTGCCTTCACCAATTCGTCGCTGGACCAGGCCTGCAGCCCGGTGTTCACCGACAGCACCTACGGCCCGCGGCTGGGCAAGCTGCAGGGGCTGCGCGCGGGCTGCCACCCGACCGGCGCGGCGGTGGCCGAGCGCGATGACACCCGCGATGTCGCGCGCCTGGATTTCGAATGGCAGCTCGGTGATCACCTGCTGCGCTTCGGTGTCGACCGCGAACTGATGACCACCAAGCAGTCCACCCGTTACCCAGGGCCGACCGAGCTGAGCTACACCGCCTACGTGGCGCGCCCCGGCGATGAAGTGTGGGATGGCGCCAACGCCTACGTACCGGCTGGCGTCACCGAGATGCTGCGCGCTCGCAACCGCCGCTCCGGCGGCACCTTCGAGACCGAGGCCAATGCCTTCTACCTGGAAGACATCTGGAACATCACCCCGAACCTGATGCTGAACCTCGGCGTGCGCTGGGACCGCTTCGAGAACCGCACCGCCGCCGGCAAGGCGTTCATCAAGATGGACGACCTGATCGCGCCACGCGTCGGCTTCTCGTGGGACATGCGCGGCGATGGCAGCACCAAGCTGTTCGGCAACGCCGGCCGCTATTACCTGCCGGTCACCAACAACATCAACGTGAACTTCGCCGGTGGCCTGACCGACGAATACAGCTATTACGTGCTGAACGGCTGGGAGCAGAAAACCTCGCCGACCGGTTCGCCGTACATGGCACCGATCGTCGGCCAGCAGATCGGGCCGACCGACACCCGCATGAACACCGGCGGTGCCGACCTGCGCCAGAGCGTGGACCGCGACCTGAAGGCGGTCTACCAGGACGAATACATCCTGGGCTTCCAGAACATGATCAACCAGGCCTGGTCGTGGGGCGTCAATGCCACCTACCGGCGCATGACCCGCGCGCTGGATGACATCCGCATCAACTACACCCCGTGCGGCCCGACCCCCAGCACGCTGTGGCCGATCGCCAACCCGGGCGAGAGCCTGACGATCTGGGGCGACAAGAGCATCGGTTGCGCCAACGAAGGCTGGATCACCATCGACACCGCCAACAGCGGCTATCGAAAGGGCGGCAGCGGCGAGGTGATCGGTTACTCCAAGCCCAAGCGCACCTACAAGGCGCTGGAGTTCCAGATCGACCGCGCCTGGGACGAGAAGTGGATGTTCAACGCGTCCTACCTTTGGTCGAAGAGCGAGGGCAACTTCGAAGGCCCGGTAAACTCCGATACCAACTACGGCGACACCGGCATGGTGCAGTTCTGGGACCACCCGGCCACCAATGAACGCTATGGGGTTCTGTTCAACGATTTCCGCCATCAGTTCAAGCTGCGTGCCGCGTATGCGCTGAACAAGCAGTGGTCGTTCGGCACCACGCTGCAGGTGCAGTCCGGTGGCCCGATCACCGCCTACGGCGTGATGTGGCCGAACGACTCCATCGCCGGTGGCAGCACGTCCAGTGAAGGCAGTGGTGGTGGCACCGGTTGGCTGTGCGTGGCCAACTGTTCGGGCCCGTACAACCAGCGCCAGTTCGAGTACAGCCCGCGCGGCGCGTTTGGTCGCCTGCCGTGGACCTGGACCATGGGCGCCAACGTGACCTGGCGCCTGCCGGTGGAGGGCATCGACCTAAGTGCCCGGTTGTCGGTGTACAACCTGTTCAACAACCAGAAGACCATCAACGTGCACCAGCGCTACGAGGCGCAGCCCGGCCAGTATCGCGAGGCGACGTTCGCTACCGGTACGCGCTGGCAGGCACCGCGCTACACCCAGCTGGTGGTGACCTGGAACTTCTGAGGCCACGATCCGCGCCGTCCACCGTGACGGCGCGGGCAATGGAGGAGCTGCCCGCATGCACCACCTGCTGATCCTCGCGGCGGCACTGGCCGCACCGTCCGCTTCGTCGGCCGACAGTGCAGCCATCCAGGCCGACATCGCGACCGTGGTCCGGGCCGAGCATCTGCCCGGGCTGGCGTTGGCGGTGGTCGAGAACGGACAGGTGGTCCATCGCCATGCAGAGGGGGCGCGCGGCGATGGCGGCCGCATCAACGAGGACACGCTGTTCAAGATCGCCTCCAACAGCAAGGCGATGACCGCTGCGTTGCTGGCGCGGTTGGTGCAGCAGGGCACGCTGCGCTGGGATGATCCGGTGCAGCGGCATCTGCCGGGCTTCCGCATGCACGATGCGTGGGTGGGCGAGCAGATGCAGGTGCGCGACCTGCTGATCCACAACAGTGGCCTTGGCCTGGGCGCCGGGGACCTGATGCTGTGGCCGGAGCCGAACGCGTTCACCCGCGCCGACATCATCGCCGGCTTGGCGCATCTCAAGCCGGTCAGCAGCTTCCGCAGTCACTACGCCTACGACAACCTGATGTATGTGGTGGCCGGCGAAGTGGCGGCGGCAGCGGGTGGCAAGCCGTATGACCAGCTGATGCGCGAGCAGGTGTTCAAACCACTGGGCATGACGCGCTGCCAGGTGGGTGCGTGGTCGGTGAAACACGTGGGCAACGTGGCACAGCCGCATGCCTGGCGTGGTGAACGCAACGAAGTGGTGAACGCCGATGCTGCGATCAGCCCGGACCTGCCCTCGATGGCGGCGGGAGGCATCCGTTGTTCGCTGCGCGACATGACACGCTGGATGCAGGTGCTGCTCGATCCCGCGCTGGTGCCGGACTGGCTGGGCAGCGAGCAGCGGCGCACGCTGTGGACCCTGCACATGCCGATGCCGTTGGGTGAACGCCAGCGGCGCTGGGACAACGCGCATTTCTACGGCTATGGATATGGCTGGCGGGTGTCGGACATGGACGGGCAGTGGAAGGTGGCGCATACCGGCACGTTGTCGGGCATGTACTCGTCGGTGGCATTGCTTCCTGACCGCAGGGTCGGCGTGGTGATGCTGATCAACGGCGAAGGCGAGGATGCACGCACGGCGCTGATGCAGGCCACGCTGAAGCGCTTCACCGCACCAGACGATGCGCGCCCTGCGATGGAGTACCTGGCCGAACTGAAGGCTGACCGGGCAGCGCAGGCAGCATCTGGTCATCAACGGCCAGCGACCACCGCCGCACCGCCGGCACGCGGCAATGACCTGCCGCATTGGCAGGGCCGCTACTCCGACCCCTGGCTGGGCCCGGCTTCGCTGTGCCCGGGCAAGGATGGCCTGCGCTTCAGCGTGGACAAGTCGCCCCGACTGCAGGCCACGGTGCTGCAACTGCAGGGGCACTGGCTGCTGCGCTGGGATACGCTGGGTGACGAGACGCAGGCGTGGCTGCAGCCGGGCGAGGGCCCGGCGCCGACACTGGACCTGCGTGCCATCGATCCGGACATCGACTTCAGCTATGACTTCCAGGACCTGCATTTCACTCGTACTGGCGACTGCCCTGGCGGCGACCGCCGACGCCGCTGAGCCACCGCGCGTTTCGCCGGCCACCGATGCGGCCAGCGCCGGATTGGTGGAAATCCGCACGTTGTCGCCAAGCATCGACATGGACATCCGATACGCCAATGCCAACAACTTCACCGGCGCGCGCGTGCCCGGCTATGAGGCGCCATCCTGCTACCTGCTGGCGCCCGTGGCGAAAGCGCTGGCGCAGGTAGAACAGGATCTGCGCGCGCAGGGCTTTGGCCTGCGCCTCTACGACTGCTACCGGCCGGTGCGCTCGGTGCAGGCCTTCATGGCCTGGGTGAACGATCCGCGCGAACTCTCGCGCAAGGCACAGCAGTACCCGGACCTGGACAAGCCACGGCTGCTGGCCGACGGCTACATCGCCGAGCGCTCTGGCCATAGTCGTGGCGCCACGGTTGATCTTGGCCTGCTGGATTGCCGCACTGGCGCCTGCACGCCGCTGGACATGGGCACCGACTTCGATTTCTTTGGCCCGCGCGCGCATACCCGGACGAGCGGGCTGAGCACTGTGCAGCAGGCGAACCGCCAGCAGCTGGTGCAGGCGATGGCACGCCACGGCTTCGTCAACTATCCGCAGGAGTGGTGGCACTACACCCTGCAGCCCGAACCGGATCCCGGCACCGCGTACGACGTCCCGGTGCGGTAGGGGTATCGGCAGGGCTGCGCCCTGCACCCGCGGTAGTGCCGGCCGCTGGCCGGCAACATCAGACGCAACAGCAACAGCGTGCGTTCCGTGGGTTGGCTGGGCGGTGCCGGAGTGCGGGGACGCCGTAAATCCGTCCATGGAGGCTTGGCAGCCGCATCCATGCGGCTGACACCCCGCACTCCGGCACCGCCCAGCCTCTGACAGTTTCCCGCGCGGTCCGTTGTAGAGCCGAGCCCATACTCGGCTGCTCTTTGTTCATCGGCTGCTTTTTGTTCAGCTGCTTTTTGTTCAATCGTCGAGATACTCGATTTCGATGGAGATTCATCCACGCATGGCGTGGATCTACTGGGGCTACCGGATTGGGTCCGGGGCAGATCCCTTACACTGGCCGCCTCTTCATCCCTGCCCACCCGATGAACCTTCCCCTGCACTTCGGCCTGCTCGGTACCCTGGAAGCCGGCGCCATCGCCCTGCTGGTCGGGCTGCTGGTGTACGTCCTGTGGTCGCAGCTGTGCCGGCTCCTGCACTGGACCGCGGGTCACGCGATCGGGTGGTCCAGTGTCATCGCCGTGATCATCTCCGCCGGCATCGATGCATGGAAGCTGTTCTACATGGGCATCGTGCGGCTGGAGTCGCCGCTGTACGCGCGCCTGTTCCTGGCAACCATCCACGATCCGAACGAACTCGGCAGCCGCGTGGTGCTGGAAATCGCCGGTGCGCTCGCCGGTGTTGCGCTCGGCTGGGTGTTGTTCAGTTCGCGGTCATCGGAAAAAACCGTCGACTGACGCAGGTTTTTCGTTGGTTGCCGGTTAAATCCGGCAGCGCTGAATGCGCATCTTATGAGCTGCTCACTTGCTGCTAACCACCGCGCTAATGCATGCGCGGGGGCGAGTGGTTAATGGTGCGTGTTGACGCCGGTCGCGGGGCAAAATCGATTCAGAAACGGAGTGGCAGGGTAGGTGCCGTGCGGAGACAACACGCCGCGCAACACCACCCAATTGGCAGGAGACACCCCTGATGACTATTCGCAACCGCAAGCCCCTGATCGCCCTGATCGTCGCCGCTGGCAGCGTGCTGGCCATTCCGGCGATGGCCCAGTCGGCCAAGCAGCAGGCGGCGCATGCGCAGAACGAGGCCGCACAGGCCCAGCAGGCGGCTGCACAGGCCGGCCAGGCCGCCGACCAGGCGACCAACGCTGCCGCAGCCGCATCGGCGCAGGCCAACGGCGGTGGCCAGACCTGGGCCAGCATCGATACCGATGGCAACGGCACCATCAGCAAGACCGAGGCGCAGGTGAACGCGGGCCTGGCCCAGGTGTTCGACCAGGCTGATACCAACAAGGACGGCGAGCTGAGCGCCGATGAGTACAAGGCCTATGTGGCCGCCCAGCAGGCCGGCGCCGGCGGCGCAGCGCAGGGTGCGCAGGGCAGGTAAGACCTGTATCGGGGCGTATGGGAACCCGGGCGGCTTCGGCCGCCCGGGTTTTTTTCGTCACCACGGCCCCTGTATCCTTGCGCGATGAACACCTCCACGCCTGCGCCGTCGCGCGCCATCGGCCTGGTCGGTTTTGACGGTGACGATACGCTGTGGAAGAGCGAGGACTACTACCGCAAGGCCGAGCAGGACTACCTTGACCTGCTGTCGCGCTACGTCGACGTGCACGACACCCAGACTGCGCGCCACCTGCTGGAAGTGCAGCAGCGCCACCTGGGCACCTTCGGCTACGGCGTGAAGAGCATGACGCTGTCGATGATCGAAGCGGCCATCGACATCACCGGGCAGCGCATCGAAGCGAAGGACATCCAGCGCATCCTGGATATCGGCCACGACACCCTGCGCCACCCGGTCGAACTGATCGACGGTGTGCGCGAAGCGGTGGCGGCCATCGCCGAGCACTACCCGGTGGTGCTGATCACCAAGGGCGACCTGTTCCACCAGGAAGCGAAGATCAAGGTCGCCAACCTGGGCGAGCTGTTCCCGCGCATCGAGATCGTCTCGGAGAAGGACCCGGAAACCTACGCCCGCGTGCTGGCCGAATTCGACCTGCCCATGCAGCGCTTCGTGATGGTCGGCAACTCGCTGCGTTCGGACATCGAGCCGGTGGTTACCCTGGGAGGCTGGGGCGTGCATACCCCGTACGCAGTGACCTGGGCCCACGAGACCCAGCACGGCGTCGCCGATGATGAACCGCGCATGGTCACCGCCGACACCGCCCACGACTGGCCGGCCGCACTGGCGGCGATCGAAGCCAAGGCCGCTGCGGCGGCCTGACAGCTGACAGGGCCCGGCGGCTGCGGCAGAATCGGGGCATGAATTACCGACTGCGCGTGTTGCTGTTGTCCCTGCTGCTGGCGCCGGCCACCGTGCTGGCCCAGCAGACCGCCGAGCGTTCGGCTGCGTATGAGGTGGCAACCGGCGACAGCTGGGTTGATGCCCAGCTGCAGGACATCAACCATTACGCCGAACGCTACCCGGATGCCTTTCTCGATGAGGTATCGCGCTATGCCGACGTGCCCCGTGGCTACATCAGCGCGCTGTTCACCACCCATGGCTGGCAGGCCGGGGACATCTATTTCGCCTGCTTCTGGGCCAAGGCCAGCGGCCAGACCTGCCGCGACAGCGTGCGCGCCTTCAGCCAGGACCCGGACGGCGGCTGGGAAGCGGTGGTGAAGCGGATGCCCACCAGGCCGGACAACCTGCATTACCGTGCCGTGCGCCACGCCATCGTGGCCAGCTACCAGCATTGGGACCGGCCGATCGCCCTGGATGCCACCCTGAAGCGCCAGCTCAAGCGGTAGTGCCGGCCGCTGGCCGGCAATCGCACCCTTCCAGGCATCCGGAGATTGCCGGCCAGCGGCCGGCACTGCCGGTTTGTTTCATGTTGCTCTGCATATCGCCGCCACCGCGCGCTCCGGCGACAATACGGGTCCGAGCTGTTCCCCCGTTCCCGTAATCGAGTGACTGATGAGCGCCTCTTTGGTTTCGCCTGATGTGATCCGCCGCCTGTTCGCACAGGCCATGTCCCGCATGTACCGCACCGAAGTGCCGCTGTACGGCACGCTGGTGGAACTGGTGGAGCGGATCAACGCGCAGGTGCTGGAGCAGGACCCGGCGCTGGCCGCGCAGCTGCAGCGCAACGACGAGCGCGCACGCCTGGATGAAGAGCGCCACGGCGCGATCCGCGTCGGCACCGTTCAGGAACTGGCGACGCTGCGCCGCCTGTTCGCGGTGATGGGCATGTACCCGGTCGGCTACTACGACCTGTCGGTCGCGGGCGTGCCGGTGCATTCCACCGCGTTCCGCCCGCTCACCGGCGCGGCGCTGGCGCAGAATCCGTTCCGCGTGTTCACCTCGCTGCTGCGCCTGGAGCTGATCGAAGACGAAGCGCTGCGTGCCGAATCGGCGAAGATCCTTGCGCGCCGCCGCATCTTCACCGACGGCGCGCTGGCACTGATCGACCAGGCCGAGCGTGACGGCGGCCTGTCGCAGGCCGATGCCGAACGCTTCGTCGACGAAGCGCTGGAAACCTTCCGCTGGCACGGCGATGCCACCGTCGACCTGCCGACCTACCACGCGCTGCACAACGCGCACCGCCTGGTGGCCGACGTGGTCAGTTTCCGTGGCCCGCACATCAATCACCTGACACCGCGCACGCTGGACATCGACGCTGCGCAGGCGGCGATGATCGAACACGGCATGGCGGCCAAGGCGGTGATCGAGGGCCCGCCGCGCCGCGCCTGCCCGATCCTGCTGCGCCAGACCAGCTTCAAGGCATTGGAAGAGGCCGTGCATTTCCCGGGCGGCGAAGGCGGCGATGCCGGCACCCACACCGCGCGCTTCGGCGAGATCGAACAGCGCGGCCTTGCGCTCACCCCGAAGGGCCGCGCGCTGTACGACCAGCTGCTGTCGCAGGCACGCGATGCCGGTGGCGAAGGCAGCACTGGCGGCGACTACGGCCAGCGCCTGCAGGCGGTGTTCGCCAGCTTCCCGGATGACCATGACACGCTGCGCCAGGAAGGACTGGGCTATTACCGCTACCAGCTGACCGACGCCGGCCGTGCCGCGCCCGAGCGCGTGGCGGATCTGCCGGCCGAAGTGCTGGTGGCCGCCGGCCTGGCCACGGCCGACCCGATCGTCTATGAGGATTTCCTGCCGGTCAGTGCCGCGGGCATCTTCCAGTCGAACCTGGGTGGTGAAGAACAGCGCGCCTATGCCGCACATGCCAACCGCGAGGCCTTCGAGCAGGCGCTGGGCGTGGCGGTGCATGACGAGTTCGAGATCTATGAGCGGCTGCAGGCCGAATCGCTGGCGAGCCTGCGCATCGCGTGAAGGTAGAGCCGGCCGCTGGCCGGCTGTTGGGGAAGCCGGCCAGCGCCCGGCTCTACCCGATTCCGTAGCTGGGGTCAGAGCCCTTTCCTGTGGAAAGGGATCCGACCCCGACGTTGCGCATGATCGGGGTCAGATCCCCTTTTGGTAGAAAAGGGCTCTGACCCCCAACGCAATCAGCCCTTCATCGTTCCGGTATCCAGCCAACGCTGGTGCCACGACAGCGCTTCCGGCAGCAGGTGCGGGGTGTGCTTGCCGTAGCTCTCGCGGCTGGCGCGGTCGAAGTAATCCTGCAGCTGCGGACGGAAATCCGGATGCGCGCAGTTGTCGATCAGCACCTGCGCGCGCTTGCGCGGGGTCAGGCCACGCAGGTCGGCCAGGCCCTGTTCGGTCACGATCACCGACACGTCGTGCTCGGTGTGGTCGACATGGCTGGCCATCGGCACGATCGCCGAAATGGTGCCGTTCTTCGCGGTGGACGGGCTCAGGAACGCCGACAGGAAACCGTTGCGGGCGAAGTCACCCGAACCGCCGATCCCGTTCATGATGCGCGTGCCCATCACGTGCGTCGAATTGACGTTGCCGTAGATGTCCACCTCGATCATGCCGTTCATGCCGATGCAGCCCAGGCGGCGCACCAGTTCCGGATGGTTGGAGATCTCCTGCGTGCGCATGATGATGCGCTCGCGGTAGAAATCGATGTTCTCCTTGAACGTCTCGTTGGCCTGCGGGCTCAGCGCGAAGCCGGTGCACGAGGCGTAGCTCAGCACGCCGTCGCGCAGCAGGTCGAGCATGCCGTCCTGGATCACTTCGGTGAACGCGGCCAGGTCGCGGAAACCGCTCTTGGCCAGGCCGGCCAGCACCGCGTTGGGAATGTTGCCCACGCCCGACTGCAGCGGCAGCAGGTTCGGCGGCAGGCGGCCCTTCTTCACTTCGTGCTTGAGGAACTCGATCAGGTGCGAAGCGATCTGCTCGCTGGTCGCATCGATCGGGCTGAACGGGCTGTTGCGGTCCGGGCCGTTGGTGCGTACCACGGCCACGATCTTGTCCGGGTCGCAGCGCAGCGCGGTGTCGCCGATGCGGTCGTTGGCGTTCACCAGCGGAATCGGTTTGCGGTGCGGCGGCAGCGCGGTGCCGTAGTAGATGTCATGCATGCCGTCGACGCCGGCCGGCTGCCATTCGTTGACCTCGACGATCACCTTCTTCGCCAGGTCCAGCCAGGTCTTGTTGTTGCCGACCGAGGTGGAAGGCACCAGCGAGCCGTCCTCGCGGATGGCCGAGACTTCGATCACGGCGGTATCGATCTCGCCGTAGAAGCCGAACCACACGTGCTGGGCAACGTGGCTGAGGTGGATGTCGATGTAGTCCAGCTTGCCCTCGTTGATGCGGTTGCGCGCATCCGGGTCGCTCTGGAACGGCATGCGCATGGCGATGCCATCGGCCTTGGCCAGCGCGCCATCGAGTTCCGGCGCGGTGGAGGCGCCGGTCATCAGCTTGATCTGGAAAGGGTTGCCCTGGGCATGCACCGCTTCAATGCGGCGGGCCAGTTCGACGGGAACGGCCTTGGGATACCCGGAGCCGGTAAAGCCGCTCATGGCCACGGTTTCACCGGGCTGGATCAGCGCGGCTGCGGCCTCTGCGGAGACCACGCGGTCACGGAGACGCGCGTTGGCGATGCGATCAACAGACATGACGACACGTGTTGCTGGGGGGAATTCCGATTATCGGCCATCCTCATCCGTACGGGGGGTTCTACCTTCGTGGAATGGCTTTTCCCCAGGGGCTCACCCAAACCCGTCGGTTTTGTTTTGCAGTGCAGCGTGCAAAGTGCTTTCGCAGCCCGCACGATGGCCCTGCATCCCGACGTGGGGGAGGGAGCAGAGCCCGCTGGCAGTTCGCTGCAAGCGGGCTTTTTTATTGCCTGTCGCCCAGTATGAATGCGCGGCCTCCATTGTTGGTAATGCCGGCCACTGGCCGGCAGATCCGTTGACTTGGTAGTGCCGGCCGCTGGCCGGCAGATCCGATGATGCTGCCGAAGGCTACCGGGGTTGCCGGCCAGCGGCCGGCGCTACCGGGTCCGTTGCGCCCCGGCCGGGTCGATACAATCAGCCCATGACCCTCGCCCCCGCTGATCTGCCCGCCTCCCTGCAGCCTCTTGTCGACCGCGCCCTGGCGCGCCTGGCCCAGGTCCTGCCCGAGCCCATCCCGGCCGACCTGCTGCCGTTGCTGACCCGGCTGGCGGTGGCCAGCGACTTCGCGCTGGACACCCTGGTGCGTCAACCCGCGCTGCTGGCGCAGCTGGCCACGCCCGGCTGCCCGCCGATCCCGGCCCCGGTGCTCGACCCGCTGCAGCCCAGCGACTGGCCGGCACAGCTGCGGCGCTGGCGTGCGGCGATGTCCACACGGCTGATCTGGCGCGACCTTGCCGGGCTGGACGACGTGGCGCAGACCCTGGCCGGCGCCACCACCCTGGCCGAAGACTGCCTGCGGCTTGCGCTGGAGGCCCTGCAGCAGGAATTCGCCCAGCCCCATGGGGTCATCGCCGATGACCAAGGCACGCCGCAGCAGCTGGTCGTGTTCGGCCTCGGCAAGCTGGGCGGCGGCGAGCTCAACTTCAGTTCCGATATCGATCTGGTCTACGCCTATCCGCACGGCGGCGAATCCGATGGCCCGCGCGCGCTGGCCGCCGAAGAGTATTTCGCCCGCCTCGGCCAGCGCCTGGCCAAGCTGCTGGACGAAACCACCGTCGATGGCTTCAGCCACCGTGTCGACCTGCGCCTGCGCCCGTTCGGCAGCGCCGGCCGCGTCGCGCTGTCGTTCGCGGCGATGGACCAGTATTTCCAGCGCGAGGGCCGCGACTGGGAACGCTACGCGTGGCTGAAGGCGCGCGCGGTGGCCGGCGATATCGCCGCCGGTGAAGCGTGGCTGCAGACCCTGCGCCCGTTCGTGTACCGCCGCTACCTCGATTTCACCGCGCTCGATGGCCTGCGCGAAATGAAGGCGGCGATCACCGCCGAGGTCGCGCGCCGCGAGTTGCACGAGGACATCAAGCGTGGCGCCGGTGGCATCCGCGAAATCGAATTCCTGTGCCAGGCGTTGCAGCTGATCCGCGGTGGCCGTGAACCGGCACTGCGCGAGCGTCGCCTGCTGGTGGCGCTGGATGCACTGGTCGCCGCCGGACAGATCGCGCCCGAGGATGGCGCCGCACTGCGCGAGGCTTACCTGTTCCTGCGCCGGCTGGAGAACCGCCTGCAGATGCTGCGCGACGCGCAGACCCACGTACTGCCCAGCGACGCGCTGGACCGCGAACGCATTGCCGTCGGCCTCGGCTATGCGGACTGGAACGTGCTGCGCGCGGCGTTGGCCGAACAGCAGCAGCGGGTCAGTACTGAATTCGCCGCGCTGCTGGCGCCGCGCAAGGGCCAGGCCGCGCCCGACGCGCTGGCCAACTACTGGCGCAGCCTGCCCGAAGGCAGCAACGCACCACTGCTGGTTGAAGCCGGGTTCCTCAATGCCAACGGCGCTGACCAGTCGCTGCGCGATTTCGCCCAGGGCACCGGCGTGAAGTCCTTGTCCGATGCGGCGCGTGCGCGGCTGGATCGCGTGCTGCCGGCACTGCTGCATGCGGCCACGCGCTCGCCACAACCCGACGCCGCGCTCAAGCGTGTGCTTGGCCTGCTGCAGGCGGTGCTGCGCCGGACCAGCTATCTCGCGCTGCTGGACGAGCAGCCCAGTGCGCTGGCGCGGCTGGTGGATGTGCTGGCGCGCAGCGCGCTGCTGGCCGAGCGCCTGGCGGCGTATCCGCTGCTATTGGACGAACTGCTGGACGTACGCGTGTCCGGGCCGATGCCGGATGCCGCCGGCATGCTGGCCGAGTGCCAGCAGGTGCTGGCGGTGGAGGATCCCGAATCCGCGCTGCGCTGGCTCAACGAGACGCGGCTGGCGCTCAGCTTCCGCATGGCGATGGCTACGCTGGATGGCCGCCAGGGCGCGGTGGACAGCACCCGGCAACTGGCCGAACTGGCGCAGGCGGTGGTGGTCACCGTGCTGGCGATGGCCGAAGCGGACATGCACGCCGCACACGGCGGGATTCCCGGCGGACGTTTCGCGATCATCGGCTACGGCAGCCTCGGTGGGCTTGAACTGGGCTTCGGTTCCGATCTGGACCTGGTGTTCCTGCACGACAACCCCGCCGGGGTGGACGCCAGCGATGGTGCGCGTCCGCTGGAGCCGGGCCGCTGGTATGCGCGCCTGGCGCAGAAAGTGATGGCCCTGCTCGGCGCGGTTACCGCCGCCGGCCGCCTGTACGACATCGATGTGCGCCTGCGCCCGGACGGTGGCAAGGGTTCGCTGGTGTCTTCGCTGGCCAGCTACACCGAATACCAGCGCGAACGCGCATGGACCTGGGAACACCAGGCCCTGGTGCGCGCACGCGGCGTGGCCGGTGATGCCAGCCTGCTGGCCGACTTCGAGCAGGTGCGTGCACAGACGCTGGGGCGTGAGCGCGACACGGGTGTGCTGTATGCGGACGTGCTGAAGATGCGCGGCCGCATGCGCACCGAACTGGACCGCAGCGATGCCGCACGACTGGACCTGAAGCAGGGTGCCGGCGGCGTAGTGGACCTGGAGTTCCTGCTGCAGACCGGCGTGCTGGCACGCAGTGCGCAGCATGCGGCGCTGCTGCAGCCTCGCGATACGCCGTCGTTGATCGATGCGCTGGCGGTTGCCGGTTTCCTGCCGGATGCCACCGCGCAAGCACTGCATGGCGCGCACGCCACGCTGCTGGACGTGGGCCTGGCCTGCACGCTGGATCGGCGCCCGCGGTTGGCACCGACCACGCCTGCGATTGAAGAGGCGTGTGCCGCGATTACGGCAGCGTGCAGAGCCGCGGAGCTGCCGTTCGCCTGAGCGGGGGCAAATGCTGCAACCACTTTGGGTGGGTGCGGACCGTTGGTCGGCACTCACCGGATCAATGGCCCTGCGATGGCCCGCTTCTGGTAGGTGCCGACCGTTGGTCGACACAATCTGTCGGCAGCGATGAGTTCTGCAGGGCGTGCCGACCAACGGTCGGCACCCACCGGATCCATGGCCCTGCGATGCCCGCTCCTGGTAGGTGCCGACCGCTGGTCGGCACAATCTGTCGGCAGCGATGAGTTCTGCAGGGCGTGCCGACCAACGGTCGGCACCCACCGGATCAATGGCCCTGCGATGCCTGCTTCTGGTAGGTGCCGACCGTTGGTCGGCACAATCTGTCGGCAGCGATGAGTTCTGCAGGGGGTGCCGACCAACGGTCGGCACCCACCGGATCAATGGCCCTGCGATGCCCGCTCTGGTAGGTGCCGACCGTTGGTCGGCACAATCTGTCGGCAGCAATGAGTTCTGCAGGGGGTGCCGACCAACGGTCGGCACCCACCGGATCAATGGCCCTGCGATGCCCGCTCCTGGTAGGTGCCGACCGTTGGTCGGCACAATCTGTCGGCAGCAATGAGTTCTGCAGGGCGTGCCGACCAACGGTCGGCACCCACCGAATCAATGGCCCTGCGATGCCTGCTCCTGGTAGGTGCCGACCGTTGGTCGGCACAATCCGCCAGCGGTAATGAACTCCGATGGAGCGTGCCAACCAACGGTCGGCACGCACCAGAGCATGTGCGGTCAGCTGGTGGCCCGCAGCGGCGCCATCTTCCACAACAACGCGCGGAACGGGGCCAGCAGGCACACGCCGATCGCCAGCTTCACCGCCAGGTCGCCCGCTGCCCAGCTCACCCACGGCAGGGCGGAACCGGCAAACGCGATCGACCAGAAAATGGTGGTATCCACCGTCGCGCTGCAGGTGGTGGCCACCATCGGTGCGCGCCACCAGCTGCCACGACGCAGGCGGTCGAACACGGTGATGTCCAGCAGCTGCGCCACGATGAAGGCCGAGCACGAGGCAATGGCGATGCGCGGCGTGGCCACCCACACCGACAACACCACCGCCACCAGGAAGCCGATCCACGCCACGCGGCGCGCCGGGCCCGGGCCGAAGCGGCGGTTGATCAGGTTGCTGACCAGGAACGCGACCGGATAGCTGAAGGCACCCCAGGTCAGCCAATCGTTGATCGGGTACTGCACCAGTACGTTGGACAGCAGCACCACCGCGCCCATCGCCAGTACCGCCAGCACCAGGGCGCGGGCGGTCAGCGGGGCAAACACAGGGGCAGGACGCACGGACATGGCGAGCCAGGGGGACAAAGGGGGATCGCCCATTATCCGCCCGGCCCGCGGCAAAGCCAAAACCGGTCGTTCAGCTTTACAGCGCTTCGCTCATCACATCGCCAGCGGCGTAGGCGGTGGGCACGTAAGCCAGTGCCTGGCCCTGCGCGCTTTTCACGGTCCAGCCGGCACCGGCTTCGGTGGGGTCGAAGTGCACCTGCTGGCCGACCACGAAGCCTGCCGCCTGGTCTTGATGCACGCGCGCCGGCCAGCGCAGGGTGGCGGTCTGGTCGGCCTTGTCCGGCACCTGCAGCTGTACCTGGCGCTCGCCCTCCGGCGTGGTCTCCACCTTCTTCACCTCCATCGGCGGCAGCGGCACTGCCTTGGTGCGCGTGGCCCGGCCGTTGCGTTCGCTGGCCTTGAACGGCGCCTTGGACAGTTCGGACAAGCCCATCGAGGCCGCCAGTGGCAACGACAGCACCACGAACGACGTCACGATCACGCTGGCCTCGCTGCTGTTCAACTGCGGCGCGGCGCCAGCATGGACAGTGGGCGCCAGCAGCGCCGAGAGCAGCAGGGCGGACGCGGGAATGCGCAGGCAACGGAACATGGAGACCTCCTGGTCAACGTGGGGGCGGCGGCTCAGCGCCGGGTATCGAAGATGTCGCGCGGGCCGGTGGCCTCGGGCAGATATTCCAGCGGGCGGCCCTGGTTGTCCTTCACCTGCCAGCCCTGGTCGGTGCCGGTCGGCTCGAAGTTCACGGTCTGGCCCACGGTGAACTGCACGGCGGGATCGCCGGGGCGCTTCGGCCACTGCATCGATGCGGTGTTCTGCGGGTTGCTGGCATCGCGCAGCAGCACTTCGCGGCGGCCGTCGACGGTGGTCGCGATGGCGCTCACCTGCATCTGCGGCAGCTTCACCGATGCGCCGTGGCCGGGCGGCAGCCCGGCATCCCGGGCTTCCTTGGCAGCGGCGGCGCGCGCCGAAGCCACCAGAGGCGCGGACATTTCCAGGCTCGGCCCCTGCGGACCCGGGTCCTGCAGGATGATGATGCGGCGTTCGGCATGGGCGGTGTTCGCGCCGAGCAGGCCGGCAATGATCACCATCGACATCAGGGAAACAAGCAGCGAACGCATATCGTTCTCCTCGCGGGATTCAGGGTGTAGCGGCAGCAGCACCGGCCACCGGCACATGGGGGATCACCAGTTCCTGCTGCAGCTGGCTGCGCTGGTGCAGGAAGTCGAATACCGATTCCACCGTCACCACCGAATAGTTGCCGGAAATGCGTTCGCCGGCGGGGTGGTCGGTGGTGGTGGCGTTTGCAATGAACAGGCGTGCACCCACGCGCTTGCCCAGGCCGATATGCAGCACGCTGGGCTGGTACTTCTGCTGGCGCAGCCATTGCTGGGCCTGTTCGCGCTTGACGATGGCCGGTGCGCCATCGGCCTGCGCCATCGCCGCGCCCAGCACCTCCAGTACCCACTGGTTGGAGTTCTGGTAGTCGGTGGCGAACGGGTAGGCGACCACGTTGTACCTGGTCTCGTGCAGCGCCTTGGGCTGGATCGACGGCGACACCAGCATCGCCTTCAATACAGCACGCAGCGGCGCCGACGGCACGCCGATGCGCAGGTCGGTATGCCCGCCGCTCTCGCCGACGAAGTTGCCCAGGCCCTCGTGGTACAGCTGCGAGCTGTCGGTCTTGCAGCGGTTGAGCAGGTGCATCGCGCGCCAGCGGCCGTCGTCCTCGCGCAGCAGGAAGGCCAGGTGGCTGTGACGCAAGCCGTAGCGGCTCAGGTCCTGGCCACCGCGCGCGGCGATCACCACGTCCACATCGGGCAGCGCATCGAGACGCTCGGCGGTGGTCCAGGCCACGTCCAGCATCGCCGCCTGCGCGGCCACGCTCGGGTAGCGCTCGCGGCATTCGGTGCTGTTGGCCCAGGCCGGTGCAGTCGCCAGCAGGCTGGCGATCAGCAGCGCGGCGCGGGGCAGGCGGGAAAAACGATCCATGTCGATACCTTCAACGGCGGGCAGGCCCGCGCGCCGATCATACGCCGGTCAGCGCAGCGGGCGATCCAGGCCCTTGCGCTGGAGTTCCTTGTCGCAGGCGTCGCTGATCGGGGCCACCGGCAGCGGCGGGCGCTGACCAGTCTTCGGATCGCGCAGCGCCGGCTGTTCGCGGTACGCGTCCAGCTGCTGCTGGCATTGATACGAGATCGGATCCAGCTCGGTGGGCGTGGTGGAGCAGGCGGCGAGCAGGGCCAGGGGCAGCAGGAGCAGGGTGCGCATGAAGACGTTCAGCGTGATGGGGGACGCTGGACTCTAACCGCACAGTCGGATCGAAATGTTCAGAAAACGCTGCGCACCCGGTAGTGCCGGCCGCTGGCCGGCAACGTCAGGATCTTCGGTAGCGCGTAGAGCATTGCCGGCCAGCGGCCGGCACTACCCCAATGCCAGACGCTGTTTCACTTCCGCGGCCACCCGCGCGGTCTCGCGCAGTGGTTCGATGCGGTCGTACTGCCAGTCCAGCCAATGCGCCTGCAGCCGCCCGCGCTCGCGCAGCTGCTGCTGGAAGCGCGCCAGCCGGCCTTGCGCGGTATCGGCCAGCGCCACCATCACCGGCATGCGCGTGGCGCAGGCTTCAGACAGCAGGTTCACCGAATCGGGCGAGACCACCACGCGGTTGGCCCAGCCGAGCAGGCCGCCATAAGGATTCGTACCGTCGCCGCCGTCGCCCCAGATCACATGCGGCAGGTCGGCGAACGTCGCGCGCAGGATCTCGGCCAACGCCGGCGGCGTGCGTCGCGAGGTGGTCGCCAGCAGGCTGCCGCCTTCGCTGCGGATCTGCCCGGCCAGCGCCTGGAACACGCCCACCATCGCCGTTTCATCCCACGGCGCCAGCGGCGTCGGTCCACCGACAAGCAACGCGGTGCGCGGGCCGGGCAAGGTACTGAAGCCGGCGAACGCGGCGCGGCCCCAGGCCAGCCAGTCGTCGTCCACCGGGTTGAGGCTGCCGAGCAGGGTCAGCACGTTGCTGCCACGCAGGGCATCGTGTTCGGGCACCACCACCACATCCCAGTGGCGTGCGCCGATGCGCGGGTCGAGGATCTGCACCACCTGGCTGCCACGTGCGCGCAGCACGCGCAGTGCGCCGGCGGCCTGGCGGCCACAGCCGATCGCCAGCGCCGGGGCCTCGGCAGCCAATGACGCGAAAGCCTCGCCATAGCCGTTCACATCACCCGGCAGGCGCCGCGGCGACAGCCAGCGCCAGGGTGCGCGGGGCTGCAGGACCAGCGGTCGGTGGGTGCCCTGGCGCAGCGCCGAGGCCAGCGCGACCGCTTGGCGGACATTGCCCGCACGGCCGTCAGTGACCGTCCATGGCGCGCTCGATCGTTTCACCATTGGCATTAATTCGTTTCAGCCCTGCTGGGTGTTGCAACAGTCGCGACACTCTACACTGCGGCTCGTCGTTTCGCCCCGCGCCGCCCGCGGGCACTGACTTCCCTTAGCCGCCCTGGAGATCCACCGATGTCCCACGCGCTCGACGCTGCTGCCCTCGACCAGCTGTTCCGTACTGCCCGCACCCAGAACGCCTTCCTCGACAAGCCGGTCCCGGCCAGCCTGCTGCAGGAACTGTATGACCTGGTGAAGTGGGGCCCGACCGCCGCCAACACCACGCCCGCCCGCTTCGTCTTCGTCACCTCGAAGGAAGCCAAGGCCAAGCTGGCCCCGGCCCTGTCCGAAGGCAACCACGACAAGACCATGGCCGCTCCGGTCACCGCCATCATCGGCTTCGACCTGGACTTCCACGAGAAGCTGCCGTACCTGTTCCCGCACACCGATGCCAAGGCCTGGTTCGACGGCCCGCAGGAAGGCCGCCACGAAGCCGCCCTCCGCAACGGCAGCCTGCAGGGCGCCTACCTGATCCTGGCCGCACGCGCGCTGGGCCTGGATGCCGGCCCGATGTCGGGCTTCGACCCGGCCAAGGTGGACGAAGCGTTCTTCGCCGGCACTTCGATCAAGTCGAATTTCCTGGTCAACCTGGGTTACGGTGACCCGGCGGGCCTGTTCCCGCGTCTGCCGCGCCTGTCGTTCGACGAAGCGGCGCGCATCGCGTAAGTCGTTGTATCGGTTTCGGGCCTGCTGTCCCGTGGCAGGCTCTTGCTGCACCGTGTACCCACCCTACGATCCGGAGAGTTCCTCAGATGAGCGCCACCCGTAAACTGCTGCTGCCGCTGGCCCTGACCCTGGCCATCGCCGCCTGCTCCAAGCCGGCCGACACCGCTGCCCCGGCTGCCGATGCCGCCGCCCCGGCCACCACCGAGCAGGCCGCCACCCCGGCCGCCGATGCCGCCGCTGCCGCGCCGGCCGCCGAAGCGATCAAGATCGCCTCGGGCACCTACAAGCTGGACCCGACCCACACCGACGTGCTGGCCCAGTGGAGCCACTTCGGCTTCTCCAACCCGAGCGCGCACTTCGGCAACGTCGAAGGCACCCTGGTGTACAACGCCGAAGACGTGACCAAGTCCACCGTGGAAGTGAAGCTGCCGCTGAGCGGCCTGAACAGCTTCACCGCCAAGTTCGACGAGCACCTGAAGAGCGCCGACTTCTTCGACGCCGCCAAGTTCGCCGATGCCACCTTCAAGAGCACCAAGGTGGAAGCCGCTGGCACCAACAAGCTGACCGTCACCGGTGACCTGACCATCAAGGGCATCACCAAGCCGGTCACCCTGGACGTGACCGTCAACGGCGGCGGCGAGCACCCGATGGCCAAGGTTCCGGCCGCCGGCTTCGATGCCACCACCACCCTGAAGCGCAGCGATTTCGGCGTCGGCGCGTATGCCCCGAACGTCAGCGATGAAGTGAAGATCCGCATCACCACCGAAGCCACCGGCGAAAAGCCGGCGGCTTGATGCACCCCGCTCACTCGTCGTGAGAAGGCAGAAGGCCCGCTGAAAAGCGGGCCTTCTTTTTGGGTGCCGGTAGAGCCGGCCGCTGGCCGGCTGCATGCGGGGTGCCCGATGCTGATGGGGTTGCCGGCCAGCGGCCGGCACTACCCGGTAGACGCCAACCTGCATCTGGTGGGTGCGGACCGTTGGTCCGCACGATCCCTCAGCGCAACGCGCCCAACCATGCCACGCACGCTTCGCTCGGGCTCTGCTTGGCTTTCGCCGCCAGCCCACTCACGCGCACGAAGGTCTGCGCGGCCTGCGCCACCACCTGGCGTGCGATCAGCGCCGCCTGCTTGGTCGCGGCCTGCTGCTTGCGCAGTTGCACGATGTGCACCGACGGCCGGCCCACCGGCGCGTACTTCTGGTCGCGGCGCAATACATCGGCCACCTGCGTCACTTCGAATTCGGCCTGCAGGTAGCGGTGCTGTGCCTCCACCAGCTCACGCAGCGGCGTGCGCAGTGCGGCGGTGTCGGCGAAGGCGGCCAGCGCCGCGTCGCAGGCGGCGTCATCGGCAAAGCGGGTACGCAGCGCATCCACGCTGGCCAGGGTCAGTTTGGCCATGTGGGCCTCGTCGCTGCAGGAAAGGAGCGCGATTGTCGCATTGCTTGGCGTGTTCCGGAGCGGCGGTCTTCCGTTTGGTAGAGTCGACTGTTAGTCGACTGCTCTTGGCGCGATGCCGGAAACCCCCGCGCTGCGCGCGATAGTCGACTAACAGTCGACTCTACCTGGCTGGCGTTTCAGGCGCAGCCGCAACCACGGAAGGAAGATCCATGCAGGACGCGCAGTACTGGTTGAACGAATTCTGGTCGGGCCTGAGCGTGCTCGATCTGCTGGGCGGCAGCGTGCTCGGCACGTTGCTTGGCCTGGTGCTGGGCATCTTCGCCTGGCGCGGGCTGCACCGCCGGGGGTGGTTGCAGCGGCGCAAGCGCTGGCATCACTGGCTGCTGGCCAGCTACGTGGTGCTGCTGCCGCTGGCCACTGCCTTCTTCGGCCTGCAGCTGGGCTTCACTGCCGGTGCACACCGCGCGCTGTTCAAGCAGCTCGATCATTTCCAGCCGCACCTGCAGACCCTGGTGGAAGGCTGGAGCGAAGGCTTCACCGACTCGCTGGACGACCCGCGCATGCGCGAGGCATTGCGCAGCCAGGGCACGGTGGGCGACGTGGCCGATACCATCGCTTCGGCCTACCTCAGCGAACATCCGTTGCCCGGTCTTGATCGTCTTGGCAACGGCCCGTTGGCGCGCGGCACCGGCTGGGTGATCGGCAAGGTGCGCGAAGGCCTGCTGCGCGGCATGGTGGAAGACACGCTGGTGGACAAGGCCGGCACGGTCGGGCTGGAGCCCAAGGTGGTGCGCGAGGCGCTGACGATGCATGTGGATGAGCTGCTGCACACCCGTGGTGTGCTGCGGCTGGTGAAGGCGCAGATCAACGGCATGATGCCCGGCGTGTACTTCGGGCTGCTGTTGCCGCTGCTGGTCATCGCGCTGCTGGTGGCGCTGGAGATCTGGGCCGCGCAGCGGTTCGGGTGGGCGCAGCAAGTGGTAGTGCCGGCCGCTGGCCGGCAATTTCAGGTTCCTGCCGAAGGTTCATGAGGTTGCCGGCCAGCGGCCGGCACTACCTGTTGCAGGGCGTGCGGATGCTGGCGCTGGAGATCTGGGCCGCGCAGCTGTTTGGGTGGATGCGGCAGGCGGTGCCCCGCGTGGTAGTGCCGGCCGCTGGCCGGCAATTGCGGGTTCCTGCCGAAGGTTCATGAGGTTGCCGGCCAGCGGCCGGCACTACCTGTTGCAGGGCGTGCGGACCAACGGTCCGCACCTACCAAGGAGGGGCCGCACCCACCGTCTTTGGATCAATCGCCGTCGGTTTCGTCCGGGTGGGCCTTCCAGTAGCCGGTCGAGCGGATCCAGTCGCGTGGCACGCCCAGGTGGCCTTCGATGAATTTGCGCATCATCCGTGCGCGGCGCGATTCGGTGGCGATCCAGTAGAAGACATCGCCGTCCGGGGCCTCGAAGTCGGTCAGCATGTCTTCCAGCAGCGTGCTGCTGGCCGCCGGGAAGCCGTTGCGCTCCAGCCAGTGGATCCGCACGTTCTCGTACTGCGGCAGGTCCTGGCGTTCGGCCTCGTCGCTCACTTCGATGAAGGCCTGCACCTCGGCACCGTCCGGCAGCACGTCCAGCCAGCGGGCGATGGCCGGCAGCGCGGTTTCATCGCCAATCAGCACATAGGCATCAAAGCTGTCGGCCACCACGAACGAACCGCGCGGCCCGCCGATCACCAGCGTGTCGCCGGCCTTGGCCTGCTCGGCCCACGGCCCGGCAATGCCCTGGTCGTGCAGCACGAAGTCGATGGCCAGCTCGCCGGTTTCGTGGTCCCACCAGCGCGGCGTGTAGTCGCGGGCCGGCGACGGCTCCTTGCCGGCCGGATAGCTGCGGCCTTCGGCGGTGACCACCGGCAGCACCATCTCGCCCGCAGCGTTGGGGAAGAACAGCTTGATGTGGTCGTCGGCGCCGGGCGAATCGAAGCCTGCCAGCTCGTCGCCGCCCAGCACCACGCGGCGCATGTGCGGGGTGACTTCTTCGGTGCGCAGCACGGTCAGTTCACGGAAGCGCACATCCAGGCGCAGGCGCGTGTTGTTGTGTTCGGTCATGGGGTTACCTGCAAAGGTGTCGCGCGGGGCGCGCGGCGTAGGGGAGACCTGGCTGGATTCAGTCTGGCTGGGTCGTTGAAATGGGTGGGCTCTCGCTACCGGCCGTACCGTTGAGCAGGGCAGACGCCCGCGTCAGCAGCGTCGCCACTTCTTCCGCTTCGCCCTCGGCCCAGCGGCCGTGGTGGTGCACCAGCGCCCGCTTGAACTCGCGCAAGGCACCGGCCAGCGGCGGCGGCAGCGAAGCCTTGGTGATCTCGCGGGCACGGTCGAAGGCACGCCGCTGCGCCAGGCGCACCTGGGTGCGCTGCACCTTCAGCTCGAACTCGCCGGCGGCGGTGATGCGGAAGATCCGCTTGCCGTCCACTTCCTCGGCCTCGATCCAGCCGGCCTGCTCGAAGCTGGCCAGCAGCGGGTACATGGTGCCGGCGCTGGGCGTGTAGGCCTGCATGAACTGGTTGCTGATCAGCTGCATCAGCTCATAGCCATGGCGGGGTTGTTCGCCGATCAGGGCCAGCACCAGCAGGCGCAGGTCGCCGCGGCTGAGCACCCGCGGCTGGCCGTTGCGGCGCGGCACTTCCGGATTGGTGGAACGGGCTCTGGGAGAAGCGGTGCGGCTCATTTCGATATATCGGTAAACGAGTGTGCAAACGATATATCGATATATCGAAGACGACAATCACCGATCCGGCCACAAGCGGATCAGTTTTGGGCCACGGCCAGCCCCGCGCACGGCAAAAGGGGCGCCCCTTGCGAGGCGCCCCGGGCAACACTGTGGAAGGGAGCGAGGCAGGGCCAGACGGCGGACCGAAGCGGGCGAGGCCAACACTCGAGGCCTACCCTGAGGGCAGGGTGGGGGCCAATCCAGAGGCAGGTGCGACACGTTGTCGCCGGTTCAGCGCCAGCACGCGCAGCCGATACCGGTGGGCGTGGCGCTGCCCTACAACCGTCATCGGCAGCAGTAACACTGCGTCCTGCACATGGGCGCAGCGGCCCGCAAGCGACAGCCCGCGCAGCCGCCAAGGCCCGCCGCAGGGTCGTCAGCGGGCCCGGCAAGCCCCTTGCGGACACTGGCCGGTTGCATCCATACGCCTGCGTAGCCAAGTGACGAAAGCCCTTGGTGCGCTACACTTTGCGGTCTAGAAATCTATACAACAGTCGCGCGCGTGCGTGCGGTTATGGGAGCGCTAATGAACTGGTTGAACGAGGTGCTGAACAACGACCCGAATCCTGTGGAAACCCAGGAGTGGATCGAGTCGTTGAAGGCCGTTATTGATGTCGAGGGCTCCGAGCGCGCGCATCAGCTGCTGGAAGGCATGGTGGAACTGACCCGTCGTTCGGGCGCCTACCTGCCGTTCTCTCCCACCACCGAATACGTCAACACCATCGAACCGCAGTTCGAGGCCAAGAGCCCGGGCAATGCCGAGCTGGAATGGCGCATCCGTTCGATCATCCGCTGGAACGCGATGGCCACCGTGGTCCGCGCCAACCGCAAGCCGGGTGACCTGGGCGGCCACATCGCCTCGTTCGCCTCCGGCGCCACCCTGTACGACGTGGGCTTCAACCACTTCTGGCGCGCCCCGAGCGAAAACCACCCGGGCGACCTGCTGTTCATCCAGGGCCACAGCGCCCCGGGCATCTACGCGCGTTCCTTCCTGGAAGGCCGCATCAGCGAAGAGCAGCTGGACAAGTTCCGCATGGAAGTGGACGGCGGTGGCCTGTCCTCGTACCCGCACCCGTGGCTGATGCCGGACTACTGGCAGACCCCGACCGTGTCGATGGGCCTGGGCCCGCTGGCCGCCATCTACCAGGCGCAGTTCATGCGTTACCTGGAAAACCGTGGCCTGATCGAGAAGTCCGACCGCAAGGTGTGGTGCTTCATCGGCGACGGCGAGAGCGACGAGCCGGAAACCCTGGGTGCCATCGCGCTGGCCGGCCGTGAAGGCCTGGACAACCTGATCTTCGTGGTGAACTGCAACCTGCAGCGCCTGGACGGTCCGGTGCGCGGCAACGGCAAGATCATCCAGGAACTGGAAGGCGTGTTCCGTGGCGGCGGCTGGAACGTGATCAAGCTGCTGTGGGGCGGTTACTGGGATGCCCTGCTGGCCAAGGACACCAACGGCGTCCTGAAGAAGCTGATGATGGAAACCGTCGACGGCGAATACCAGAACTGCAAGGCCTTCGGCGGCGCGTACACCCGCGAGCATTTCTTCGGCAAGTACCCGGAAACCGCAGCGATGGTCGCCGGCCTGAGCGACGACGACATCTGGCGCCTGAACCGTGGTGGCCACGACCCGCACAAGGTGTACGCCGCCTACCACCAGGCCGTGAACACCAAGGGCATGCCGACCGTCATCCTGGCCAAGACCGTGAAGGGCTACGGCATGGGCAGCGCCGGTGAAGCACTGAACCCGACCCACCAGACCAAGAAGCTGGACGACGAAGCGGTGCGCCACTTCCGCGACCGCTTCAACATTCCGGTGACCGACGCGCAGCTGGCCGACGGCCAGGTGCCGTACTACCACCCCGGCCCGGATTCGCCGGAAGTGCAGTACCTGCAGGAACGCCGTGCCGCGCTGGGTGGTTACCTGCCGCAGCGCCGCCGCAAGGCCGACAAGACCTTCGTGGCGCCGAAGCTGGAAGCCTACGAACGCCTGCTGAAGAGCAGCGGCGAGCGCAGCTACTCCACCACCATGGCCTTCGTGCAGAGCCTGAACATCACCCTGCGCGACAAGGAACTGGGCCCGCACATCGTGCCGATCGTGGCCGACGAAGCGCGTACCTTCGGCATGGAAGGCCTGTTCCGCCAGATCGGCATCTACGCGCCGTTCGGCCAGAAGTACAAGCCGGTCGACGCCGACCAGCTGATGTTCTACCGCGAAGACCAGAGCGGCCAGGTGCTGCAGCAGGGCATCAGCGAGCCGGGTGCGATCAGCTCGTGGATGGCCGCCGGTACCAGCTACTCGGTCAGCAACGTGCCGATGCTGCCGTTCTACATCTACTACTCGATGTTCGGCTTCCAGCGCGTGGGCGACATCGCCTGGCAGGCCGCCGACATGCGTACCCGCGGCTTCCTGCTGGGTGGTACCGCCGGCCGCACCACGCTGAACGGTGAAGGCCTGCAGCACGAAGATGGCTTCAGCCATCTGGTGGCCGGTGGCATCCCGAACGTGCGCAGCTACGACCCGACCTTCGGCTTCGAAGTGACGGTGATCCTGCAGCACGGCACCAAGCGCATGATGGAAGACCAGGTGGACGAGTATTACTACGTCACCCTGATGAACGAGAACTACACCCACCCGGAAATGCCGGAAGGTGCGGCCGAAGGCATCGTCAAGGGCATGTACCTGCTGACCGACGCCGGCAAGCCGAAGAAGGGCGAGCTGCGCGTGCAGCTGCTGGGTTCGGGCACCATCCTGCGCGAAGCCATTGCCGCGGCCGAGCTGCTGGACAAGGACTTCGGCGTGACCGCCGACATCTGGAGCTGCCCGAGCTTCAACGAACTGCGTCGCGATGGTTTCGACGTGGAGCGTGCCAACCGCCTGCATCCGGAAGGTGAGCAGCGCAAGGCCTACGTGACCGAGCTGCTGGAAGGCCGCCAGGGCCCGGCGATTGCCGCCACCGACTACGTGCGTGCGTATGCGGACCAGATCCGCGCGTTCGTGCCGATGAGCTACACGGTGCTGGGTACGGATGGGTTTGGTCGTTCGGATACGCGTGCGAACCTGCGCCGGTTCTTTGAGGTGGATCGCTACTACATCGCCCATGCCGCGATTGCGGCGCTGGCGAAGGAAGGGAAGATGACCGCGAAGGATGTGGCCCGGGCGATCAAGCAGTACAAGATTGATCCGGAAAAGGCTAACCCTGTTGGGGTTTGATTAAGATTAAGAGCGTTACCTAGAGGAAATGCGACTCCGGCAGCATTGCTGCCGGAGTCGCGGCCGCGAGAGTCCAACGGAAAAGGACCACAGGGGAGCGGGATGTCGGCGAAAGAGATAGAAATCAATTCTCTGTCTGAGCTAATGAACTCAGTGGAAGAATGGTTGGCGCAAAGCACCGGACCGCGATGGTTCCGAGGATCAGGGAATCACCCCGTCTACGAGCTGGTTCCAAGCCTTATGAGACACCCGGACGTGGTTGCAGATCCGTCGAATGCCTTGACGTTCGAATTGCGACTCAAGTCCAGGTTTCTGCAGACAAGTGCGCCATTTTTGAAGTCAACGCCGGCGACTGACTTCGATTGGTTGTTTCTTCAACAGCACTATGGTGTACCTACCCGGCTGCTGGATTGGACTGAAAACCCATACATCGCACTGTACTTTGCTCTTTCCAGTAGTCGTCCAGAAGCAGACGCTTGCGTTTGGATGCTTGATCCTGTTGCATGGAATAAAAGGGCCTTAAATAATGAGCGGTTGGACCGTGTCCCAGATCCGACTATGCCTCAGGCTGCGGAGTTTCTTAAGGATCCCGGAGGCGATTTTGCTCCATCTGACCCAATCGCGATTCTCGGAAATCACACGAATAGTCGAATCACCGCCCAGCGAGGAAACTTCGTCATGTTCTGCAGATCGACAGAGAGTATGGAAAAGAAGGCCTATGCAGAAGACTCGTTGGTTTGTTTGAAGGTTCCCGCTGCAAGGAAGCAATTCCTGCACGGAAACTTGTTGCGAATAGGGTACACGCATTCTGTGGTCTATCCGGATCTCTCGGGACTTGGTACCGAAATTAAAACTACATTTGGATTTCAGTGATGGAAAACGTCTTTGTTGTCCGCCCATTCTCATCCAGTAGCATATCGTGGTGGTATGCAGAGCGGGACCAGATTGATTTTTCTCCTGCGTACCAAAGGAAATCAGGAGTATGGGGTGTTGCGGATCGAGCCTATCTGATTGATTCAATAATCAACGGATACGACGTTCCCAAGTTCTACATCGCTGATTTCAGTTACTCCGGGAGCAAGCTCAACAAGTCTGGTAAACCGTACGCAGTGATTGATGGTAGGCAGCGGCTGGAAGCAATCTTCGGCTTCTTGGATGGGAAATTTCGGCTGGGAAAGGACTCTGTGTATTTTGCTGATCCTTCTGTAAGGCTTGCCGGCCTTGATGTCGTGGAGCTGAGAGAAAAGCATCCAAGGATACTAGCGAGAATTGAAGCCTTTCCTCTCTCAGTTATGTCGGTGATCACTGATCAAGAAAGCAGGATTAATGATCTGTTTGTGAGGCTAAACAGAAGCAAGCCACTTACGGGCGCTGAAGTCCGTAGCGCGATGCTCGGTGCGGTCCCTGGTTATATCAAGAGCCTAGCCGATCACAAATTTTTCTCTCGATGCGTATCATTTAGCAATTCTCGCAAGCAACATGAGAACGTTGCCGCGAAGATACTCCTCCTGGAGCATCGGGAGGACTTCGTAGATACAAAGAAGGCCACGCTCGATAGGTTCGCGGCTGAAGCTATCCTTACCGAGCAGAGTTTTGAGCGGGCATTTAAACGCGCGCGTTCTGTTCTGCGGCAAATGTCGATCGAGTTTTATGCAAGCGACAGCCTCTTGCGATCGTCTGGCAATCTGCCGGTCTATTACTGGATTTATCGAAGTGGTGTAGAAAATGCGAGCGGCTTTAGTGCCCGAGATTGCATTGATCACTTCGAGAAATTTCGGCGAGCTAATCCGAATAGAAAAGACGTTGCGGCCTACAATCTGGCTTCACGAAGCGCAAATGATGAGCATACCTATCGAACTAGGTTCAATATTCTTCAGAAATTCGTTTCGGAATTTTCAGGTTGAGTCGAGCTGATTCGAATCTAAGGTGCCATATATTAGTATGGGAGAAGGTTTTCTCTAGCGCCTTAGATGATTATTTTATTCAGGGGGAGGGATGGTAGAGTCATTTAATCCGTTGGACGTCAATAATATTGGCGTAACTCTGGCGGTTGAGCTTCTGGAGCAGGACATCTGTCCGCTTCCCCCTGCTAAATTTCCTGGAGCTGGGGTCTACGCCATTTATTACTCAGGTCCGCATCCGGCGTATGCAGGCATAGTATGTCGAGATGGTGGTGAAGGTGGGCTCCGATACCCCATTTACATCGGAAGCGCGGCCAGGGAGAACGCGAAGCAGGGGTTTAATCCCAGTCCAACTACTGAGGCCAGGATATGGAATCGCCTCAAAAATCACGCGGAATCGATTAGGTCGGTTGTTGGCTGTGGCGAGTTCGATCTCAGAGAGAAGGACTTTCACTGCCGATACTTGGTGTTGGACGATGCGTATATTAACTTGGCGGAGTCTGTGCTGATTGCAGCGTTTAGGCCGGCATGGAATGGGATCGGCTTTGGAAGTAAAGTCGTAGGTAAACGACGACAGGAGCAAGTGGCCTCCCTTTGGGATTCGCTTCATCCAGGTCGCAAAGGACGTCCAGCCGGCGATTTGGAGAGGAGAGCGCTTGCGCTCAAGCAGATGGCTGAAAGCGTCGAAAAGGTGAATTCGAGTCGAGAGGATCCCCGGGTCGCGCGCATGGTTGAGAAGATAAGGAAATTTATCTAGCGGCCCGGTCTCTGGTCCAAGAGTGGAGATTGCAATTATTCAATATTTTTCCTGGTTGCGCGATTTCTGTGATCACAGTTATTGCACGATGAGTTGACTCTACGATTGAGAAAAAATTAATCTCCTTTAGCCTCAATAAATTTGTCTGATAGACAGGTTGGGAGAACCTTTAAATAAGTTGCAGCATCTTCCGCTACTCTTGACTGGCTCTCTGGCCGATCTGAAAGACGCTGAGCCCATTCGCGTCCGGGATGGAGGACGTCCCACCTAGGCCGCATTCCGGCGTGGCGGCCCTTCCCAGGGTTATGGTTTCCAAATCCATCAATCAGTGAATTCCACACAGGTGTGAAACGGGAGATGATGAGGGACTCGCCGAGCGGGATCCAAATGTCATCGACAACCAGGAATCGGCAAAAAAAGTCCTCGATGTTTAGGTTCGTCGCAGCCCTGATGCTTTCCCCGTGCTCCTTAAGCCTCTTAAAGAGGACCTTGCCAGGCGGAACGTCGGTACTTGCGCCCATACGAGCGCCGGCTGGAACAGCCTTCCCCACGTAGATGGGTAGCATGAACTTTCCATCGTTGTTGAGCCGGGCGATTTGCTCGTAAGCTTCGAAGTCGCCTGTGTAATAGATGGCATAAATGCCTGCACCATCAAACTGGGGAAGCTGGCCAAGTGGATGCACTTCCTTCGTAAGCAGAGCCTCGGCAACGCTCGCGCCGAGGTTCTTCTTATCCAGTGGATTGAATTGAATTACTTTGGCCGTCATGCGCGCTTTCTTTTGGTGTTTGCTTCATTCTTGGCGATTTGCGACAGTCCCGCAATCGCGAGTTGCTCCGCAACACTTGCCGCGACCCGCTGCCCCAGCAACACGGGGACTGCATTCCCAAGCTGACGCATGGTTTCCGACCAACTCCCGTGGAACTGGAATCCATCGGGGAACGTCTGGATTCGAGCGCTCTCCCGAATCGTGAAGTAGCGCACTGAGCCGTCATCTTTCACCAGCATGTTCTCCCCGCCTGGCACTCCATGACCGCCGGCCTTGAGCGTCTTTGCGGGCAGATCGAGAGGGCTACCGGTATGTCCAGGGTAGGAGCGTGCACCTGCCTGGTGGATGTGGTTCGCAAACTTCTTTGCCTCACGACCTTCCGGATCTGGAAGCCCTTGCAGTGCGTCTCGAACCGTCCGCCATGCTTGCGTAGGCAGCATCGTACGGAACTGCTGCAACTTAGCAACGCGTGCTGCGAGCTTCGCGGGCATCTTGGGTTGACGTATGCCGTGACGTTTCCAGTAGATCCCGGTCACCCATTGATCATGCAGAAGAGCGTCATAGCTATGGGTCTCATGCGGGAACGACCATTCCACGCCAAGATCGTCTCTGAAGCCCACCAAGAACACACGCTCACGCTTCTGCGGTACACCGAAGTTCGCAGCATTTACCAGCGTAGGGATGACATTGTAAGTGTGGCCCTTCCCCTTCCGCTTGCCTGATGTCTTCTCGACCTGAAGGCGCGTCAGGTGATCTGACCAGTCCTCGTCCTTGCGGGGAGGGACATCCGGGAACTCCAACTGCAGTTGAATGTAATGGAAGTAGTTCGCGAACTTGGCGCGAGTCAGCCCCTTCACGTTCTCAACAATGAAGGCCTTCGGTCGCAGTTGCCTGATGATCTCGACAGTCGCCGGGAACATATCCCGTCCGTCTTCATGCGCCTTGTGTTTGCCGCCAATGGAGAATGGCTGGCAGGGTGGTCCTCCAGCCAGAAGCTCAATGTCCTGCGGGATGGAAGACCAGTCGAACGAGCGGACATCACCTTCGTGCAGGGTCCATCCACGAACAAGGGGGTAGTCGCGCCGTTGATTCTCGCGGACCGTGTCACATGCCCACTTGTCCCATTCGACCACGGCCAAGTGCTCGAAACCGGCAATTTCGCATCCCATGGCCAAACCGCCGGCTCCTGCGAAAAGCTCAACCGATCTCATTCCAATACTCCAGTGAATTTTTCTTGATTGGACCAGTGGTCCACATAGACTTGGACGCGATCATCCTTCTTCCGAAATGAAGGATGGCGTCGTGCTGAGTGAGATTTCCATGCCCAAAGCCGACAACACTGCAATCAGCTTTCTGCTGCCGAGCTCAGAAAGGCGACCCCTTTCGAATCGTGAAAGCAGTTCAGCAGTTACGCCGCTGGTCTTCGCTACGTCGATCTGCTTCAAGCCCAGCTGCTTACGCCTAGCCGCTACCTGACAGCCTAGTTCTTGGAGGGTCTTCACGCCCGTCTTCCGTACTCGATACGGCTCAATTATTGATCTATACGTCAAGTGAGGCAAGTGAAATCCGGACGGGAAGGATCTCCCTCTGCTGTCTCAGGAGCTGAGACAACCAGGCGGGGGCCCTACGCCCAGGCACATTGTGACCGGTGCCAGGCTAGCGAGTCAGGGCTGACCGAAAGTGTCGCTGATACTGGAGACGCCAGTTCCTTGCCGACAAGGTCGCTATAGCTTGATTGGTGCAATGCGGGGGCCAGGGACATCTGCAGGGACGTCGGGTCCACGGCGATAAGGTAGAGGTCAAAAAGGGTATGAACGTCTGCGCGCAACAGAAGACCGTTGCTGACCACGCTACTCGACTGGCCGGAATAGGGGCGGATGTGGGCCGCCTCAAGCGCATCGACCACATCGCACCCAGTCATCGCACACCGACCGCCGTATGCGTCCAGCAGTGCCTTGCGGAAGGCAGGCTGCCCGCGGCGCCGAACGATAGCTGCCAGCACACGCCGCCTCTCGTCCACCTCGTCTGTTGGGGAGAAACTGCCAGATGCCTCTGCCGCTTTGGCCTCCTGCTGCAACAGCCCTCTTGTAGGACCAGAGACCGACGTGAGCGTCTCACCGGAAAGCCCGAGGAGCTTGGCAAGTTTCGGCTCAACCTTTGCACCCACGTTCGATGCTGGAAGAAGCCCGGGTAGCCAGGGCTTGCCTGCCTGATCCAGAACGTGGGAGATGTTCTGCATGCGGTACTCCCAGGCCTTGGACGTACGCCCGTGGCGGGCGGCCAGTTCCCGATAGACCCTTGCCTTCTCAAGGGCTGATCCATTGGCAAGACGGGCCTCCATTTGGCGATACGCCTCAACGGCAGCAGCCAATTCGTCTTCAGTCCACCTACTCACAGCCTTCCCCTATCCGCGACCGCACGTGGCGTTCTGGGGAAAGTATGCCGTAAACGACACAATGAGCCGCTAATGGCTTGAGGCGGAGGAGCGTAGTGTGTCAGCGCAAACCGCAGACTGTTCAGGCCCCTCCATGCGTCTTGTATGTGGAGCTCAGTTGCAAAGCCCTAATCGCCCGGAAGTAGTCGGCTACTCCAGCGCTGGAGTAGAGGTTGAACGCAAGGCGTCTCACTGGCTTGGCCTGTGAAGCCTAGGATGAGCAACTGTGATGATGAGTTGTCCACCAGCAGAGCGGGCTCGCCTCGGCAAGTGAGCTCGAAGTACCTTGCTTCGAAGCGCCCGGTGCCGAGCGTTGCATCTTCAGCCGCTAGGCTTAGGGCCTCCTCGCGCATGACAGCAAATTCGGTAGCCGAGACCTTGGGGTAGATCTTCAGCTCCAAATCGTCTTTGGGCAGGTGGCAATGGGCGAGCGCTGAACCAATCAGCGCTGCCAAGCACAGTACTGCGTACGTCAGAGACTTCATTGGAAGTCCTGCAGATCAGAGGCGAACGGACAACGGGGCCGCGACGACAGCCCACAGCCTATTGCTTGAGGTGAAAGCCTTGGGCGCTACTCCCGCACGTGCAACCGCTCAGCCACTTGCGCGGTCAACGCCACACACGCCATCTTCAACCCTTCCATCACCCGATCCCCGAGGTACTCCTCGGGCGCGCCGTTCTGCCGAGTCCGCTCCGCAGCCAACATCAGCTCCGCCACCACGCGCAGCCCGGCCAGCGCGCAATCCGCATCCGCCAGCTGAAGACAACGCCCAGGCAGTTGATGCCGCTCCGGCCAAGGCTGGCCGTCCGCAGCCGCACCAGTGCCGATGCGATGCAACGTGGCGACGAAGGCGTTGGGATCGATGGATCGTTCGCGGTCGGGTTCGGTGTTGTCCGGATCGTACTGCGCGTGCAGGGAACGGAAGTCCGATGTGTTCATGGCAATGCTCCGTACAGGACAGACAGCAGCGCCACCGATAAAAGTGGCGGACGATGCGAGGCTCGAAAACCGGTCAACAACCAATCCGGCGGGTCCGAAGACCCCCACGCACCGCCCGCCATGGACCGCGAACGGATTGCCAGCCGGCGTCACACGAACGTGACGCCGGCTGGCAAGCGCAAACACATGGTTGTTGACCGGGTTTTCGACGCCCGTGCCACCCTGTGTGAGGTGGCATGCCAAGGTGTACTCGCATGGCTGCGAGATGCCAAGAAACCGTAGGCCGCAGAGGCCGCAAATGCTGACGCTTACGGCATTGTTGCATGGCGCACGCGCGACAGAACCCTTGCGGTGCAGCGGTTGGGGCCGTTGTTAAGCTACCGCCCGAATGCGCTTCAAAAAGTACGGTTTGCAGCCGTGTAGGATCCCAAAAGCGACACCTAGCCCGCCGAGCTGATACGTGCAGCGGGCCGATTGCGACACAGCTTAACTTTGCAGCGCCACGCCCGGCCGTGGCCACAGTGCATCGTCGCGCTCCAGGTCGTAGTCGCTGCCGAACGCCAGGGCAGCCTCACGCGGCGGAAGGTCTGTGTAGCAGCCCAGCAGGTATTCATCCATGCCGGCATCGCGATGGTCGATGGCGAACAGGCGGAGGAGCTCCTTGTCGAAGGCTTCCAGCCATGCGGGGTCGATCTTGGTCATGGGCATCCTCCAGTGGGGGAGGGAGAATGGTCTGCCTCCATCTCAGAGGATGCGATGGAGGGCACAATCTGCCTCTCAGTCATCACTGGGCGGCATCAGCGAAAACCGTGAGCCTGTCGCTGCCTCGAAACGACCATGCCAAGAGGGGTAAGCTCCATCTGCGGTGTCATTGAAGCGAATCCAGGGACGCAGGAGATGAAGCAAAGCCCCATCCAAGGCCCTCAAGCGGGCCAGTTCTACTTGTTCTCACCAGATCTGGAAAGCAGCCGTCCTTTCCGGGGCGCCGAGGTTGAGAACCTGTCGGTGTTGCTCGATCCACCGCGCATCATTCTGCGCCCGGACAATGGGGGTTTCCCGGCGCTTCGCGAGAAGCCACGCATCGTCTTCGACGCTTCCAAGGGCCCTGAGCCACGTGACCTGGAGGGCGGCTTCAGCGGGTACTGGCTCGTCTCGGAACGGCTGTGGCAGGTGATGAAATCCGTGGATCCGCATGCGTTCGACTTTGTTGAGTGTGATGTCCGCCTGGCCGATGGCACACCTATGCCACGGCGTTTCCTGTGCGACGTGGTGCGTGAACTGGACGCGATAGACGAGGAGCATTCAAGGCTTGATATCGAGATCGATGAGGACTTCGTCAACGGAAAGTTCTATTCGATTGCAGGCGGGGCGAGTCTGGCCATTCGCTCTGAGGTGGTGCGAGATGGGCATGTCTTCCTGACTCCATTCAGCACCTTCGTGATCGCGAGCCGCGAATTTGTTGATGCAGTTCACGCGGCGGGGCTTCCCGCGAATCCTCGGGATAGCGGCATCTCCTTCGTGGACGCTGCGGCAATCTGACCTTAGGGAGCAGACAACTGATGGCAAACCAGTTGCGACGTATTGAACAGCCGCACGGTTCAGTCAGGCACGCCCGGCTGTAGCCGCTGCCCATCGTCCGGCTCCACGTCGTAGTTGCTGCCGAACACCAGGACTGCCTCGTGCGGTGGAAGGTCCGCGTAGCAGCCCAGCGGGTGGTCGTCCAAGCCGACCTGGCTATTGTCGATGACGACCGAGTGAAGGGCTCCTATTGGACGGGTGATCTACCTGTAATGGATTTCGTTGTAATCCGATTACCGGCTGCTGCCGACCGGGTTACAAGGCAGCATGCCCATTCAGCACGCTTCTTTGGAGTGTGAGTGTTTGATCCGTAACCGGTGACCGGTAAGCTGTGCCCAGTGCAGGACTCAGAATGAGATGGAGATAGCGCATGGATTCGACCTCAGCTAATCACCCTCGGAAGGGGAAGTTCTTTCTCCTTGAGGCCGGTGCAATCAGTGGCCCTGCATGCGGGGTCGTCTTCGAGAATCTGGATCGACTGCTGTCTCCTCCCCGCATGATCCTGCTACCAGAGGAGGGAGGCATTCCACCACTCCGCGAGGTTCCGCGATTGGCTTTCAATCCGAGCGTAGGCGCACCGCCACGGGATCTGGAGCCGGGATTCAGCGGATACTGGCTCGTCTCGAAGCGACTGCATGAGGTGATGATTTCCGTTGATCCTCAAGCCTTCGCCTTTGCGGAAGTTGACTATCGGCTGGAAGATGGTAGCCAAGGCGACCGCCGCTACTTGTGCACTGTGATCCGGGTAATTGATGCGTTGGACGAAGGTGCTTCCAAGCTCTTTATTGATACCTCCGAAGATTTCATCAACGGAAAGTTCTACGATCTTGGTGGTGGTGCAAGTGTGACGTTTGATCGTGGCGCGCTTGGCCAGGCGCACGTCTTCAAGACACCTTATACAGCCTCTGTATTTTGCGATCACGTGTTCAAAGACGCAGTGGAAAGCGCTGGCGTGGCTACTGACAATGATGCCGATGGCATGTGGTTCATTGACGCTGCAGATATCTAGCCGCTTTGCAGCTGCTGAGCAGGAAGGAGCCTGATCGATGCCTCGCAACGGACCTGACTTTCAAGACCATCACGCGATCGAGCAGCGTACGCTAGCGCGTAGCCCACTGCTCAGGATGCTCGCCGACTCCGGTCATTTTGATATCCACGCCCCGGAGAATCGGATCTTTCTCCCGGCTGATCCGGCGTTTGCTCAAACGCTGGGAATCACTCCGCACAGTGGTGGCCCTATCGCCGACTATCAGATCGGCCTCCTACAACGTTTGCGTCGCTTGGAGCAGACGTCCGACGGAGTGGCCGCGTTCAACGGAGACGCTGCGGCACAGGCGCGGATTTCCGGGCGGGTAGAGGCACTGCGCGACACGGTACGGGTCGGCCTGATCAATGGTGATCTCTACACCAACGCTCCCTATGGTCTAAAGCCTGACGATATTCGGCCACAGGTTCAGAGCTTCTTCTTCAACGAAGCCCGTTATGGCCAGTTGAACGCTCCCCAGCTTCAACAGCTTAGGAGCTTCACGCCGATCGATAGCGGCTGGGCGGGTGTTACTCATTCGGAGCATCGTGTAGTGGCCACGCTCCGGCACATTCAGTCATCTCCCAATCCGTTAACACGTGGAGGTGGAGCGGAGTTGCAGCGTCAAGGCCTTTCGGAGGCAATCTCCAGCGCCTACCACGGTGGCAGGCTGAGCATATCCTCAGAGGGAGTCCTGATAGTTGAGAATGCTCTGGGTAAGGAAGCGGCAGACCCATTGCGCGTTCCGCAAGGTCAGCGAGGATTTGCAACTACCAGCATCCTCCTCGGCGAAGCCTCCACCAGCCAACTGATCCGCTCCGGCGGCCTGCTCGCATCCGGCGCCGACGCTGTCATTACCGCCCGTCGCACCTCACAGCTGCTGGAAGCGGGCAACGGCACCGCCGCCCAATCCGAGCTCACCCACGCTCTGGCACGCAACGGCGGTGGCTGGATCGGTGGCATGGCCACGGCATCGGTGATCGGCACGTCCAGCTTCGTCCCTGCGGCCATCGTCGCGGGCGATGCGCTGCTGATGAGCAAGGCGTTCGACAAGGGCGCCGATCTGCTCGACAACCGCGCCGTCTACAGGCAGACCGACAAGGCCGATGTCACATGGCAGTTCGATGGCCGCAACTGGCAGCGCCAGGCGGTTATGGACAGCACAGGCGACGGCCTGGGCAATCCGGCTGAGCGCAGTGTGGGTGCCAGTTACGAGAAGGCCCGCGAGCTGGGCGCATACGCCCACGTAAAAGCGGTAGAGCTGGCGCTGGGCAAGGCGCCGCCGCCGCAGGATCCTTTCAGCATCCCGGCGCGGGACGGCGAGGGGCGTCTGGACAATCCCAACTGGCACCGCGATGCGCAGACCGAGCAGTGGACGCGGCAGGTCAAGATTGGCGTGTCCGGCGTTAACGACCGGGGGGTGTACGAGACGCAGACCGCCACCCCCGAGCGCGCCGAAGAGTTGAATCGCGAGGCGGTGCAGCGCATCGAGAACAACATCGCCAACGGCAAGGCCGCCATTGCCGCCAGCTATCTGGAGACCTACGCCGCTACCCGTGCCAGCGACTTCGTGCCGCTGGTGCCGGAGGCGGTGGAGCAGGCCCGTGCCAGGCCCGACGCCGTTCAGGGCTCCGACAGCCATCTTTACCAGCGCGACGAAGCAGGGCAATGGCACCACGCTGGCCAGATCGCGCAGGGCAACATGGCGCTGGAGTTGGAGCTGACCCGCACCATCCAGCAGCCATCGCTCGATCAGTTCAACCAGACCATTGCCGCATTGGACGCGCGACCGCTGCCGTCTGCGGTAGAAGTGAACCAGAACGAGCTGCGCCACAGTTACTACGCTGCGGGCGTTGCGCTGTCACCAGCGTGGGAGCAGGCCATTGCGCTGGCCACGTCGCGCACGCGCGAGCAGCACGGCATAACCGGGGCCACGCTGCAGGAGCTGGGGCCTGTAGCCGAGGGCAACGCCGGCGCCTCCCGACCCATCACCCATTACCAGGTAGGCGAGGATGGCGTGGCGCGCGCCGTCGCGACCACCAGTACGCTGGAGCTGCAGGCTGCATGGAATGAGGTGCGGGCGCGTGCCAATGAGCAAGCGCCGGTGCCGGACTCGCCCGAGCTGCGCATTGCCGCGCTGTCGGCGGGTGAGCAGGAGGCTTACCGGCAGGCACTGCAGGAGGCCAATCGGCAGGGGGCTGCGCAGGTGGATGCTGGGCAGGCTGCACGAGCGGCCGCGCAGGTGGCACATGGCGACAAGCCATCTGAGCAGAAGGTGAGCGTGGAAGTGCGGCCGGAAGAGCCGGCCACTGCGCAGCCCATCGCGCCTGCAGCGGTTGCGGCGGCGCTGCCAGCGGAAGCGGTCACGCCACCGCCACCGCCCGCCCCAGAGGATAAGCCCGCGCCTCAGCGGCACGCCGAGCAGCGCGATCTGCCGCGGCGTGAGGCTGAGCCCCAACCTCAGCCCCATCCAAACAACGAGGCGCCCACCGAAAACCGTACCGCCTCACAGACACCGGAGCCCACAGGGACTATGCAGGCGCACCCGGCCGTACCTGAGCGCGTGACGCCACATACCGCCGCGCCGCTGGATGCGGCAACGCAGATGATGCCCACGCAGCGCACAGAGCAGGCATCGGAGCCGGAGCGGATGGCTGCGCCCGAGGTTGCTCCCAGTCCAAAGTTGGACGTGGCAGTACAGGAGGTTGAGGCGGTGCCCTTCAAGGAGCCGCTGCCTGCTGAGCCTGCGCGCGATCCATGGCCTTTTGAGCAGGAAGCGGCACAACACGTGCCAGAGCCCGAACCGGCTCCGTTGGGTGACCACGAGCCAGTCACTGCGGCTGTCACTGTTCCTGCCGAGCCCACGATAGCGCCAAGCCCTGAGCCGGCCGCTCCCGTACCCGCTCCGGATGAGGCATCGGGCCCGAACCGGGCGCTGCAGGACCCCACGCAGCCCGGTCACCCCGATCACGCGCTGTATCAGCAGATCCGCGAGGGCGTGGAAGCGCTGGACGCCAAACACGGCCGCAGCTTCGATGAAGTCAGCGAACGCATGACCGCCAGCCTTCTCGTACTGGCCAAGGACAACGACCTGGATCGGGTGGACCATGTGCTGGTGAGCAACGCTACGCGCGAACACCCAGCTGGGCACATGCTGTTCGTGGTACAGGGTGAGCCAAGCAATCCGGCACATCAGCGCGCTGCGATGCCGACCGAGATGGCGGCGCAGACATCAGTGGAAGAGTCACTGCAGCAGTTCGACTCTGTCAGCCGTGAAGCGCATCAGCGTGCGCTTGCGAATCAGATGGATCAGCAGCTGGAAGACCAGCGGGTGCAGCACGACATCCAGATTCGTGCGGCCAGCGCGGGATGATCAACGTGTGAGCTGCACTGGGCGACCTGCGAAAAGGACCGAAGATGAAGCCACAAGGAAAGCGCCGGATCTGCATGCTCGCTGGACTGCTCGTTCTTCTGGCTACGGGGTGCCGACCCGAGGCGGCTCGCGACGCAGGCTCGATAGCAGAGGCCCATCGTCCGGATCTGGTGCCGCTTGTGCGCGCCATGCCCACCTCGTCAATGGATGAACCATTGGCAGTGGAATTCGATGTGGATGTTCCCAGCAGGAATTCCTCTCCAACGCTCATGATCGGCATTCGGGTCAATCGTACGGACGACGTCGCGGCACTGGAGGCACTGGTCGATGTTCAGGCATCCGGGCTCCAGGCCAACGTCTCCATGGCGCGCCTGGAATCGGGTGGATGGAAGGACGTGCCGTTGCTCCGGCTGGAGTCGATCATCGGGGAACCTGCCCGGACGATTCCCATCCCCGCCGATGGTCGAGTAACCCGCGCGTGGCTGGACGATGCTGACGTACTGGCGCTGCAGAATGCTGGGCTGGAACGACCCGGTGATACCTACGCACAGCTGGCCTTCGCATGGGCACGCAATCCCTCGCCGGGCCGATACCGGGTTGAAGTGCAACTGCATTCGCCTCTGACGCAGCTTGATCCGTATCACCCCGAACTGCTGATTGCCTACCTGCGCAGGCCCAAGTAGCGAAGCAGTCAGCTTCTTGGATTGCTGGCTGGTTCACACATTCAGCATGCCAGTCGTGGTCCCAACTTTGTCCTCCACCTACCCCCCATCCCACCTATGCCATCATCCGGCCAGGACCGCAGCACCCATCAAGGCTGAACAGGCATGGAGCAGGCAACACGCTACACCGCAACGCTGTACCTGGCCGCGCCCGGCACTCCACTGAAGAGTGGAGGTATCTCGCCGCGCGGCCATATGTACCTGCAGGTAGCCGCGGGCGACGAGGCCCACAGCTACGGCTTCGCACCACCGCGCCACGCGCCGGGCGAAGCCGCCACCGGCGCGCAGTACGCGCAGGTGCGCCACGATGATGCCGACGAACATCTGGACCCGTACTACAGCCGCACCGTGGAAATCACCGAGGAGCACTACGGCTGCCTGCGTGATTTCGCCGAGGAGCCGGCCGAGTTCGAATTCGACGTGGATCGCCCGGCCACCATCAACCGCTGCAGCGATTTCGTCTGGGCGGCGCTGCACTACGCCGGCCTGCATCCGCTGCCGGCGCCGCTGGATGGCGGCAGCAACCTGGGCGAGTTCGCGGTGCTGTTCAACCTGCCGGAAATCCAGTGCATTGCTGCGCCGTTCCCGGGCAGCGATCTGAATGCCGAAACCCACCATGCGATGCCCGAGCGCGAGGCCGAACATCATTGCCAGGGCGACCGTGCCAGTGATGAGCCGCCGCCGACGCCGATTGAAGTGGCTGGCACGCTGCTGGACCCCTCACATCCGGACCATCGCCTGTTCTCGCAGCTGATCCAGAAAGTGGCCGAGCTGGACGCTGCGCATGGCCGCCCGTTCGATGCGGCCAGCCAGCGCATCAGCGCCAGTCTGCTGGTGCTGGCCAAGCAGAACAATCTCTCCCGCGTGGACCACGTGCTGCTCAGCCGGCCGACAAAAAGCAGTCATGCCGCCGAGAGCATCTTCATCGTGCAGGGCGACCGCAACGACCCAGGGCACCGCCGCGCCAGCATCGCCACCGAGGTGGCGGCCAAGACCGATGTGGCCGATTCGCTGCGGTTGAAGGAGCAATGACGCGGTCACTGCGGCGGAGGCTGGTGTTACTGGCGGTGCTGGGCGCGCTGGCGGCATGCCGTGCGTCACCAGCGCCGGAGGTTGCGCCGCCCCTGCTGACGCGCGCACAGGCCGAGGCGCGCACGGTTGTGCCGTTCACGCGGGCCGTGCAGTTGCAGAAGGCCGGTCGGATTGCCGAGGTCACGTTTGATTTGCCGGCACCCCAGAAGCCGGCCATTCCGATCCTGAACATCGGGCTGCGGCTGCAGGATACCGACGCCCGACGGCTGCTGGATGCGTCGGAGAAGATCACGCTGGGACGGCTGCCAACGCGGCTGCGCCTGGAGCGTATTGATGGCGGTGCACCTGGTCCTGTGCAGCTCTGGCAGCGTACTCGCGATGGACGCGATTCTCAGAAAATCGGGGAGGATGGCGTGGTAACAGACCTGACGACGGGGAGCGTGGACATCAACAGCTTGGCCGAGGCCGGGTTGTACTCTGAAGAGGTGCTCTATCGCACGTTGCAGTTGGCGCAGGTCGGAGGCATTGCACCCGGGCGCTACGTTCTGCGGGTGGACCTTGTGGAGGATCGGCCCCGGCTGGAAGGCCTGAAAGCAGAACTGATCGTTGGCTACCAATCACTAGGAAAGTAGACATGCACAAGGACGATGCCGAACGCTACAGCGTAACCATTCATCTGGCGGCCCCCGGCACGCCGCGCTACGGCCGTGATGCTGAGGGAAACAGGTTTCTGCTGGAGCCATCGTTCGCGGGGCACATGTTCCTGTCGCTGCGCCGTTCGGGTGAACCCTTCCCGGAGAGCATGGGTTTCACCCACGCAGGCACCAAGGACGAGCCGAACAGGGGCAAAGTCGATGACATGGATGTGTTGGTCTACGACAAACCCCGCTTCGAGCGCACGATCGAGATCAGCAAGGAGCAGTACGACCGCATCCTCGAGTTCTCCGCAGACCCGAAGAAGCACGGCTTCGACATGGAATACGACTTCTTCTCCAACGCGTGCACCGATTTCGCTTGGGGTGCCCTGAACCACGCTGGGCTGCGCCCGGTCGGGCTGGCCGGCGAGATCAGCAACTACGAGGGCGCTACCAGGGTCCTGGACAACATCCGCGCGGTCAACGCCATTCCGCAGCAGGTGAAGGGCAGCGAACTGGACAAGGTGCAGTGGAACCCGATGCCGAAGCAGACCTTCCGCGAGTGGATGTTCACCGAGAACGGCGAGCAGTGGCGCGGCAACAGCACCCTCGCGGCAAGCGGCACGCCCGCAGACCCGGCGCACGACGATCATGCCCGCCTCAACCAGATCCACCAGCAGGTGGCCGACCTCGGCGCTTTCGGGGCGCGCAACGGCAATGTCAGTGCCAGCCTGCTCGCGCTGTCGAAGGAGCAGCAGTTCTCGCGCGTGGACGAGATGGTGCTGGGCGAGCAGCGCGGTGATACCGCACCGAAGCTGTTCATCGTGCAGGGGGACCGCAGTGACCCGGCACACCAGCGCGCCAGCATGCCGGCGGAGGTGGCTGCGCAGGCACCGGTGGAGGCCTCGTTCGATCGGGTCGCGCAGTTGCAGCAGAATGAGCCGCAGCGAGACGCGCAGCGCCTGCAGGAGGAGCAGCAGCTTCAGCAGAGCCACGGCCCACGGATGGCATAGCGGCGGGCGCAGCATCGAGGTCGAGCGTTAGCCATGCCCGCGCCGGCGCACGCCACGCCCCCCACCTGCTACCATTCCCCCGCAACCCCAGCCAGCCCACCCCGCGCAGACAGATGCGGGGCGGGCCGTCGCAGTACGGCCCAGCGAGCCAGGACACCTTCCCGTGCCCATTCAAGGACGCTCGCATGTTCCGTAATCCTCTCTTCCGCTCGGCCGCGCTGGCCGTTGCCGTTTCGCTCAGCCTCGGCGTGCCCTCGGCGTTCGCCGACAACGCACCCGCCGCCAGTGCTACCGCCGCCGTGCAGCGCCAGGCCGTGGCCAAGGGCCTGTACGAGCTGGCCTACAGCCCGAAGCAGAACGCCGTGTTCGTGGCCTCCTCCGGCGGTTTCGGCGATGACGCCGGCCCGGCCCAGGTTCTGCGCCTGAACCCGGCCACGCTGGCCGTGGAAACCCGCATTCCGCTGGAGCGCAAAGCCTTCGGCGTGGTGCTGGATGACGCCCACAACCGCCTGTACGTGGGCAACACCGTGGACCTCTCGGTGACCGTGGTCGACACCGCGCAGAACAAGGCGGTCGGCACCATCCAGCTGATGGAAAAGAAGACCGGCAAGGACGGCAAGGCCGCTTACACCCACGACCTGCGCGAGCTGGTGGTCGACAGCGCCGCCAACCGCCTGTACGTGACCGGCCACAGCAGCCAGCCGGACGTGAGCAGCGTGCTGTTCGTGATCGATACCACCACGCTGAAGGTGATCAACACCATTGATGGCCTGGGCAATGCCAAGGCGCCGGGCCTCGCACTGGATGCGCCCAACAAGCGCGTCTACACCAGCAACCTGCTGGCCGACCTGGTGGTGGTGGGCACCGATTCGAACAAGGTGGTGGCGCAGCATAGGATCGCCGCCGAGCAGCCGATGAACATCGCGCTGGACCCGGCCGGCAAGCGCCTGTTCGTGACCGACCAGGGCTCGGAATTCCTGCGTGGCTACCAGGCCAAGAGCAGCGGCCTGGTCAGCAAGCACCCGGGCCAGCGCGTGCTGGTGCTCGACCGCGGCACCGGCAAGGAACTGGCCAGCATCCCGACCGATGCCGGGCCGCTGGGCATCCTGCTGGATGCACCGCGCAAGCGCCTGTACGTGACCAACCGCGAAGCCGGTACCGTGACCGCATACAACAGCGACAGCTACCAGAAGGTGGCCACCTACGCCGTGCCGACCCACCCGAACAGCCTGGCGCTGGATGCGAAGAACAACGTGTTGTTCGTGAGCATCAAGAACGGCGAGAAGGATGACAAGGGCGCTGACGAGAGCGTGGCGCGCATCCAGCTGTAAGCATTCGCGCTGGATTGACGAGGCCCGTGTCCTCGGCCGTCGGCCGTGGAGCGGGCCTCATCCATTTATGCGGCTCGCATGACGCTGGACTAGGAAGTGTTGCAAAAGCAGGGGCAGCGCTTGTTGCAGTGGGGCGGTACATGTAGCGTCTTCAGCCTTCCAGGGGAGGCTATCCAATGAGTACGTATACCGCGTTCGTCGAGCTCGCATTTGAAAGGTTGAACAAAGAGCTGGCGATACCGAAGGGATTCGCCGTAGCGCTCTACAAAGAAGAAGACTCGTGGAGCTTCATCTCGAAGCTGGCGCAGCTCGTCGAGGCCGTTTTCACGCGGGCCGTCGTCGATGCCCTGCGCGAGCCGCTGATATTCGATGTGATCAGCAATCTCCCGCAGGAAGTGAGGATCAATTTTCTGCGCAAGATGAACATCATCGACAGTGAACAGAAATCGATGTTCAAGGCCGTTGCGGAGATCAGGAACCAGTACATCCATGATCTCTCGAACATCGACGTTCCGCTGGATGCCTACATCAAGAACCTGGAGGACGGTGCAAGGAAGGGGCTCTTCAAACGGTTCAAGCCGTACTTCGTCGACCCGAAGATGTCCATTGAGGAGTTCATCTCACAATGCAGGCCACAGGTCTTCCATGTGTGCGTGCTGGAGCTGCTGAAGGTCCATGGAAAGGTGTCATCCATCAACATCCAGAAGGACCACGAGGCATTCCGTCTTCAGCAGGCGGGAAGGTTGCTGCCGGCGAAGAAGCACGGCGAGATGCTTCCGTTGGATCGACTGACGGTGAGCAGCTATGTCACCCAGGCCAGAGACGTCCTGAAGCGGGAAGGCCTGCTCGTTTCAGAGTTCAAATAGCGGGAGAGAAACCGCTTCCGCGCCTGCTTACCCCAGCCGCGGCGCAGGATTCTGCATTTCCTGCGCCTGCACCTCGACCTGCGGCTGCACACCCAGCCCCAGCTTCTGCATCGATTGCTCCACCGGCGTCTGCGCCGCCACAGCCGTCGGCATCATCGCGCGCAGGTGCGCCGGATTGGCCGGGTCGCCCTGCACGACGAAGACGTTGTGCCCGGCCGGATGATTGGCCGTGGCGTTGCTGACCAGCACGTGGTCGACCTGCTGCAGGCCCTGCTCGCGGGCCAGCACGGTCAGGCTGGCGGTCAGGCGTTCGCTGGTCTGGTCGAACGCACGGCCGTGCTGGGCATCCAGTGCGGCCACGCCCTGGCGGATCTGCTGGTTGAGGCCATAGTCGGGGTGGTTGGGGGTGATCTCGGCCATGGCCATCGAACGGTAGCGGTGGGTCGTGGGTGAACCCCCCAAGTATAGATCCGGCCCGCGAAGTCAGTCTGCCGGCCGATGGTCATAGCTGATCACCCGCTCGGCCAACCAGCGCCCGTCCACGCGACGCCAGACCTGGATGAAGCGGGCCTGGCCCACCCAGCGCTCCACGCCGTACTTGCCGCGTTCATGGAAGCGGTGGTCGCCGATTTCCAGCGCCCGCTCGTCGTGTAGCGGGAACACCTGCAACGAAGACTCCACCCGCTCGCGGCGCAGGCTCCAGCCGCCCTTGCGCCCATTGCTGCACATGTTGGCCACGCTGCGACGGAAGTCCTCGCGATTGCTGGCCGACTTGCCATCCTTGTCATGGAAGAACTCCATGTCCTGGGTGGTCATCGCGGCGGCCTTGTCGGCATCGCAGGCCTCGAAGGCGGCGGCGAACAGCTGGGTGTCGGCCTGGCGGATCTGCTCGCGCAGGTCATCGGAGGGCGCGGGTGCGGCGGCGAGGCCGGCGGCCAGCAGGGGCAGGGTGAGCAGCAGCATGGCGAAGCTCCAAGGACGGTTCACGCAGGCTCGCATGGCGTTCGGGGCGCTGCAGCCGGCGTCCGACGAAACGGCCGTTCCATGGAGTGAATGCCCGCATTGGCGGCTCGGCTCCAGCGTCGGGGCCGTGGTCTGTGCAGGGGATGTCATGGCGGCCGGCGATTCCATCACGGTCGCGATAGGGGCCGGCCCGTAGCCTGAAATCCTCCCCTTCCACAGGAGGTTCCATGCCTGCTTCCCGCGTCCGCCTGCACGTTGAAGACACTGGTGGCGACGGCCGCCCGGTCATTCTGATTCACGGTTGGCCGCTGTCCGCCGACGCATGGAAGACGCAGGTGTCGATCCTCCGCGACGCCCAACACCGGGTGATCAGCTACGACCGGCGTGGCTTCGGCCGTTCCGACAAGCCCGCCGAGGGCTACGACTACGACACGCTGGCGGCGGACCTGGCCGGGGTGATCGAGGAGCGTGACCTGCGCGACGTCACCCTGGTCGGCTTCTCGATGGGCGGCGGCGAGGTGGCGCGGTATGTGGCCAATCACGGGCAGGCGCGCCTGCACAGCGTGGTGTTTGCTGCGGCGGTGCCGCCGTTCCTGCTGCGTAGTGACGACAATCCGGAAGGTCCGCTCACCCAGGAGAAGGCCGATGAAATGCGCAGCGGTCTGGAGAAGGACCGCGAAGCCTTCTTCGATGGCTTCACCCGCGATTTCTTCAGTGCCAATGGCAAGCTGATGGTGACCGAGGATGAGCGCCAGGCCGCAATCGCGCTTTGCCATCAATCCGACCAGACGGCGGCGCTGGGTTGCATGCAGGCGTTTGCCACTACCGACTTCCGCGACGATCTGAAGAAGATCACGGTGCCAACCCTGATCCTGCACGGTGACAGCGATGCCATCGTGCCGTTTGAAGGTTCTGGCCAGCGCACGCACCGGGCCATTCCGGGCAGCGAAGTGGTGATCCTGGAAGGCGCACCACATGGGTGCAATACCAGCCATGCGGACCACTTCAATCTGGCGCTGCTGAACTTCCTGAAGCGGTAAGCTGCGGCAATGCGCCAGACCAAGACACCCCCGTGGAAGAAGCCCAATCCCAAGGGCCAGACCTCGCAGCCGCTGTCGCCTGCGCAGAAGGATGCGGCGCGGCAGCGGGCGGAAGAGAATGGGCGGCGTTATCCGAATCTGGTGGACAACATGTGGGCCGCGAAGCTGCCGCGCGGGGCCTGATCTGTAGAGTCGAGCCGTGCTCGACCCCGCACGGTGCCCATCCACGCATGGCGTGGATCTACTGCAACAGCAGCCTGGCCTGGCCCGGCATCTACATGCCATCCAGCGGCATCCAGCCGGCTTCCAGCCATGGTGAGATCTCGCTCTGGCGGACGGTGATTGCCTCCGTCGGCAGCCCCGCCAAGCGCGCAAGCTCTGCACGTAGTAGCTCGGAATCCACCGGCGCGGCCGTAGCTACCTGCAGCCGATCACTCTGATGCCTCACCTGTACCGGTAGCGTGGCGCGCGCGTCATGCTGGCCGCCCGTGCGCCCGATCGGGTAGCGCATTGTTACCGGCCGTGACAGCTGCGCCAGTGCGGGCTGCCACGCCTGCAGCACGAGGGGCTGCCCGGCAGCGGGAACATGTACTTCGGCAATCGTGGCCGGGTAGCCCGTAAGGCTCTCGACCAGCACCTGGAAGCGCGCGCCATCCGGCATGACCAGCACGGCGGCAATCAACGCAGAGAACGAAACGAACACCGCCGCGAGGTTCCAGCTGCGGGGCGCGGTGGCCGGGCGCGTTGCGGTGCGCAGGCCCGGTTTGCGCCGCAGCTTGCGCGCGTAGATGCGCCGGTCCTTCCTGCGCGGGCTGCTGCTGTGCTCGGGCAGATTCAAGGGCACCCGTGGAAGGCGCGCCACGCGGGCCTTGATCAGGCGCGACAGCAGCATCCACGCGATCACGAACGCCAGCAGCGGAAGCAGCGTTCGCACCCACAGATACAGCGTGACCATCCACAACACCTCTACATGCGACCATCCATGCTCATCCACATCCTACCGGGACCACGCGGCGGTTGTCGTATCCGCCAGCCGACAAGCACAGGGCGCTTGGTTAGGATGGTCCTTTGTTGTCACGGATGAACCGATGGTCTCTGCTGCTGCCCGCTTCTGTCGTATCTGTGGTCCTGGCCCGATTCTGCTGGCACTGCAGGTGGTGGCGCTGCTGGCGGTAGCCCTTGCAGCCGGCTTCTTCCATTACCGCGTGGGGCTGCTGCTTGAGCCGGTGGATGACGCATGCGGTGGGCCTGATCCTGTCGCGCGCATGCAGGTTGCAGAACAGCTGCTGGCGCGGTCCGCTGCGCTTGCACCATGGCAACCGTTGCAGTGGATTCCGATGGCGGGCGTGGTACTGGCGTTGCTGGGCGCGATGTCGATCAGCGTCTACCGCCTGGGGCGTCTGTCCGAACGCCTGCGACGCGCCAACTGGGGGGTGATGGCCCTGCACGCCGCGATCCTGGCGCTGGCCCTCAGGGCATTGCATCTGTACGACATGGCATGGACCAGCGTGGCCAAGCTGTCTCCGGCGGCGTGCCTGGTGGAACTGGGCGAGCAGGGCCGGCTGCCGCTGGCACAGTCGCAGCAGGTGGTGTTCGAGATCCTCACCCATGAGCATGCGCCGCTGCTGCGCAATCCCGATGACCTTGCCCTGGTGCTGGTCGCGTTGATGCTGGTGGCAATGGCTGCAGGATTCATGCTGTGGCGGGCGATCGTGCGCGAACGTCAGGTGCAGTCGCCCAGCCCCTGAGGGGTGTGTGACCGACCACGCGCCCGCAATCGCGCTACAGTCTGCGCTTCGCTCCTGCAAGGATGTGCTGATGCGTTGGTTGCTGCCTGCTGTACCGCTACTGCTCTGCTCGTTGGCGGTACACGCCGCTGAAGTGGATCGCCGGATCGCGGTGACTATCGACGACCTGCCCTGGGCGCGGGTGGACGAGATCGTTCCGCCGGATCTTCAGGCGCGGCACGAAGCGCTGATGACGCAGCTGCACCAGGCGGGTGTGCCGGTAGTTGGCTTCGTCAACGAGAACAAGCTTGAGATCGATGGGCAGGTGCAGCCGGCGCGGGTGCAGATGCTGCGCGACTGGCTGGACGCCGGTTATGTGCTGGGCAACCACACCTACTCGCACATGGACCTGAACGCCAAGGGCGTGCCTGCGTTCCAGCAGGATTTCCTGCGTGGCGAGGCGGTGCTGCGGCCGTTGCTGGCCGAGCGCGGGCTGAAGCCGCAATGGATGCGTCACCCCTATCTTCGTGCCGGGCGCACGCCGGAAGAACGCGCGGAGATGGACGTGTTCTTCAAGCAGCATGGCTACCGCGTGGCACCGGTGACGGTCGACAACGGCGAGTGGGTGTGGGCGTTCGCCTATGCCAACGTGATGAACGAGCAGCCGGATTCCCCGGCGCGCGAGGCGACGCTGGCGCAGCTGCGCAAGGGCTATGTGCCGTACATGCTGAACAAGCTGGACTACTACGAGAAGCAATCCCAGGCGCTGCTGGGCTACGCGCTGCCGCAGGTCTGGCTGATGCATGCGAACGAACTCAATGCAGCCACGTTCGCCGAACTGGTGGCGGCGACGAAGCGGCGCGGCTATCGCTTCATTTCGCTGGACGAAGCGATGCGTGACCCGGCCTATGCGCGGGGCGCCGAGGGCTACAGCGGTCGCTACGGCCCGAGCTGGCTGCACCGCTGGGCGATGGCGGAGAAGAAACCGAAGGACTTCTACGCCGGTGAACCTGAGGTGCCGTCGTGGGTGATGAAGCTGGCGAAGGTGGACTCGGAATGAGGCTCAGCGCTTGACGGCCAGCACGCCGTCAAGCGCCAGTTCGGCCTTGAACCCCGCCTTTTCCAGGCGCTTGGCCACTTCACGCGGCACGTCGCGGCCGCTGGTCAGCTTGTTCGGCGCGCCGGTGTAGTGGAACAGGCGACCGCCCTTGCGGATGACGCGGGCGAGGTGGTCGTAGAACACCTGCGAGTACAGTTCGCCGGCGATGCCGAAGCGCGGCGGGTCGTGCAGGATCGCGTCGACGCTGCTGCTGGCCACCTGTTCGATCTGCTGCGAGACATCGCCGTGGCTGAACTGCAGCCGGCCACCGGCCGCAGCCGATTCCGGATCCGGTGACCACGGGTTGAGCGTGCGCAGCCACATCACGTCGGCATTCTTCTCGAACGAACGGATCTGGCCGACACCGGCCTCCAACGCGCAGGCGGCGAAATAGCCCAGGCCACCGCAGGTATCGAGGATCACCTTGCCGGCCGGGGCGACCAGCTCGACCTTGCGGCGCGCATCCTCGAAGGGTGACAGCTTGGAGGTCGGCAGCATCTTGATGCCGTCGATCTCGAAGGTCGGTGCGCCCCATTCGGTCGGCACCAGCTTGATCAGCGAGCCGCTGTAGCGCGAGATCGGTGCGAAGTCCTCGCCGTCCCAGTAGTACAGCGTGCGGTCCTTCAGCTTGCCCGGCCACGGGTAGGGCTGGCCACGGAAGCGGAAGCCGTCGGCATCCAGCGCCACGCTGTCCTCGCTGCGGCCGAGGTCGAGCGAGCCCTGCCAGTCGGCAGCGCCCTTGTCATGGGCACGGCGCAGGGTGTCGGCGCTGTCGCGGGTCAGCAGGGGGCCGGTGTAGTGGGGCACGGCGGGTACCGGGGCGGTTCGGGGGAGGGCATGGTACCGCAGCTGTTGCCGGGGCCACGTGTGGCTGCTGCAGTAGATCCACGCCATGCGTGGATGTAGACGGGTGGAGCCGAGCGAGGGCTCGGCGCTACCGCTGGCTGGTGCAGCTGAAGCCGTGCGTGGCTCCTTCTCCTGAAATCATGTTGACGCCACGCGAGGGCTGCATGCCCTGCAGCGCGCACGACCGACGATGGACGTCCTGGGTTTCCGGTGGCTGCCGATCAAAGTCGTAGCGCAGGCTGCCGTCTTCCTGCAGCAGCCAATGCACGGTAACGCGCTCGTGGCGACCATCACCGAGATCCCAGTCCAGGGTGCGCATGATCAGGGTCTGCCCATCGGGCAGCTGCCGGACTTCGTCATAGGCCCCCTGGGTCTTCGGCGCGCTTACCGCAAGCAGCAGAAACAGCAGCATTGGCATCGCTCCTCAAAGAAGACAGGATGCGCCCATAGTGCCCTGAGCCGCCATCAGAATCATTGCGTCTTACGGGCACTTCACCGCATACACCGGCCCAGCACCGATCAGCATCAACGCCATGTAGTCACTATCGCTGGCCTTGCCCTTCAACGTCGCGTCCCTGTTGAAGTGGAAGATGCCGAAGCCGCCCGCCATGCGGATCAACGCGCTGTCGATCTGCTCGGCGTCATCGCGGAAGTAGCGGCTGATCTCGCTGCGCGTGGCCTTGTGCAGGGCATTCGGCTCGCGTTGCCACTGGTCGCCGCGGCTGAAGGAAACGAAGTACTGGCCGCCTTCCCTGTCGATGCGGAAGTCGGCCGGTTTGCGCGCGCCGGTGGCGAAGCAGCCCTGCAACGGATCGGCGCTGAAAGGAAGCCCGGCATCGCCACTGCAGGCGGTGAGCAGCAGGACGGCACCGGGCAGCAGCAGGCGAAGCATGCGCATGGGATGTCCCTACAGGGCAGGTGCGGCTAGTGTAGGCGGCACTCGGGCGTCGCCCGTACAGAAATTCGGCAAGAACAAAGGGGTTTTCGGATGGCGCAGGGCAAGGCACCGTGGTGCGGCATGGCCAGTTGGCTGGGGATCGCTGTGGGTTGGGGAGCCGGCACATTGGCGGCGCAGGCGGCGGTGGCCGCAGGCGGCAATGGCATGGTTGCGGGATTGGGCGTGGGCGTGCTGGGCGCGGCACTGGTGGGCTGCGGTCTGGCGGTGGCCTCGCGCGTGCGCGGCGAGCGCTGGCCGTGGATCGGCATCGGTGGTGCGGTGCTGAGTGCGCTGCCGCTGCTGATGTACCTGCTGCGGATGATGTTGAAGCTCTAGGGTAGTGCCGGCCGCTGGCCGGCAACTGCAGTTTGGGTCCGAAGCTCATGAGGTTGCCGGCCAGCGGCCGGCACTACCCGGTATGGATCACACGATGCGGTGAATCTCCACCGTCACGTGCACCAGCTCCTCATGGATCGCCAGTGCGTTGCGCACGGTATCCGCATCCAGGCGGGCGTCGCTGGTAACCACGCTGGCGCTGACCGCGTACTTGCCGCGACCGACCTGCCAGACGTGCAGGTCGGCCAGGCGCGCCGGCCAGGGGCCCTGTTCGATCACTTCGCGAACTTCGGCCACCACTGGTGCGTCCATCTGCGCGTCGAGCAGGATGCGGCCGCTGTCGCGTAGCAGGCCTACAGCCCACACCGTGACCAGCACGGCGCCGACCAGGCCCATCACCGGGTCCAGCCAGGTCAGGCCCAGCAGCTTGCCGCCGAGCAGGGCGACGATGGCCAGCACCGAGGTGGCGGCGTCGGCCAGCACGTGCACGTAGGCCGAGCGCAGATTGAGGTCGTGACCGTGCGCATGGCCGTGATCGTGGTGTTGGTGGTCACGCCCGTGATGATGGCCATGGTCATGCCCGTGGTGGTGATGCGCGTGGCCCGGGCTGTCGTGCAGCCACCATGCGCAGAGCAGGTTCACGCCCAGGCCTACCGCAGCGATGGCGATGGCTTCGTTGTAGTGGATCGGCGCCGGTACCCACAGCCGCTGCAGTGACTGCACGGCCATCAGCGCGGCGACGCCGAGCAGGGCGATGGCGCTGGTGTAGCCGGCCAGGATCTCGATCTTCCAGGTGCCGAAGGCGAAGCGCGGGTCGTGCGCGTAGCGGCGCGCGCAGCGGTAGGCGAACACCGCCAGGCCCAGCGCCAGCGCGTGCGAACTCATGTGCCAGCCGTCGGCGAGCACGGCCATGGAGTTGAACCACCAGCCGCCGACGATCTCCACCAGCATCATGCCGACGGTCAGCCACAGGGCGCGGCGGGTATTGCGTTCGGCCAGCGGATTGCCGTCGTCGAAGCGGTGTTCGTGGCGACGGGCGGCGGCGAGGGCGTCCAAGTGCATGGCGGCGGGAGCTGGAGTGGATACCCCCATAGGGTATACGATCCCGCCATGGCCCATGTACACAAGAATCGAAAGCAGCTGCTGACCCGGGTACGCCGTATCGGCGGCCAGGTGGCGGCGTTGGAGCAGGCGCTGGACCAGCCCGAGGGTAAAGCCGGCGACTGCGCGGACGTGCTGGTGCAGGTCGCCGCCGTGCGCGGTGCCGCCCACAGCCTGCTGATGGAGCTGCTGCACGAGCACCTGCAGGAACACGTGGTGGGTGCCGACGACCCGCAGCAGCGGGCAGACGAGGCCGCGGTGCTGGTGGAGCTGCTGCGCCGCTACGGCAAATAGGCCGGGGGGCGGTAGAGTCGACTGTTAGTCGACTATCGCGCGAAGCGCGGGGTTCTATGCAGCCCGAGCGAAGAGCAGTCGACTAACAGTCGACTCTACCCCCGTGCCGGTGCCGTGCGTTCCAGATATGCGTGGCGGCCAGCAGCAGGCTGCCGGTGACGGTCATCGGCGTTTCCCAGTCATGTGAGGGCAGCGCAAGCGCGCCGGCCAGCAACAGGCCCAGACCGACGCCAGCGGCGGCCCAGGCCAGCACCGGCAGCGGGTGACGGCGCTCGGCGCGCCATAGCGCGTAGCCGGTCAGTGGCAGGGCGATGGTCACGAACAGCAGGTGCACCCATTCCGCCTCGGCCCAGGTGCCGAACAGGGGAAGCGCGGCGGCCAGCAGGGGCAGCGCCAGGCAGTGCAGCAGGCACAGGCTGGACAGGGCGACCGCGCCGGCATCAAGCAGGGCGGCAGAAGGCGACTTCATCGGGGGAGGTTCCTTGCGCAGTAAGTGTTATACAGTAACATTCCTGTTCCGCAGCCAACCCGCTCCGACATGAACACTGTTTCCCGTGCCGACCGTCGTCTTCCGGTCACCGTGCTGTCCGGCTTCCTCGGGGCCGGCAAGACCACCCTGCTCAACCAGATCCTGCGCAACCGCGAGGGCCTGCGCGTGGCGGTCATCGTCAACGACATGAGCGAGGTCAACATCGATGCGCAGCTGGTGCGCGAAGGTGGCGCCGAGCTGCGCCGCACTGAAGAGACGCTGGTGGAATTCAGCAACGGCTGCATCTGCTGCACGCTGCGCGACGACCTGCTGCAGGAAGTGCGGCGCCTGGCCGATGCGGGCCGCTATGACTATCTGCTGATCGAATCGACGGGCATCGGCGAGCCGATGCCGGTGGCGGCCACCTTCGCGGTGCGCGACGAACATGGCTTCAGCCTGAGTGATATCGCGCGGCTGGACACGATGGTGACGGTGGTCGACGGCAGCGCGTTCCTTGCCGACTTCGGCTCGACGTCGCGACTGGCCGAGCGCGGCCAACAGGCCGGCCCGGAGGATGATCGAGGCGTGGTTGACCTGCTATGCGAGCAGGTCGAGTTCGCCGACGTGATAGTGGTCAGCAAGGTGGACCAGGTGGATGACGAAGCGTTGCAGGACACGCTGGCCGTGTTGCGTGGCCTGAACCGCGACGCGAAGCTGCTGCTGTCCAGCTTCGGCGATGTGCCGCTGGCCGAGCTGCTGGATACCGGTCGCTTCGACATGGAGCGTGCGCAACGCGCGCCGGGCTGGGTGAAGGAACTGCGGGGCGAGCACACACCGGAAACCGAGGAGTACGGCATCGGCAGCTTCGTCTACCGCTCGCGACGTCCGTTCCACCCGGCGCGCTTCGCCCGCGCGCTGCAGTCCGGCATGCCCGGCGTGATCCGCAGCAAAGGCTGGTTCTGGCTGGCCAACCGCATGGACTGGGTGGGTGAGCTGAACACCGTGGGCGCTGCGACGCGCACGCAGGCGGCGGGCTTCTGGTACGCCGCACGTGACCGCGTGCGGGCCGGGCTGGAAGACACCGCGCCGTTGTTGCCGCCCACGCCGCTGCCTTACAGCGACTTGGGATAGGCGCGGCAGCAGGCCGACTGCTGGAGCGCGCCGCTGCCGGGGCCGGAAGAATTCCCGGATGCGGCAGCGCACACGGCGATGCAGCGGCTGTGGCATCCCTTGTGGGGGGATCGCCGCCAGGAACTGGTGGTGATTGGCGTGCACATGGATGAGCGCGCGGTGCGCTCGAAGCTGGATGCGTGTCTGCTCAACGACCAGGAGCTGCGTGCGGGGCCATTGCTGTGGCAGCAGTTGCCGCAGGCGTTCCCGGTGTGGAAGCGTTGACGGTGCATTGAGGATCCATGGGTTGCCGGCCAGCGGCCGGCACTACCCCCTGGTCGATACGTCATGCGTGGATGGATGCATGGCGGAGTCGAGCATGGCTTGACTCTACAGACTGTCGCGCCACTGCCAGCCCCCGGTGCTCACCTGCAGCACGTGGGTCGGTCGCAATGCCTGCAGCAGGTGCCGGTCGTGGCTCACCATCACCAGCGCGCCCGGCCACGCCGCAAGCAGTTCCTCCAATGCCTGCAATGCGCTCAGGTCCAGCGCATTGCCGGGTTCGTCCAACAGCAACAGCTGGGGCGCGGGATCGGCGTACAGCACGCTGGCCAGCGCACCTTTCACGCGTTCGCCATCGCTGAGGCTGTGGGCTGCCCGCTGGATGCGCTGTGCATCCAGCCCGAGCAGGGCCAGCCGCGTGCGCAGCTCGCCTGGGTCCGCGTCCGGGTTGGCGGCCTGCACGGTGTCGAGGATGCTGCGCTCGCCGGACAGCCCCAGCAGCTGCTGGTCGAGCAGGGCCAGTGGCGCATGCCGTTGCACGGCGCCACTGCGTGCAGGCAGCTGGCCGGCCAGCACACGCAGCAGGGTCGATTTGCCGCTGCCGTTGTCACCGACCACGGCGATGCGCTGGCCGCGGCGGATCTCCAGCTGCAACGGTGCACTGCAGCCATGTGGCAGCACCAGCGCCTCGGCCTGTAGCAGGCGCATGCTGCCACGGTCACCCGCACCGGCGAACAGTGCCAGTTCCGGCGCCGCGTGCACCGCCGATGCCGCTGCGCGCAGATGCTCTGCGCTGGCCTGCAGGCGTTCGGCCTGCACCTGTTGTGCGCGGCCGTGGCTGGCCTCGGCGCGCTGCTTCTGCCGGCCGAGCAGGATCGGGGCCTGGTTGGCCTGCTTCGCATCGCGGTTGCCACGCGCCTGGCGTTGTTGTTGCCGTTCGTGCTGTTCGCGCGCGCTGCGTTGCTGCTGGCGGTGCTGGGCGCGCGCATGATCGAGCTGGGCGGCGGCAGCTTCGCGCTCGGCGGCGCGAGCATCGGCATAGTGCTGCCACGGTCCGCCGTAACGATGCAGCCCGCGCCCATCGAGTTCGACGATCTGCTGCATGTGCGCCAGCAGCTCGCGATCATGACTGATCACCAGCAGGCCACCGCGCCACTGCTGCAACCGTTCGTACAGCTGTTGGCGATGGCGTGCATCGAGGTGGTTGCTGGGTTCGTCCAGGATCAGCCAATCGGCACCGCTGGCCCAGGCACCGGACAGCGCGACCTGCATGGCCTGGCCACCACTGAGGCGCGCGGCCGGCTGGGCGGGATCGAGATCGTCGGGCAGCCGAAGCGCCTGCCATTGCTGCTGCAGGCGTTCGCGCAGATCCCAGCGGTCGCCGACGCAGGCGAAGTCGGCCTCGTCCACGCTGCCGGCTTCGATGCGTTGCAGTGCAGCCAGTTCCGCGCCGACGCCGGCCAGTTCACCGACCGTGCCGGCGGGCGGATAGCCGGGCGTCGGCAACAGGAACACGCGGCCACTGCCGCGCACCTGGCCAGTGTCGGGCAGCAACCGTCCGGCCAGCAGGCGTGCGAGCACGCTCTTGCCGGCGCCATTGGCACCGACCAGGCCGGTGGCGACCGGCTCGAAGGAAAACGTCAGATCGGAAAACAGCGGGCGGCCGTCGGCCAATCGATACGACACGCGATCGAGCGTGAGGGAATGCGGGGTCATGCGACCTCCATGGATGCCGGGTTCTCCCCTGCGCGCAGGGGCGGGAAGAGTCAGGCCGTCTGGTGGGAAGACGGCGGCATCAATGGCGCATTGGTCGCGAGCCTCTGGGAGGAATGAGCGGCCAGTATAGCGGGGCTGGCTGAATGGTTTGATGGCGCGACTCTACAAAGGCATCCACGCATGGCGTGGATCTACTGTGGGCCGGGCATGGGGTGGATCGATCGCCTACGGCACGGTTTCCAGGCGCGCGCTGACGAAGTCGATGAACACCCGCAGCTTCGGAAGCACGTGGCGGCCGGAGGGCCACAGCAGGTGGAAGATGCCGCAGGAGTGCACGTGCTCGTCCAGAACGGTGACCAGGCGGCCGTCGGCCAGTGCATCGCGCACCGAGTGCACGGGCACGAACGCCAGGCCGATATCGCGCAGTGCCAGCGCTACCCGCGCTTCGATGGTGTTAGCCACCATGTGCACCGGCAGCTCCTGCGGTGTTTCCTGGTCGGGCCAGTGGATCGGCCACAGTTCCAGCTTGCCGGTACTGGGGAAGCGATAGTGCAGCAGCGTGTGCTGCATCAGATCGGCCGGTGTGCGCGGCGTGCCGCGCCGCTGCAGGTAGGCGGGTGAGGCGACGATGCGGCGTGGAAACACACCCAGGCGTCGTGCGTTCATGCGTGAGTCGCTGGGCTCGCCGACGCGCAGTACGGCATCGAAACCTTCCTCGATGACGTCGACCAGCCGATCGCTGAAATCGAGGTCGAGGCGGATATCGGGATAGGCCGCCATGAACTCGGCCATCAGCGGCAGGGTCAGGTCGCCCACCAGTGGCAGGCCGATGCGCAGCGTGCCGCGAGGCGTGGCGTGCGGTTGTGCCAGCTCGGTGCGTGCGGCATCGCGCTCGTCGAGGATGCGCCGGCAACGCGCCAGGAACAGCTGGCCTTCGGCGGTGAGGGTGATGCTGCGCGTGCTGCGGTGGAACAGGCGCACGCCCAATGCCTGTTCCAGCCGGGCAACGCATTTGCCGGCGGCCGAGGCCGAGATGCCCTGCAGGCGCCCGGTCTCGACGAAGCTGCGGGTATCGGCCGCGTGCACGAAGGTCTGCAGGTTGGCGAGGTTGTCCAGGACTGACATGGGCGTGTGGGCGATGAAAGCGGCAGGGTAGGTCGGCGCGGCCGTAGTGGACGGCTCCGCCATCGCAACACTGTGGTGCGGGGTGGCGTTGGGACCGTTGCGGCCTTGCAGTTCCGGCCATCATGCCGATTGCGGACTGCACGGTCCATGATGCCCGGAGCGGCAACCGGCTTTTTGCGCTGCGCCGTGCTGCCTAACGTGGCGGGCCTCTCCCCACGGATTCCCGCGATGAATGCCGCTCCTTCCCTTGAACCCACGCCGACACTGCCATCGGTGCAGCGGCTGCTGCAGCAGGTGCACCCGCAGCGCCTGGTCGGTGCGGTGGTGCTGGTGCGCGAGCACGGTGTGCTGCGCCACTCCAGCGCGACCGGGCTGGCCGATCGCGAGACGGCAACGCCGATGCAGCGCGACCAGTTGTTCCGGCTGGCATCGGTCAGCAAGCCGCTGCTGACCACGGTGATCCTGCGCCTGGTAGCAGAGGGCGTGCTCGACCTCGATATGCCGGTGCAGCGCTGGCTGCCGGACTTCCGCCCGGCACTGGCCGACGGCAGCACGCCGCCGATCAGCCTGCGCCAACTGCTCAGCCACAGTAGCGGGTTGGGCTATCGCTTCCTCGAAGCCGATGCCGACGGCCCGTATGCGCGCGCTGGGGTCAGCGATGGCCTGGACGCGAACCCGCTCTCCCTGGCCGACAACGTGCGCCGCATCGCGCAGGCGCCACTGCTGTTCGCGCCGGGCAGCCAATGGCTCTACTCGCTGGGCGTGGACGTTGCCGGTGCCGTTGCCGAAGCAGCGACGGGTGAAACGCTGCAGGCACTGTACGAGCGCTTGCTGGCCGCACCGCTGGGCCTGCGCGACACCGCCTTTGCTGCGCGCAACGCGGCACGCTTGGCCACGCCCTATGTAAGCGACGCGCCGCAGCCGCATCGCCTGCAGGAAGGCGAGGTGGTCGCTCCGTTCGAGGGTACGGTCGGCATCGAATACAGCCTCGCGCGCGCCACCGATGCCAGCCGTTTCCCCTCGGCCGGGGCCGGCCTGGTCGGTACCGCCGATGACGTGATGGCGGTGCTGGAAGCCTTGCGTGATGTGCAGCGTTCAGGCCTCCTGCCGTCCGCACTGGCAGCGGAGATGGCCAGCCCGCAGGTCGGCGAGCAGGGACCGCCGGAACCGGCCGGCTGGGGCTTCGGCCTGGGCTTTGCGGTGCTGCGCGATGCGGCCGCAACCGGTACGCCGCAGAACGCAGGTACATGGCGCTGGGGCGGTGCCTACGGGCACAGCTGGTTTGTCGATCCTGTGCGCGGGCTGAGCGTGGTGGCACTGACCAATACCCTGTACGAAGGCATGGATGGTGCCTTCGTCGACGAACTGCGTGATGCGGTGTATGCCGATATGGGGACCGTGCGATGAGCGGCCATGCCATCGATGCAGCCAGCCCCGCCGGTGAAGCCACGCGCCTGCCATGGGCCGGCCTGCTGGCGTTGGCCGGTGGCGGCTTCATCACGCTGCTGACCGAGACCCTGCCGGCCGGTGTACTGCGGCCGATGGGCGACAGCCTCGGCGTGAGTGATGCGGCGGTCGGCCAGCTGGTCAGCGTGTACGCACTGGGCTCGGTGATGGCCGCCTTGCCGATGACCGCACTGACCCAGCGCCTGCCACGACGCCCCTTGCTGCTCGCCGCGATTGCCGGCTTCGTGCTGGTCAACACGCTGACCGCACTGAGCAGCAGCTATCCGCTGATCCTGGCCGCGCGTTTCCTGGCCGGCGTGAGTGGTGGCCTGCTGTGGTCGCTGGTGGCCGGTTACGCCGCGCGCATGGTGGTGCCGTCGCTGCAGGGCAGGGCAATCGCGGTGGCGATGGTCGGATCGCCGTTGGCGCTGTCACTGGGCGTACCGGCGGGCACCTTGCTGGGCCAGCAGATCGGCTGGCGTTGGGCGTTCGCGCTGATGAGCGTGCTGGGCGTGGGGCTGCTGGCGTATGCGCGTTGGGCACTGCCGGCCTTGACCGCCGCCGGTGCTGGCCGGCGCATACCGCTGGGCACGGTGTGGCGCATGCCGGGCGTGCGCAGTGCACTGCTGGTGATGGTGCTGTACGTACTGGCGCACAACGTGCTCTACACCTACATCGAACCGCTGGCGGTGGAGGCCGGCGCCGGCCCGTGGCTGGACCGCCTGCTGTTGGCCTTTGGCGTGGCCGCCATCGCCGGCATCGGCATTGCCGGCTGGGGCGTGGACCGTCATCTGCGCACGCTGGTGTGGGCGGCGGTGATCGGCTTCATCGTGCCGGTGCTGGCGCTGCTGCTGTGGCCGGGCGACGCGACCGCGCTGCTGCTGGCGACGATCCTGTGGGGCGTGGCCTTCGGTGCGGTGCCTACGTTGTTCCAGACCGCATTGGCACGGCGTGCGGGTGCCGCCGCGGATCTGGCGCAGTCGATGCTGGTGACCGGCTGGAACCTCGCCATCGCCGCCGGAGGCGTTGCAGGGGGTGTGCTGCTGCAGGCGGGCGGCCCGAACCAGTTGGGATGGCTGCCGTTGCTGCTGCTGGCGGTGAGCGTGGCGTGGCTGCTGGCACGGCCGAAGGCCTGGGCGTAGGCCCAGAGCAAACGTTACGGAGGTGCCGGCCAGCGGCCGGCACTACCGTGGTCCCCGCCATCCACGCATGGCGGGGATCCACCGAGCGCAGCGACCCGCGTTTGCCTTTGCCTTCTTCTGTTGATTCCGTGGCGGGACGCCGCCGGAACCTGTCAGAGGCCGGGGCGGTCGGGTTCGCGGGGGTGTCCGCGGGATGGATGCCGCGGCCAAGCCCCCATGGACGGGTTTACGGCGTCCCCCGCGAACCCGACCGTCCCGGCCAACCCTGGGATAGCAATACGCGACCCGCCACGAGGGGCTCCGCCGTTCGCCGTCCTACTCCACCCCCTCACGCTCGATCGGCACGCTGCGCGGATTCTGCATGTGCTCCCGCGCCGCGCCATAGCGCTGCTGCCGCTTGTGGTGGAACGCCACGAACTCATCCCGTGGCAGCGGCCGCGAGAACAGCCAGCCCTGCGCGAACTCGACCTTCCGGGTATGCAGGTACGCCAGCTGTGCCTCGGTTTCCACGCCCTCGGCCACCACCCACAGGCCCAGCTCCTTGGCCATGTCGATGATGTGCGGCGTCACCGGGCTGGTCGCGCTCTCGGTGCCGATCGCATCGATGAACGACTTGTCGATCTTCAGCGCATCCAGTGGCAGCTGCTCCAGGTACTGCAGGCTGGAGAAGCCGACGCCGAAATCATCAATGGCCACGCTGTGCCCGGCCCGACGTGCCTGTGCCAGCATCGTGCGGGCGCGGTCCAGATCGAGGAAGCCGCGCTCGGTGGCTTCCATCCAGATCTGCTGCGGCAGGATGCCGCTGCCGGCCATGTGCTTGGAGATCATCTTCAGCGCACGGCCGCTGCTGATGTCTTCGGCGGCCAGGTTGATCGCAATGTGCGCGCTGCGGTCGGCCACCAGCAGTTCGCGCATGTCGCGTACCACGTTCTCGATCACCAGATCGGTGACTGCGGCGATCATGCCGGCCTCTTCGGCCAGCGGAATGAACAGGTCCGGCCGCACCTGGGTGCCATCCGGGCGCTGCCAGCGTACCAGCGCCTCGGCGCCGACGCAGATGCCGGTATCCAGTTCGATGATGGGTTGATAGTGCAGGTACAGCTCGCGGCGGCGGATCGCCGTGGCCAACTCGCCGCGCAGGGACAGGCGGCGACGCGACAGCCAGATCACCAGGCCGGCACCGATGGCGGCCAGCAGAACGCCGATCGGCACGAACAGCCAGGCCTGCTGGCGGAAGGTCGCGGCAAGCGCGGTACGCGGCGTGGTTGCGATCGCCAGCCACTCTTCGTTGCGCGCGGTGGCGTACAGGGTGTTGTGGTCCAGGCCCTCACCGGGCGCGCGCAGCAGGGTTTCCAGCAATGCCGGATCCATGCCGTCCTGCCTGGCCAGGAGGCGGCCGTCCGGGCTGGCCAGGGCAAGGCGCACGTTCGGGTCGGCGATGACATCGACGAAGCGGCGCGGATCGACCAGCACGTCGTAGTTGCCATACAGGATCGACAGGACCTGACGCCGTCCGCTGGCCTCGGGGCGCACATCCACGGCGATGCCGGCGCCATCACTGGTGACGTGGTCGGACCTGGGCTGGTTGACGTCGGACAGGAACGGGCCCCACGACGTGCAGCGCAGCTTGCCACCCTCGAAGTAGCCCATCTGGTCGACCGACGGCGAGGTCATCACCAGCGTCTGCATGCGCCGGATGTGGTCCGGCCCGCACGGATCGTAGGCGCCGGCCTCGGCGGACTTCAACGCGGCCAGCGCTTCCAGGTAGGACTGGTCGGCGCGGCGCAGGGTGCGGCCGGCGATGTCGCGCAGGCGCTGCTGCTCGACACTGACCGCACGGTCCCAGGTGGCGTAGGCCATCACCGCGATCGGCACGGCTGCGGCCAGCAGCGCCAGTGCGGTGCCGCCGATGATCACGCGCAGCCGGCTCATGGCCGGGGCTCCAGCGGGGCGGGCAGGGCAGGGCGCATGGTCGGGCCGATCCTTGGGCAGGTGCGGCTATCTGAGCATGGCGCCGGGCCGGGCGGAATGGGATGAATCCGGTATTCGGTCACATTGTGATGAAAGCGGCCAAGTTTGACGGGATTGGCCCATCCGACGCTGGCGCTCCGGCCTGTGGAGGACTACCGTCGAACGCTTCGCCCGCCCTTTTGCCCGCGCCCATGACCGAGCCCGCAACGCCCCCCGAGCACCTGCGCCGCAGCCTGTCCAACCGCCACCTGCAACTGATCGCCATCGGCGGTGCCATCGGTACCGGCCTGTTCATGGGCTCAGGCAAGACCATCAGCCTGGCTGGCCCGTCCATCGTCTTCGTCTACCTGATCATCGGCGCGATGCTGTTCTTCGTGATGCGCGCGATGGGCGAGCTGCTGCTGTCCAACCTGCAGTACAAATCCTTCATCGATTTCTCCACCGATCTGCTCGGCCCTTGGGCCGGCTTCTTCTGTGGATGGACGTACTGGTTCTGCTGGATCGTCACCGCCATTGCCGATGTGATCGCCATTGCCGCCTACGCGCAGTTCTGGTTCCCCGGGCTTGACGCCTGGAAGCCGGCGCTGGCGTGCGTGATGCTGCTGCTGTCGCTGAACCTGGTGACGGTGAAGCTGTTCGGCGAAATGGAATTCTGGTTCGCGCTGATCAAGATCGTGGCGATCTGCGCGCTGATCATTACCGGCGCCGGGCTGGTGGCGTGGGGCTTCACTTCACCCAGCGGCCACACCGCGTCGCTGTCGAACCTGTGGAACGACGGCGGCATGTTCCCGATGGGCCTGGTCGGTTTCTTCGCCGGCTTCCAGATTGCGGTGTTCGCCTTTGTCGGCATCGAGCTGGTCGGCACCACCGCCGCCGAAACCGCCGACCCCGAGCGCAACCTGCCCAAGGCGATCAACTCGATCCCGGTGCGCATCATCATCTTCTACGTGCTGGCGCTGATCGCGATCATGGCCGTCACCCCGTGGCGCCAGGTGGTGCCGGACAAGAGCCCGTTCGTGCAGCTGTTCGTGCTCGCCGGCATCCCTGCCGCCGCCAGCCTGATCAATTTCGTGGTGCTGACCTCGGCCACGTCCTCGGCCAACAGCGGCATCTTCTCCACCAGCCGCATGCTGTACGGCCTGGCCGAAGAGGGCCACGCCCCGCGCGGGTTGTCGAAGTTGTCACGCGCCGCCGTGCCCGCCCGTGGTCTGCTGTTCTCGTGCCTGTGCCTGCTCGGTGGCACGCTGCTGATCTACCTGATTCCGAACCTGGTAACCGCCTTCACCCTGGTGACGACGCTGGCGACGGTGCTGTTCATCTTCGTCTGGTCGCTGATCCTGGTGGCCTACATGGCCTATCGCCGTCGCTACCCGGAGCGCCATGCCGCATCGATCTTCAAGATGCCCGGCGGTGTTGCCATGTGCTGGGCCTGCCTGGTGTTCTTCGCCGCCGTGCTGGTGCTGCTGAGCCTGCAGGCCGACACCCGCCAGGCGTTGATCGCCAGCCCGGTGTGGTTCGTGCTGCTGGGCGTGGGGTATTGGGTGCGTCGGAGGGCGGCAAAATGACCGGGGATGCGGGGGGCGGCAATGCCGGAAATCGGGAACGTCGGTAGAGTCGACTGTTAGTTGTGTAAACCCACCACGTTGTTCAGCAGGACTCTGGAAATAGGTGGCTGGCCACCGATCCCCATGTGAGGGCGGTGCCAGTTGTAGTGGTGCAGCCATTGGGTCAGCACGGAATTGCGCTGG